>JAFVGW010000009.1 GCA_017474765.1 Salinivirgaceae bacterium | reverse complement strand
CGAATTATGAATTACGAATTATGAATTACGAATTATGAATTACGAATTATGAATTACGAATTATGAATTACGAATTATGAATTACGAATTATGAATTACGAATTATGAATTACGAATTATGAATTACGAATTATGAATTATGAATTACGAGTTACGAACAAGAATCATTACACATTAAACTTTACACTTTACTCAACCTTCTAAACTTCAAAAACAGCGAAGCCCCCGATAGCTATCGGGATTAACTTCTTAACTTTTAAACTTAAAACTTCGAAAACTTATAACATAAAACTTAAAACTATGGCAAGCAAAAGACAACTTAAAGGCGACATCACTTTCATTGTCAAAGAAATGGTTAGCGAATGCATTGCATACACAATGCTGGTTCCGAACGTCGACATCAAGGCCACCGAAGACCTAATAAACGACATTCTGGATTATTACGGCAAGGCTCTGGCCGACATCAACGCAGTGCGCAAAAACAAGACCGACGAACGCGGCGACAACTTGAAAGCCATACGCAACGACGCCCGCCAGAAGGTGGCAGAATTCGTTGGCCGCATGGCAAAACTCAGCGAAAGCAAATAATCACATTGCACACGGAAATAGGCGCGATAATCCGCTAATCTTCAACAGAATAATTTCACTGGACAAAAAAATCCGCTGCAGCCAAAAGCCACAGCGGATTTTTCAATTATTCGGGTAGGCAATTGCTTATGCCTTGAACTTCTTCGAAATCAGATATTCAGCAATTTGCACAGCGTTCAGAGCGGCGCCCTTGCGGATTTGGTCGCCAACGCACCAGAAGGTGATGCCGTTGGGGTTGGCAATGTCGGCGCGGATGCGGCCTACCGACACATTGTCCTGACCAGCGACGAACAATGGCATTGGGTACTCTTTGTTGGCTGGGTTGTCGACAACCGTCACACCAGCGGCTTTCGCGCAAGCGGCACGGAAATCGGCAGGCGAAACAGGCTTCTCGGTCTCGCACCAGATGGCTTCAGAGTGAGCACGCATAACGGGCACGCGCACGCAGGTGGCGCTCACGGCAATGTCGGAATGCATAATCTTCTTGGTCTCGTTATACATTTTCATTTCTTCCTTGGTGTAATCGTTGTCGGTGAAGACGTCAATGTGCGGAATGACATTGTAGAGCAGCTGCGATGAGAATTTGTTGACAGTCAGCTCTTTACCTGCGGCATAATCCTTGATTTGCTGGTCGAGCTCGGCCATACCCATTGCGCCCGCGCCGCTCGCGCTCTGATAACTTGCCACGTGCACGCGCTTGATGTGCGACAACTCTTCCAAAGCCTTCAGAACCACCACCATAATGATTGTTGTGCAGTTCGGGTTGGCAATCACGTTGCGCGGTGCGTTCAGTGCGTCTTCGGGGTTCACTTCGGGCACAACCAAAGGCACGTCGGTGTCCATACGGAACGCGCTCGAGTTGTCAATCATAATGCAGCCATATTTTGTAATGGTCTTCTCGTATTCCTTCGAAGTGCTGGCACCCGCCGACGTCAGGGCAATGTCGATGTCCTTGAAATCGTCGTTGTGTTTCAACTCTTTAACCACAATTTTCTTACCCTTGAACTCGTAAGAAGTTCCTGCGCTGCGGGCCGACCCGAACAGCACTAACTCGTCAATCGGAAGATTTCGCTCGTTCAAAATCTTCAAAAATTCCTGGCCAACGGCACCGCTGGCACCAACAACGGCTATCTTCATAGTCTAAATTTTTTATTAATAATTTTCTATCTTTAACTCGATTCGAAATTTAAAATCGATGTTTTGAGATACTTTGATTATCAAAGACTTATGCTCTGACGCACCGATTTTTTGAAATCGTACAAAGATGAATAAAAAATTTTCTCTCTGTTTATTTTGGCTGGCAATATTTTTAGGTAGTGCCAATAACGGGTATGTTTTTGCCAACGATATAACTTTCAGTCAGTTACCCGCAGATACGCTTTTTTGCGACAATCGGGGTGGCGATGCGCTCGATAGCTGGGATAATGCAACCGACTGGATTTCAGACGGTTCGCTGATTAAGCACAATCTTGAAGGCGTTGCTGGAAAAAGTTTCCTTTCGGCTCATACCGATGGCTTATTTGCCAATGGCACAACCACTTGGACGTTCCGATTATCGTCAGGCTTCGAGCCGACAGCAAGCAACAAGTTCTGCTATTGGCTGATGGCTTCCGATTCCAACATATCTAACAGTAAGATAAGTGGTTACGCGGTCGGTGTTTGTCAGTCGGCAAGTGAGAAAAATCTGACGATGTACCGCATTGACAAAGGTTCGAAAAAAATTCTCTATCAAACCCGTTACCAATGGACGGCCGAAAAAGCGGTTGAAATGGTTGTAACTCGCACACCCAAAGGCAGTTGGACGTTGAGTTACATTGTCGGTCCCGAAACTTCGACTGACACCATTGCTGGCGACGACTTTATCGACAACACTTACAGCGATTTACAATATCACGGCTACCATTTTGTCTATTCAAAAACACGCGCAGGTCAACTTTGGGTTGGCAACACGACCATTGTGCGGCAGAAATCGCCAATCGCCTTGCAATCAGCCGTTTGCGTTGATGAAAAGACCGTCGAAATCCAATTTTCGGGTGCGCCCGACTCGCTGTCGGCGGTCAACGCGGCAAACTATACGATTGACGGCGCGGCAGTTTCAAGCGCGCAGTTCAATCCCGCTGAACCACTGAAAGTTACAATCAAAACAAGCAGTCTTGCCGCTGGCACGCACACTCTGGCCGTTTCGGGCATAATCGGGCGCAACGGCCTGACAATGGAACCGCAGCAGATTGACTTCGAGTTTATCCCGCCCGCCGAACCTTTCGATTTGGTATTCAACGAGATAATGTACAACTCGACCGACGGCATTCTGCCAAACTACGACTACTTGGAACTCTACAACAGCAGCAGTCGCAGCATTTCGCTTGGCGGTTGGACTCTCGACATAAGCGGCACCGTCCGCAAACTGCCCGACTCGACTATTGCGGCGGGCAACTATTTGATTATCACCACAGCAACAGCCGTCGATACATTCTCGGTTTACGGCAAGGCTGCGAGCGGACTGACTTCGACAAGTCTGACAAACTCGGGGCGCACCCTGCGGCTCGTCTCGCCACAAGGCCATACTATCGACAGCCTAACTTACTCTGACAAAGTGATTTCTGATGCTGAAAAATCCAACGGCGGTTGGGCGCTCGAGCGCATTGACCCGCTAAACACGTGCAGCGGATGGAACAACTGGGCCTTCTCAACCGACCTGCGCGGCGGCACGCCTGGGCAGCGTAACTCTGTGTATGCCAGAAATTTAGACAAAACGCCTATCAAAATCGATAATCTTGTTCCGTTGACCGACAATCAGTTACGACTCGAGTTTTCGGAAACGCCCACGACGAAATCGTTGACAAACGCCGCCAATTACCTGTTGGACAACAAGTGCAAACTTGACTCTACAACATTCGAGAACAACAAGTTAACGCTTGTTTTCGACGCGCCATACAGCACCGATGCACCGCACAAAATCCGCATTGCCAATCTTGCCGACGAATGCGGTAACATAATGAAAGACACTACGATACAATTTATTTATCACCCTGCCGCACTCTACGATTTGGTGATTAGCGAGATTATGGCCACGCCCGAACCGTCGGCGGGACTGCCTGAAAATGAATGGATTGAACTCTACAACCGCAGTCCGTTCGACATTTATCTGGTTGACTACAATATTATCATTGGCAACAAATATTTCAACATCGACGACGGCTTGATTCCCGCCAAAAGTTACGCCATCCTGACCAAATCGGGCAACGAATCGGATTTTGCAAAATATGGCAACGTACTGAATGTTAGCAAAATGCCCGCATTGCCGCAATCGGGCAGCATCACCATTTGCAAGAACGGTGCCGACCCCATTTGCCAAACCAATTACAAGCAGAGTTGGTTTGCCGACGACCTGAAGGCTGCGGGCGGCTACTCGCTTGAGCGAATCGATGTTGACAATGCCGACGAATCGGCGGCCAACTGGGCTCAAACCGAAAACTCGGCAGGCGGTACACCTTGCGCACAAAACTCTATAAATCAAACGATTGTCGATAACATTAAACCGCGACTTTTGCGTGCCGTGCCTGTTGACGAAAACACTCTGCAACTCTATTTCAGTGAGCCAGTTACAATCGACGGTCATCACGAAATGCTTAATATTGAGCCTGTTGGCTACCATTTCACTTACGCATACACTTCGGCCAAAGACTTGACTATGGTCATTACCATTCTTAATGATTTCCTGTCTGAAAATGAGACGTATACGCTGACCGTTGATTCCACATTGACCGACATTGCAGGAAACCGAATGGCCGCAAATACCGCTCGGTTTGCCTTGCCGCGGAAAGCGGAAACTGGTGATTTGATAATCAGCGAGATATTGTTCAATCCTTACCCCAACGGTGCCGATTTTGTGGAACTCTACAACCGCTCTGACCACGCCATAAACATTGCGGGCTTGGTGCTGGCTACCCGCACAGACGGCAATCTGAAAACCCCGAAAACAATCGATGGTTTTGGTTCTATTTTGCTACCAAACAGCTACATAGCCATTTCGACCGACATTGCCAACATTGCCGCAACCTACCGCCACGGCGAGTTGTACCAAGTGGCTTTGCCGTCGATGCCCGACGGCGAAGGCAACATTGTGCTTGCCGACACCGCTGGCAACATTTTCGACGAAGTGAACTACTCGAGCAAAATGCACTTCGGACTGCTGAAAGATTTGAATGGCGTCAGTCTGGAACGCATTGACAATGAGCAACCTGCCAACAATCCTGGCAACTGGCATTCGGCTTCGGAACAGGTCGGCTGGGCCACGCCTGGCTTGCCAAACTCGGCCGCGCGTTCCATTTCCACCGACAGCGAATCGCTCATAAGCCTTAACAGCGAAGTCTTCTCGCCCGACAACGACGGCTTCGAAGACCAACTCGAAATCGGCTACAACATTGATGAAGCGGGATACGTGGCCAACGTTACCATTTTCAACGCTAAAGGTTTGAAAATGCGCACATTAGTCAACAACCAACTGCTTGGCACAAGCGGTTTCTGGGCGTGGGACGGCCTTGACGACAACAATCGCCGCGTTCCAACGGGTATCTACGTGATTTACTGCGAGTTGTTCGACCTTGACGAAGGTGAAGAAAGAGAAAAAAGTTTGCGTTGTGGCTACAAAAATGTGATTAGCTTACGCAAACCAAAAAGGCGAATCCGATGAACTCAAGCATAGTCAAAAATACTTCAAAACTACTTACAGCCAATATTATAGCGCAGGCTATCGGGCTTTTGGTCTATCCTATTCTGACGCGCCTTTACACGCCCGACGATTTTGGCACTCTCAACATTTTTCTGACTATCGGCGGCATTGCCACTCTGTTCGCCACTGCCGAATACCAAAACTCGATTATGCTGCCGAAAAGCGAGAAAAGCGGTGTGGCGTGCTTTCACGTTGGGTTTGTCATAACGCTGATTGTCAGCCTGATATTCGTGCTGTCGATTCCGTTTGCAAGTCAAATTTCTGCCTTGCTTAACGCACCCGAACTGACCGCAAATTATTGGATGCTACCAATTTACATTTTTGCCATTTCACTCTGGACGCTACTCAACTACTGGCACACGCGCAACGGGCGGTTCACTTCGGTAAGTGCTTATCAGATAACACAATGCACCACAGGCGCGGGGTTGAAATGGGGGCTTGCAAGTTTCCTGCGCAACGGTCTGATTGTGGGTTCGGTTTTGGCGCCCGTAATCGCACTTGCCACCAACGTTGCCGCCACTTTCCGCACCGCCATTCGTCCGCTGCTCACTTTCGACCGCGCCGAGTGCCGCCTGATGGCCCGCGAGTATGCCAATTTTCCGAAATACTCGCTGCCGCGGTCAATTGTAAATTATGTCAGCAGCAACCTGCCGATACTGCTTCTCACACCATTTTTCAGCCTGACTGAAATCGGTTTTTACGGAATGGCTCTGACATTGGCGTTTACGCCTATCAATCTGATTATTAGGTCGGTATTTCAGGTGTTTTTTCAAGATACTACGCAGCGTGTGCAGCGCGGCGAGAGCATTCGCGGATTCTTCCGAAAACTGACAGTGAGAACCACGCTGATTGTCGCACCCGCGTTCGCAATTTTGTATTTCGTTCTGCCACAACTAACTGCGTGGCTTTTAGGCGATGGTTGGCAGACAACTGGCACTTACATTCGGGCAATGCTTCCGTGGATTTTTATGACAACTTTGGTCGGGCCAATTTGCTATCTGTCAGACATTTTCAAGAAGCAGAAAATTGGTTTTCTGTTTGAGTTGCTGACCTTCGTACTGCGAATCGCTGGGCTCGCGGTTGGCATTTGGCGTGGCAATTTCCTGATTGCCGTAATTGGTTACAGCACAGGCGGTTTTGTTGCAATTTTTGCGCAGTTGGTTTGGTATTTTGGCCTGATTGGCAAGTATGAAAATGGGGTGAAAGCAACACCTAATGACTGATATTATTTTTCGTTATGGTAGATGTTAGTACTATTTTGAATCGCACTAAAGAGCTATTTTTCAAGCATTTCTCACATCGTAATTTTATTTTCGGCATTTCATTTGCGCTATTGCTATTTTTTAAGTGTGTCTTTTTCAACCACCAATTATTTCCAACAGGGCTAAACACTCACACTCTGAGCAGACTAATACTTGTAAATCTATGTTTTTCAGGCATAATTGCATCTTTTGTCTGTTTGAGCAAACGTATTTGGTGGACTATTGCTGCGGTATTTATTTTAGACATCTGGCTTATCGGAAACAATTTGTACTTACGCACTTACGATGATTTGCTAAATAGTTGGTGTCTGCAAAACATTTCAAATATGAGTGGGGTATGGGATTCTATCATTCCATTTTTTAAGTCATCAGACTGGCTTTACCCTTTGTCAAGTGTTATTTGGACTGTTATAGTCATAATATTCAGACATTTATCCTTTAGAAGGGGAATCATCGGTTTTGTGATTGGATTGATACTTTCTCTTTGGTGTTTCAAATTAACTTACCGTGATTTCCGCTATGTGGATGGCGTTGTTTTCCCTTTTGCAAAGTATTATGAAGAAGTGAGTATGGGACGGAAATGGTATTGTATGAGTTTTTCGCCTATCGCACACTTAATTAACGAAATAAGAAATACTGTCACATTTAAAATCTCTGACGGTGAGCCGACAGTTGTTTCCGAAACGGAATTGGCAGCTTTTTTAAATGCCCATTCTGTCGAGACAAAAAGCAAAAAAAATCTGGTCATAGTATTGTTCGAAAGTCTCGAACATTGGTGCATTAACGCGGTAATCAACAATTTGGAAATAACCCCTAATCTAAACAAACTCATAAAAGGGAAAAATGTACTGTACTTTTCTCATTGTATGCCGCAAGTGAAGCAAGGGAAATCGTCTGACGCTCAATTGATTATATGCACGGGGCTGTTGCCGACTAAAGATGGCGCTGTATGTATGCGATTCCCGAATAATGAATATCCTTCAATAGTGGAAGCCGCACAACCGCAGCAAAGCAAGATATTCATACCAACACCTTCATCTGCTTGGAATCAGGGTGGAATGACGAAATCATACCATTTCGATGAGCTGTATGCGGAAATCATATCAGACAGAAAAATGGCACAACTGGTTTCTGAAGAGCTAGATAGTATGAAACAGCCATTTGTAGTCCTAGTTACAACTATGGCTTCACACGCGCCGTTTACTAGTTATTGCGACAGCTCCAGTTTATGCGTTAACAATAACATTCCCAAAGATTTAAAACGATATGTGCAATCGGTTAATTATACCGATGAATGCTTGGGAATACTCATCGACAAAATTGTCAACGATAGTGTTTTTAATAACACGACATTGGTAATTACTGGTGACCACACAATTTTCACTGATGAAGATAGAACTGAATACTCAAAAAATTTAGATATTGAGATGAATGGATACGTGCCATTGATTTTCTACGACGCTCAAATTCAACAAAATCAATGTGATTCCATTATCAATCAGGCTGATATATATCCAACAATTCTTCATTTTTTGGGGTGTCGGAATTATTTTTGGAAAGGTGTTGGACGAGATTTGCTTGACAGCACTGATTCTAATAAGGCTGATATTTATAGTGTTTCTGATAAACTAATAAGAAGCAATTATTTCAAAAATAAGAAGCAGGATTTGGGATTATAATCAATTGCCATTAACATTCATTTGCCTGACTATAAATGTCGTACAGCCGTTTTCCAACATTTTCGTAAGTGAACCTTTGCGCTGTCTGGCGGATTTCGTCGGAATTGAAATGCTTGTGATTATCAATCATCCACGACATTTTTGCGCAAAGGTCGGACTCGTCTTCCATTGCCACCAAAACACCATTTGTGTCTAACAAACAATCGGGTATGATGCCAACCGACGTGCTGATGACAGGCGTGCCTGTTGCCCAACTCTCGCAGAAAGTTATGCCCGCCGTCTCGTACCGCGAAAACATTACAAGTGCGTCACTTTCAGCAAAATAACGACACACTTCGGCTGGCGTTTTTTCACCAACAAAGCGCACAACGTTGTCGGGTAGTTCCAATTCTTTGGCATATTGAACAACATCTTGCCAATCCTGCCCTGTGCCGATAAGAACCAACTTAAAATCAGCGCGTTGTTGCAATAATTGTTTTGTGGCATTCAATATTCCCTTGACATTTTTATGTGGCTCTTCGAAACACGAAATATGAAGAAATCTGAATCCATGTTCCGCGTTGGATTTCTGCGCTTTATAAAAGAAATCATCTACCACATTGTCAATGATTTGAAAGTTGCCGTTTTTTAATCCGCACTTTTGCATTGCATCGCGCAGCATATTGCTGACAGCCAAAACGCACGATGCATTTTTAACGCAAACACGAGTTAAAAATTTCCGCACAATTCCCTTATAATTAAAGTTTTGCGGCAAATATCTTGTCCAATGCTCTACTATTATATAAGGTATGCCGAATTTACGCTTGAGCCTGTGCGCCAAAACACCGCTGCGTGTCAGCACATTGGCCTGCACCACATCGGGTAATCCAAAATTCTGCCGCACAACCGCAAATCCGCGCCAAAAAGCCCTGACATAGCCAACCGCCTTTGTCAGCGGCCGCAAAACGGGTTTGTTTGTAAACGGATAATAGACGTAAACTTCTTGTACACTGTTGGTTGTCTGTTCTACTATGTCGAATTGTTTAACATTCTCATCGGCAAACAAATAAAGCACGCATACATCAACGAAACGCGAAACCGATTCAGCGTGCTTGCGTACGAACAATCCCCACATTGCATCGTAACGATGTGGATACCAGGCCGATAAAAACAAAACCTTCATCTTCGAATTTTCACAAAGCAAACCTATCATTTTTATCGATTGAACCGCCGCGTCCGATAACTTTTCTTGAATCGGACGAAATCCGTCGGCATTTGCTATTTTTGGCAAAAAAAACGATGATGCTTCGTCAATTCAGGCAGTTTGTGAACCAGAACCAGCTTTTCAACCACAGCCACAGTCTTTTAGCGGCCGTGAGCGGTGGCGCCGATTCGGTTGTGATGCTTCATCTGCTGGCACAATGTCGGCTGAAGGTGGCGGTGGCGCACTGCAATTTTCAGTTGCGCGGTGCCGATGCCGATGGCGACGAGGAGTTTGTGCGCCAACTGGCCGCGAAATACCAAATGCCGTTCTTCAGCATCCGCTTTAACACTTTGGTTTACGCCGATAAACAACGGCTGTCGGTGGAGATGGCCGCGCGCGAACTGCGCTACAACTGGTTCGCCCAACTGGCCGCCGAGCATCATTTCGACCGCATTCTGACGGCCCATCATCTGAACGACAACATCGAAACGCTGCTGCTCAACCTCGCGCGCGGCACGGGAATCAACGGACTGGTGGGAATTTCTGCTGTCAACGGAAACATTGCGCGGCCGCTGCTTTTCGCAACTCGCAACCAGATTGAGGAATACGCGCGGCTCAACAACCTTGCGTTCCGCACCGACTGCACCAACCTCACCGACGACTATCAGCGCAACATTGTCCGCCACCGCGTTGTGCCGGTTCTGAAAGAGTTGAATCCGTCGTTTGAAGAGCGTATGCTGAAGAATTTCAAGCATATCCGCCAAGCAGCCGACATCTACAACTGGTATATCGACAAGGCGAAAGCCGAAGTGCTGAAAAACACTGGCAACGATTGCATAATTGATGCGGAAAAGCTTATGCAACAGCCATTTGCCGAACCTGTTCTTTATGAATGTCTGAAACCTTTCGGGTTCAACGGAGCGCAAGTGGAGGACGCGATGAAAAATATCGGGCAGAAATCGGGCTGCACATTCAGTTCTGGCAGTCACCGCCTGCTGGTCGACCGCTCGCAGATTATTATCGAGCCATCCGAACAGACTGAATTTGAACCAATTGTAATTGAATCACCCCGGAATATCGACAGTCTTGGAATAAAAATGAAGGTGATTTCCGCCGCCGATTTTGTGCTCGACAAACGGCGTTGCGTTGCCAGTCTTGACCTTGACAAACTCGCTTTTCCACTGACAATCAGGCGCTGGCAGCACGGCGACTTTTTCTACCCCATAGGAATGTCAAAAGCGCAAAAACTGAGCGACTTTTTCGTCAACAACAAGGTGAATGTTTTTGAAAAAGAGCGCGTTATGGTGCTCACATCGGGTGAGAAGATTGCGTGGATTATCGGCTACCGCCCCGACAACCGCTTCAAAATCAGCAACGAAACGCAGCGTGTACTTGTTTTAAGTCTTAAGTTATAAGTTGTTAAGTATATACGACTTATAACCCTCAAATCAACGCTCACCTGCCATTTTAATGTCCTGAACCTTCAATTGCAACGTGTCTTTTCCTCGGAACGTATTCATTTCCAACGAGAAACAAATATCGAATATTTCGCCACGATGAATGGCGTCAAAATGCTCCGACTGTTTGAATGCGATACCCGACAGCGGGCGGTTCACCGTTTCATCAACAATAGCCAACTTCAAATGTTCTCGCGCCTGCCCCACAAGCGATGACTGACCGTTATCGCGCACGTTGCGACAAGCAAATACTGGCGCCATGTTGCCTGGCCCAAATGGCTCGAACATCTCAAGCCACTTGAAGAATTTGGGTGTGATGTCCGACAAAGTCAGCACCTCGTCAACATCAATCCGCGGCACCATCATGTCGCTGGTCATCATGTTATCCACAACATCTTCAAACATTTCCATGAACTTATCCAGATTCTCCTCTTTCAGAGTCAGTCCAGCAGCGTAAGTGTGGCCACCGAAACTTTCGAGCAGATTCTGGCATTTTTCGATGGCTTCGTAAAGGTTGAAATCGGGGATTGAACGCGCCGAGCCTGTTATCAAACCATTTGATTTTGTGCAGATTACCGTTGGTCGATAATAAAAATCGATGAGACGCGAAGCCACAATTCCAATAACACCTTTGTGCCACTCAGGGTTGTATAGCACTGTCGATTTTCGGTTTTTCAAATCTTCACTGTTGTCAATCACAGCCAAAGCCTCATTGGTTATATTCTGGTCGTGGGTTTTGCGGTCGGTATTGTCGGTCTCAATCTTGCAAGCCATCTCTTCGGCCTTTGCCTCGTTACGTTCCACCAGTAAATCAACCGAATAGCGTCCCAAATCCATTCGCCCCGCAGCATTGATGCGTGGTCCGATTTTGAACACTATGTCACCGATTTTCACTGGGCGGAACTCTGGCTCGTCAGCGGGTTTGGTCTCCTCAAACGGAATTTCAAACTGCTGTCCGTCCTTGCCACGCTGCGGCGGCGGTGTTATGCCCGACTTCTTCATGATGGCACGCAGGCCCACACGCGGATTGGTGTTGAGTTGGCGCAATCCGTAGAATGCCAAAATACGGTTTTCGTCGGTAATTGGCACAATGTCGCTCGCAATGCTCACCACTACAAGATCGAGGAACGGTTTAATCTGATAGAACGGGATCTTGTTTTTAGTTGCGTAAGCCTGAATCAGTTTAAAACCCACTCCGCACCCGGACAACTCCTTAAACGGATACTGACAATCAGAGCGCTTGGGGTCGAGCACAGCTACAGCGGCTGGCAACTGGTCACCAGGCTCGTGATGGTCGCATATTATAAACTCAATGCCTTTCTCGGCAGCGTAATCAACTTTGGGCAAGGCTTTTATGCCGCAATCGAGCGCGATAATCAGTTTGCACCCCATCTCAGCCGCATAGTCGATGCCTTTGTACGATATGCCATATCCTTCGGTATATCGGTCTGGCACATAATAAAATACGTTTCGGCATTTGCTCTTCAGGAACACGTACATCATGGCAACTGCAGTTGTGCCGTCAACATCGTAGTCGCCGTAAATCAATACGTTGTCGCGCTCAACAATGGCACTTTCAAGCCTCGCCACCGCCTTATCCATATCTTTCATCAAGAAAGGATCGTAGAGTTGCGATAATTCTGGTTTGAAAAACTTCCGAACCGACTCGACATCGGTTATTCCCCGCTGTAAAAGCAAGGCTGCCACTGGTTTACTGAGACTGGCTGCTTCCGCCAGTTCATCAATCTTTTCCGCTTCGACCTGTTCCTTTAATATCCATTTTTTTTGCATTTATATAGTTTTGTATTTCTTCAAATTTGAGGCTGTTGCCAAAAGCGAATGTAAAAAAACTTGACATAACCTATTAACTTTTGTCTCATTTTTTTGCCTGATTGTAAAAAATGATGCCAATCACACCAAAAATAATATTCGGAATCCAAACGGCAATCAGCGGTGGCATGTGAGCGTTTGTGGCCAGCACATTCGACACCTCCATAAACATTATATATGTGAAAGCCAGCAATATACCGACACCAATATTGATACCGATTCCTCCTCGTTTTTTCCGTGATGAAAGCGTTACACCAATCAGCGTCAGAATAAAAGTTGAGAACGAATAGGCAAAACGCTTATGTTTCTCAATTTTCCAAAGCACCACATTGTCTGACCCCTTGCGAGTCTCAGATTCGATGAACTCTTTAAGTTCTTGATAGTTCATTGCCTCAACAACATTGTCGCGACGGGTGAAATCAGACGGCTGCATATTGAGCGTAGTATCGAGCTTTTGGTAGTATTTGACAAGTTCATCGCTATCTGTAAACGTACGAATATAGCAGTTGCTCATCACCCATTTGTTTTTGGTGGTGTCCCACTGCACATATTCTGATATGGTTTTCGACTTCAGCTTTCCGTCCTCAATCTGCTCAAGCGCAAATTTGTAGCCGATATCGTAGTTTGTGTTGTAACTGCTCATATAGATGAACTGCCCTGGCAGAATCTGGCGGTGAATGTTCTCTTCACGGTTCTGGTATCGGCTGCGGATATATTTCTCCTCAAATGCCAGACGATGTTCGTTTGCTGGCGGTATAATCCAGTTAATCAGCAAGTAAGAGAATATCGCCAATATCAGCGCCGATACAAAATATGGAAACAAAAAGCGCCGATAACTCACTCCACTGCTCAAAATGGCAATTATCTCAGAGTTTCCTGCCATCTTCGAGGTGAAAAAAATCACCGCAATAAAGATGAACATGGCCGAGAAAAGATTGGCAAAATATGGTATGAAATTCAGATAATAGTCGAAAATAATGGCCTTCATTGGAGCCTGCTTTGTCAGAAAGTCATCGATTTTTTCGGAGATGTCGAAGATGACCACAATGAGCAAAATCAGTATGAGCGCAAAGGCGAACGTCCCCAAGAACTTGCGGATGATGAAACGGTCCAACTTCTTCATATAGTTGCTCATAGCCTATAATCGATTTGTAACTTTTTGAACCATAACGTTTTTCCACTCAGCAAAATTGCCTTCGACAATATGTTTTCGAGCTTCGCCAACAAGCCAAAGGTAGAACGCCAGATTGTGCATGCTTGCAATTGACATTCCCAACATCTCCTGAGCCACAAACAGATGGTGCAGATAGGCCAGCGTGTAGCTTGAATCGACAAACGACGTGCCGTTGGGGTCGATGGGCGAGAACTCGTTCTCCCACTTCTTGTTTTTGATGTTGATGATGCCCTCGCTGGTGAAAAGCATTCCATTGCGGCCGTTGCGGGTTGGCATCACGCAGTCGAACATATCAACGCCGCGGCTGATGCCCTCAAGAATATTTGCCGGCGTGCCCACGCCCATCAGGTAACGGGGCTTGTCGGCGGGCAGAATGGCGTTCACAACCTCAATCATCTGGTACATAACCTCGGTTGGCTCGCCCACTGCCAGTCCGCCAATGGCGTTGCCGTCCATTCCAAGTTCGGCAATCTCGGCGGCCGCTCGTTGGCGCAACTCGGTGAACGATGCACCCTGCACAATCGGGAAATAGGCCTGACTGTGACCATAGAGCGGCTCGGTGCTGCGGAACGCCTCAACGCCACGGCGCAGCCAGCGCATTGTCAGGTCGAGCGATTTTCGGGCGTAGTTGTAATCGCAGTCGCCCGGCGGGCACTCATCGAGCGCCATCATAATATCGGAACCGATAATGCGTTGTATGTCAATCACATTCTCGGGCGTGAACAAATGCTTCGAGCCATCGATATGCGAACTGAACCGGGCGCCTTCCTCGGTGAGTTTGCGGTTGGCCGAAAGGCTGAAAACCTGATAGCCGCCGCTGTCGGTGAGTATGGGGCGCTGCCAGTTCATAAAGCGGTGCAGGCCGCCGGCCCCACGCAGCAACGCCGTTCCGGGACGCAGATATAGGTGATAGGTGTTGCCCAAGATTATCTGCGCGCGAATGTCGTCGGCCACGTCGCGCTGGTGAATTCCTTTGACCGAGCCCATCGTGCCAACAGGCATAAAAATCGGTGTCTGAATGGTGCCGTGGTCGGTCAGAATCTGCCCCGCGCGGGCGGCTGATTTGCTGTCGGTGGCTGTTAAACTGAACTGCATTGCTTTTTTCTGATAGCGGGCAAAGATATAAAACTACTGATTTATATCGCGGTCGCGGAAACCGAGGAAATAAAGGATTGAATCAAGACCACCAGCCGAAATCGAGTGTTGTGCCGACTCCTTCACCTTCGGTTTTGCATGGAAAGCAATGCCCAAACCAGCCAGTTGCAGCATTGGCAAATCGTTGGCCCCATCGCCCACTGCAATCACCTGCTCAAGATGAATGTCCTCTTTGAAAGCCAGAAGTTTCAAAATTTCGGCCTTGCGCGAACCGTCAACAATGTCGCCGACATTGTTACCTGTGAGTTTGCCGTTCACAATCTCAAGTTCGTTGGCAAAGACATAATCAATATCCAGTTTGTTTTTCAGATAGTTGCCAAAATATGTGAACCCGCCCGACAAGATGGCGGTGCGGTAGCCATAGCGTTTGAGAGTCTTGAACAATCGCTCCGCTCCGTCAGTAATTGGCAGATTTTCAGCAATTTCTTTCATCACGCTCTCATCAAGTCCCTTTAGGAGGGAAATGCGTTTCAGGAAACTTTGGCGGAAATCAATCTCACCGCGCATTGCCGAAGCTGTGATGGCACTCACCTGCTCTCCCACTCCCGCACGACGTGCCAGCTCATCAATCACCTCGGTCTGGATAAGCGTCGAATCCATGTCGAAGCAAATCAGGCGACGGTTGCGTCGGAACACGTTATCTTCCTGAAAAGCAATGTCAAGGCTACTCTCGCTCGATATGCGCATAAAGTCTGACTTCATCTTTTTCAGGTCGGAAGGAACACCGCGCACCGAAATCTCTACCACGGCTTTCGACTGTGGCTCAATATCTTCAATCGGCGGGCGGCCCGACAAACGGCTAATGGCATCGATGTTAAGCCCCTGCTCGGCAATAACCGACGTAACTTTGGCCAAATGCGCGGCTTGAAGTTTATGCGAGATGATGGTGACAATGTAACGCGCCTTGCCCTGATGCGCCACCCACTCCGTGTACTGTTCGGCTGGAATAACCGTGAATTTGACATTGACACCCAACTCGTAGGCTTTGAACAAGATATCCTTCAAAACCGGCGATGAGCCAGCCTCTTCCGGCACCTCGAACATTATCCCGAGATTCAAATCGTCGTGGATGACCGACTGACCAATGTCGAGGATATTGACATCATATTGCATCAAAATATTTGTCAATGAAGCAGTTTGGCCTGGTTTATCGGGGCCGTTAACGTTCATCAGAATGATTTCTTTCTTCTTTTTCATATTGACAATCAGAATATTAGCGAACGGTTACGTGAATACATTTGGTTTGAGTCTCAAGAATAACATAGCACCGCCCCTCATCCTGCATCTCAATGAGAATGCGCAGAAGCAGGTTGCGCAGACGATAGGAATAAATCGGCTCCGACTCGCCTTTGGGATAGAAGCAGGTCTGGGCAATGTCGAATGAGAGTCCAAAGTAGTGCGATGTCTTGTTTTGCGTGGCGTTGATGTTGTTTTTGCGCAAGCCGTGCTGGTCGGCCTCTGTGCGCAAGATTGACGAAAGTTGAAACCTATATTCCTCAACATCCATCTCTTTCAGCGTTTTAAAGAACCTCCGTCCTAACTCATCCAAAAACTCAGACGCCTCTTTTTTCAGATACGGCATTGAATATGTGAGAGTTGGAATCTCGTAATATTTGCTGTCGTGCAATTCTCGAAGACCGTACTTAATAATATAGGTATATTTATCGTCGAGCAATTCCTGATGATTTTTGAATGGACGGTCGATTCCGTTAGCCCTGGCCACCTCAAGATGATACTCATTATTATAGCGGCGGAGCGCCCTGACCTCTTTCGACGTCAGCTCCGAAACTGGCACGTCGTCAATCGACTTACGGTGATGGAAGATATCGGGTAATTTATTGACAGCCAACAATATCACGATTGGCGTCAATAGAATCGGCAAAAGCCGCCCCCAAACAATTCTACGCTTGCCCGATTTTTTTTTCATCCCTTGCATTAACACTTTTTTTGGTGACACAAATATATGGCGAGTTCTAAGAATTCACCGTTTTTTGGAATTGAAATCTAACCTAAGAATGGAAAAGATTTTTCGTTTTTCAGATTATGACACAAACCAAGGTCGCATCAGGTTGTGCTGAAGAGCTTTTTGTGCGACCTATAGCGGTAGAGAATCATGCCCGTTGTGAATGTCAGTACGAATTGCACCACAACCGACACCACACCCAATATCACCATCAGCCACAAAAGTGATTTGCGGGCGAACTCAATGCCAAGCAACGAATTCAGATAATCAATAATGTTGACCGAATCCTGCCAGACAAGCCATGCAAACAACAACTCCGAAACTAGCAGAACCACGGTGGCAAAAATGGTCATGACATAAAGATTTTTACGCAGACGCTCTCGCCCCAAAACCGAACCTGCATAACGCAGTGAAAAATAGTTTCCCGCAAGAATACCAAGGAAGAAATTCGACACAGGAACGCCCGACATAACGCCCAACATTATGATTGACAAAAAGATATAAACAACAACCAACAATCTTTTCCTGGCCAAATAAAACGGTTTTGGCGCGAGCAGAACATAATCGAAAAAAATACCGATAGCCAAACCGCATAACGCAATACCCAGCGAAACCCACCTTCCATAGAAAAAAGATGCGGCCTCGTAAGCTATGACAAACAAAATCCCCGGAATTGGCATTTTGTAGAAAACAAAGGTGAACAACCGATCATAATAGCAGACGACATCGAGCGCGACTCCAAACATAAAGCACAATAATGCAATCAGATACGGATAATTGGATTCTGCTATGAACACACCGTAGTACCAACCAGACAACGCTCCTGTCACGGGCATAACCATAGCAAGAATGGCAATAGCCACTTTCAGTTTCAGACTGAATGTACGGTTGTTATCTTTCATTTGTGATTGCCGCTGCTATACCCGTTAATACTACCGCCGCAAGAAAATTGGGGAGAACTTTGCATTCTCCCCAACCATCCTCTGCGATATTTAACAAGCTGGTATTTTGAATATTACATTATATTTATTACGCGGCACGATACTCATAACCGGAATATTCGCCTTGCTGATAATACTCTTGGCAAACGACCCCACAAACGAGGTGACGAGCTCCAACTGCTGATGAGTGGTGATTATCACCATGTCCCCTTTTTTCTTATCGATGAAATCGAGAACACCATCAATATGATCATCGGTATGGAACAGATGGCCAGAGCATTTTATGCCACGATCGGTGATATATTTGACAACCTGCTCCTGCTGCTGGCGCAACTTGGTGTATACCAGCTCATCATCAAACGTATAGGCAGAAACCACAAGAACCTCGGCGCCGAACTTTTTGGCAATGTCAACCGCATCAACCACCTTCTCACGAGTCTCCTTGCTGATGTCAAGCGGAAGAACGAGGCGTTTTATATCAGCTGGCGACGGCTCGCTCTTGATGGTGATAACCGGGCATTTAGCCTCTGAAACAACCCTCAACGCGTTTGTACCGATAATCATTTTCTTGATGTTGTCGGCATGACTTGTTCCCATAATAATCGCGCTGGCTTTCAACTGTTCGGCAGTCTGCATGATTGTGTCACAAAGTTTGCCTTTGGCAATGAGGCAGTCAAATTGCGACTCGTCAATGTCGGCATTCATCAGCACAAAGTTACGCATATGGTCGCGAAGCCTTTTCAGCAAAATGTCGCGCTCAGCGTCAGTGAAAAACTCTGACCAAATTGGGTCAACACCTTTTATGACATTCAAAAAAGTAATCTTGCCG
Source organism: Salinivirgaceae bacterium (assembly GCA_017474765.1). Classification (GTDB taxonomy): domain Bacteria; phylum Bacteroidota; class Bacteroidia; order Bacteroidales; family SZUA-534; genus RUG13583. Next base: position 36,225 of record JAFVGW010000009.1, on the reverse strand, counting down.
TTCAGCACTTTGTTCAGTTTGACAGCATATTTCAACCCGAAAACCGACTTATCAGAATAGTCGACAGGTACAAGCAAATGACTTATTGATGCTTCCATTTTTTTTGTATTTTTGATAAACACAAATTTAATGTTTGTTGCGTATTTTACAACATAAATTTAACGATATGGCACAGTTTATTCCCGATTCAGAACTTATTTTGAATGCCGATGGTAGCGTTTTCCACCTTCATCTGCATCCCGACGATGTGTCTGACAATGTGATACTTGTCGGTGACCCCGACCGCGCCGACCTGGTTGCGTCGTTCTTTTCAAAAATCAATGTCGATGTTCAGAACCGCGAGTTCCGCACCCGCACAGGGCTTTTCAACGGCAAGTATGTCACGGTTGTGTCGACTGGCATCGGTACTGATAATATCGACATTGTGGTCAATGAACTTGATGCGGCTGTCAACATCGACCTTGAAAAACGCGTCGAGAAAGAGCAGAAACGCAGTCTGAATCTGATTCGCATCGGCACTTCGGGTGCGCTGCAGGCCGATATTGAAGTGGGACAGCCAATTATCTCTGAAATGGCCATCGGCTTTGACGGTATGATTAACTTCTACCGCGACCGCAACCGTGTCAGCAATCTCGAGATGGAAGCGGCCTTCAAAAAATATATGAATTGGAATCCGCTACTCACATCGCCATACTTCGTCAACTCATCGCCTGAGTTGCTGAACAAAGTCGGATTCGACATGCGTAAGGGCGTAACCATTTCTGCACCTGGGTTTTACGGCCCGCAAGGCCGCGTTTTACGATTGCCTATTCAGGATGCCGAAATCAACGATAAAATCACGGCTTTTGAGTATAACGGCAAGAAAATCACCAACTATGAGATGGAATGCTCTGCTATCTACGGCCTTGCGGCAATGATGGGGCACAACGCAATCACGGTCTGCAGCATAATCGCCAACCGTCTGAACAAGAGCGCGACGAGCAGTTACAAAGGCTCTATGAAAGATTTGATTGAAACCGTTCTTCAACGACTTACAGAATAGTATGGAAGCATCTGAATTCAAATCGCTCATGATGCTTCTCGATGACGATGATGAGTCGGTGACAGCCGCTGTAGGCAAACGCCTGCGCCAAGAGGGAGCCTCAATAATTCCCGACCTTGAACGGGTTTGGCAGACATCGGACAACACAACCATTGTGCGGATTCTTGAACACCTTATCCACGACATCCGCATCGACAGCATCACCAACGACCTGCTAGTCTGGAAAAACACTGGCGCAAGCGACCTACTTACGGGCGCCTCCATCTACAACAGACTGTTGTTTCCAAACGTTTCGTTCGACACTCTGAAATCGAAAATTGACAGTCTTTGCAGGCCCATCTGGACAGAACTCAACAGCGAACTGACGGCCTTGGAAAAAGTGCGAATCATCAATCACTTTGTATTCAATGTAAACCGTTTCACCATCACCGACGATTTCACTACACAGTCTCACTTCATCAGCACACTCTTAAACACCGGACGGGCGCAGTCCAATGTGGTGGCCGTGATGTACGCCATCATTGCCCAACGGCTCGACTTGCCCATTCACTGCGTGAAACTGCCACACTCACTCACTCTGTGTTATTCAGATGAACTTGGAGGCGGATTTGAGAATGATGTACTATTCTACATCGACATGCGCAGCCGCGGAACAGCCTTCGGCGGCAGCGAGATAGCCGATTATCTGCATTCAAACAATATTGACCTAGATGATTCATATTTTAAGCCCTGCACCAACTTGAATGCTATCATTTATTTAATACATTTGCTAGCCGATTGTCTGAACAGACTGAAAGACAAACGAGCACAAGATTGCATAAACATAATAAATTCACTAACAACAAAATAACATGGCAGAAGACATTAACAACGAAAACAATCAGGAACGTGAAATTGACTTAATCGACCTGATGGGGAGATTTTTCAATTGGTTAGGAAATGCATTTGTTAAATTAGCAATACTATGGAAAAACGCTGTATTATGGGTGATAAAGTACGTGATAAGAAACTGGCTATTGTATGCGTGCGCCTGCATTTTGGTTGTAGGCATGACATTCTATAAAAATACCCAACCGCCATACTACGATTGCAGCATGCGACTTGAATGTATGTGTGTGAATGCATCGTACGCCATAAACAGAGTAAACAGCTGGAACTACAAAATCGGGCTGTCAGACGATATCAGCAAACAAATACGCCACGTGGATGCTTCATATCTGCTTGATTACAATGGTGATGGCAATGCTGATGCTGCTGAGGAATACAGCACCCAGGCAAGGAAAGATACCACATCAAGATATACCCGCATGATAACGGCACACACGTTCGACATAAATATTGAAATTTACATAGCTAAAGACTCTACCATTCTGGACTCTGTCAGAAATGCAATCATGGCATATCTTTATAACGACAATTGGATTCAAGAGCAGAACATTCTGTGGCTTCGCGAATCAAAAAACAGAATTAGCCGACTTGACAAAGAAATTGAGATTCTGGACAGCCTTCAGAAAAAGGAATATTTCACCAAGGAAGACAAAAAATTCGGGGCTGAAAGAGACGGTTCGTTCCTAATGATTAGCGAAAAAGACAAACGATTGTATCATAGTGATTTGATCAACTTAACTAACAGCAAACTGTCTATTGAACACAAGTTATACGATGATCCTTTTAAAATCATCAAAGACATTTCAATCCCTGTCTCACCAATCAATACGGTTGCGCGGAATGCCAAACACAGTTTTCTATATATCATGTTTTTCGCAACAATTGTCATTCTAATTGTTGACAGAAGAAAGTGGATAAAGTCTCTGATTAAAGAATCAAAAGAAACGAAGGAATAGTTTTTCATAACAATTAGTTTTTAATGGGAGAATGTGCATCTTGACGGTGCACATTTTTTTTGCCCCGAAGCAATAATTATCGGCCAGGCACTGGTACCAGTTTTTGCACAAAAGTGCCCAGAATCATAAGAGTGATAGAAATCATCGCCTTAATGGAATCCGCATGCTGACTGTACACAACATTTCAAAAAACGGGGTGCGTTCCTACGGCTCATGGTATTCATGATGATGATGAATAACAACCATTCGTCGTGTAGTTATGGAACCGCTCTCCTATTGCGGATAAGCCGACTATCATTAAAAAAATTAGCCACCCTTCCGAGTGGCTAACTTTTGTTCATTTCCTGAAAACGCCTACTGCTTAACAAATTTCAGTATTCGGTTGGTGCCGCTGCCTTCAATTTTGACAAAGTACATTCCATCAGCCCAATCAACAACATTAATCTGCATGATGTCTGACGTTTGTTTCGATGCGAAAATAATCTGGCCCGTAGCATTTGCTATCAAAACCCTGCACCCGTCATTGCCGAAGCCACCGAAATCGATATTCAAAATATTGTCAGTCGGGTTCGGGTAGACTGCAACATTGGCTATCTCATTTTTGTTGATTCCGGGGTTTACAACTGGCGTGTCAGGCGGTACCACTTTCTCTATCTTGTGCACAACAACTGAATCCGTCGCCCAGCAACCATGGCTGTCAGTCACTTTCAAAGAATAATTACCATCGGTACCGACGCTAATGCTTTCGGTTGTCTCGTTGGTGCTCCACATATATGCCAATCCAACTGCTGTATTGGCTTTCAATACGTAGGGGTACTCTTCTGTTTTTATGGTGTCGGCAGCGAAACTCAATTCAGGCAGACCATAAACCTCAACCTCGTATTCAGCCGTGTCGTTAGCCACACCATCAACATCTGATATGAACCTCAACGTGTGAACACCCACTTCGCTTAGGTTCAAACCACTACCGATGGTATCACCATAAATAGCGCTTGGAGCGAAATTTTCAACCAAAGTTGTTGTATAACGCAACTCCTGCAAATTATCGATAATGCAGGTAACTCCAATCTTCTGGCCTTTCCTGACAACTGTTTTGCTATTATTAACAAGTTCAAATACAATTGGTTGAGCAGTTATGCTACCGCAAGCAGATACAGGGCTGGTCATTTTTGAAATAGCAATTGTGGCCGGAATAAAGTGTGCATGAACAGTGTCGGCATTTGCGCACCCGAACTCATCATGTACCTTAACCCAATAGTTGCCGTCCTTGCTGATGCTAATTCCTGCCGTTGTTTCGCCTGTACTCCAGAGATAATCGGCAAAATCAGCACCTGCCGAAATAACGGTATCGGTATTGGTTGTAGCAAAATCATCGCCCAGGCTAACCTTTGGATTTGCTTTAGTGATGACAGCCACAGCTTTTGCTGTCTCATATCCTGCAATAACCGCCTTGATTCTGACAGAATCCTCACCCACTTTCGAGAAATCAGCCATTTTGTTGAACGACACCAAAATGGAGTCTTTCTCTCGAACGGTTTTATTGAACGTGAATGTCTCTTTATTAAGAACCGAATCGTTGGTCATGTACGAAATTTCAGCCTGACTGCCACTAGCAATAATATCGTTACCCGTATTTTTCAGGTAGAACGATATTTTCGACGGCCCGGCATTCTCACAAAGCAAAGTATCAAATTCAATTTTTGCGATTTCATAACGCGGTTTGATAAACAGCACGTATGTTGAATCTTCTGTCTCGCAACCGTTGATGTCGGTAGCCTTCAGCCTGTAATCACCTGATTTCACAACTGTCAGAGTCTGACCGTCGTGGTGCTGTTGGGTGTACCAGTCGAAAATAGAGAACAAATTGCCAGCATCGATGGTATAGACATTCTCGCGAGTTGATACCGTATCCTCGAATGGTAACTGATACGTGCCAACGCGGAATTCGGTTGCTTTGAAGTTGGCAGTATCGGCTTCGCGCATATTGTTCACCGTCAAGCCGGATTTCATGACATAGTTGCCAGTATCAGGGACGCTGATTTTCTCCTTAAAATCAAACGTATACGGTTTTTCTTTGTTTATCGGTGCCGGCAGAGTAATCTCAAACTTGTCACTCTTCCCGTTGAAATCGAAGTTTGCCGTCATATTGGTTCCAGCAGGAATCACATCAAGACTCTTGACTGAAATTTTACCATGAACAACAGCATCTTCTATTGGCTCGCAACTGTTGCTGTTCTCTTTCTTCTTATCGGTGAAGGCCGAGAACTCAAGGTCGTAAGTGAATACCGACATTGTATCTGATGTCTCGCAGTTGTACTCATTGAAAACTCGCACAGAATAACTTGTCGAAGCAGCGTTAGGCAGAGTAATAACATCAACCGAGTCGCCTTTCAAACCATTGCTCCACAAGTAGTAATACTGATTCTCTGGTGCTTGCAGCACGATTGTGTCGGGCTGGGTTGTATAGATGTCGTCGCCAAGAGTGAATGCACCAGGGTGCGGGAACTGGCTGACTGTTATCGTTGCAGTGTCGTTGTTGTGGAACCGGTCGAGATTCCAGTCGAGCCACGTTCTGACAACATAAACCTCGTTGCTCTTGAAATTGGTGGTGAATGGCACCGACAACTGAGTTGTAGCGCCCACTTTGAGTTGCTCGCGCAATTTGAAAGTCACGGTTTTTGCCGCCTCGTAGTTGATTTTGACTTTCACCGGCAGTTCAGTTCCATTCTTGATTGCTGACAAGCCATTGTTGCGAATGTCGATTGAGAGTACCGCGCCATTTGTTATGTCGCACGACGATGTAGGAGTGATTATCTCATCGAACTCCACATCGGTTGTGATGATAACCACCGTATCGGTAGCCACCTCAACGTTGCCGAGTTGGTCGTCGTAGATGCTGATTTTCTGGTCATTGGCAAGGCAGCCGTGCTCGTTCATCGCAAACACGTAGCAGATGTTGTCGGCGGTACTAACGTTGTAGGTCTGATCCTTGAATTCATTCTTTTTGTTCCATTTAAACCACGAGAAATCCGTTCCCTCAACAACCGAAGCCGCATCGAGAGTAATTGTTTCCGGCTGCAGGGTGAAAATGGTATCTTTGCCTAAATCGAGTCGAGGAACACCCCATACGTTCACATATTCGAAAATCGAGTTCGAAGTATCGGAAATGTTGATGTCGTACACCGGAGTAATCTTCACATTGACCGGGAATTGGCCCATTGCCGGCAAATCAGCCTTCGCTGTCAGCATATATTCTATGGTGTCGAAAGCAAAAACGCTGTCGCTTAGCACTATGGTATCACGCTGCGAGATGTTGTTCACACTGACTATTGCCGGTATGCGATAGCCGGCGCCATACTTGTTGTGGCTGTTGTTGACAAGTTTTACTGCCACATCCATTCCGAATTGAGGCTCACACTGGTCAATTGGCGAAACCAACTCGGCCAAAGCCCAATCGTCAGTAACAACCAATACGCTGTCAGTCACAATGGCGCAACCGTTCTCATCTTTAACATTCACTTTGTATTTTTTTGTAACGCTGTCGGTTACCATGAATGTGTTTTTAACTGAATCATTGTAATTCAGCCAACTGTAGGTGGCGCCATCAATGTAATCTGTCATCAAAACAATCGAATCCAACTTTGGATTGGCGCTCAAGATGACATCATCGCCAAGGTCGACTGTCGGCAGCGGCCATGCGGTAACAACCGAAATAGGTTTAAGAGTATCGTTGCTATGTTTGATGTCGGCTCGGATATAAGTGAAGAACGAAATAGTCTGCTCTCCTGCAATTTCAAACTTAGGTTGCTGCCTGAATCTGTAATGTATCGTATCGCCTATTGCAAAATCTTTTGCCAAAGTGTCGACTTCACGATGGGTGTATAGATTCGAGTCGGCGTCGAACATGCTATAACAAATGCTGATGGTATCGCCCTGATGGAATTTACCTTGAACAGCATCGTCCGACATATTTTCAACTACAACTTCAATGTTATCAAAGGCTTCATTCACACAGAAAGCTGGCGGCAAATTGCTTACCTCTACAATGCCCACATCGGTTTTCGATTTAATAATCTTAACGCTATCCCTTGCCCAGCATTCTCCAATTCTTACACTATCATAAATAATGTATTCGTACTCTCCATCGCCATCCGGGAAACCAATCAACTTTTTAAGTTTGCGTTTTGTCTCATCAAAATAACATTCATCTGGGACAACTTTAACCTCATCTTCCTCTGGTATTTTATATTTCCATTTGTACTCATCAAATGGTGTGATTCCGTCAGAAAGTGTACGTCCGTCGAGTTCTGTATTTTCAGGTTCGAAAGTACCTATATCCGCGCCAAGGTCATATTGCGGCTCTCCCAGCACGTTTGCTGTATCTTTAAAGATATCATTCTCCACACCACTACGTTGAAGAGAATTGTTGATGAACAACCGCATTGTGTCACCTGGAGCCTGTGTGTAGGCCGTCATTCTATAGGCCTTCTTATACCACATGTTCACCGTTTGGCTGAAGGTGTGATGAATGGTATCGCCAACAGCAAGTGTGTCGGTAACAAACAAGGTGTCGGTCAAAGTCAGCTTATCGTTGATGACAACACTTGCAATGAGACTGTCGGTTGGAATTATGCCGCGCAGACCAAAGTTGGCGATTGCCACCGTAATTGGCTGTTCCCTGAGCAACTCGCAAGCATCGACAGGGTCAACAATTTCGGCAATTCCTGCATCAATCGGCGATTCATACATACTGAAATCATCAATTGCAAAGCCCTCACCCTTAAAGCCTGCGGGCCTTTTTCCTGATGCAAATACAAAGCGGAACTTGACAGAGTCTTGTCCGGCAATCTCGTCGGGCAGCAGTTGCTTGACTGTCTGCCATGCGATTTTTCCATTCCATCCCGATGTTTTCAGAGCCGCCACCGTTGCGGTGTTGTACCAGTTCCAATTCGGGTGCGGGAGTGAGTTGGCGTATGCGGGCAAAATTTTCCACACTTCGCCGTTGTCAACTGAATAATAAACGGCCAGTCCATCGCCACTTGCAGAGTTGCCTCTCAATCGGAATTCGATTATTGGCCTCTGCATGGCTTTCATATTGAAGCAAGGCGTTTCGAGCCAAGAGGAATCGTATGCTGCATAAGCAGTATCCACAACTTTTGTGTACCAGCACGGTGTTGTTGAGTAACTTGGCTTGCCATACTGCCATGTTCCGCTGCTGCGGTATCTAAGTATATTGCTCACTTCAATCTCCGACAAGCGGGCATAATTCCATGTGTCGCCCTTCCCGTACCAGTAATCGCTGATGCTGTCGAAATTCTGTGCGTAAGGAACATCGCGATACGGCATTGTCATTATTGTTTTTTGTGCATAATCGTTACGCTCGTCCTCATCAATTACGTTGCCATTCACATCGGTGCCCAAAAACACTTTCACCACAATATCGTGGAAGCCGATTTCACTTAAATCAGCCTTTGTTTTAAATGTGTACAGTAACTCGGCGTCACGGGCAATGTTCTCTTTGACGGTATCTGTAATCCACTCTCCTCCATCAATTCTGTAACTTACAAGCAAACTGTCTTCAGCACTGCTTTTTGCGTTTATATCGTTGAAACCCACATTCTTAATTCGGATTGTAATCGGTTCTTCGGCACCAAGTCCGCAGCCAGTGTTGGGCGTTAGAATATCGGCCAAAGCGGCATCTTTGTAAATGTAGGTTCCCACCAGAGCCACATCGTCAATGTTCCAACCACTGTAGGCCAGGCCGCTTCGGGTTGGTCCAAGTGTGAAACGCATCTTTACATTCGGATTGCGGTCGGCCACCTTGTTGAGGTTTAGATATTGGAACGACCAGTCCTTCTCCTGAATCGATGACGAACTTGCCCAAATATTGTTCCATGTCACACCGCCATCAAGACTGATTCCAACGGCTGCCGTATCACTGTTGCTGACATTGAGCCAACGATAGAACATCAAGCTTATGTCTTTGTAATAGTAGCAGTTGAAAGTTTTTGAAACTGCATAATACTCGTTGCTGCCAATATTCTTCTCGTAGTTTCCTTTCAACTCGCCAAGGCCAGTAATATCAGTTCCAATCATATAGGCGCCACTGTGAGCGGCTGCAGGGTTAGGGTTACCACCGCTTGTGCCTCCCAACGGACCATTAGGCAACTTTCCCACAGCACGCTCAAATTCGCCGCCAAACGTCCAAATAGTATCAGAATGAGTTTGGTCATCGAAATTATCGATGAAAAGCGACTCGGCAATAATTCGGTTTCCATTCGGGCTTAATGCTGCAGTTGGATATGTCAAACCACTGATATCTATATCATTTGCCTCTATTTTAAAGTCAACAATATTGTTACGGAACCGGTGCTCATGGTCCTCTTTTATGTCGCATGTTATCCAAAGGTAACTGCTACCAGTGGGCAGGCTTCTGTCGAACCCGCTGAACGTTGCCTTGCCATTAACTATCGATGTTGTATCCAACGGCGTGTCGGCATTGAAAGATTCAGTCGCGGTATAAAACAGTTTCATGCCATTCTCTCTAACTGCCGCAATAGTTTGACTATTCAAGGCTGTGATGGTCAGTGAGTTGAGCTTTAATGTACCATCGTTTCCGCTCACCTTGATACGCAAACGCATGATAGAGTTATCGGTGGAATTTGTTGGAACCACGTTTGTCGATGGGTGAGTGGCTGTTATGCTTTCCACTTTTCGCGGAATCACATCGGTCTCAATAACCGAGACATCATCAATACAGCATCCGTGACCAACAGTTTTTGTTACTCCCAAGAAGCCAATCTGCACATTTGTTTGGCTGCAAACCTCGCTGGGAAGCATTACCGAGTCGCATTTCCACGGCTCACTGTCATCGGTTGGCTGCGTGTATGGCGTGCCGAATGGAATCCACCCGCCGCCGTCGATTCGGTAGTGGAGTGAGAATTCAAAATTGTCAACACCCGAATCATCGCCAAAACTTGCACGGTCCTGATATTGAGAATACCAAAAGACAAGCATTGGCTTTTTGGCACCTCCAATATTGAAATTCTTAAAATCAATTTCCGGACTGACAAGATACATTTTGTGATTGTGCAGAATTCCCTGATAATATAGGTATGCGTTCTTGTTGCCACTATGAGCAGTTTCTGGTTTACTAACATCACTACCTGTCGGTACTGCTCCTCCGCTATTCAGTCTCCATCTAAGAGAAGATGGTTTGGGACTATCCTCCTGCTTATATTCTCCTGACCATCCATTAGGAAGCGAGGTTAAATTCGACTCGAAACCCTCATATAGAATAATGTTGGCATCATCAGTTTGCCCAAAAACGCCCAATGTGCAGGCTAAAAATGCGGCAGTAAACAATTTTTTCATAGTTATATTTTATTATTGATTACACAATAACACACTTGCTAACGGGATGCCCCGCTACACAAAAACACTGATTGCAAAGATAGCCAATATATTATAGTTGTGTACCCCGTCGAGCAATTTCAACGGATATATGAAGCGTTTTTGTCAAAGATATTATGCTATATGCTTCATGAAACCGACAATCAAACTGAAGGTCTGAACCTTCTTTCCCCTTCAGACCATAAATTACGGACGCTCGCGGTGGTCCCTACAAATACCTGTTAATATACAGGGTGTTGCCTGTTGTCTAAAGTCCAAAAAAACGCTAGAACTCCGGACACGGGATGGCTCTGAACCTGTGTTTGCGTTCGATTTCAAATTTGTAGGATAGCGACACCTCATGCGCACCGCCTGTGGAGGTTATAAGGCGCGAAACGGTGAAATCGTAACTATAACCAATATTCAAATCTTTGTAGTTGTAGCCCAGCAGAACTGAGATGGCGTCGCGGCGGCTGTAATCCTTAATCAATGGCAGGTCGCGGTACCAAACGCCAAGAACCAGAGGCGCGTAACTCCAATACAGTCCCAAGTCGAGTTGGTCGGTTTTGCCTTGGTGCCGAAAACTACCAGCCAAGGTTATGCTCTGACGCTTTGTTCCAATCAACCGCTCTGCTTTGAATATTTTTGTTCCGCCGAAAATATTCCATTTGACAGGATAGCGGTATGCAAAGTCGGTCACCGATTCGTTAGGGCGCATAAGGTGGTCGGCACAAATACCAATCCAACTGTTGCGCATCGAGAGTAGCAGCGACGCACTGCCATCGAAATATGATGTCTTGACAAACTCGTCGGGCAAAATGGGCTGAATATCGGATTCAGAATATAACTGACTGGCAAACACCAATTTATCGCGATCAAGATTGCGCTGGCCATAATAGAATCCCAAGCCGGGGCGGAGATAGATGGTGCGCGTTATGCGGACATTGTAAGAGTAAAGAAACCCGATATAAGTATGGGTATAATTGGCCGAACCCATCACATCGCGCAAAGCGATAATACCGAAACCGCTGTTGATTTTGAGCATGTTCATGTCGGCAGCCATGTTTATGGTAGTGAGCATGCCCGGCATTTTCGGCCACTGGTCGCGGTAGGTCATGCCCACCCGGTAACCCGATATGCCGCCAGCAAACGATGGTGCCTGATACAACGGATTGGAATAGAATTGGGTGAACTGCGGGTCTTGTGCGCGGCTCTCCACTCCTACGCCAATCAGCAGCAACAATATATAATATTTCAGTTTCTTCATCTTCATTTACGAATTAGGGTTACATCGCCGGCAATCTTGAATGGCGTGTTGTTCTGGAATTTTCCCTTGGCTTTCCAGAAATAGACATCCTGTCCAAGTTCTTTGCCATCGTTGTTGTACTTGCCGTTCCAGCCCACTTCAATGTCGGTGGAGTGGAAAAGCATCTCGCCCCAGCGGTTGAAAATCCACAAATCATACTCCTTCACTCCCGACCATTTTGGATGGAATACATTGTTCATATCGTCGGGAACGGGATAAGAGCCGTCGCTCGGACTCATGTCGGAAGGCATGAATGCGTTAGGATATTTGATGTAGCCTGCACCACTCACCTCAACCTCGGCAATCTTCAGAATGGAATCAACACACATCTGCGTGCTGTAAGCCACCAGTTTGACATCGTAGATTCCCTCTTCGGTATAGAGGTGGTGCGGATTCTGCTCGGCCGAGTAGGTGCCGTCGCCGAAATCCCATACATAGTTGTAACCGTTGCGGGTTGCGTTGAAGAACTGAACCTGCTGGTTGGGCAGCATGACAAACTGCGGCGATGTTGTGAAATCGGGTTGTGGCAACTCATGCACCGTGATTATCTCATAGTCGTAGTGCGAACCGCCATCGCCGTACGCAGTCAGCTTGACATTGTAGATGCCAGGCTCGGTGAACGTGTGTTCGGGCGTTGGGTCGGTCGATGTTGTGCCATCGTCGAAAGTCCACTCGTATGTCTTGGTGTATTCGGCCTCAATTTCAAACTGCACCGTCAACGGCACGCAACCTGCGGGCTTCTCGTTCGTAATTCTGATTCGCGGATAAGGCGGCAGAATTGTAACATCATGACTGACTGTGTTTTTACAATGTTCGCTCTGCACGCTCAACGTAACATGGAAAATGTTGTCGTTGGCGTTTGGCGCCCACTTGCCATATTTGTGCATGAAATATTTCTCGTCGGTGTTCGATTTTTTCCCGTCGCCAAAATCCCAACTGTAAGTCCACGGACCGTCTTGAGTGTAGTTCTCAAAGAACACTGTATCATCGGGATAGCGCTGCGACGGCTCATGTGCCACAAAATCCACATTCGGGTTGATATACACCGTGACATCTTTCTTGATAGTGTCGGAACACTGGTATTTTGATGAACCAATGTAGGTTACGGTCAGCACCTGGTCATTGTCGGTGGTGTTGAAGTAGGTGAACGACGGCGCGTCGGCAACCGATGCACTGCCCTCGCCAAAATACCACAAGTGGTTTGCCACCGTCTTCGACGACTTATTGACAAAATTAACCGTGTGCGGACTGCAGCCTGCAGGATTGTAATCGAAATCGACCACCACATCGGGGAACGTAATCATCGGGTTGACCATTGTGTCGCGGCAGCCAAGGTCTGATTCCGTAATCAATTCAACCATGTAAGTGATTGGCTCAGTGGTGGTATTGTTATAAACAACCGACTGATTTCCGATGCTCGAAGTATCGCGAGTCTCGCCATTGCCAAAGTTCCAGTTGAAAGTCAGCCCCCGACCAACCGAAGTGTTCTTAAACTCAGCCTCGAACGGCGGGCATGCACGGTCGACAAGCGGAATGAACCGCGCCAATGGCTTGGCATAAACCTCAATCTCTTTTGTAATCTCGTCGCTACAATTATACTCGGTTGTGGTTCTGAGATTGACGGTGTATTTCTTGTTGTTTTCGTAGTCGTAGTTGTGGAATGTTTTGCTGAACGGCGGCTTGTCCACAATTGTCGAACCATCGCTGAATGTCCAGAAATACTGTGTTTTTTCATCAACAACCGATTTGTCTTCAAACGCAACCGTCAGTGGCTCGCAGCCTGTGAAGTTGCCAGTGAAATCGGGCACCGAACGCGGATAGACGGAAATGACCTGTGCCGTGTCGTGCTTGCAACCGTGGTCGTTGGTTACCACAAGTTTTATTGTATAGTTCTTATTTTCAAGCGGATAATCTTTGTCATCGTTGGTGTAGCGCAGACTTCTAGGTTGGCGGGCGGTTGATGTGCTGTCGTTGCCGAAATCCCAACTCCATGTGCCTGTGCTTATCAGTCGCGACGAGTCGGTGATTGTTACATCAAACGGGGTGCAACCTCCCAAAATTCCATTGGCAGCACCGTTGGCGCCATCCTCAGTCTCGTTGATGCCGAACTTGGCAAGCACATACGAGTAAACTGTAATGTTCTGATTTACTTTCTTTTCGCAACCAGTGGCCGTCTGTGTTGTCTTCAGCACAACGGTATAATTCTGGTCGGAAAGTTCGTGATGCTTGAACAAATGCTTCGGATTTGCCTCCGACGATGACTGGCTGTCGCCAAACTCCCACAAATAGTCGGCAAGACCTGTTGTCTGGTTGGTGAATGCAACCGGCAACGGGTTACACCCCTCGGTAATATCCTGAGTGAAAGCGGGTTTCAACTGCGGATAAACCTCAATCGGTTTCGATGTACGGTCGGAACAACCCGTTGTGGTATCGGTCGTCACCAATGTTATTGTATAGGTTTTGACTTCGTCAAGCGCATCGTTGTCGAACACAAAATCGAATGTGCTTCTGTCGGTTTTGGTGGCCGTGTTGCCGCCAAATCCGAAATCCCAGTCAAAGCGGTTGCCGTTGAGCGCCGATGTCGGGTAACTGAATGTTACGGGATACGGCGTACAAGTCTGGCTCTTCACGTATGCAAAATCGGCCGTCACGTGCGGATATGCCTTAACAGGCATTGTGGCCACTGATTGACAGTTATTTATGTCAGTAACAGTGAGTTTCACATTATAGGTGTGTGCCTCGGCCTCAATGTTGTCGAATGTGTGGGTGTGGCTTTCAGCGGTCTCGGCCGAATGGCGGTTGTCGTGGTCGTAGTCCCAACTGTAGGTCTGTCCGTAGCCTTTCGACTGGTTGGTGAACGTTGTGGTGAGCGGCGAGCAACCTTCAGCATTCTCGGTCGCAAACTGCGCAATCACCTGCGGATAAATCTGAATGGTCCGTGTCACAGAATCGCGGCAAACGGGGTGCTTGCCATCAATGGTCACAAGTTTTATGGTGTATGACGATATGCTTCTGCCGTCGGCACTGCTGTTCTTGTAGTTGTGAGTAAAATCGGCCTTGTCGGTCTTGGTCTCCGATGCTGTTCCGTCGCCAAACGACCACACAAACTGGCTGCCATTCAGCGAGTTGTTTTTCAGCGTCACATCGGCAGGCGAACATTCCGAAGCCTTTTCGAAACTGAAAGCCGCCGCCAATTCGGGGAACACGGTCACTGTCTGCTCGGTGCTGGCATCGCAGCCGATGCTGTTGGCAGCAGTGAGTTTAACTGTATAGGCAACGTCGTCACCTGTCTTGTTCACAAAAGTATGTTTCAGCTGCGCATTGTCTGTTTCATCGGTTATGCCATCGCCGAAATCCACCTTATAGGTGCTGGCACCCGTTGTGGCCGAACGGTCGAGAACCACATCCTCAATGGGGCCGCAACCTTCGGTCTGCGAAAGAGTGAACTTCGGCACAATCACCGGATAGGCGTAGAAATTCTTGGTAATTGTAGCGCTACACTCACCGTTCGATGCTGTGAGCGTTACCGGACGGACGGCTATCTGGTTCGGGTCGGTATTCACAATGGTGTATGTCACCGCCGACATATCGTTCTTCACCGAATCGGCAGTGCCATCGGCAAAACTATATACAAACTTGCCGGCACCAGTGGAACTGTTGCTGAGCGTTACCGTTGCCGGAGCGCAAACGCTGTAGTTGTCGCTGGTGAAGGAGGCCACCACTGGCGGATAGACATCAACTGTCGCCGTTGCAGTATCGGAGCAGCCGTAGGCCGAGGCAACAAGAGTGGCCGTGAAACTAACAGGAGCGGTTGCTGTTGAGCCGGTTGTATTATTATATATATGTGTAGTGGCTGAATTGTCGGTTTTATTCAGTGTGGCTCCGTCGCCGAAAGTCCATCGATAATCGGCGGGCGATGTTGTCACACCTGTGAATATTGTGCTGTTGGTGAACGAAACGGTTGTTCCGTCGCACACTGGCTCAGTCTTATCTGATGCAATGCTGGCCGTGATTTCAGGAAAAATAACAATTGTGCGGCTGAATGTTTTCGGACAGTCATAGGTCATATTCACATCGCGATAACTTTCTGTTAAAGAAATTGTTATATCCTTGCGACTACCTGTTCGATTCTCGAATTTGATAACCGCTTTATCATCGAGCGAACCGCTGACAATAGTGTAAGTGCATGGTGCACAATCAATTTCCCATTTTGGATTCTCTTTGTATGAATGCCCCGGCGAATTGTTTATCACCGTAACATAAAGCGGCGAGCATCCCTCGGCCTTGTCGATTGTGAAATTCGGGTTCAAATATGGCATTACCACTATTCCGTTGCTTGCAGTGTCGCGGCAGCCATATTTGCTTTCACCAATAAGTTTTGTCTCATACTCCTGCACTTCGGGCAAGGTATGATAATAGGTATGCAGAAACTCGCCATGGTTGTTCTCGGTTGTGCCGTCGCCCATATACCAATAGAAATGGGTTTCGGCTGACAAATCGGACGACAAGTTTTTAAAACTCACATCCGCCGAATCACATATAAACTTTGGCTCAACCTTGTAATCAACCGTAAACTCCGGAAAAGCTGTAACTGTGTCCCATTGTGTAACACTCGCACACGTTGTATTATCAACATTTTGCCGTGTTGCAGTCAACCGTATAAAGTGTCTCGACAGGTTGGCATCTGTATTCTTATATGTTATGGTATATGGTCTGTCGTTTCTAACCCTTCCTTCCACCTTATCACCATTCCACAAATATTCAAAACTTCCATCTACAATTTCCTTTTGAATATTATTCACAGTTCCGGCAGCAAAACTCCAAGTGTAAGTGATATTATGCTCATCGCCAATCGATATGTTTTGAATTCGTGTTGTCAGCGGCGAGCAGTCGCTTGTATTGTCGATTATGTATTGCGATTTCACCCTTCCGAACACGCGGATATTCACAGAATCCTCGCTGTCGCAACTGCCATTCACCTCATCAAATATCTTGATTCGCGCACAATATATTGTATCATAGATACTTGGATTGGTATAAGTATGGTTTATTGTGGTGGTTTGCGGAGTGTAACTGTCAATCCAACCTGTGCCATCACCAAAGTTGACAAGTATTTTCGTGTAAGGTCCGGTCGATTCGTTTTTGAACTTTACCGCCAGCGGCGTACAGCCTTTCACCGGGTCGGCACTGATTTTCGCTGTGATAACCGGATTCACACAGAAACTCTTCGGGGCTGATTTGTCGGGACAGTTTGAACCCAACGATGCCTCAAGTGTCAGATTATAAGTGTGTTTGGAATCGCTTGTATTGGTAAACGTCAGGGTATCGGCTCCGTAGTTTTTGTTTGTCGATTTATATGGCGTTGCCAAATCGCCGCCACTCAAAGTCCACGTATAATCGAAAAGTTTTCCATTTTCGTTAGTTTGGTTAGTAAACACCACTTGTGCTGGACTACATTCAGTTAGTGTTTCAATATCAAACTTCGATTTAGCACGTGGATAACCTAATGCCCAGACATTTATGGTTGTATCGACATTTGTACCTAAATAGCACCTACGCTGAATTGTAACTTGATACTGGTTAAACCCTTCAAATGGTATCACCTTAGGTTTGTCAGAAATCATCTGGGCAGCTTGAGGTGTAATAAATGTTTCGCTAGCTGGATATCCCAATCCGTCCTTGTCGATAAACTTCCATGCATAACTCAATCCGCCACGGGCAACCAAAGTCACAGTGTCACCATCGCAGAATTTACTATATTCTGATTCAATATCATTAAGCGCATCGTTTATGACGGCACTACCCGTATTATCATCAAAATTAGAGAAATAGCCGTATTGGCAACTACCCGAGTTATCTCCGTTAATTACTGCAAGGTGGAATATTCCTGTTGTGTTTCTAACTCTAACAACAGAACCTGTGGTTACTGCTGGTATTTTCTCTTCACCAACCTTAGTAATTACTTCTACACCATTTTGAATAGAAATATTAACAATGTCCACTTTGTCAGAATGCTCTGACGAAAACTTCATTTTTTCACGTTTAAGATACCACCACCCAGTTCCTGGTATTTCCTTAAACCAAGATTTTGGCAAACGATAATTTTTCCCTTTATAAATCACTATGAAATCTTCAACATGTGCTTGCTTACACATTATATTGAGCCAGAATCCGAAACTGGATGTCGTTGACCTACAAACAGAAACATCTTCCGAACCTGTGCAACCATTTATAGTTGGCAATATAGCACCACCAACTTCAGCACCACTACTTCCCGAAATGTGCCAAACAATAATTGGCTTATCTGATTTAATATATACAGCATTGTAATTTTTATCGTTGATATCTTTTGTGATATTGTATTTATTCAACAACTGTTTTCCCCATGCGCCTACACCGTCAATTGTCTTACTTGAAATAACATCACCTGCATCAGTTTTAAACTCCACAGTAGTTTCCCCTTCTTCGGTTGACATAAAATAGACGTTTTCATGCATTCTATTTGTATTATTATTTCCATTGGTATAATCATCACCCAATTGCCCTCGCATCACAATATACTCCGTTCCCGCCAAGCTTACAGGCACTAGTTGGTCGCCTGCGGCGTCCCAACTTGTTCCTTTACCGCCCCCTTCTTCATTCACATATTTTGCCAATAGTGAGTCATCCTTCCACTGAACTGCAATTTTGCCTGTCGATTTCACAACAATGCCACCGCCTGATTTTGCCGTTTTATCTTGACTGGCCGCCTGAAGATTGAGCGTTTGACCTCGTTGCATTGAAAACGTTCGTGTAGGATCGTTCGTTCCCCAGTTTTCAATTTTCAACGTGATGTTTCCTTGGGCATCAGTAGGCAACGTTACGGTAACATCACCATCTTCAACTGCGACAATATCAACGGCATACCACGCAGCAGGCTTATTGTCTCCACAGTCTTTCTTCATTCTATCGGCGTGCGCTTTGTCGCAGTTTCCAATATCTTCCAATGGCACAATAAACATATCTTCTTCAGGTTCAATCTTTCCATCTGCTCCATTATATGCGTTTTTCCCTTTCAACGCCCATATATCGCAGTTGTTGGTATTTCCTCGTTGCAGATATGCAGTTATCAATCCAGTGGCTGTAACATGAATACCTTTATTGGTAATCTCGCAACTCTCACCACACAAACCACTTTCAATGATATTGGGTCTGTCGTATTTTTGACTTTCATCATTAAAATAACTTTTGAAGTTGTAATTAGTTTGGGAGTACGGTTCTACAGTCAACGTTTGTTTTGTAAACCCCGTAGTATTACGTGGCATTTCAATCGTAACAGTAATACGACTGTCAGTTGCATTAGTCAGGAATAGTTTTGGCTCATCTTTTTCGTGCTGTGCTGTCAATTGCGGTACGCAAAACCAAAATTCATTATCTGTCTGAGCATTAACGTGAAAAATAGGGAGCAACAGGAGAATTGCCAATATTTTGAATATATGTTTCATGTCATTAAACACACTTTGGTAAAAGTAAAGGCAAAAGTAGTTTATTTTAAGTAAAATGGGCAATTAAAGAGAAGGAAATGCAAAACTTTGCATCTATTTTCATATTTTGCAAATAATTACTGTCTTGAAAATGATTTAACGGCATTGTAAAACTTTAAAACAAAACCATTTATGCCATCGAGCAAAGATTATCTTGAGTTTATTCTCGAGCAACTGTCTGGGTTGCAGGAAATTACTTTCCGCCAAATGATGGGCGAGTACATTATCTATTACCGCGACAAAATTGTGGGCGGCATTTACGACAACCGCTTTCTGGTGAAGCCCGTCAGGGCGGCGCGCGCCAAAATGCCCGACGCCCGCCTGCAACTGCCATACGAAGGCGCCAAAGAAATGCTACTTGTCGATAACGTCGATAACCGCGACTTTCTGACCGATTTGGTTCAGGCCATGTACAGCGAGTTGCCCGAAGTGAAGAAAAAGAAGAAATGACCTTCACCGCCACATACACCACGCCTGCCGCGTTCGACAATCTGCTTCTTTGCAGCGACGGCAAAGTGCTTACCGAACTGCAGTTTGTGAAAGATTGCAAATCAATTGCAAATCAGACCGATTTGCCGATTTTTCGGGAAACTTGCCGCTGGCTCGATATTTATTTTTCGGGCTGTGTGCCAGATTTTATGCCTGAATTTCGGATTGACAACGCAACGCCTTTCCGCAAAGATGTATTGGAAATTGTGCGGCAAATTCCTTTCGGCAAAACTATGACGTATGGCGACATTGCCGCGCAAATAGCCAAAAATCGCGGCATTGAAAAAATGTCGGCGCAGGCAGTTGGCGGCGCGGTGGGGTGGAACCCGATTTGCATTATTGTTCCGTGCCACAGGGTTTTAGGCGCAAACGGCAGCCTTACTGGCTATGGCGGCGGTATTGAAAACAAAATCGAACTGTTGAGATTGGAACGGATTGAATTCTGACCTTCCGACAATCAAAAAAACGCTCTTGAAAAATTCAAGAGCGTTTTTGCATATTTGTCTAACAATCAAATCCTAACCAAGGAAAGCAATCAGAATACCTGCTGCCACTGCCGAGCCAATCACGCCCGACACGTTGCTCGACATACAGTAGTTGAGCACGTGGTTGCGCGGGTCGTATTTCAGCGCAATGTCGTTGGCAACACGCGATGCCATTGGCACGGCGCTCAAGCCAGTTGCGCCAATCAGCGGGTTGATTTTCTTCTTCGAGAACAAGTTGAAGAGTTTCACCAGCATAATGCCGCCGAAGATTGACAGGCCGAAGGCGAAGAATCCGCCAACCACAATGCCGATAGTCTGAAGGTTCAGGAAGGCATCGACAGTCATTGTGGCGCCAACCGACAAGCCCAGGAAGATTGTGGCAGAGTTCATTATGGCGTTCGAAGCGGCGTCGAAAATGCGCGATGTGTTGGCTCCAACTTCCTTAATCAGGTTACCGAACATTAGCATACCAACAAGTGGAACGGCTGTCGGAACCAGAATGGCCACAACGGTTGTGGTGGCAATCGGGAAGATGATTTTCAGAGCACGCATATTCTTGAACTCTTTGGCGTTCGGATAGAGTTTGTCTTGCTCTTTCATATTGATTTTCAACTCTTTCTCAGAGCAAGTCAACTTCACAACCAGCGGAATAATCACAGGCACAAGCGCCATATAAGAGTAGGCTGCAATGGCGATGGGGCCGAGCAAGTGCGGCGCTAGTTTGATGGTGGTGAAGATTGCGGTCGGGCCATCGGCACCACCGATAATGGCCAGTGAACCAGCCTCTTGCATTGAGAATCCGCAGTAGCTTGCGATAATCAGCACGGCAAAGATTCCGAACTGTGCGCCTGCACCGAAAATGGCAAGTTTCAGGTTGCGCAGCATCGGACCGAAGTCGGTGAGAGCGCCCACACCCATAAAGATGATTGGCGGCAGTAATCCGCTCTTAATCAGAGCGTAGTAGATGAAGTTCATAATGCCAAGGTCGTGCGCGATTTCGGGCAGCGACATCTCGTAGACATTTTTCGCCATCTCAACGCCGTCTTTGGTGTAGTGCACAAGGCCTTCGCCGTCGGCGCCAAGCACGCCCATACCGCCGCCAGGGAAGTTGGCAATCAACACGCCAAAGGCGATGGGGATGAGCAGCAGCGGCTCGTATTGTTTCTTGATGCCCAGATAGAGCAGCAGAAACGCGAGCGCGTACATTATCAGAAACTGCGGTTCAGCAATAATGTTGCTGATGGCAGTCATATTGTATATTCTCTCAAATATCTCGCTCATAGCTAATTACTTAATTTTCATCAGAACATCGTCTTCAGCCACGCTTGCGCCGCTTGTCAGGCAGATTTCAACAACGGTGCCGTCGCATTCGGCTGCAATGGCGTTGAAGGTCTTCATTGCCTCAACGTAGCAGACGGTCTGGCCTTTTTTCACGGTATCGCCAACCTTCACTGCAGTGTCGCTCGATGATTTCACAAGGTAGAATTTGCCTTCGAGCGGCGATGTGAGTTCTTTGGCGCCTGTGGTGTCGCCAGCGGCTGCGGGTGTGGCTGCTGCTTGTTGTGCAGGGGCGGCAGAACCATTGTTCTCGCCAATCACAACTTTATATTTCTCGCCATTTACATCGACTGTAACTGTCTGTGGCAGAGTGATTCCTCCCTTGCCAGCACATTTTTCGGCTTTGCGTTTTGCAAGGTCGGCCTCGAAATCGGCTTTGGCCTTGCCGCTCTTGTAAGCGCGATATTGCTGCGGGTGCATAGCCAACTCGAAGAGTTCCTCCTCGTCCTCGCCAAGTTCCCAACCATTCTCCTGCATCTCCTTGCGGAAGGTGTCGAGTTCGTCGGGATATTGGTCTTGCGGATTGCCAGTGAAGAATTCGCGGCCTTGCTCTTTGGCTTTGGCTTCGAGTTCAGGTGCGATTGGGCCAGGAAGTTTACCAGCCTTGCCGAGCAGCATATTCCAGATGTCGTCGGCAATGAGCGACCAGCGTTCCTTGCCCTTCTCCATCTGAATAACATTCATCAGCGCCATATTCTTCACGTACTGGCTGAAAGGCGTAACCAGGCAGGGGTAGCCCATCATAGGCCAAACGTATTTAACCTCGTCGAACAACTTCACAAGCAGTTGGTCCTGAGAGAGTTTCGGCTGATTGTTTTTCTCTTTCCATTTGTTCAGGCTTTCCAGATTTGTCTCCAAATCGGTCATCAGTGAGCCCATCATTCCGCCCGGCAGACCCGGTGCAATCAGCAGCGAGTTCATCTGGCGGTTGCGAGCCGGGATGTAGTAGCCCAGGAAGTCGTCCATCATCTCCTGAATCATTGTGCGAACTTCCATATAGGCGTCCATATTGATTTCAGGAACGTCGAAACCAGCATCTTTCAGCATCGGCTGAACAGCCAAAATATCGGCGTGACCAGTGCCCCACGACAGCGGCTCCATACCAACATCAACGTAGTCGCAGCCAGCCTTGCAGACTTCCAGAATGGTTGCCATTGAGAAGCCCGGGCCGGCGTGTCCGTGGTATTGAATGGTGATGTTCGGATATTTAGCCTTTATGTTCTTCACAATCTCGCCAAGCGATACGGGGCGTGCGATTCCGGCCATATCCTTCAGACAGATTTCGTCGGCACCGGCCTCAATGAGTTCGAAAGCGAGTTTTGTATAATATTCAATTGTGTGAAGCGGTGAGAAGGTGATGCAAAGGCAGCACTGCGAAATCATTCCGCCGTCGTGCGCGTAGCCGATTGACGGGATAATGTTGCGGGTGTCGTTCAGGCCGCAGAAAGTGCGGGCGATGTCGGTGCCTTGTTTTTTCTTAACCTTGTAGAACATACGGCGAACGTCAACCGGAACCGGGTTCATACGGATACCGTTCAGCGCACGGTCGAGCATATGTGTTTGAATGCCAGCCTCGTGGAACGGTTTTGTCCACTGACGCACGGCCTTGTTGGGGTTTTCGCCGTAAAGCAGGTTCACTTGCTCAAAGCCACCGCCGTTGGTCTCAACGCGGTCGAAACAGCCCATTTTGATGATTGCGGGCGCAACTTTTACCAATTGGTCAACCCGCGGCACGTATTTTCCGGCCGACTGCCACATATCGCGGAAGACCAGACTGAATTTTACCTTTTTACTCATATTTTAAATTTTTTCGATTGATTCAACTTTGCCTTTGCCTGCAGTGATGGTGTTCACGGCCGACTCAATGGCTGCTTTGATGTTCGGGGCGACAGCGGCCACTGCTGTTGCGGTCTGCGCCTTTGGTTCCTCTTCGGGGAAGAATCGGTTAACCACGCTGATGAGCAGGTTTCCCATACCTATTATTAATAGAAGCGCGCAGAACACCGTTCCGAGCCCCACCACCAATAATGTCCATACTGAAATTTCCATTTATCGCTATTTTTTAACTCAATAATCAAAAAAACTTATTGTCTTAATTACCATAAACTCTTAAAAACCAATTCTTTGGTTAATTTAGTTTATTTTTAAAACAACCGTGCAAAAATAGTTTTTTTTCGCGCACGGTGATTCAAAAAATATGCCATAAATAAGTTTTTGCCGACAGTAGGTTAGAAAAACTTAATAATACACTGAAAATAAATATTTTACACTACAGAATTGCGACAATTACGGCTATTCAGACAACCTGTTTTTCGATTACTACAAAAATTGGTTAGTTCTCAAACAATAATGTCGCGTTTTTGAGAGAGCTGACATTAAATAATATGGTAATTTGAAAACTCTCGGAATCATTTTTCATATCAAGTATTGCCATCTACGGAATTCGCCCAAAATCAACTATCTTTGCCGCAAATTTTCAGGAGATGGCACATAAAGCAGGTTTTGTAAATATTATCGGCAACCCGAATGTCGGCAAATCGACGCTGATGAACGCCTTTGTGGGCGAGCGGCTCTCTATTATCACCAACAAGGCGCAGACCACGCGCCACCGCATAATGGGCATTGTCAATGGCGATGATTTTCAGATGGTTTACTCTGACACGCCGGGCATTCTGAAGCCGCACTACAAGTTGCAGGAAGCAATGCTGAAGTTTGTCGATACAGCGCTGGTCGATGCCGATATTATTGTGTATGTGACAGATATGGTGGAAACGTTCGACAAGAACGGCGAGTATCTTGAGAAGGTTCGCAAGAAAAATATTCCGATTATCCTGCTTATCAACAAGATAGACTTGAGCAACCAAGCCGAACTCGAGGCAAAAATTCAGATGTGGCGCGAGGTGCTGCCCAACGCCTACATTTATCCCGTTTCGGCGCTGCACAAATTCAACACGGCCGAGGTTTTCGAGAAGATTAAGGAACTGCTGCCCGAAAATCCGCCCTACTTCGACAAGGACGAACTCACCGACCGCACGCAACGCTTTTTTGTTCAAGAGATTATCCGCGAGAAAATCTTCCTGAACTACAAAAAAGAAATTCCTTACTCGTGCGAGGTGTTGGTCGACGAATTCAAAGAAGGTCAGGAACTTACACGCATTAGGGCAATAATTTATGTATCGCGCGAGCAGCACAAGGGCATTATTATTGGCCACCAGGGCGTTGCGCTGAAAAAGGTTGGTACTGAGGCGCGTAAGGACATTGAGCAGTTTGTCGGCACCAAAGTTTTTCTTGAATTGCTGGTGAAAGTGCAGAAAGACTGGCGCGACAAGGACCAAAACCTGAAATTTTTCGGCTACGCCGATATTTAGGATTTAGAATGTAGGATTTAGGATTTAACAGATAGAATTTAAGATTTAATGGCTGTAAATGTCACATATGATAAGGCATATTCTTTCTCGATAAAAATCGTAAATCTTTATCGTATAATCCGTTCCCGTAATGAGTATGATATGTCAAGGCAATGTTTGCGAAGCGGTACTGCCATTGGAGCATTGGTTTCGGAGGCTAAATTCGCCCAATCGGAACTGGATTTTCTAAACAAAATGTACATTGCACTGAAGGAAGCGAACGAAACTTGTTATTGGCTTTCGTTAATGAAAGATACCAATACAATAAGTGTGGAAGAATACAACGACATTGCACCTGACGCAATTGAACTTGTAAAAATGCTGTCAAGCACCACAAAAACCACACGTGAAAAAATCGAGAAACAGAGAAACGCAAAAAAACAAGGGAACGACCAAACGTCTAACTCTTAATTACTAACTCCTAAATCCTAAATAAATAACTCCTAATTACTAACTCCTAAATCCTAAATAAATATGGCGAACATTGTTGCAATCGTCGGCCGTCCAAATGTCGGCAAATCAACACTTTTCAACCGGATGGTCGAGAGCCGTCAGGCTATAACCGATGCCACCGCAGGCGTCACCCGCGACCGCCACTACGGCAAGTGCGAGTGGGGCGGACTTGAATTTTCGGTTATCGACACTGGCGGGTATGTCACAAACAGCGACGACATTTTTGAAGGCGAAATCCGCAAGCAGGTGAAACTGGCTGTCGATGAGGCAGATGTAATTCTCTTCCTGACCGATGTTACTGGCGGTGTAACCGACCTTGATGACGATGTTGCCGAACTTCTGCGCAAATCGCGCAAACCGGTTGTGGTGGCCGTCAACAAAGTGGATAACATTGACCGACAATATCTTACTGGCGAATTTTACTCACTGGGACTGGGCGAAATCTACGCCATTTCGGCAATAAACGGTTCCGGCACCGGCGACCTGCTGGATGCCATTGTGGCCAAATTCGACCGCAACAAACCCGCCGACGAGGCCTGCGACCTGCCAAACATTGCCGTTGTTGGCCGCCCGAACGCTGGAAAATCGTCGTTTATCAACGCCCTGCTCGAGCAGGACCGCAACATTGTGACCGACATTGCCGGCACCACCCGCGACTCAATCAACACCGTTTACAACAAGTTCGGTTTTGAGTTCAATATTATCGACACGGCTGGTCTGCGCAAGAAGAACAAAGTTGAGGAAAACCTTGAGTTTTATTCAGTTATGCGCGCCATACGCACCATTGAGGAATCGGATGTCTGCTTCCTGATTATCGATGCCACGCTGGGACTCGAATCGCAAGATTTGAACATTTTCAGCCTGATTGTCAAAAATCGCAAAGGCGTTGTAATTCTGATAAATAAGTGGGATTTGATTGAGAAGGAAAAGAACACGATGGAAGAGTATGAGGCTGCCGTCAAGGCCAAACTGGCGCCCTTCAACGATGTGCCGGTGCTGTTCATTTCGGCTCTCACCAAACAGCGTGTGTTTAAGGCCGTTGAGACGGCAATGCAGGTTTACAAAAACCGCCGCCAAAAAATCTCGACAGCCAAACTGAACGAGGTTATGCTGGCCGCCATCGACAACTATCCGCCACCGACAGTGAAGGGTAAATACATAAGAATCAAATATGTAACGCAGTTGCCGACGCCGTCGCCGCAGTTTGCCTTCTTCTGCAATCTGCCGCAGTACATTCGCGACCCGTACCGACGCTACCTTGAGAACAAAATGCGCGAAAACTTTGAACTTCAAGGTGTTCCGGTGCAGATTTATTTCCGCGAGAAGTGATTGAATCGGATTAGCAAAGACCAATCACTCTACGCTCATCCTGATTTTCCAATTCTGCGGATATAGATTGTTCCATCGGTTGCCAATATTTTTCACCCAACCCAACGGCAAACCTTTGAATGTTATAAGGTTAAACCCTACGGGTGCATCAGCAACAAAGACATTGTCGCGGTGCAAATAGCGCAAGGCGTCTTGCTGCGAAAGTTCCACAGAGCTGAACATCTGGCGGTTGAGCACCCACGACAGAGCTAAATCGTGCTCGGGCGCCAATTTGTCACCAAAAATATGCGCCATGGTCGTTCCCATCTTCCTGACATTCAGGCTATCAGCCACAGTCAGCACGTCGTTGGCAATGGCTTGCGGCACGGCAATGGCGATGTCGTTCCGCAGATAATAGTCGAAAGCGGTGCCGTCTGTCATCTCGTTCAGGCGCTGAACCAACTTTTTTGGAACGGGTGAAAGTTTGGTTTTCAGTTTTTTAGGTGTTGCCGTGCTGCCGTCGGTTTTGCGGAAGACGCAGCAGAAAAATCCTTCGCCGCGCGTCAGGTGCTGAATAAAGCGGTAGCCAGTGCAGCCGTCTTTCTCAATCGGCGTGACGCCCCAATCGGCTGCAATGCTGATTTCGACAGGCTCGGCCGCAAACATCGATTTTATCCACGCCATATTGTCCTCGTCTTCGTCGGGACAGAAGGTGCAGGTGCTGTAAATCAGGTAGCCGCCAGGTTTGAGCGCATCCCACACATCGGCCACAATGCGTTGTTGGCGCTGGGCGCAAATGAGGGTGTTGGGCACACTCCACTCGCTAATGGCGGTTGAATCGCGTCGGAACATTCCTTCGCCCGAGCATGGTGCGTCAACAGCCACAACATCGAAGAATCCGGTCAGGCGGCCAAAGTCCGACGGGTCATTACTGGTGACAATGGCGTTGGGGCAGCCCCATTTGGTCAGGTTCTCACTCAACACGGGAACACGGCTCGAAATCACTTCGTTGCAAACAAGCAGTCCGCCGTTGCCAACGAGCGAGGCGTAGTGCGTACTTTTACCACCCGGCGCGGCGCATAGGTCGAGAATGCGGATATCTGGCTCATTGCCTGCAATTTGCCGCAATACGTGCCCGACAAACATCGAACTTGCTTCCTGCACGTAATAGGCGCCGGCGTGCAGCATCGGGTCGAGCGTAAAAACTGGTCGCTCAGAAAGATAGCGCCCTTGCGACTCCCATCCTACAACATCACCTATGCCAGCCATAGTGCTGTTTTTGTGCGGGTTGAGTCGTATGCTTGTCGGCAAAGGCTGTTCGAGCGCCGCTGTAAAACGGTCGTAATCGGCACCAATCAGCCCGCGCATCCGCGTCTCAAAATCGTTTGGCAAAGCAATTCCCATCAAAAACAAATTTTTCGCAAAAATAACATAAACAGAAAACACTGACATTAACACTAACACCCAATCCCCAACACCAATTTTCAATTCTCCGAATACCCATATTTCCAATTCACCAATGTATATTTGCAGCGGTTATGAGTAAGATTCGTGAAATCATATCGGTTCTGACTGTAAGCATTTTTGCAACTATCGCTGCCACAAGTTGTTACGAGCCATCTGATTCAATGGTTTTCGGCAATGGAGAAAAGTTGTACGTTGTTGAGGGGCGCGTAACAGATGCCGACTCGATGGCAACGGTTGTTGTGTCGAAGTCAGTAAAAGCAGATGGCGAAGGCGATTGCGAGTATGTTGACGATGCCATTGTGTGGCTCCGCGATGACAAAGGCAATTCTGCGTTGCTTGAAAACAGTGGCAAAGGCGTTTACCAAACATCTGAAATCAAAGGAACTGTCGGAACACGATATTTGTTGACAGTTGAAATTGATGGGCAGAACATCAGTTCCATTGACAAGATGCCAGTTCCCGCTTATGCCGATTCTATTGTTGTTGAATACAAGGACAGCTACACTATTTTCGACACCATAGGTTATTATGTATCAATCTATTCGACACAAAGCGATGATACCTTGCAGTATTACCGGGTTGAGGTTGAAAAAAACGGCAAAAAACTCAACGACTATTCCTCGTTATGGCTCTTTGAGGACACCCACCTGTCACGTGTCTTCAAAATGACAATTCCGCACAATTTCGTTGAGGGTGATTCTGTTGTGGTGGGTATCTGTTCATTGTCGGAGCCTGTGTATGAGTATTTCTTCGGACTGTCGAAACAGTTCAAAACCAATTTCAGCAACACCCAACCGCCATTCACCAATCCTGTTAGCAATTTGGCGACCAGCGACTCTGAAGCACCTCCGCTCGGTTATTTCCTTGCCTCGTCGGTGTTGAAGTTTTCCTTCGTTATTACCAACAACAAACGCACTGTTGTTGTAAGAAATTTGGATGCTATTTCAGAAGAAAATCCTCAATTATTTTGACAAACATTGCCTTGGTTTCTTCCGCTGTATGTGCCACACCAACAGACATTTGCGGATTACCGTTTCGCGGACAATATAAAAATGCGGGTATACTCTGTATGCCGAAAGCTGACTTCAGCGAACTTTCAACGTCGGTATTTACCTTGTAGAAATCAATTTTGCCTTTATATTTTTCAGCCAACTCCTCAAGAATGGGCGATGCAATCTTGCACGGACGGCACCAATCGGCATAAAAGTCGATTATGCATGGTTTTTCACCAAGATAAACCCATTTGTCAGGATTTTTCTCATAATTCATTATCTTCTCCAGAAAATCAGCCTTCCCCATTTGTTTGACGGCAGGTTCTTGCGCAAATAAGATGCCACTGAAAGCAAAGGCAAAGGCAAAGGCAATTAGTATTATTCGTTTCATTTTAAATGATATTTAGTTGTAATTGTAAAGGTAACATTTATTTTTTGCAGTTGTATGCGAAAATGTTTTATGCAGTAAAAAAAATTTGATTATTGCACATATAAATATACTTTTCGTGATGGTTTAATGACACTTTGTCAAGAACACAAGTTATTTATTTTCAAACTTATATAATGAAGAAAAACATTGCAGTAGTTTGCGGCGGATACTCTAAAGAGAGCGTGATTTCGCTGCGCAGCGCCGAGCAGATTGCATCGGTGATTAGTTCTGACTACAACGCCTACACTGTTTACATAACCCGCGAGAGTTGGAACGCGAAGATTGGCGACAACCTTTATCCCATTGACCGTAACGATTTTACGTTCGCGCTCGATGGCAAGAAAATTATTTTCGACGCCGTTTTTATGGCCATTCACGGCACACCTGGCGAAGATGGTATGCTGCAGTCATATTTCGATATGCTCAACATTCCCTACACGACGTGCAGCGCATTCGTATCGGCTCTGACATTTAATAAGTTCGCTTGCAAAGTATTTCTGAAGGAGTACGGCATTCTGACTGCTGACGCCGTTTTGCTGCGCCGCAACCAACCATACTCGCTCGACGAGATTAGCAAACGCTGCGGTTACCCAATGTTTGTGAAACCGAACAATGGCGGCTCAAGTTTCGGCGTGACAAAGGTTAAGCAACCTGCTGATTTGCAACCCGCTATTGACAAGGCTTTCGCCGAAGACAGCGAGATTATCATTGAACCGTTCATCAAGGGTGGCGAGTTCACTTGCGGTGTGTTCAAGACTGATACAGAGTCGATTGTGTTTCCGCCAACCGAGATTGTCAGCAAAAATGAGTTCTTCGACGTTGAAGCCAAATACACACCTGGAATGTCGGAAGAGATTACGCCTGCCCGCCTGTCGGAAGCCGATTTGAAAGAGTGTCAGGCTCTTACATCAAAAATCTACGATTTGCTCGGCTGCACGGGCGTTGTCCGCATCGACTATCTGCAGAAAGAAGGTCGGTTCTACTTTATGGAAATCAACACTGTGCCTGGCATGAGCCGCGAATCGATAATTCCCAAGCAGACTGTTGTTTACGGCCTGCCGCTCAACGAGCTGTACCGCAAGCAGATTGACGACGCATTGTCGCGCAAGCGCTAACTTGCGGCCAATCGTCATTCGGCAAAATAAAAACCCGTTGCATACAACCGATGCAACGGGTTTGTTTTATGTCCCGATTGAGTGTTATTCATCTTCAACTTCTTCGCGCTTGATATTGTAGCGCTGTTCCAGCTCGCGCAGCTTGGCTTCTTTGCGTGCAAGGTCTTCCTGAGTGGCCCTAAGTTCTTCAAAGCTTTGTTTCAGCACTTCCGACTGCTCGGCAAGCATGTCGGCTTTGTCTTTCGACTCTTCGAGCAGCTTGGCGGTGCTGGCGTTTATCTTCACCATCGAAATGGTTGAAGAAAGTGCGTCGCTGATTTTTGTCAGGAAATTGACTTTGTAATCGTCTATTTTTGAGAACGATGCCAACTCGATGACTGCATAAACCGTGTCGTTCATGATGGCTGGCATGAGCAAGATGTATTTCGGGTTTGCTTCGCCAAGGCCTGATGTGATTTCCATATAGTTGTCAGGAATCTCGTTCAGGTAGATTGGCGCTTTTTCGTAGGCGCACTGCCCCACAAGGCCGATTCCAACTTCAAACTCTTTCTCGTTGTGCTTTACGCGATTGTAGGCCACAGCACCTTTCAGTTCGTACTTCACGTGTTCGGGGTCATCGTTGTTGATGATGAACACCCCGCCTTGCACAACACCAATATAATCAGTCAGTTTGCTGATGAATGTGCGGCTCATTGCTTCAAGATTCGATGTTTCCTGACGCAGCAAGTCGTTGAAAATGGCGATTCCGTTGGCCGTCCAGGCTTCTTTTTCCTGTTCGGCAGCCTGCTGTTTTTCAGCGGCTTTTGCTTTTTTCAACTCGTCGCGCATATTGGTCAGAGCCTTGCCAAGCTCGTCGTCTTCGCTTGCCATCTGATATTCATGCTCGAAGTTGTTGTTTGCAATGGCATCGGCAAACAAAGCCGTATTATGCAGATTGACAGCCAGATTCTTGAATGAACGGTAGATGTCGCCAATCTCGTCCTGCTTGTGCTTGGTCTCGCTTTTGCTGGCAGCGAACACACCGCGCCCCATCTCGTCAATCTTCTCGCGAAGTCTGACAATCGGCCTCTGGAAGTATTTTTTTGTTGCCACATTGCTCAGCATCAAAACCGCAAAACACAATGGAACTGCCCAAACTAACGACATGAACCCATAATAGCCAACCGCATAGGCGACAACTGAGCAAAACATTGCTGTAAGAAAAATCACCAATCCGATTTTGAAGACGATGGTCTTTTTGTATATGACGCGAAGAAACGCTATCCCGAAGGGGATGATACCGAAAATCACTATCAGAGCGAATAGAAGTACAGAGTTCATATTACACGTTTTTTAATAGTCATCGACGCAAAACGCGCCAAAGCACCTTCAAATATATATTGTTTGGCCGTTTAAAACACAATAAGATTGATTTTTATTTTCCGATACACAATTTTGCACTATTTTTGGGCTGCATTTTGGATATTTAATTTTATGAAACACAACGTTTTAGTGTGGGGATATCTTTCTTCACTCATTTTATTGCTCGGCACGATTTTTATGAATCTCGATTTCGTGGCGGGCAAAGTACTCTTTCTTGTAGGATTTTTCACATTCAATCTGGGCTATCTGATACCGCTCTTTTTCGTTATTTTCAAGGATAACCAGGAAAACCGCATCGGGCTGATAATAGTGTTGAGCATTCTCGGATTCTTCATTTTCCTGATGGGTTTAACATTCTTCATGGTGAACTGGGGCGGCAACAAGGTGCTCATTTACGTTGGCGGCTCGTTTCTGCTGCTTGCGTCACTGCTGATGCTGGCCATGCGCCGCAGGTTCTACGAGACCAGCGTCGACTCATGGTTCCCGATAGTACTTTTCAGCGTTTTTATTGTGATAGGTATGCTAACCAGCATGGTCCACAGGCCCATTCTGCGGTCGTTCACCATATCGAATCAGGAAGCGCAGATTCAGCTTACTACGCTGCAAAACCGAAATCATCATATTTACTCTGAGCTCAGCGAACTTTGCAATGGTGATTCGGCGTTGCTGGAAATCAGGCAAAAGGCTGCAGTTGTTACCAGCAAGAGCGACAGCATGATTAGCTTTGTCGATGACCTGAAACGCGACCTTATAGTATATGTCGAAGGCAAGAAAATGCTGCAAGATTCATCACTATTCATCAATCTGGTACCAGTGCAGTCGAATGTCGAGATTAACTCGGTGCGGCGATTCATGCTAGGGCGCAAGCGGCAAAAAGCAGCGCTTCTGCATGGCAAAATCGATGACTACCACCGCGAAATGTCGGCCCTTGTGCCGCAAGGTGACTTGTGGCTTGCAGCTTTTGTCGATGCCAACCTGAACACCAACGTACTTCGCCTTAACAAGCGCATCTACAACCGCGATTGGGAACGGCAGCATTTCTACAATTTCCCGTTGGTGACGGTAATCAGCCAACTAACCACTTTGCAATTGAATGTCTGCACGGTTCAGGGCGAGCTGCTAAGTGCCTGCTACAGAGACGCATTGCGTCTGCAATTGTCGGCAGCGGACACTATATGCAAAAAATGACGGCAAAAAATGCCACGTTGTTTGTCGCATTCAAAAAAAAGCATACTTTTGCAGTCCGATAAAAATGATAACGAAACATAAGAAAGGGAATATATTATGGCAATGAAAAGAACATTCCAACCGTCTCAGAGAAAGCGTAGGAATAAACACGGATTCCGTGAGAGAATGGCCACCAAAAACGGCCGTCGCGTATTAGCAGCCCGCCGTGCAAAAGGCAGAAAGAAACTGACAGTTTCTGACGAGAAATTGCACAAGGCATAATACAGTCTCTTAACGATACAATTAAGGCGAACCCATAAGGCTCGCTTTTTTTGTTGGTGTTTCTCTCAAGATAAAGACCATCGTGGCAAAATAAAAAAGGGGCGAATTCATTCGTCCCTTTTGTTTGAATTAATGTGATGTGATGTTTTCGTTTCTCAAGGATTCACCATCGACTGCGGCTGCCCCGTGGCTTCAAGCACGTTCCACCAGAAATCGCTGTTAAGGTTGATTTTCTTGCGCTCGGCAACGGCAATTGGAATTGGCACAATGGTGAACTGGTGCTTCCAGTAGCCCACTACAAAGTCGGTCTTGCCAGCCATTGCAGCGTGAACAGCGTTTTGTGCCAGAATGTTGCAGAACTTGCTGTCGTTGGCGTTAGCTGGTGCGCTGCGGATAATGTAGCTCGGGTCGATGTAGCGCAGGGCGTACGGGAATTTCTTGGCCGAGAATTCTTCAATTATCTTGTCGCGCAGGAAAACACCAATGTCGTGTTTCTTAATATTTCCCGATGCGTCTTTCTCTTGCTCTTTGGCGTCGAAGAAGTTCTGCCCCGCACCTTCGGCCACAACAACCAAAGCATGGTGTTTGGTTTCAAGGCGCTTGCGCAGACATTTTAGGAATCCGTACGGTCCGTAAAGTTCAAAGTTCATTTCGGGAACTAGAACAAAATTCACTTCCTGCGTCGAAAGCGCAGCGTTGGCGGCAATGAAGCCAGAGTCGCGGCCCATCAGCTTCAGCAGAGCAATGCCGTTGAAGGCGCCTTTGGCCTCGTTGTGAGCTGAATTGATAATGTCGTTGGCCACTGAGAATGCTGTCTCAAAACCGAACGAGCGCTCAATGAAGCTGATATCGTTGTCGATAGTCTTTGGAATACCCGCCACCGATATGCGCAGACCACGCCGCTCAATCTCCTCATGAATGGCGTGAGCGCCGCGCAGGGTGCCGTCTCCGCCAATGCAGAAGAGAATGTTGATATTCATAATATCGAGAGTATCAACAATTTGCTCCACATCCTGGTTGCCTCGCGACGAGCCCAAAATGGTACCGCCCGACTGGTGGATGTAGTCGACGAGTTTTGGTGTCAGTTCCACAATCTCGTGGTTGTATTTTGGTACAAGTCCCTCATAACCATACTTGAAGCCGATGATTCGCTTCACATCGTAGCGGTAGTAAAGGTGGTTGACAAGACTTCGGATGACGTTGTTCAAGCCCGGGCAGAGACCGCCGCAGGTAACAATGCCAACTTTTGTTTTGGCGGGCTCAAAGAAAAGTGACTTACGCGGACCGGCCTTTTCGAGCGTCATTGGCTCTTTTTTACTCTTACCGCACTTTTTGAAGTAATCAAGTGAGTTGTCGTACAGAATACGATCGTTGTCGGTGGTGAAGTCGTAGGCCGTCTTCGCCAGAGTCTGAACCAGGGGCGATTCTACGTTGCCCTTGCCCAACGATTTTACAATGAAATCTTTATTCTCCATTTTCGAAATAATTATTTGGTATCAGCAAAAATAGAAAAAGGCATCTGAAAAACAGAGCCTTTGTATAGTTTTTTGTCGTTGACCGATTATCAGTGCGGAGATAGCCCCTTTTTAGAACGAGTCGTTCAGCGACGATGCACTGTCATCTTCGGGTTCCGAATCGTCGGAGATGCTGCTGAAATCGACGTTGTCGTCCAAATCATCACCCTTGTTGCCATCGTCAAAAAAGTCATCATCATCAATGTTGCCAGTGTCTTCGTTGTTGATGCGAAGCAGGTACATACGATCTTCGGTCTCGAACGGCAGACCGCAGCAAAGCTGGCCTTCTTTGTTTGTAAACGAGATTAGATAGGCGTTGAACCCATCAGGATACATCGCTTTCACTTGGTCGCGCATCTCATCGCTGATTTTGTCGAAGTCTTTGATGACACGTGGTTTGTTTGTACTGCCCATATAGTGTTGTTTTTCTGTTAATAATTGTGCCGATAACGAATGGTCGCTATCGGCACCAAATATTTACATTTTTTCATTATGTGCAACACTTACTTGCATTTTTATTTGTTGAAGTGGTAAACGAAGATAATTGTGCCTTCAAATGCAGGTTTCGGACAGTCTCTTATTTCCATTCTGATACCAATGCTAGCTTTGACAACACCTCGCAAGTCAGTGACTGACAGCATATCAGCGTGCACTCTGACATCGCTTCCCGTAAGCACGGGCTGTCCGAATTTCAGTTTCTCGATGCCGTAATTTATCTGCATTTTCAAGTTTTGCACATCGATAACCTGTTCCCAATGATATGGCAAGAGCGAAATTGTGAGGTATCCATGGGCAATTGTACTGTGAAATGGTGATTCGACACGGGCGCGTTCAACATCGGTATGAATCCATTGATGGTCGAGCGTAACATCGGCAAACTTGTCAATCTGTTCCTGCGTTATCGTCTGCCAGTCCGACGTGCCAATCTCCTTGCCTTCAAGTGCTTTCAGCTGCTCAAAGTTCTCTATAATATGTTTCATCGCTTAAAAAGTAATTAGTTCGATAGGAATTAAGCAAAAAGCGGACAAATCTGCAGGCTTCGGCAAACAAAATATAATGCGTCGGTGATGCCTGCCTGCGGGATGGTTCATCGGGCGCGCCGCTTGCGGGAAGGCTTTCTCCCGCTCCCGCGCCAAGGCGGCAAGCGTCTGAGCCTACCGTCCGCGATTCCCGCCCACACACACCGCCGCCATAAACGAAGCGAGCCCCGACTCCTTTTGGAATCGGGGCTCGCTGAAGGCGGGCGGCGTCCTACTCTCCCACTGTGCGCAGTACCATCGGCGCCGAAGGGCTTAACTTCTGTGTTCGG
>JAFVGW010000003.1 GCA_017474765.1 Salinivirgaceae bacterium | reverse complement strand
TGGATTTTCTCATCGCTGATAGTTCTTTGCGGACTGTCGCTGCCGTCGTCCCACAGGAAAGACTGGGCCCAGCCAGGCGGAGTGTAGTCCACCGGCTTGAAACCATAGTCAACAGAGAATCTCTGGTCTACGCACAGTTCTTTCCATGTGTATTTGTCCAGCAGGTATTCCATAACAAAAGCCGAGTCGGATGACGACAGGGTTCCGTTGAAAAAAATAAGTTCGGATATGTTTCCGATGGTTCCATATTTGCCATTTCCATCTGCTCCGATAACTATTCCCTTTTGAGAAAAATTACCAGCATCTCCACTTACTATTTTTCCGCCATTGTGCGAGATGAATGATGTGCCGCCATAAATAAACGACTGGATAATGGAGTAATTAAACGGAGCCTTCATTATTGATGAGGATAATGATTTTCCACTGTAAACATAAATATTGGAACTTGCGGCAACCAATTGATTCCTTTGGGAATCATTCGAGCCGGTAAAACCTATGGCAGTTTTGTCGCTGTCGGTTTTCCAGACGACAAAGAAGGTGTTAGGCTGTTCAAATAAATCTTGTGAAATTGAAGATAGAAAATCGTTTCCGTCAAAATACAATGTTGGCTGGTTGTATGTGTATTCGTCAGATTCAATCCAGACAGGCTGTCTGCCGGCAGTGAGTTGTACGGCGTGGCGTTCGTGACCGCTCTTGTCATAAAGCGTGTCAACGTAGTTTCCGGCGGTTAGATGGACGCTGTCGGCGGAGAACCATGCGGCAAGTTTTTCTGCAGGAAACGGCAACGTTTGTGCAATTGCCACCATGTGCATTGCCACAAATGTGAATATCAACATTATCCGTTTGCTCATTTCCGTCATTTTCAAAACTAACTGCCAATTAAACAAATTTATTTGTCTTCGCGCGCGTAATTTTTATGTAATGAACCATTTTGTACGGAAACAAAAACAAAGCAGAGGTTTTTGTTAGAATTATTACCTTCGCATACAAATTAGTGAAAATGGAGAACGACCTCACATACACCATCATAAAGCCGCAGTCGAGTTTGCTAGATCTCAATCTGAGAGAACTGTGGCAATACCGCGATTTGATTCGGATGTACGTCAAACGCGATATTGTAACTTTCTATAAACAAACCATTTTAGGACCGCTGTGGTTTGTGCTGCAACCAGTTCTGACAACTGTGATGTTTATGTTTGTGTTCGGGAATCTGGCTGGCATCTCAACCGACGGCATTCCTGGCGTGGTGTTCTATTTCAGCGGCATCATCATTTGGAACTATTTTGCTGATTGTCTGAACCGTAACTCGCGCACCTTTACTGATAACCAAAACGTGTTCGGCAAGGTCTATTTTCCGCGATTGGTTGTTCCCATATCGGTCACCATATCGAATCTTGTGCGGCTGGCCATTCAGTTTGCGCTGTTTGTGGTCATCTACATCTATTTTTTTGCAACAGGTGCCGATATTGAGCCTAACATTTACTTGCTTTTTCTTCCGCTTTTGGTTCTGATGACAGCGGGTATCAGTCTTGGTTTTGGCATCATATTCTCGTCGCTCACAACCAAATACCGCGACCTCACGTTTCTTCTGCAATTCGGCGTGCAACTTTGGATGTACGCCACACCAATCATCTATCCGCTCAACAGCATTCCCGCCGACAAGCAGTGGCTCATCCAACTTAACCCAATGACATCGGTGATTGAGACGTTCAAATACGGCGCGCTCGGAACGGGCGTTTTCTCGTGGGGCTGGCTCGGCTACAGTTTTGCGCTGATGACTCTGCTGATTCTTGTCGGAATAATGATTTTCAATAAGATAGAGAAGAGTTTTATGGATACGGTGTGAGAAGTTAGGAGTTAGGAGTTAAAAGTTAAGAGTTAAGAGTTAAGAGTTAAGAGATAGAAGTTGGAAGTTAGATTTTTACTATAACTCGTGCATAAAATGTGCTGATTTTGCAAAAAGACGTACATAAAACGTGAAGTTTTGGTAAAAAGATGTACATAAAATGTGAAGTTATTGTATATCAGCAGGTCTTTTCTCATATATTTGCAAGCAAATTAAACTAAAAGTTTATGGAACGGAGCATTTTGCAGGATTTGTTGAAATGGAAACAAAGCAAGCACCGAAAACCGCTGATTCTGAATGGTGCAAGGCAAGTTGGCAAGACCTGGGTCTTGAAACATTTTGGCGAGGTGGCTTACAAAAATGTTGCTTATATTAATTGCGACAGAGAGTCCCGAATGGCTACCCTGTTCACCGATTTCGACGTACAGCGGATTCTAAAAGCCATTGAGGTCATAACCCAAGTGCCCGTGGTTGCCGGTCAGACATTGATAATAATCGACGAGGTGCAGGAGGTGCCGCGCGCCATTCAAGCGCTGAAATATTTCTGTGAAGATGCCGCCGACCAACATATCGCTGTAGCGGGTTCGTTGTTGGGCATAATGCTGCACGAGGGCATTTCGTTCCCAGTTGGCAAGGTCAACACAATGCAGATGTACCCGTTGTCGTTTGCCGAATTTCTGAAGGCGACAGGCAAAGATGCATTCGTCAAAGTGTTGGAAGAGCAGGATTGGCCGACAGCCGCTGTTATCCACGAGCAGTTGCTCGACTGTCTGCGGCACTATTTCTATGTGGGCGGAATGCCAGAAATTGTGCAGGCTTATATCGATGGAGAGCCGATGTGGACTATTCGCGATATGCAAAACGAAATTTTGAACAACTACATTCAAGATATCGGCAAACACGCGCCACCGCGCGAGGTTATGCGTATAAGCATGGTTTTCAGGTCGATACCCGGACAACTATCAAAAGAGAACAAAAAATTCGTTTATGGAGTTGTGAAGGAAGGCGCAAGGGCGCGCGAGTTCGAGATTGCTCTGCAATGGTTGTGCGATGCAGGTTTGGTGTACAAAGTCAACCGCGTCAGCAAGCCCGAAATGCCGCTGCAGTACTACGAAGATTTTTCGGCTTTCAAATTGTTTGTGCTCGATTGCGGGCTGCTTGGCGCTATGAGCAACACCAGTGCCGATTCCGTGGTGATTGGCGATGGTGTTTTTGAGGAATATCAGGGCGCATTCACCGAGCAATATGTGCTGCAAGAGTTGAAAGAAATTCCCGAACTTCCGATATTCTATTACAGCAAGGAGAATTCGCGCCAAGAGATTGATTTTCTTGTGCAATGCGGACAGCATGTGATTCCTGTCGAGGCGAAATCGGGCAAGAATCTTCAAAGCAAATCGTTTGGTTCGTTCTGCAAAGAGCACAACCCCGAAGTGGCAGTGAAAACATCGTTGCTTCCGTTTAAGCAAAACAGTACAGTAATCAACCTTCCGCTTTACGCGGTGCGGGCATGGTTTGATGGAAAAGAAAACTAAATGTGTCAAAAAACGTAACAGATTAATACTGAAAAACGTTATTTTGAAATTTGAAATATAAACTGCGTATACGGTAAACTGAAAAACGGACGCAAGCATTGCGTCCATTATAACTTAAAACTCAGGAACTTATAACTTAAAACTCAAAAACTTAGAACTTAAACATGCCTACCGCAATAAAAATAGAAAACCTGTCGAAGCAATACCGTCTGGGGGTGATTGGCACTGGTACTTTGAGCCACGACCTTAACCGTTGGTGGACCATGAACGTGCTGCGCCGCGAAGACCCGTACCTTAAAATCGGCGAGACAAACGATCGCGCCACCAAAGGCAACTCAGAGTATGTTTGGGCGCTGAAGGATATAAATATGGAGATTGAGCAAGGCGATGTGGTAG
Organism: Salinivirgaceae bacterium; assembly: GCA_017474765.1. Lineage (GTDB taxonomy): Bacteria > Bacteroidota > Bacteroidia > Bacteroidales > SZUA-534 > RUG13583. The sequence continues at coordinate 177,503 of JAFVGW010000003.1, read as the reverse complement.
GCATTATCGGTAAAAACGGTGCTGGCAAATCCACGCTGCTTAAGATTCTCTCACGTGTTACAAAACACACAACTGGCACCATAAAATACAAAGGGCGAATAGCATCTCTGCTTGAAGTGGGCACAGGTTTCCACCCCGAAATGACTGGCCGCGAGAATATCTATATGAACGGCGCCATTATGGGAATGACTCGCGCTGAGATAACCCGCAAACTCGATGAGATTGTCGATTTCTCAGGCTGCGAGCGCTACCTTGACACACCCGTGAAGCGCTACAGCAGCGGAATGACCGTGCGCCTTGGCTTTGCCATTGCCGCCCACCTTGACCCCGAGATTCTTGTGGTTGACGAAGTTCTGGCCGTTGGCGATGCCGAATTTCAGAAAAAAGCCATCGGCAAAATGCAGGATGTAAGCAAGGGCGAAGGAAGAACGGTGCTGTTTGTGAGTCATAATATGGGCGCAGTCCGCAATTTGTGCAAGACTGGCTACGTGCTGAAAAATGGAATGATTGACTTTTGCGGCACCGCCGAAAATGCCATCGGGCACTATCTGGCAACAAAAGTTGACGATGTTGTAACTCAAAAAACCATCTGCACCGAAGACAATCTGCCACAAGAAAAAACTGTCGCTTTCATGACTGCAGCTATTGAAAAAAACAAGTGCTCCTTCTCATTTAAAGAGCCCATCTCGTTTGTTTTCGAAATAAAAGCCCGCAAAGCAGTGGCCGACTGCCGAATAAACGCCACCATTGCCGATGCCTGCGGAGCAGCTATTGGCAGCGTGTCGAACGATGAGTTTTTCAGCATTAACAAAGACGAAAAAAAGAAAATCAGATTCACTCTGCTCGACCACAACCTTGCCGCCGGGCAGTATTCCATCTCCTTCTCGGTGGGCACAGGCAATTACAAAACCGGACAAACCGACTTCGACATATTGATATCTCTGTTCAATTTCGACATCGACACTTACGACGAAAACATCCCCGACTCAAAGTCGTGCGCACAATGGAATGTTGGTTGGGGTAGCATAATGTTTCCTCACAAAACCGAAATAATATAACTATGGCTAACATACGTAACTCTCGCATTTTCTGGCTGATAAAAAACATTTGCTGCCTGGTTCGGTGCGATATCTACAAAGAGATTGAGACACTGAAGTACAAACAGGACAATTTTGTGGATAACGACGCGCGAGTCTATATGAATCACCTGCGGCGGAATATACTTGGCTACTACATGGTCAATCCTGAGCTGCAAGACCAATACCGCAATGAGTTAAACCACATAAAAACCTCCGACGACCTGATTTTTCCTTACAAAAAAAATAAATCGATTGCCGGCCCGATAGTGGCTGAAACAGATTTGGAAACCGGCATGCCATACGTGGTTCACAATGGAAAAAGGCTCTATTTCCCGATGCAGATGAATTTGAAAAATGCTATTGCAACATACCGCGATTTTATTGAAAATGAATGTATTTTGGGCGGAGGCTATCGCGAGAAAGAACCTCACAAATACGAATCGGAGCAAATTAAAGTGGAAGACGGCGACGTGCTACTCGACATAGGCTGCGCCGAAGCTCTTTTTACGCTGGAGCACATCGAAAAAATAAAAAAGGCCTATCTGATTGAAAGCAACCCATATTGGGCCGACGCGCTGAGCGCCACATTCAAACCGTATGCCGACAAGGTAACAATTGTCAGGAAATACATTTCGGACAAAGACTCAGACAATTCCATCACCTTGGAAACGCTATTGCAAAACGAGGATTCCGGCCATTTATTCATAAAAATGGATATTGAAGGCTACGAGCATTTAGTGCTTAAGGCAAGTATGAAATTCCTGTCGGATAGGAAAAACGTAAAAATAGCATGCTGCACCTACCACCGCAACAGCGATTTCGATGAGATGTCGGCTCTGCTGGCCAGCAACGGGTTCCGCACTGAAGCATCGGATGGCTACATGATTTTCCCCTTTGGCGGCGAACTGCAACCACCATATTTCAGAAAAGGAGTTTTAAGGGCGGAGAAAAAATCATAGACGCACAATATGCCTGCTACACTAAATTCCAAACTAAAATGTAGCCAAATGGCAAAATCAAATTCAGCCAAATGGCTAAATGGAATTCGGCCAACTCTCCAAACAAAAAGCCGCCAACTCTCCAAACAAAAAGCCGCCAACTCTCCAAACAAAAAGCCGCCAACTCTCCAAAAAATATTTGGAAAATGTTGATTTTCTGTTTTTATTTGTACAAATAAAAATGTGATGGAAATCAAAAATTACTACCCACGTTGTTGTGATAGTTTGGCTGAGCAATTGCTGACTACAGCGGGCGCCTTGCTTATCGAAGGACCGAAGTGGTGTGGAAAAACTTGGGTGGGCAGACATATAGCAAATAGTGTGTTGTATATGCAGGACCCCGACAGAGGAATGAATTACAGGCAGTTGGCTGACTCAATGCCAAGTCAGTTGCTTATGGGTGAAAAGCCTCGTCTGATTGACGAATGGCAGGAAGCACCGGTTTTGTGGGATGCGGTACGTTTCGATGTTGACCAAACGGGCGAATGGGGACAATATATACTTACCGGCTCATCGACTCCGCACGATGAAGCGAAACCCCGTCACACAGGAACAGGGAGGATTGCACGCATTAAAATGCGCCCGATGTCGTTGTGGGAGTCTCGGGAGTCATCAGGGAGTGTATCATTGGCCAAATTGTTTGAAAAGCCAACCGAGATTTCTGGCGAAAACGTTTTGAATATCTTAGACATAGCAAAAATCATTGCCCGTGGCGGTTGGCCGGAAGCGGTGGCAAAACAAAGTTATTCAACTCAAATCGCCCGCAATTATGTTGATGCCGTTATAAATACAGAAATATCAAACACCGATGGTGTTGAAAGGAATCCGCACCGTGTTAGGCAGTTGCTCCGTTCTTATGCCCGCAATATTTCGACAATGGCGGCTCAGACAACCATTCTGGAAGATGTGAAGGCAAATGACGTGATGTTTTCTGACACAACAATGTACGATTATTTAAACGCATTGCGAAGGATTTTTTTAATCGAAGATGTGCCTGCGTGGAAACCTTCGCTTCGTTCTAAAACAGCAATAAGAACTTCCGACAAACGACAGTTAGTTGACCCATCGATTGCTGTTGCCGTTATGCGTGCCGATGCCGACAGTATTATTGATGATTTCAAATATTTTGGATTCTTGTTTGAGTCGCTTGTCACACGCGATTTGCGTATATATTCGCAACTTATTGACGGCGAAGTCTTTCATTATCGCGATAAAAATGAATTGGAAGCCGACATTATAATTCGTCTGCACGACAATCGTTGGGCAGCAGTGGAAGTGAAATTAGGAAATAAGGAGATTGAAGAAGGTGCCAAGCATTTGCTTGCCTTGCAAAAAAAAGTTGATACCGAGAAAGTGGGAGAACCGAGTTTCTTAATGATAGTTACTGGCGGCCAATTCGCCTACCGCCGCAAAGATGGTGTTTACGTTGTGCCAATCGGCTGTTTGAAACCTTAAATAGTTAACTTTATGGTCTCATTAATTATCTGTTCACGAACGCCGCGAATCTCTGAAGAGTTGGAACGCGACATTGCCGAAACGATTGGTTGCGAGTATGAGTTGGTGGTTATTGACAACACAAAGGGTAATTTCTGCCAAATGGCAAAATGATATTCCCACAAACTCCCGAACAAAATTTCCACAAACTCCCGAATAAAAATTCCGCAAACTCCCGAATAAAAATTCTAAATATTTGTGTTCCAATAAAAATACAATATCTTTGCACCAAGAAGGCGAGAGTTTGAATTTCGGCAAAAAATGGGAAATATTAATTATAGAGCGCGGATTGTTGACCCTATGCTTGACAGAAAACTGCAAGGGAAGGGCGCGGTTTTGGTTGAAGGCCCCAAATGGTGTGGAAAAACAACCACTGCCGAGCAAAAGGCTGCAAGCATACTTAAATTGGGCGATGTGAGCATTTATAGGCAAAGCCGTCAAATAGCCGAAATGAATCCTGCCTTGTTGCTCGAAGGTGCCGCACCACGCTTGATTGATGAGTGGCAGACTATTCCCGAGCTATGGGATTCCGTGCGTTCTGAAGTTGATGAGCGAAATACATTCGGGCAATTCATAATGACGGGGTCAGCAGTGCCTGTCCCTTCCGAGCAATTATTGCATACAGGCACAGGCCGAATTACGCGGTTGATGATGCGAACAATGACATTGTTTGAATCAGGAGAATCGAGCGGAACCATCAGCCTGAAAGGTTTGTTTGATGCGCCCGAGCAGATTTTCGCCGAATGCGCAATCGACATTGAGCAATTGGCATTTTTGGTTTGCCGTGGCGGCTGGCCGCAAGCAACGTTTCTTAAAGGTGGTTTGGCGCTTGACCAGGCGTTTGACTACTTCGATGCCATTGTTGCAAGCGATATATCACGCGTTGATGGAGTGAAACGTTCGCCTGAAAGAACTCGAACTTTGATGCGCTCGTATGCACGACATCAAGGCGCGGCCGTCAACTATTCGGTTATTGCAGCCGATATGCAGGCCAACGACGGCAACGCACCCGATACTGATACTGTGGCGTCATACATAGCGGCGCTGAAAAAAATATTTGTTGTTGAGGATATGCCCGCCTGGAATCCTAATTTACGCAGCAAGACAGCCATCCGCACATCTGACACCCGTTATTTTGTCGATTCGTCAATTGGTGTGGCTGCGTTGGGTATAGGGCCAAAGGACTTTTTAAACGATTTAAACACATTCGGATTATTTTTTGAGACAATGGCCGTTCGCGATTTGCGTGTTTTTGCCGAAGCAATGGACGGCTCTTTGTATCACTATCGCGATGCCAATGGTCTTGAATGTGATGCGGTACTGCATAGGCGTGACGGCTCGTATGGTTTGATTGAGATAAAGTTGGGTGGCGATTCGGCAATCGATGTGGGCGCAAAAAACCTTCATTCACTAGAAAAAATCATCGACATCACGCGAATGCAGACACCTTCGTTCAAAATGGTGTTGGTTGGTGTGGGCAAGTACGCCTACCGCCGCCCCGACGGCGTTTATGTTGTGCCAATTGGCTGTTTGAAACCTTAAATAGTTAACTTTATGCTCTCACTAATTATCTGTTCACGAACGCCACTATAAATGAAACTCACCATAATCATACCCACATATAATTCCGCTTCTTGCATAACTCGTTGTATTGATAGCATTGTATGCCAGACTATGCGGGATTTCGAAGTGTTGGTTATAGATGGTGTTTCTACGGATAACACATGTGAACTTGTAAAGTCGTACAATGATGAGCGTATAAAGTTCTATTCTGACCCCGACAAAGGTATATACGATGCCATGAATAAAGGCATAGCAAAAGCTCAAGGCGAATGGCTTTATTTTATTGGCAGTGATGATTGGCTTCTCAACAACAATGTGTTGCAATCTGTCTTTAGTTCTGAAATAGACAAATATGATGTGGTATATGGTGATGTTGAATCTGATTTGTCTGATAAAAATAGGGGTGAATGGACACTATATACTTTAGAGTATAATCGTTGTCACCAGGCCATATTTTACAGAAAAACAATTTTTGATAAGATTGGTAACTATACGTTAAAATATAAAATTGGAGCCGACCATGATTTGAATTTGAAATGGTTCTTGAATCCAAAAATAAAGAATGTTTTCATAAATCAAAAGATTGCCCATTTTTCGTCAGGTGGATTTAGTAAAGAACAAGGAGACGATGTTTTTTTCGATGACTTTTATATCAATATGATACGGCAGCATTTTCGCGTTATTCCTATCGAAATAAAAATTAGTTTTTTGGAAAAAGCTATTTTACACACAAGTAACATAATTTATAAAGCAGGGTTGAAGATACAGCTGTATATTGTACGTATTTACAAGAAAGTATTTTGCTAAATGGGAGATAGAAGAAATATATTAGTGTCTGTATTTGTTGTTACATACAACCAAGAAAAATACATTCGCCAGTGTTTGGACAGCATTCTGATGCAAAAAGTCAATTTCGATTACGAAATTGTTATTGGAGAGGACAGCGGAACAGACAATACTTTATCAATATGCGAAGAGTATGCCAGAAAATACCCGCAAATAAGACTATTGCCTAAAACAAGCCATTTGGGCATAGCAGGTAATTGGAAACGAGTTCTTTCGGAATGCCAAGGAAAATATGTTGCCATGTGCGAAGGCGATGACTATTGGTGCGACCCCTTAAAACTGCAAAAACAAGTAGATTTTTTGGATGGTGACATAGATGAAAACTTTGTGTTGTGCTTTCACGATTCAAAAGTCGTTGATGAAAACAACAACGTATTAAACGACCCAAATAAAGAAACCACTATTTCCAAATCGCTAACCAGTTACGATTTGATGACAACAAATAATCCACCGACGCAAACGATTATGTTCCGCAGAAAATATTTTGAATGTGAAAAAACAGCTTTCATGTCTATTCCGTCTAACTTTATAACATGTGATGCCGTATTATGTTTCTTGTTAGGCAAGCATGGTGGCGGTTGTTTTATGCCACAAATAATTAACTCTGCATATAGGGTGCATTCTTTAAGTACATGGTCTGCTTTATCGCAAATCAATATGGATTTAAGATTGTTCTCGCTTTACTCTTTTTTACAACCCCTGGAAAACCGAGTTAAAGAATATTACTTCTTAAGGCGAAAGTCTTTTAGCGCAAAAATTGCCACAAATGCCATTAAGGAGAGGAAAATCATTGTTTTCCTAAAATATTATTTCATATCTAGTTGGTTATTCTTGAAATCCAGAGATTTCAAAGGAATTTGGAACATTCAAAGAGGCGTTGTCTATAACTTAATTCACAAATAACGTGCAGCCGTCAGTTTCTATCATAGTGCCCAATTACAACCACGCGAAGTTTTTGAAACAGCGCATTGATTCCATATTGGGGCAAACGTACGATGATTATGAATTGATTATTTTGGATGACTGCTCAACCGACAATTCAAAAGATATCATTGAGTCGTACCGCAATAATCCCCACGTTGCACAGATTGTTTATAATGAGAAAAACAGCGGAAGTCTTTTTTCTCAATGGAGAAAAGGACTGTCGTTGGCGAAAGGCGAATGGATATGGATTGCCGAAAGCGACGATTATTGTGAAAATAAATTTCTTAAAAGATTGATTTCTAGGGCAAACAATAACATTCCGTTGGTGTTTTGTAAAAGCGATATTGTTGATGAAAACGGACAGAGTTTTTCTGATTCAACAATTTGGCTGTCAAATTTGACAGGGCAAACGCTCAACCATGATTTTATTATGGATGGGAAGTCGTTTTTCTATGAAATGCACGCATACAAAAACATTGTATCGAACACAAGTTCAGTGATTTTCAAGAAAGAGAATATCAGCAAAATCGTTTTCCCCGACAATTACAAAATTTGCGGCGATTGGTTGTTTTTTGCTCAAATGTCGTTGTTGGGCAAAGTGGCGTATGTTTACGAGCCGCTAAATCATTGGCGGCAGCACGCTAGAACCACAAGAAACATAGGCTCGCTTGATTTGGAAAGGTTGCGATTGAAGGAAAACATGAATATTGTGCGGCACTTCAGGGCCGTTGCCAAAAACGATGGCCGTAACCTTGAGATTTCCAAATACGATTGGATTGTTGACCGTTGGTTGAGGCAATTTACATATCGGAATATGCTGAAATGGAAATATTTGAATCCGCCAATACCTTGCCGAATGAAACTAAAGTTTCATATTCGCCTGATAAAGAGATTTAATACAGAATTATTTAAAAGTCTAAAAAACAGGTTATTCAAATGATACCCAAAAAGATTCATTATTGTTGGTTCAGCGGCGAGCCCTATCCCGAATTGATTGCCCGATGCATTGATTCGTGGCATACCGTCCTGCCCGATTATGAGTTTTGTTTATGGAACACTGGCAACACGGCATTTGAAATACCTTTTGCACAAAAGGCCTTGAAAGAAAGGGAATGGGCTTTCCTTACCGATTATATTCGGCTGAAGGTGCTATATGAAGAAGGTGGTATTTTTTTAGATACCGATGTGCTGCTGTTGCGAAAGTTTGACGATTTGCTTGATAATGAATCGTTTTGGAATTTTGCCGATAACGGAATGATTGAACCAGTTGTGATTGGTGCACAGAAAGGTAACCCGCTTTTAAAGAAATGTATGGCTGAATATGAAAGATTGACGGAGTCAGATTTGAGCACATACCAATACATTGAGATACCCAAAGTTATCACGCCAATTTTTATGGCTGAAGGGCTCAAAAAATACAACCACGCAGCACAGAAAATTGGCGGAAATGTTTTTCTTCCGCACACGGCGTTTTGCCCAATGCCATTCAACAAGGCAGATTCCGCCAATCCACAGACATTTTCTACAGCTAATACTTATGCCATACACATGTGGAATGCCGCCTGGTTCGATGATGAGTTCCGTTTTTTCTGGAATAACCGTTGGCGAAAAGGTTGGGAGATTGTTTGGAAACGATTAAAAAGCAATCCGAAACAACCATTGAAATATTATAAGGATTTAGGCTATCATTTATTAAGGCAAATGAAATTGAAAGGATAATATGCGTTTTTCCATTATCATACCAACCTACAACCGTGCCGACTTCCTGCCGAAGGCGATTGAATCGGTTTTGGGTCAAACTTTTGTCGATTGGGAACTGATAATTGTTGACGATGGTAGCACCGACAACACTAAAGAAGTGGTTTCGCAGTACAGCGACAGCCGAATAACATACATTTATCAAGAAAATGCCGAACGAAGCGCGGCACGTAATAAAGGAATTGCACATTCGGTTGGAGAGTATGTACTATTCCTTGATAGCGACGATTATTATCTTTATAATTTCCTGAACGACTTAAATCTGGTGATTACGGATAATGGCAATGAACCCTGCCTGTATTTCCACAATGCGCTTATTGAGCACAATGGCAAACAACGTCAATTTGCAGAACCTTTGCCAAATGGAGAAAAGAATATCCTAAAATTTTTGTTTGATAATTTTCGCGTTATTGGCGTATGTCAAGCGGCAATAGCAAGATGTTTTCTTGCTGAAAATATGTTTGATACTCGTTTTTCGCTTTGGGAAGATACGCATTTGTTTTTCCGATTATTGGCACACTATCCTTATAGACAATTAAACGTGCAAGGTTATGTGGCAGTTCAGCACGAACAATCGACCGTGATTGCTGGGAGCAGAAAGGTGAAAATGACAGATGTGGAACGTTATATGTCGGCAATAAACGATTTGGAGAATAACTACTGGGAACATTTCTCAAAATACCTGGCGAAGAAGGATTTTGAGAACTATCGTGACTCGAAACTGAATATGTACTTGTATATGGCGCGGACTAATAGTCAGTTCGGTGTGGCGTATAGTATTGCAAAATTAATGCTGAAAAACCGACTATCACTCAAAAATGTCGTAACTTGCCTGAAACTTGTTGCTCATAATATAATTGGCAGATAGTATGCATATTCTTATAGTGGCGTCATGGTATAAAAATGCAGAAAACCCCATAGCAGGGAGTTTCATAGAGGAGCAGGCACGTATGTTGCAACGGCGCGGCCATACGGTTGCAGTGCTGCACGTTTATATCAATGGCACATTCCGTGACACGCTTTCTGGTAGAAAAGAACTATATTCGGAAGAAAACGACAATGGCATACTTACCATGCGCCTTGCTACAAATGTGTATATCCCCAAAGTTCGCGCATTATCCTATTCTCGATTGTGCCGCAAGGCTTTGAAACATGTTCGGAATTATATTCACAGCAATGGAAAAATTGATGTTATTCACAGCCACGCAATGTTTATGGGGGGAGTTGTGGCTAATTATATAAGCCGAAAGCTGAATATTCCATATTTCCATACAGAACACACGTCAGGTTTTATTTTCCGCCCCGAACAATATACCAGCGCCGATATACAATTGGCAAAAAAAGTATATGAGCAATCGCGGCAGAGTTTTTTCGTCAGTCATTTTGCAAAAGAGCGAATAGCAAAATTGTGCGAAGTGAATGAAAAAAAATGCAGTGTGCTTCATAATGTTGTCAGTCCGTTGTTTTTCGAAGAAAACGATTCTCAGAAGTTCGACCATTTTACATTTCTCGCTATTGGCAATTTTATTCCGTTAAAAAACTTCGATAAAATAATAGAAGCGTGGAGTAGTTATGTTGGTAATAAACAAGACGACAGACTGATAATTGTGGGCGATGGACCATTGAAATTAAATATAGAGAATTCGATAAAAACTTTGAACTTGACGGATTCTGTAGAAATGTTGCCACGTCAGTCACGCGAAGCGACGGCGCGGCTTATGCACCAATCACACGTGGTTTTGTCGGCAAGCAGTATCGAAACCTTTGGAATGACGCTGGCCGAAGCTTTGGCAAGTGGTATTCCTGTGATTTCCACCAATTCTGGTGGTGTAACCGATATTGTTAATTCTTCCAACGGCATTCTGTTGGGTACAATTACCGCGGAAGACATAGAGAAAGGTATGTCAGAAATGCGGGAAAAGTATTCTTCTTTCAAGCCTGTCGAATTAAGAAACTATGCGAATGAAAGGTTTTCGGAAGAAGCGATTTATAGACAACTAATTAGAGAATATAATGTTTGAAAGAATAAAAGAATCATTAGCTTATAGATTGCGGACATTGCACCACCGATTTTTCCCGCTTTATGATATAAAGGACGAAAAACTGCAGGGGCGGCAGTATTTCGGATATGTGGAAATGTTCAATCAAGAAGCAAACGACTATATCTTGCAATGTCTTCAAGAAAACAAGCCATTATTGATATCTAAATTTGGAACAACGGAGTTAGAAACAATGGAGGACTTTGTGATTAAAAACGAAACAAAAATCCCTATTCGAGGATATATAGATTTTATATATGGACGAAGAACCAAATTACAAGTTCAAAATCCAATTTTAGAAAGACTGTGCACATTGTCGGGTTTTTTCCCAAACAATGAAGAATTTACCGAGCGCTTTTATCAGGAAAATTTGCAAGCAATTCAGCAGATTGATATTTTAGGCAGTTATCAGGTTAATGAATACTTGTTCCGCAAACAATTGAAAAACGCTGTTCGTGTTAATTTGGATGGTTATTATGCACCATTTTATTATTCAAAACCATGGACTTGCCATTTAAAAGGAAAGCGTGTTTTGGTTGTTCACCCTTTTGCCGAAGATATACAAGCTCAGTACGAAAAACGGGCATATATATGGCAAGATGAAAATGTTTTGCCTGATTTTACACTCATAACCTATAAGGCCGTTCAATCCATAGTTGGTACAAAAACAGAATTTGCAACGTGGTTCGATGCTCTTCAGAAAATGAAAGACGATATAAGCAAGATTGATTTTGATGTTGCTCTCGTAGGTTGCGGCGCATACGGGATGCCATTGGCGGCTCACTGTAAGCAGATGGGAAAGCAGGCCATTCACTTGGCAGGATGGTTACAAGTATTGTTTGGAATTAAAGGAACTCGTTGGGATAATAATCCGCGAGTTTCAAAATTTTACAATGAATATTGGATTCGCCCGTCACAACAAAACCGTCCACGAGGGTTGGAGATGGTTGAAAATGGGTGTTATTGGTAAGGAATATCAAATTTAGCAGAAATCAATAATGAAAAATAAATACCATATCTTAAGTAACAATTATAATAATTGGTCAATATTCTCACTATTCGCATTTTCAATATTTATTAAATGCGTTTTTTTTCATTATGCCTGTTTCAATTATGTGGCAGTTAGTTCATTGTGGCAAGCACCATTGGAGTTTCTTGCGTTCTATTTTGCAAAGCTGTTGCCAGCATTGTTTTTTGCTTCGTTTGTGTTTTTATTCAAACGTCAATGGTGGACGATTGTTGCTTCGGTTATTATTGATTTGTGGTTGATAGCCAATGCTTTATATTATAGGCAATGCTCTTTGTTTATTGATATTGATGTTATAAAAATGGCAGGTAACCTAAATGGTTTTATGAGTTCCATTTTGACATACATAAATTGGAAGGCGTTTGTATTTGTGGCAATTACAGCTCTTTACTGCGGAACATTGGTTTTCTTTGAAAAAAGAAATGAACAGTTGATTCCCAAAACAAGTGTAAAGGGTTTTATTGTAGCATTTGTAACAAGTTTTTTGCTTGTTGTATATGATTTTACATTAGGGTATGGCTCGAACATTATGTACACAAATAAGAATAAGGAATGGTTTGATATTAATCAATTTCAATGGGGTCGGAAGGTTGCAAAAGGTAAGTCATTATACTCTAATTTGCAGCGTCCTAATATTGTGGAAAGAGGAACTGTATTTCATTATTTCCCGTGCTTGTTCATTTACGAGCTGTCGCTCGACAGAAATCGGGAAGTAGAATATTCGCAACGTGAGATAGAAATTCTATCAGAAATTGTAAGCGATGAAAAACAAATTCAATTGAGTGGAAATTTAATATTCATTTTAGTGGAATCATTTGAAAATTGGGCTCTTAACATGAGGGATTTGAAAGGAGACGAAGTAACACCAAATATAAATGCGTTCAGGTCAAAACACAGCCATTTGTTTTGCACGAAAATCAAATCACAAACACGAAATGGTGGCTCTGGAGATGGACAGATGATAGAAAATTCAGGTATGTTGCCGCTAAATTCGGGTGCAGCTTGTATGTTATATGGCAAAAACAGATATCCTAATTATGCGCATTTTTGGTCAAACTCAACAATTATCGACCCTTGTGCGAATGATATATGGAATCAACCCATGATGACAAAGTGTTATGAATATTCCGACATATTCCCAAATTCAAAGAATGGACAGACGGGGACGGAAGACGATGCTGTTGTTTTTCAATATGCTATACAGCGCCTTGAGAAATTGAAGATAGAACCGTTTTGTATGCATGTAATAACAATGTCAATGCATGCTCCTTTTACGAGAGTGGATTGTCCGTCAATGAAGTGGCCAAACGATATGCCATCCAATTTGAGGAACTATCTTAATGCAGTTCATTATACCGATAGTGCAATCGCACCATTTTTAGAGAAACTTGAGTATGATTCTTTATTGACAAATACAACAATTGCTATCACAGGTGATCACACCACGTTTTCTCATAATATGTTAATGGAATATGCTTCTTTTGTGGATGAGCATGGTTATCCAATACCAACGGAAATATCATATTGTCCATTAATAGTTTGTTCTCCCAATATTAAAGAAAACATTGAGGTTAATGAGAGGTGTTTTCAAATGGACATTTTTCCCACAATCCTTCACTGCATAGGTGCTGATGACTATTACTGGAAAGGATTTGGTGTGAATTTATTGGATAGCGCTGCCCGCCATAACAGAAAAATCACTGAAGACGAAGCGTATATATTGTCAGACAAAATGATTCGGAGCGATTATTTTAGGGGATTGGTGAGTAATTGATATAGTGAGAGCTCTATATTTTGTAAGCCATTAAATTAATACATGATATTGGCGTAAAATCCGCACCCATACTTCTTAATTTTGGCGTAAAATTTGGTAGTAAGGTGCAAGATTTTGGCGTAAAATTTGGAAGTTGGTCTATTGCTTTGTATGTTTGCAAAAAAATAAGGAACTATGAAACAGGTGATTGACAGGCAAATGTTGCAAGGGATACAAGACATTCTGGCGTCTTCGTTAGGCAGAATCGTTGTTTTCACGGGGGCGAGACAAGTTGGAAAGACTACGTTTGTGAAACGTTATTTCCCTAAATACGAGTACATTTCGGTTGAGGACCCAGTGGCAAGTTCAGAGTACTGGCAATTGACAGCCGATATGTGGCACTCGGCATATCCTATGGCAATTCTCGACGAAGTTCAGAAAATGCCGCAACTTGTCGAGAGCGTGAAAGCAACCTACGACAAGTTCGACGATGTGCGGTATATTCTCTTGGGGTCAAGTCAGATACTGCTGCTCAACAAGGTGAAGGAGAGCCTGGCTGGGCGATGCTCTATTTTTTCGCTTTATCCACTCACGTTGCCCGAGTTGATTACGCAAGGCACCGACAATGCCGTGCAAATGTCACCGTTTCAGCAAATTATAAAAAACGGAATGGCGGATGTGATGTTTATGCCGTCGTTTCTGTTCGATAAGAATTACGCCGTCAAAACGCAGCAGTGGCAGTATTACCTTCGGTTTGGCGGCTACCCGAAACTGACCGACAGGCAGTTGACCGACGATTTGCGCTACGAGTGGCTGTCGGATTATGTACGCACCTATTTGGAGCGCGATGTCCGCGACCTTGCAATGATTCGCGACCTTGAACCGTATGTGAAACTACAGCAGGCGCTGGCCGCCGACACGGGGCAGATTCTGAACGAGACGTCGCTGTCGAAAGAGATTGGCGTAACCACCAAAACGGTTAAGAACTATTTGCAATACTTGTCGTTGAGTTATCAGACGCTAATCCTTCCCGCGTGGAGCAGAAACATTAACAAGCGATTGGTGAAAGCGCCCAAAATCCACTATTTAGACAATGGCGTGGTTCAGGCGGTTTTGAAAAAACGTGGCGGACTGACGGGCGGCGAGTTCGAGAGTGCCGTTGTTTCTGAGATTTACAAGCAAGTGAACAACATTCGCGCTCGTGTTAATTTTTATTATTTGCGTACCCACGATGGCAAGGAAGTTGATTTACTTATCGATACGCAGAACGGCTATTACGCTTTCGAGATAAAGATGGCGGAGCACGTCTCGGCCACCGATGCGCGGCACCTGCGCAACTTGCAGGAGTTTCTCGACAAGCCGCTGTTGCACTCGTTTCTGCTTTCTAATGACAACCAGACGCACCAGTTTTCGGATTCAATAACTGCGGTTAGTGCCGCTTATTTTCTGGGGTAAGGCTGAGTTTTTGTTTCCCGCATTGCCTACGATTTTTGGAAAGAGAATTTTGAAGCCAATAAGAATTACACCCAATTTTTAGAAAGAATCTATTTTTCAAGTTGATTTTTGCCATCAAGCGTCTTTTCTTGTTCAGAAAAGTGCAAGATCCAATTTAGCAGACGCTCAAATACTGTTGTTCAGTAGTTTCAGTTTGCTGAGTTTTTCAAAAAGACTTGCAGGAATTGTTGCGTTTTCGATGGCGGCCAGATGGTTGGCGTTGTGCAAATCTGTACCGATGAAGTCGCACAAACCATTGTCGATGAGGCTCATGGCCGCTTTTGTGATGCTGGGCGAATAAGCTCCGATAATTGAGAGCAAGTTGAGCTGAAAGAGGATTCCACGGTCGTGAAATTCATGCATCAGACGAGTGGCTCCATGCCAGTATGTATAGCGCTCGGGGTGGGCCAGTACAGGTTTATAGCCGTTAATCTGCATCTCAAAAACGGTTTCGTCAAAGTTGCGGTGCTGGTTAGTGAACGAGCATTCGAAAAGAAGCATTTTATTGCCGAAGGTCAGCATCGGTTTTTTGTCAAGGTCTTGCATGAAGTCGTAGTCGATGTAGTATTCGGCGGCAACCTCAAGGTCGATGTCGATGTCCTGACGGGCAACACCCTCTTTCAACATCGATAGCGAGTCTCTGACGCCATCGGCCGTGTTGTTGTAAAATCCGGTCATGAAATGCGGGGTGATTATCAGCTTTTTATATCCCATGTCGCTCATGCCTTTAATCATGAGAATGCTGTCTTTGGCTGATTGCGAGCCATCATCGACACCAGGAATCAGGTGCGAATGCATGTCGCATGTCAGCCCAAGCTCCCGTAGAGGCAACATGGGTTCTTTTTTTTTGCCGAATAGTCCCAAAAATCCCATAAGAAGATGTTTCTGCAAATATGGCGAAATAAAAGCGCAATAGCAAACGGTTGTGCTCGAAATAGATTGCGGTTGATGAATATGATGTTGGTTTTGTTGAGGTTTTTGAAATTCAGAGAGTCAAAAAAAAGCCCCGTCAGCAGAACTGGCGGGGCGTAATGACGCTAATTGTTCTCGATTATTATGCTTTCATCTGTTTTTCAACAGCATCGAGCCGTTTGGCGATGTCGGGCAGTTTGCGGAACACAACATACGAGCGCAGCCAACTCTGGTATTCCTGAACAGGCGAGCCGATGATGGCTGTGCCTTCGGTCTTGATTGACGAGTTCAGACCCGACTGTGCGCCGATGTGTGTGCCGTCGGCCACGGTGATGTGTGGCGCAAAACCCACCTGGCCGCCGCACATGCAGTTTCGCCCGATTTTCGTTGAGCCTGCAATGCCGCACTGTGCCGACATCACGGTGTTCTCGCCAATCTGAACGTTGTGGCCAACCTGAACCAGATTGTCGAGTTTCACGCCTTTGTGAACAATGGTTGAGCCCATTGTGGCGCGGTCGACACAGGCGTTGGCGCCAATCTCAACATAATCTTCGATTATCACGTTGCCAATCTGCGGAATCTTCTTGTAGTTGTTGTCGGTGTTGGGGGCGAACCCGAATCCGTCGGCACCGATTGAGACGCCAGCGTGCAACGTCACGTTGTTGCCCAGCACGCAGTTGTAGTAGATTTTCACACCAGGGAAGATGATGCAGTTGTCGCCAATATGCACATTATCACCAATATAGCATTGCGGATAAATCTTCACGTTCTTGCCGATGCGGGCGTTTGGCCCGATGTAGGCGAAAGCGCCCAGATATAGCCCTTCGCCGCATTGTGCTGTCGGGTCGATGAACGACGGCTGCTCAATGCCGCTTTTGCGCGGAATGACGGCTTCAGCCACCATGTCGAGCAGCGACGCGAACGACTCGTAGGCGTTGTCGACATAGATGAGCGTGGTTGAAACAGGATTCTCGGGTTTGAAATCGCGGTTCACCAGCACCGCCGACGATTTGGTGGTGTAGATGTACGGTATGTATTTGGGGTTGGCAAGGAACGACAAGGCGCCTTCGCGGCCTTCTTCAATCTTTGCCACATCGCGCAGTTTCACATCGGCGTTGCCCACCACTTCGCCCTTCAGGGCTTCGGCAATTTGTGCGGCTGTAAATTCTATCATATTCAGTTATAAGTTTTTAAGTAGAGACGCGCCGTGGCACGTCTCTGTTTTCGTTTACGTTAATCTACATTATCAAACAAGAACGAGTTATTCTCGCGCAGTTTGCCGTCGCTCGAGAGCGTCATGTGCGACACTTGGTTTTGCGGCGCGCTTTCGGCTGCGGGCTGCTGCTCTTGCGGCTGGCTCATTCGCTGGCGGCGCATATAGGCAGGCTCGTTTTCCATGTCGAGAACTTCCTGCTCGGTGCTGTATGGCAGCGGTTGCGTGCTCTCGCCGAAGTCGAGTTTCGCCTGGCGGATTTCAAAATCCATTGGCGAGATTTTCTCAAGTGTCAGATGCTCAATTGTTTCTGGATTGTTGGTCGGGAAATCGGTTTCAAAACTGAAAGTACCATTAACTGGCTGCGGCGCTGCTTTCGGCGCGGTTTCTGCCGTTTCCATGGTGTCATGTAGTATCTCAACTTCCTTCTTTTTAGGCTGTTCAGGAATGAAATCGTTCAGGCTGTCGTCGTCAAATCCAGTGGCGATGACCGTCACGCTCAAAGCGTCGCCCAGCGAGTTGTCGATGGTGTTGCCCCAGATGATGTCGGCGTTGTTGCCAGCGGCTTCCTGCACGTAGTCGTTGATGCTGCAAACTTCGTCCATTGTCGATTCGTGCTCGCTGCTCGAGATGATGTTGAGCAGGATGTTCTTTGCACCGCGAATGTCGTTGTTTCTCAAGAGCGGCGAGTGCATGGCCTTCTCAATGGCTTCGATGGCGCGGTTGTCGCCAGTGGCGTTGGCCGAGCCCATCAGGGCAATGCCGCTGTCGGTCATAACTGTCTTGACATCAGCAAAATCGACATTCACAATTCCGTGCACGGTGATGATTTCGGCAATGCCTTTGGCGGCCAAAGTCAGAATGTCGTCGGCATAGCCGAATGCCTGGCTCGACGGGCAGTCGCCATAAATCTCGCGTATTTTCTCGTTATCGATAACCAGCAGGGCGTCAACGCTTTTGCGCATCTCTTTCAGGCCGTCGATGGCGTTGAGTTTGCGTTTTTTGCCTTCGAAACGGAACGGCAGTGTGACGATGCCCACAGTCAGGATGCCCATGTCTTTCGCCTGCTGCGCGATGACGGGTGCCGCGCCAGTGCTAGTGCCGCCGCCCATGCCAGCAGTCACAAACACCATTTTGGCATTCTGCGACAGCATTGCGGCAATGTCGTCGTAACTCTCGCGTGCGGCTTCGCGGCCTTGAGTCGGCTCGTTGCCTGCGCCCAAACCTTGGGTGAGTGTTGCCCCCAACTGTATCTTATTGTCGATGGGGCTGTTGTGCAGCGCTTGCTGGTCGGTGTTGCACACCACAAAGTCAACGCCATTGATACCTTTGTTGAACATGTGGTTGACAGCATTTCCGCCACTTCCACCCACGCCTATCACTTTGATAATATTCGATTTACCTTCTTCGAAACCGAAATTCATAAGTCCTTCCATAGTATGTGATTTTTTAAGGGTTTAAAATTCTTTATCATCAACAGTTGTAATAAAATCAAAGGTTTTGTTCCAGATATTTTTAACAAATGCTTTGCCTTTATTTGGCTTTTCTTCAACGTTATTCGCTGTGGTGTCATCCATCTCTTCAGTCGCGCTGGTTTCGGTGTCGTTTTTCTCTTCAATCTTGAATTGAATGTTATCGGCCACACCATCGTTCAGGGTGTTATCGAAACCCATAATCAGCAAACCGATTGATGTTGAATTGCTCGGCATATTTGTAACGCTTTCGAACTTGCTTTTAATCAGTCGGTTTGGTACGCCAATGCGAATCTCGTAGCCAGTGCGCGCGGCGAACAGTTGAACCAGATTCTTCAGCATTGAGCCGCCGCCAGTGATGACAATGCCTGCGCCTAAATCTTTTCTTGCGCCCGACACTTCAATCTGGTGTTTCACGGTTTTGATAATCTCGTCCATGCGGGCGTTGATTATGTTGGCCAGATTAGTGAGCGTTATGTCTTTCGGCTTCAGACCGCCAGAGCCAGGTATGGTTACCGATTTGTTGGCAAGGTCGGCGGTTGCGATGGCAGAGCCAAACTGTACTTTGAGCCCTTCGGCCTGGCGTTCAAGAATGTTGCAGCCTTTCTTGATGTCGTTGGTTACAGTGTTGCCGCCGTAGGGAATCACTTCGGTGTGGAAGATGCGGCCGTCAATGAAAATGGCTAGGTCGGTGGTGCCGCCGCCAATGTCCACAAGCGCCACGCCCAACTCTTTGTCGTCATCAGTAAGGACAGCGGTCGACGATGCCAATGGCTCAAGAATCAGACTTTTGACCTTGATGCCGTTTTGCTCGACGCATGTCCGAAGATTGTTGGCCGCCGACGTCTTTCCAAAGACGATATGGAAATCGCAAGAGAGTCTCTTTCCGCACATGCCCACGGGCGACAGAATGTCCTTCTCGTCGTCGACAGTGTAACTCTGCGGCAGAATGTGCAGCACTTCTTCGCCCATTTCGGTTGGCGCGTCGCGCATCTGGCTCACCAGAAATTCGATGTCGGCTTGAGATATGGTTTCGGTCTGCAGATTGCGGTTTTTGGTTTGTGTGCAGCGCTCGCTGCGGATGTGCTGCCCCGCAATGCCCACGTAGGCTTCCGTAATCTTTATGCCCGATGTCTCTTCGGCCTGAGCCACGGCGTCGCGTATCGACCTGCTGGTCTCTTCAATGTTGAGTACCGCCCCGCGGCGTACACCTTTCGATTCGGTGCGGCCGTAGCCAATCACTTCAATTGTGCCGTTTTCGTCTTTTCGGCCGACGAGCACCACGATTTTTGTCGTGCCGACATCAATCGCTGCAATGATGTTTGAGTTTTGCTGTTCCATACCTTATGTCCTTTTAGTACAAACTATTTGATTTTTAAATTTAAGATTTATCGTTTTGTATTTGTTCCATCCGTATTTCGAAAGGCCTTGCTCGTAGAAGGCTTCAAGGTTTTCGAACTTCTCGCGCAGGTCGTCAACCGAGCCCAGAATGATGGTGTGGTTGCCCACGCGCGGCACCAGTTCAATCTCTTTTTTCTGATTGATGTAAATCTGCTCAATCTGCGCTTTCCAGAACTTGCTGCCGTTGATGAACTGCACCAGACGGAACAAGTCGGGCAGCAGTTCGCCAGTCGATTTGTCGGCCTTCGGCTGATGGATGCGCAGGTTCTCGCCCACATGGTCCATGTAAGGCTCGTTCAGATTGCCGCTCACCACAATCACGTGCGCCGTGTATTTCTTGCTCAACGGCATCACCTGGCCGTTGTCGTCAACATAGTAACTGTCGCCGTTGGGGTTGATGATGCGCATGACGGGGCGCCGCTGCTCAACGTTCACGCCAATCTCGCCGTACACCGTGCGGAACACTTCGGCGCGGCTGATTGACTTGTTGTTGTGCATCAAGATGTCTTCCAGATAGTGGATATTGACGGAATCCATCAGTTGTCCAATCAGTTTAATGTTCTCTTTGTCAAGCGCTTGCGTAACGTCTGATTCGGTTATGAATTTGTTGTGTGAGTTGTCGCTGATGCGCACTGAAACAGCGTTGACGCGGACTTTCTCGGTCTCGCCGCCCACAATCCAGAGCACCGCCACCAGGTAGCCCCCAAGCAGTGTCCAAACAATCGCCGTTTTCAGTTTTTCTTTCATTTTTAAATGTTTAGAAGTTTAGAGTTTAGAAGTTTAGCGCTTCGCTGTTTAGAAAGTTTTCCCGATAGCTATCGGGGGCTTCGTTGTTTAATCTCAACCTTCTCAACTCTCTCAACCTACTCATCTTTTTATTCCTAACTTATTACTTCTAAAACTTATAACTTAAAACTTACAACTCACTTAATCATCGCCTGATGAATCGGTTCAATCAGCGTGTCGATGTTGCCCGCGCCCATGGTGAGCAGCACGCCCGACTTGATTTTCACCGCTTCGTCCTTCAGTTTGCCGAACGGGCAGAACATTTTGTCCTTCAACTTCATACGTTCCAGAATCATCTCGCTCGACACGCCTTCAATCGGCAGTTCGCGGGCGGGGTAGATGTCGGTTATGATGACGCGGTCGGCCATATCTAATGCCGCTGCAAACTCGTCGGCAAAATCGCGCGTGCGGCTGTACAGGTGCGGCTGAAACATCACCGTCACGGGCTTGCCAGGATAGAAATCGCGTACCGAGCGCAGGCAGGCCTTGATTTCTTCGGGGTGATGCGCATAGTCGTCGATGAAGACCAGGTCGGCGTTCTTAAAGCGCACGTCGAAGCGGCGGCGCACCCCCGCATATCCGCCCAGACCAAACCGAATCTCGTTTTCCGACGCGCCAGCAAACATCGCTACAGCCGTTGCTGCCACTGCGTTCTCAACATTGTAGAGCGCTGGCATTCCAAGTTTGACGTTCTCAATCACACCATTGGGCGTCACAATGTCGAACACGTACTCGCTGTTCTCGATGTGGATATTCTTTGCGTAGAAATCGGCTTCCGAGTCGAGCGCATACGAGTAGTAGCGCACGCCCGCATTGGCCTTGTGATCGAGTTTCACGCCTTTTTTGATAATTACCACACCGTCGGTTTTCACCTGGCCCACAAATTTCGCGAAAGCCTTCTCAACTTCGGCCTTGTTGCCGTAGATGTCAAGATGGTCGGCGTCCATGGCGCTGATGAGCGCGATGGTGGGGTAGAGCGTCAGGAACGAGCGGTCGAACTCATCGGCTTCAATCACCACCCACGGCGATTCCGACTTGATGACCACATTGGTGTTGAAATTCTTGCTGATACCGCCCAGGAAAGCGTTTACGCCAACCTGTGTCTGGTCCAGAATGCAGGTTGTCATGGTCGAAATCGATGTTTTGCCGTGCGTTCCAGCAATGCAGGCCGCGTAACTGTCTTGCGCGATGATGCCAAGCGCCACCGAGCGTTTCACCACATCGTAGCCGCTGGTTTTGAAGAAGTTGAGTATCTCGCTGTCGGCGGGAATGGCAGGCGTGTAAACCACCAGTGTCCGTTCGGTGTCGGTTTTGAATGTGTTGTCAATGGTGTCGATGCTGTCGTCGAAGGTTGTGAGCGCGCCGTCGGCTTCAAGCCTTACGGTGATGTCGGACGATGAGCGGTCATAGCCGCCCACGGTGTAGCCAGTGCGCAGAAACCATTGGGCCAGAGCGCTCATTCCGATTCCGCCGATGCCAACAAAAAACACTTTATTATAATCTGTCAGTCTCTTCATAATGCAATTCTCATTACTTCGTTGCAGATGTCTTCGTCGGCGTTCGGCAGAGCCATCTTTTTGATATTGATGCGCAGACGCACCTGCTGCTCGTCTTGCTCAAGCAGATGTATGATTTGCGACACAAGCGAGTCGGGTGCTTCCTTGTCGGTCACCATCAGCGCGGCGTTGTTCTTCACCAGGGCCTGCGCGTTTTTGGTCTGATGGTCTTCGGCCACGTTGGGGCTCGGCACCAGAATGACTGGTTTGCCCACCAGGCAGAGTTCCGAGATGGTTCCAGCGCCAGCGCGCGAAATGATGGCGTCGGCCACCGAGTAGGCGTAGTCCATGCGGTTGATGAACGGGTAGACGTGGATGTTCTTGCTGTTGTACTGCGCGGTTTCTTCAAGTGCGCGCTCGTAGTAGTATTTTCCTGTCTGCCAGATGACTTGTATCTTTTTGCGGATGAGCAGGTCGAGATTGTTGCCGATGCACTCGTTGATGGTGCGTGCGCCAAGGCTTCCGCCAATCACAAGCAGAGTCTTGACGTTTGCGCCCTGGCTCAAGTTGAAGAACTTGAAGGCTTCGGGCAGGTTAGGCTTTATTTCCTGCAAATCCTGTCGCACGGGGTTGCCAGTGAGCACAATCTTTTCGGCAGGGAAAAAGCGGTCCATTCCTTCGTAGGCCACGCAGATGCGGTTGGCGCGCTTGGCCAGAAGTTTGTTGGTCAGGCCCGCGTAACTGTTCTGCTCTTGAATCAGAGTCGGAATTTTCATGCGTTGCGCCGTGTAGAGCAGCGGTCCGCTTGCGTAGCCGCCCACGCCAACCACGGCGTTGGGTTTGAACTCGCGCAGAATGCTGCGGCACTTGTGCAGGCTCACAAAAAGTTTGGGCAGAAAGGTCAGATTCTTGCCTATTGAGCCTCGCTGCAGGCCAGCAATGGGTAGGCCCACAATCTTGAAGCCCGCGGCAGGCACTTTTTCCATTTCCATACGGTTGTGGGCGCCCACAAACAGAATCTCGGCTGTGGGGTCGTGCCGCTTGATGGCTCTTGCAATTGATATGGCGGGGAAGATGTGTCCGCCCGTTCCGCCGCCGCTTATTATGTAGCGTTTCTTGTCCATAATGTTAATTATCAGTTGTTTTATTTGTATTATCGATAGTTGCTTCCTGTGTTGCAAGGTCGCCGCCTTCAGCGTGGCGGCTCACGTTCAGAATCACCCCGATGGCAATGCTTGTGAACACCACCGACGTTCCGCCCATGCTCACAAGCGGCAGCGTCTGTCCCGTCACGGGGAAAATGTTGACAGCCACACCCATATTGATGAATGCCTGAATGATTAGGCTTATGCCCAGCCCGATGCACAAGAACGTGCCAAACGCACTTCGGCAGCCTTTCACAACCACCCTTATGCGCGAGAAAAGCCAAAGGTAGAGCAGAATGATTGTCGTTCCACCCACAATGCCGAACTCTTCCACAATGATGGCGTAGATGAAGTCAGAATAAGGGTGCGGCAGGAAGTTGCGCTGCGTGCTGTTGCCAGGTCCCTGTCCCATGATGCCGCCATGCACGATGGCCATCTTTGAGTGGTCCGATTGGAAATTATAGTCATCATTGCTATTGTCAGCGGGTGCTTTTCCGATGAATATTTCAATACGGTGTAGCCATGTGCTCACACGGCCAATCTCGCGAATCTGTGGCACTGCATAGGCCAAAAGCAGCAGAAAGGCCAGCCCAGCCACAATGCAGCCGATGAGTTTTCCTATCAGTTTGATATTGATGCCGCCAATAAACATCAGTATGCAGCAGATGAAGAACAGCATGGCTGCCGTCGAGAAGTTGGCGGGGAAGATGAGCAGACAGATGAGCCCAACCCATTTTACTATCGGCCAGAAGGCGGCGTTGGGGTCGTCAATCCGTTCCTGGTTGTCGCCCAAAACCATGGCAACGTACATCACCAGCGTGATTTTCGCCAAATCGGATGTCTGGAACTGCACGCCCATAATCGACACCCACCGCGAAGCAGAGTTCAGGCTCACACCGCTCAACAGCGTGAAAACCAGCAGTCCCACGCTCAGGTAGAGCAGCAGTTTGGTGAGTTTCTTGAAGATGCGGAAATCGATTCGGTGGATAACCCAGATGATTCCGATTCCGAACAGAAGGAAGCCCCCGTGGCGCATGAGATAGAACAGCGTGTTCCCGCCCATCTTCTTGTAAGCCAATGTTCCCGTGGCGCTATACACGGTCAGCATCGACACAATCGACAGCATGAACACGATAATCCATATCGATGTATCGCCTTTGAAATATTTCAGGAACTTCTCTTTCATTTAATGTTTAGAGTTTAGAAGTTTAGAAGTTTAGAGTTTAGTTTTTTATAATGAAATGTCTAAACCCTAAACAGCGAAGCGTCTCACCTTTTCATCATCATAAATTTCTCACTGCCGCCTTGAACTGCCGTCCGCGGTCTTCGTAGTTCTCGAACAGGTCGAAACTTGCGCAGCAGGGCGAGAGCAGCACGGCGTCGCCGTCGGTGCCCATATAGTAGGCCGACTTCACGGCTTGTTCCATCGACTGAGTATCAACAATATGCTCAACAATTCCGTCGAAAGCGGCGTGAATCTTTGAGTTATCGACGCCAAGGCAGATGATAGCCTTAACTTTCTGTTTCACAAGCGGAATCAGAGTCGAGTAGTCGTTGCCCTTGTCGGTGCCGCCCACAATCCAGATGGTGGGGCGCTTCATACTCTCAAGGGCGTACCAGGCGCTGTTCACGTTGGTGGCCTTCGAGTCGTTGATGAACTCAATCTGGTGAACCTTCAAAACTGGCTCAAGGCGGTGCTCAACGCCCTTGAAACTTGTCAGGCACTCGCGAATGGTTTCTTTTCTGATGTTCAGCACGTTGGCGGCCACTGCTGCGGCCATCGAGTTGTAGGTGTTGTGCTTTCCGCTCAATGATAAGTCGTTGATATTCATAGTGAAGTCGTTTATGGTATTAAGATGAATGTTAAAAGTTTGTCCGTTGTCGGTAAGGTCGGCGCCGCAAGCCACGCTGTGCTCAATGCTGAACGGCACCCAGTTGGTTTCGGGCGTCAGAGTGGCCATTTTCTCGAGTGTTGCGGGGTCGTCGTCGCAGTAAATGAAGTAGCCGCTCTTGTCCATATTCTGAATGATGCGGAACTTCGAGTTCAGATAGTTCTCGAACTTGTACTCGTAGCGGTCCAGGTGGTCGGGTGTGACGTTCATCAGAATGGCCACATCGGCTTTGAACTTGTACATATTGTCGAGTTGGAAACTGCTCAATTCCAGCACATAATAGTCGAAATTGCAGTCGGCTACCTGCCAGGCGAAACTCTTACCCACGTTGCCGCCAAGGCCCACGTTCAGGCCCGCGCGCTTCAGAATCTCGTAGGTCAAGAGCGTGGTGGTGGTTTTGCCGTTGCTGCCCGTAATGCAAATCATTTTGGCATTGGTGTAGCGTCCTGCAAACTCTATCTCGCTCACAATCGGAATATTATGCTCGTGCAGAGCCTTCACCACAGGCGCCTTTTCAGGTATGCCAGGGCTTTTCATTACTTCGGTTGCGGTCAGAATCTTCTCGAGCGTGTGGTGCCCTTCTTCCCATTCAATTTTGTGCTCGTCAAGCACGGCCTTGTATTTGTCGGCAATCTTTCCGTAGTCCGACACAAAAACCGCGTAGCCCTTCTTCTGCGCCAGCAAGGCGGTTCCCACGCCGCTCTCGCCCGCACCCAGCACAACCATCAGTTTCTTGTTCTCGTTCATTATCTGATTTTAAGTGTGATAATTGTCAATGCCGCAAGTATGATTGTCACAATCCAGAAACGCAGCGTAATCATATTCTCGTGAAGCGCGCCTTCGGGTTTGGTTATCAGGTACTTGAAGTTTTCTTGAAGTTGCGACGGCAGCACGCGGAAGTGGTCGTGAAGCGGGGCGCGTTTGAACACACGCAGCTTCAGCCCGCGCTTGTTGCCGTATTTGGCGTAGTTGGTCTGCAGCATCACCGACACCACCTCGAGCAGGAAAACCCCGCAGAGTATCGGCAGCAGCAGTTCCTTGTGAATGATGATGGCCGTTACGGCGATGATTCCGCCGATGGCCAGGCTGCCCGTATCGCCCATAAACACTTTGGCAGGATAGGCGTTGTGCCACAGGAAGCCGATTAGCGCGCCCACAAAAGCGCACAGGTAAACCAGCATCTCTTCGGTGCCAGGAATGTACATCACGTTCAGGTACGAAGCGAATTGTATGTGGCCCGACACGTAGGCCAGAATGCCCAGCGCCGTGCCAATGATGGCCGAGTTGCCAGCGCACATTCCGTCCATTCCGTCGTTCAAGTTGGCGCCGTTCGACACAGCCGCAATCACAAACGTGGTCACAATGATGAACAGAATCCAGCCGCAGGCGCGTTTGGCCTTGCCGTTCTTGAGCCAGGCAAATGCCTCGTAATAGTCAAGGTTGTTGTTTTTCACAAACGGCACTGTGGTGACGGTCGATTTGCGGGCCTCGCTCTTCTCGTACACCACCTTGTCGTTCACAATCTTCTCGGTAACGGTCTCGCACACAACGGCTTGCGGACTTTGCCACAGGGCGATGCCAACTGCGCAGCCAAGCACCGTCTGCCCGATTAGTTTGTGCAGCGGTTTCATTCCGTCTTTGTTGCCGCCAAGTTTGATTTTATCGTCGATGAAGCCCAGAGTGCCGAACCACAAGGCGGTAATAATCAGCAGAATAACGTAGATATTATCGAGTTGGCATAGCAGCAGCGACGGAATCACAATGGCCGCCACAATCACCACGCCGCCCATCGACGGAACGCCCTTTTTCTGCACGCCGTAAGGGTCGGTTTCGGCGTCGCGGGCAGCCTCAATGTGCTTGCGGCTCTTCATAAAGTCGATAAACTTTCGGCCCATCCACATCGAGAAAAGCAGCGAAATCACCAGCGCCAGAATCGCACGGAACGACACGTAGTGGAACATTCCCGCGCCAGGGAAGTTGAACGATTGCAGATATTCAAAAAAGTAGTACAGCATCTTATTCCTCGTCAAAAATTTGTTTAATCACCTCGCGGTCGTCAAAATGGTGCTTCACGCCGTTCACTTCCTGATAGGTCTCGTGCCCCTTGCCAGCCACCAGCACCACATCGCCCGTCTGCGCCAGCATACAAGCCGTGCGGATGGCCTCGGTGCGGTTGGTGATGCACAGAACGCGCTGTGCGTAAGCGGGTTGCACACCAGCCTTCATATCGGCAATGATGTCTTCGGGGCGCTCGTTGCGCGGATTGTCCGACGTCAGTATCACCTTGTCGCTCAACTCGGTGGCAATGGCCGCCATAATCGGGCGCTTGGTTTTGTCGCGGTTGCCGCCAGCACCTGTCACAGTTATAATCTGATGGTTGCCGTCGGTAACATTTTTTATCGTATTCAGCACATTCTCAATGGCATCGGGCGTGTGAGCGTAGTCCACAATGGCCGTTTTGCCGCTTTTCGAACGCAGGCATTGGAACCGTCCGTCAACCGAGCCGAGTTTGCTCAAAACGGTCAGCACTTCGGTCTTGTCGAAGCCGAGCAGCACCGAAGCCGAGTAAACCGCCAGCAGGTTGTAGGCGTTGAATCGGCCCACAAAACTTGTCCAAACCTCAACGCCGTCAATCTCGAGTTGCATTCCCTCGAAACTCGATTCCAGCACTTTGGCGCGGAAATCGGCCATTTTCTGCAGCGCGTAGGTGTGCTTGCTTGCGGCGCAGTTCTGCAGCATAAACAGACCGTTGCGGTCGTCGGCGTTCACAAGCGCGAAGGCGTCGGCGCCAAGCCCGTCGAAGAACATTTTCTTCGCGTCGCGGTAGTCGGCGAACGTCTTGTGATAGTCCAGATGGTCTTGCGTCAGGTTCGAGAAGATGGCGCCCGCAAACTTCAGTCCCGCAATGCGGTGCTGATGTGCGGCGTGCGAACTCACTTCCATAAAGCAGTAGTCGCAGCCAATCTCGACCATTTCGGCCAGCAGGCGGTGCAGTTGCAGCGGGTCGGGCGTTGTCTGTGTGGCCTCAACCTCGCGTGTGCCCACAATGTTGCGCACCGTCGAGAGCAGGCCAGCCTTGTAGCCCAGTTGCGTTGCCATTCGGTGCAGCAGAGTCACGGTTGTGGTCTTGCCGTTGGTGCCAGTGATGCCCACCAGTTTCAGGTTTTCCGACGGCCGTCCGTACCAGTTCGAAGCCAGTTGCCCGAGTGCGATTGCCGAGTTCTCGACAACCACAAAAAGCACGCTTTTCGGTTGGTTTTCAGGCGCTTCCTCGCACACCACAACCGATGCGCCAGCCTCAACCACCTGCCCAATAAATTGGTGCCCGTCGATGTTTACGCCGCGCACGGCAATGAACAGACTGTTTTTCTGCACTTTGCGTGAGTCGGCGGCAATGTCCGAAATGGTGACGTTCTTGTCGCCAATCCACTGCTTAACCTTTATATCTTCAAATAACTTATTGAGTTCCATTATGATAGAGTTAAAATTATCTTATCGCCTTTTCTAAAAACATCGCCAGCCCGCAGCGATTGTTGTGTCACCATTCCGCGCCCCACAATCGACACCGACATTCCCGCGTTCTCAAGAATGAAGATGGCGTCCTTTGCACCCATTCCAATCACGTAAGGCACTGTGTTTTGGGTGATTGTGCGGCTCGAAATCTTTATCGTCGAATCGGTTTTGTTGGTGCTCACCCATTCCGATTTGCTGCCAGCAAACTCAAACGGCACATCGAGTTTGTCAATCACATATTTCGTCTCGATGTAGTAGCCGCTCTTCGACACGGGTACGCGGTCTTTGGCTTCGGCCAGCGGAATCATCTGCTTGTCTTTGTGCAGATTAAGTTGTGTTGAGTAAACCTTGTCGGCAATCTCTTTGAACACCGGACCAGCCGCCCAGTTGCCCGTATAGACGCCGCTCGACGGACCGTTCACAACCACAATGCACGAATATTTCGGGTCGTCGGCGGGGAAATATCCGCAGAACGACGCCTGATAGGCCACGCGGCCCTGATAGCGGTATGTTCCGTTGTTGTTCAACTGCGCCGTTCCGGTTTTTCCGGCAATTTGGTAGTTCGAGTTGCGAAGGTTCTTCGCCGTGCCGTTTTCAACCACACCGCACAGCATCTCCTGCGCCTTGCGGATGGTCTCGCGTGAGCAGATGCTCGGGTTTATAACCTCTGTCGGGATGGTGCGCACCGTCTTGCCGCGGTCCATCACCGCCTTCACAAAGCGTGGGCGCATCATCTTGCCGTTGTTGGCCACCGCGTTGTAGAACGTCAGAATGTTGAGCGGAGTGAACTCTGTCTCGTAGCCGTATGACATCTGCGCCAGCGACACACCCGACCAGAGTTTGTTGTCGGGCGTTTTCAGATAGCCGTCGCGGCCGCCCTGAATGTCAAGGTCGAGCGGTGCGTCGAGCGACATATTCTTCAAACGATTGATGAATTTGCCCGGATTGTTTTTGTAGCTCTCGGTTATCAGTTTGGCCACGCCGATGTTCGATGATACCTCAAATACCTCTTTTACAGATATTTTCCCGTGCGGTCGGGTGTCCGAAATGGTGTGGTCGAAGATTTTCCACTTGCCGTTGCCGGTGTCCACCGAGTCGTCAAGGTCGAAGCAGCCGTCCTCAAGTCCCGCCATCAGTGACGGCAGTTTGATTGTCGAGCCCGGCTCGGTGCGCGTTCCCACGGCGTAGTTGTAGGCCTCGTTGTAGCGGCCGGTCACATCGTCTTTGGTCAGGTTCACAATGGCCTTGATGTCGCCCGTGGCCACTTCCATCAGAATGGCCGTGCCGTATTTGGCGCCGTGTTTCTTCAACTGGTTCTCGAGCGCGCTGTGAGCCACATCCTGAATGTTTATGTCGATGGTTGTTATGACATCGTAGCCGTCTTTCGGGTCCACCTGCTCATCGTCGTTGATTGGCACGTAGTAGCCGCCAGGAATGCGCTGCCCGATGAAGTAGCCCTTCTCGCCCGACAGTTCCTTGTCGTAGGCACCTTCAATGCCAACCTTCACGCCTCCAAGTCCTTCATAGCCAATGGTTCTGGCGGCAAGCGACTGGAACGGACGCACGCGCATGTTCTCCTTTTTATATATGACACCGCCCTTGAATTGTCCCAAACGGAACAGCGGAAATGTCTTTAACTCTTTCAGTTGCACAAAGTTGACGCGCTTGCGAATCAGATAGTAGCGGTCGCCGCGGTTGCGGGCGGCCACAAGTGCGTTTTTGTATTCAAGTTCGGTGCGGTCGCGGAAGAGCCGTGAGAGCCGCAGCGCGAGCGAGTCAACATTTTTGGCAAACACATCGCTGTTCACTGCTTTGGTGTCGAGCCGAACCTCGTAATACGGCACCGATGTCGCCAGAAGGCTCTGTCCGTCGGCAGCGCAGATGTCGCCGCGGTTGGGCTCAATGGCAATCTCCTTCTGCGATTCGTTGATTCGGCTTATCCACTTGTCGTGCTGGAAGATGTCGAGCCAGGCAATGCGTCCGAGCACACCAACAGCAAACAGCGCGGTGAACAAATACACCACCCCGAATCGCTTCTCAATGCCGTCTTTAATGTTCTTCACTGCCATTTATCTGTCAACTATTATCTGTTGTGGGGGAGTCACTGCTTCCTCAAGTCCCAAATTGTATTGCTTCACAAGGTTCAAAACCTCCGATTGTTTGCTTTTCGTCATCAGGTCCGACGCGCGGGTTATCGACTCGGCGCGCATCTCATGTAGTTCTTTTTCAATCTTTTGAGTCTCGCGCAGAACCTTTTCGGCGTAGAAGTGGATTGATATGTAAATCACTCCCAGCAGAGCCAGATAGCCGATGAACGGCAACTGTTTCAGAAAGCCCTCGCCTCCCAGAAAGTTTCCGCTCATAAAGCCTTTAATCGATATTTTGCTCTCCTGTTTTGCCATTTTTCAAAGTTTTTCAGCGATTCTCAATTTCGCGCTACGTGAGCGGCTATTCTCGTCAAGTTCCTGACTGTCAGGAATTATCACCTTGCGGTTCTCCATCTTGAAAGGCACATTCACATTGCCGTAAAAATCTTTTTCGGCCTGACCGTCGAACTTGCCGTTCTTCATATAGTTTTTCACCAGTCGGTCTTCGAGCGAATGGTAGGTGATAATCACCAACTTACCGCCAGGTTTTATCACATTGGCTGTCTGTTCGAGCATTTCGCGTAGGGCGTCCATCTCGTGGTTCACCTCAATGCGCAGTGCCTGAAACACCTTTGCCAGGAATTTCGTTGCGGCTTTTTGCGGTGTCGCTTGCGCGATGGCTTCCTTCAGTTGCCCCACAGTCTTGATTCTCTGCTGTTTGCGATAGCCGTCAATCAGCCAAGCCACGCGGCCAGCGTTGTCCAGTTCGCCGTACATTCTGAAAATCGATGCCAGTTGGTCAACCGAGTAGTTGTTCACAATGTCCTGTGCCGAAAAGTCAGCCTGCTGGTTCATCCGCATGTCGAGCGGGCTGTCGAAACGGAACGAGAAGCCGCGTGTCTCACTGTCGAAATGGTGGCCCGAGACGCCAAGGTCGGCCAGAATGCCGTCAACCTGCGGTGCGCCCTCAAAGCGCAAGTAGTTGCTCAAGTATTTGAAATTTCCGTGAACCAGCGTCAGGCGTTTGTCATCGGGGCGGTTGGCAAGGGCTTCGGCGTCCTGGTCAAAAGCAATCAGCCGACCATCGTCACCCAGCCGCGACAGAATCTCGCGCGAGTGTCCGCCGCCGCCAAAAGTGCAGTCAACATAAGTGCCTTTCGGATTGATTTTCAGTCCGTCAACGCTCTCTTGCAGCAAGACTGGTGTGTGATATGCTTCCATTATTCCCCCGCATTTGACGTGCCCTTCATAATCTTTTCGGCCAGAGCGGCAAACTCATTCTCGTCTTCCGCCATAGCATCGTATCGGCTGTCAGCCCAAAGTTCAATCTTCGTGTCCTGTCCCGACAGCACAATGTCCTTGTCGATGCCCACTTCGTCGAGCAGACGCTTCGGAAGCAGCAGACGGCCGTTGTTATCGAGTTCGATTTCGGCCGTTCCGCGGTAGAATCCGCGAAGGAATCGGTTGTGCTCCTTGTTGAACGGGTTGATTTGGTTGCGGATGATTTCGTTCTGCCTTTCCCATTCGGCAGATGTGTACATCACCAAGCATTGTTCAAATAAATCTTTCTTGATAACAAAGCAGTTACCGCTTGCATCGAGTTGTTTTTTCAACCCTGCAGGGAACAAGATTCGGCCTTTTGCATCGACCTTGCAACGGTAATCGCCAATAAAATTCGCCATCTCAAACGTTTGAACATCGCAAAATAAGTTGAAAATTCCCACTTCGATACACTTTTGCCCACTTTTTTACACCATTGTTGATAACTTCCATTTTTCGGGGGTAATTGTTAATTTCTTGATGACGAACGGAAAACAACAAAAAACGGTCGGCATCGTTTTAGTCCGATACCGACCGTTTTAAATTGATTTTCAGATTAATCTAATCCTCAACAACAACACTTTCCAACCTATCGCCCTTAAAAAACTTCTCCTCCCGAATGCTGATTAGTCGCAACTCGGCATAGCGGATATACTCGGCGTTTGATTTACTGCGCGGCCAGGCGGCCACTTTCTCCAGCCATAGTTTCTCCTGCTCAAGGTCGTTAAGACTGTTGTAGGTTGTGGCAATTTCGAATTGCGCTTCTATCGACGGCTCGTATTCAAGGCTCTTTTTCAGCATTTTAATGCTGTTCTTTTGGCAAATCGCCCATTTGGCTGAATCTTTCCGATAATCGTGGTGGTAACTGCCGTAGAATTTTGCACGGTAACGGTAAATTTCTGCCATCGACGCTGAATCGGCCTGACAAAGTTCGAAGGCTATTTGGGTATAATCGAGCACCTCATCGCGGTACTTAAAATAGCTTGCCGACACTCGCGCCAGCGCCTTCACAATGGGCAGACTCGCGAAATTGGACCCCTCGGCGGCCATCTGCATAAACTCGTGGGCGCGCTCGGGAATGCTGCAGCACTCGTAGGTGCGGCCAATGTAGAAGAGCAAGGCAGGGGTTTGGTCGCCGTTGCGGAAGGCGTCAAGAAAAAGGTCGAGAGCGGGATAGTAATCCTTCTTTATAAAAAGAGCACGTCCCAACTGTTTGTTTACCAATTGATTGGTTGAGTCGATAGCACGATACAGATTGCAGTAGGCAATGGCGCTGTCGGCCTGCTGCTTGCCGTTAAAATATGTGGCAATATCGGTGACAACCGCTGCGTCGAGCGGATTAATGCCGATAATCTGCCGAGCGCACTCAATGCGCAGCGAATCGTCGGCGCCCATCTTCTGAAGGCAGTTGTAGCGCAGTTTCAACGGCTGATAGGTGAGAGTGTCGGCCAGCAGAGTGTCGGTCAGGGCAAGACATTGGTTGAACTGCCCTCGGCGGAAATTTGTCTGCGCCAGTTTGTACAGCACCGTGTCGTTGAACACCAGCCGCCGTGCTTGCTCGTAGCAGAGCAGCGAGTTGTGAGTATCGTTCATCCGCGTACACGAGTCGCCGCGGGCCACAAGTGCGGCCGCTTCGGCTGTGAGCGGCTCAAAGCGCGTTTGTGCGACGGTTGCCGTTAGCGCGAGCGCAAGAAGAATGGTCATTAGTGGTTTCATAAATGTTTAGAGTTAAGGGGTTAGAGTTTAGAAGGTTAAAAGTTTAGAGTTTAGTTTTTAAAAAGGCCCGCGCGGGCGGGCCTTGGCATTATGCAAAACGTTGTTGGTTAGTTGTTTGGTTAGTTAAGTTGGAAATTGATTGGAACTACAAACGAGACGTTGACATTCTGTCCGCGTTGTTTGCCTGGTTTCCATTGCGGCATCGATTTTATAACACGTAAGGCTTCGTTATTAAGGCTTTCGAACCTTGTGCCATTGACAATCTCTGCATCACGAACGTTTCCTTCTTTGTCAATTACAAACTTTACAAAAACCTTTCCCTCCTGCTTTTGCGCTTTTGCATCCTCGGGGTATTCCACATTTTCAGCAATGAATTTGCGAAGTTCCTCCTCACCGCCAGGGAATTCGGGCATATCTTCAACTATAATAAAGATTTCATCTTCAGGAATTTCTCTATTTTCCAACGGTATGGAAATACCTTTCACACCCATCTCGTCGGCAGATAAGCGTCTTACTTTTCCATCGGCTTCCTTGACAAGCACACATTCAGTGCCATCGAGATTGTAGCCTACAAATTTTACACTCCTGTCTTTTGGCAAATACTGCAAGACATTTTTGTCATAAGTGAAATCTTGTGTATTTTCGCTCTCGGTTTTTGAGCAGTTGGCGAAAGCAATTGCAGCGAAAGCCGCAATCGGCAGGACATACAGCGCCTTGGCCATTGTCCAGCCTGACGATTTTTTACGTGACATCATAGTTATTCGATATTTAAGTTTACTGTGATTGAAGCTGTTGGCGATTGAATACCACTTCCCGCCAGCAGCTTTCTTAATTAATAGAATTTGATATTGTTTTGCATTAATGCCTGAATCAAGAACAGCCTTGTCGGCCTCATACTCGTGGACAGCGCACAACTCGCGGCGCAGCAGCCACATTGCAGGATTGAACCACTGAAGGCAGCAGAACACATCGCACACCAGCACATCGATTGAGTGGCGGCAGCGGATATGCGCCCGCTCGTGAGTGAGAATCTCCTGAAGGTTCTCATCGTGGTCTTTTCGGTTGATAATGATATATTTAATCCAACTGAACGGTGCCTGCTCGTCGTCGGTTATGACCAGAACGGTGCCGTCGGGCAGGGTTTGTCGCTCGCCGCGGCGGATAACGCGCAGCACACCTATAATCGATATAATCATTCGCAGAAGGCATACGCCAATGCCAGCGTAGAAGGCCACCACAGCCAGCGCGCGCCAGTCGAACGAGTGGCTTGCGCCGCCGCCAACAATCACCTCCTCGAGCCAGACAACCGACTGCGACAGTTCGGCGGCGGTTACCGCGTGGCCAGGCGCCGCGTTGAGCGTAATGTGCCACAAGGGTAGCACAAACGACAGGCCGATTGAGCCCAGAATTAGGTAGCGGTTGGCGCGGTGAAGAGTCTCGCGACTCATCAACGATTTGAACATCAGGTAGAAAGCAATCAGAAACACCGACACTTTCAGGCTGTAAACAATGGCATCCATAGCGTTACTGTTTTTCGATTTGACTGATTAAATCCTTTAATTCATCGACCGATATATCCTCCTCGCTCACCAAGGCCGAGACGGCGCTGCGGTAAGAGTTTTGGAAATATTTGCCAATGATTCCGCGCAGCGTCTGCTTACCGAACTCGTCGCGGCTGACGGCTGCAAAATACTGATACGTAGGCCCGTACGACTTGTGGCCGACGTAGCCCTTGCTCTCGAGCGCACGCACCATAGTTGATATGGTGTTGAAGTGCGGTTTTGGGTCGGGGTAGCAGTCCACAAGGTCGCGGACAAACATCGGCCCGTGCTCCCAAAACAGGTTCATCACTTCTTCTTCCTTCTTCGTAATCTTCTCCATAACAGACGATTTAATTTCGATACCGCTAAAGTAACTAAAATTTTATTACGTGCAACTATTTTTTTTAGTTAAGCGAAAGTTTTTTTTAGTGGAAGGCGGAAATAAACTTCAAACTCACACTAAAAGTTTTTTCGTTTGCGTTTAATGTTTATATTCGAATTTGGATTTGAGAGATTTGTGAACACAACTTATATTACTATATATCGCTAAAAAACAAATAATTATGAACCAGAACTTATACTGCGTGATAATGGCTGGCGGAGCGGGAACACGCTTTTGGCCAGTGAGCCGTTCGTCGTACCCGAAGCAATTCATTGATATATTGGGGATTGGCAAATCGTTGCTGCAACTCACTTTCGAGCGTTTCACAAAGATTGTGCCGCCGCAGAACGTCTTCATTGTCACGAGTGCCGAATATAAAGATTTGACACTCAAACAACTGCCGCAAATTGGCGCTTCGCAGATTTTGCTTGAGCCTGCACGCCGCAACACCGCGCCCTGCATAGCCTACGCCAACTTCCGCATTCTGCAGATGAACCCCGATGCCTGCATTGTTGTGGCGCCGTCGGACCATCTGATTCTGAACGACCAAATGTTCATTGAGACCATTAAAAACGGCTTCGATTTTGTGGCCAACAACGATAATCTGCTCACGCTCGGCATCCAGCCCACCCGCCCCGATACGGGCTACGGCTACATCCAGTTTGATGAGGCAATTAACTTCAACAACATTGCCGACCTGAAGCGCGTGAAGGCCTTCACCGAGAAACCGAATCTTGAGTTTGCCAAATTCTTTGTCGAAAGCGGCGAATTCTACTGGAACTCAGGCATTTTCCTTTGGTCGCTGAAGTCGATTCAGGCCGCCTTCAAGAAACATCTGGCAGAGGTTTACAATCTGTTCAACAGCAAGTCGGAACTGTTCAACACTGATGACGAGGAAGATGCCATCGGCCAAATTTATCCTGTCTGCCCGAACATCTCAATCGACTACGGCGTGATGGAAAAGGCTGACAATGTGGCTGTTTTGGGTTCACACTTTGGCTGGTCCGATTTGGGAACGTGGACATCGCTCTACGAGAACCGCCCCAAAAACAACGAGCAAAACGTGGTTGGCGGCGACAATGTGCTGCTCTACAACACCAACCGCTCGATTGTGTATGCTCCGAAAGAAAAACTTGTTGTTGTGCAAGGGCTTACCAACTATATCGTTGTTGACACTCCCGATGCATTGCTCATCTGCGACAAGGACGAAGAACAGACCGTGAAGGTGATTGTGAACGACATAAAATCGAAGACGGGGGACAAGTATATTTAATAGGTAGGAATTAGAAATTAGGATTTAGGATTTAGAAATCAGATTTCATCGATTTTAATACAAAAAAAGGCGCGGATGGTTCCGCGCTTTTTTGTTTGTTATGACATCAGAACTTCAAATAAAAATCCCGTGTAAGTGCAATATATTCAGGCGAGTAAATACCGTGTTCATCGGTTTCGATGGTGATGGTTTCGTCGGTTAGCAGTGCGGCGCCGTAACCGTACTCAACCATTGCGCGGTGGAACGGCAGCGCGGGGTTGGGTCGCACCATAGCGCGGCGGACGGCAGTCAGGTGGTGGCGGGCGGCTTCTGCGTCATAATCGGCAAGGCGGTCAACAGGGATGATTACCGACAGGCGGCCATTGTCGGTGAGCAGTTGGGCGGCGCAACTGAACAAGTCGGCCACGGGCAGTGTGTCGTCGTGGCGGGCAAGGGCGCGGCCTTGGCTTGGCGCTTTCAGCGAATTGCTGAAAAACGGCGGGTTGCTGACAATCAGGTCGAAACGGTCGGGACAGTCGGCGGCAAATTCCTGAACCGAAAGGTTGAAAAGTTCGATGCGGTCGGCCCACGGGCAGTTGTCGATATTGGTGATAGCATCGATGCAGGCGTTGCTGTCAATTTCAACGGCCGCCACTTGCGCTTCTGACCGCTGCGCTGCCATAATGGCAATCAGCCCTGTGCCTGTGCCCACATCGAGCACGCGTCGCGCCCCAACGCAACTGAACCACGCTCCCAAAAGCACACCATCGGTGCCAACTTTCATCGATGCGTTGTCTTGCACAACGGCGAATTGCTTGAAACAGAAGTAGTTGTTGCTCATTATGAGTTGTAAGTTTTAGAAGTTATAAGTTTTAAGTTTGAAAGTTATAAGTTGAAAAGGCATTAGGTTTTAGGCACTAGGCATTAGTTTTGGTGTTTGGTATTGGGTGTTTGTAGGGACACACAGCGTGTGTCCGATACCTTGAATGAAAACAATGCCCCGCATCTAAATAAATCTGTGTAAATCAGTTCAATATGTGTCATCTGCGTTCAAATTTTCTCACCATTCACACCTAAACTGAACAGCGCAAAATCGTATTTCACAGGGTCTTCGGGGCAGAACTGGCGCAGGTGGGCAGTGAGTTCTTCCACGGCTTGCCAGTCGTTCTGCTTGCGTGTGAGCAGTCCCAACTGCCGCGAGACATTGCCTACGTGCACATCGAGCGGAATGCACAATGCCGACTGCGGAATATTCTTCCAAATGCCAAAATCGACACCCGTGCCGCTCTGCCGCACCATCCAGCGCAGATACATATTCATCCGCTTCGATGCCGAGCCCTTGTCGGGGTTGGCAAGGTGCTTCTCGGTGCGGTGCTGATGGCCAATCTCGAAGAAAACCCGATAGAAATGCGACAGTGCGCCGCGAATGGTGCCCGACGATTTAAATCCTTCAGTAACAACCTGTTCCAAACCGTTGTGATTCATATATATATTGTGCAGCGAGCGCAGAAACGTGGTGCAGTCGGTGCCGTTGAAGGTGCGGTAAACAAACCGCTCGAACGGCTGCAAGTCGGCATCGGTGCAGTTTGTAACGAAATCGTGCGGCGCGCCGTCCATCCAGTTGATGAGTTGATTGGCCGATTTTACAATGCTCTTGCGCTGCCCCCAGGCAATGGTTGCGGCCAGAAATCCAGCAATGGCAATGTCATCGGGACGGCTGAAGCGGTGCGGAATCGAAATCGGGTCTTCAGCAATAAAATCGGGATTGTCGAACCGCGCGGCCTGCGAGTCAAGGAATCGTTTTAGTTCGGTGTCGGTCATTGTTTTAAATAAAATCTGTGTAAATCAGTCCAATCTGCGTCATCTGCGTTCAAATTCAAGCGTCAAAAATAATAAAGTTTGGGCTGTTGCACCAAACACATATTTTTCTACCTTTGCGCTGCTTAAAATTTTTATTGTCTAACGTGCAATGGGCGACTCAGTCGCAAGTAGCACATAAATTTATTAGAATGAAAACTATTGAGATTAAAGGTTCTGTTCGTGCAGACCTTGGCAAAAAGGCAACACGCGAGCTTCGCAAAAACGGACAGGTTCCTTGCGTAGTGTACGGCGGCGAGTCAGTAACCCACTTTTCAGCACCTGTTGATGCTTTCCGTGGTCTGATTTAC
This sequence comes from Salinivirgaceae bacterium, assembly GCA_017474765.1. Classification (GTDB taxonomy): domain Bacteria; phylum Bacteroidota; class Bacteroidia; order Bacteroidales; family SZUA-534; genus RUG13583. The sequence continues at coordinate 138,232 of JAFVGW010000003.1, read as the reverse complement.
ACACCGAACATCTATATTGTTGACCTTGTGATTGACGGAAAAGCCAGCAAGGCCATTCTGAAAGACGTTCAGTACAACTGCGTATCTGACGCTATCGAGCACATCGATTTTCTTGAAGTTAGCGACAAGAAACCAGTTTCAATCGCTCTGCCAGTGAAACTCAACGGCTTGGCCGAAGGCGTTCGCCAGGGTGGTAAATTGGTTCTGAAAATCCGCAAAATCCGCGTTAAAGGTCTGATTGCCAAACTTCCTGACTTGCTTGAGATTGATGTTACCAACCTTGGTCTTGGCAAGGCTATCAAGATTCAGGATTTGAGCTTCGACGGTCTCGAACTGCTTGAGGCAAAGAACATTGTGGTTGCAACCGTTAAGATGACCCGTGCGGCTCTCAACGCTGATGCAGCAGCTGCCGCTGAAGCAAAATAAATTTAAGCGGTGAAATATCTGATTGTAGGGCTGGGCAACATTGGCGTCGAATACGCCAACACCCGCCACAACATAGGATTTAAAGTATTGGATGCCTTGGCTAAGGCGTCCAATACTGCTTTTAGCGAGGTGCGTCACGCCTACCGCGCCGAGATGAAATCGCGCGGCCGCACCTTTATTCTCATCAAGCCAACTACCTATATGAATTTGAGCGGGAAAGCCGTGGCCTACTGGATGCAGCAGGAGAAAATTCCGCTCGACCACCTTCTTATCATCTGCGACGATTTGGCTCTGCCTTTCGGCAAGATACGCATCCGCGAGCGCGGCAGCGACGGCGGCCACAACGGACTGAAAAACATTGCCGAATCATTGTCAACAACTGATTTCGCCCGTATGCGCTTCGGCATTGGGAACGAGTTCTCGCGCGGCCATCAAATCGATTTTGTTCTCGGCCAGTGGACCGACGAGGAACAAGCAAAAATCGACGAGCGCATCAACCTTTGCTGCCAGGCTGTTCAGCAACTGCCGTTTGTGGGCGTACCAGGCATAATGAATCAGTTCAACAACAAATAGGTGGGGGCGCAAACAAAAAATGCCGACAGAAAAAATCGTCGGCATATTCTTGTTATGGTGCAGATAATCAAATCTTTTCAATCATAAACGGCTCAAAGGTTATCAGACCGTCGCTGTCGGGTTCGAGTTTTTTCCACGGCGACACTTTTTCGCCCATAACTTCCTCCTCTTCGCGTGAATCGTAGTAATAGGCGCCATTCACAGCCTTCCACTCGTAACTGTCTCCAGAGTCAATCATTCCGTCGACAATTGTAATCTCGCCCGAAGCAACGGCCTCATCAATCTCTTTTTTGCTGGCATAAGGCGGCATAGGAGCGTATATCTTCACTTGATGGTCGGCGGTGAATTCTATAATGTTGTCGAACATGCTCAAAATACTTTCCCATATTTCATTATCGTCAATCTCGCCAGCGGCTTTGCGCTTGTTGGCGTCGGCAAGAGCCTCTTCGCGTGTGTGCATGCCAAAATCATCGCCAATCATTGCTGGTGCCTTGACAATCTTGTATTTTCCGACAATAGCGTTCATCTTCAAATCGTCGGCCGAGGGCTCAATGTCACCAATATCAGGTTTTTTGGTGATTTTTCCCTTGGCGGTTTTCTTCAAACCAGCAGTTATGAATCCGAGCGGGAGCGCCAAATATCCGTCAAACACCTCTAAAGTTTCGGCATTTTCAGCATCAGTGCCTTCGGGAAGGTCGAAAAATCCGTTCAGAGCATAGTGATATTGAGTGCTGCCAGTTTGCTCCCAGGTGCTTTCCACTTGTTTCTTGGTTGCGGAGTCTTTCATCACAAGTCTGTGGTCTTCAAAAAATTCGAAGGTGATTCCGTTGTATTTTTTCCCGTCGGGCGATTTGTACTTTGCAACGGGGATGTGCTCAAGGTTGTCCGACCAGAAATCGACCAGATAGTCAATCTTCCACTTCCCGACAATCAATTCCAGCCCCCATTTCAAATCTTGTTCGTCAAGTTCCATATATTTTTAATAGGTTTTTAGTAAAACAATACTCAAATGTAGTCAAAATACCACAGTTCGCTACATTGACAAACAAAAAAAGACCATCAGCAAATGAGGTTGATGGTCTTTGAATCAGTAGAGTTTTTGTTCTCAATTATTTCGGCAGTTTAACCCCGCGTTTCTTTGCGGCTTCTTCAAGGCGCTGTTGGAATCGCGACTTGGTGGGCGCCTTCTGAACTTTGGCGGTTTTCAGGCGGTTGAGCACTTCTTCTGGATTGATTGTGCGCTTGATGATGTAGGTCTGCACAATGGTGATGAGCAGTGTCAGGAAGTAGTAGTAGCTCAGGGCTGCTGCGTAATCGTTGAACCAGAAGAGCATCATCACAGGCATCATATACATCATCATCTTCATACCTGGCATCTGCTGACCGCCGGCGTTGGCCTGACCGCTCATCTTGATATAGACAATGTTGACAATGGTCATCAGCAGGCAGAAGAGGCTCACGTGGTCGCCATACCAGGGAATGCTGAACGGCAGGTTGAGGATGGCGTCGTAGGTCGAGAGGTCGTCAACCCAGAGGAAGCTCTCGTGGCGCAACTCGATTGAGGCCGGGAAGAAACGGAACATCGCAATCAGCAACGGCATCTGCAAAAGCACAGGCAGGCAGCCGCCCATCGGGCTCACGCCGGCGCGCTTGTAGAGGTCCATCATTGCCTGCTGTTTCTTCATCGCGTCTTCCTGTTTCGGATATTTCTCGTTCAGTTTGTCGATTTCAGGTTTCAGGGCGCTCATCATACCCGTTGATTTGTACTGCTTGTAGGTGAGCGGGAATAGCACCAACTTGATTAAAATTGTCAGAATCAGAATGATAACGCCAAAATTGTCGATGAATCGGCCAAGGAAGTTGAACACAGGAATCACAATGCCCACATTCACCCAGCGGAAGATGCTGCGGCCCAGCGGGATGATGTTCTGAAGGTCGATGTCGAGCGCTTTAAGCGTTTTGAAATGGTTCGGGCCGAAGAACATTTCCATCTGATAGTTCTCTTCGGCGCGGCCTTCGTACGGAACTGACAGGTCGGCGGTGAAGTGCTTCAGATATTTCGGGCTCGCGGTTTTTTCCAACTTGAGGGCGGCGTTGGCAAAGCCGTCTTTTGAAATGATTGTCGAGTTGAAGAACTGCTGTTTGAACGACACCCACTGCAGGCGGCTGTTGACGTTTTCGCTGTCAGAGTCGCTTGTCTCACTCAACTGCTCAACATCGTCGTTGAAGTAGCGGTAGGCGATGGTCGAGTTCATCATTTCCCACTTCTCGCCCTTTTCCTGCTGCTTGATGTACGATTCCCATTTGAGAGTGAGGTAGCCCAGATTGGCCGGTACCAGTTTGTCGAGATTGTGCATCTGCACGTTGAAGCCCACAACGTAACTGTCTGGGTGAATGGTGTAGATGTAATCGAGTGAGCGGTCGTTGCCGAGGTCGAGTTTGAAGGTGATGGCAAGCGAGTCATTCTCAACTTTCGCTGTCGCGATATTTTCCGACGGTGTGAAGAAGAGTTTTCCCGTCTCGATAAGGCGGTTCTGCGCAAAGAAACTGAGGCTGAAGATTGTTGAGTCGCCATCGAAGAGCACCACCGGCAGCGAGTCGTACGAGTCGTACTCCTTCAGCGTTACTGACATGATGCGTCCGCCAAGGTTGGTGAACTTGATGCTCATCAGGTTGTTCTCGACGGTGTAGAACTCGCGCTCACCAGCGGCGCAAGCGGCAAAATCGCCATATTGGTTGCGTAGCATCTCGCTTGCAGCCGAATCAGATGCTTCGGGCGCCACAATCTGTGCCTGCTCGGCGGCCTGTGTTTTCTGCAACTCAAGGTCGAGTTGGCGCTGCTGCTCGACACGTGCGATTGAGTCGCGGCGTTCGCGCATACGCTGCATCTCCGATTCCGACGGGCGGGTAAAGTAACTCCACCCAAACAAGATGGCCATAATCAACAGAAGGCCAATCCAAGAATTTTTATCCATTATAATATTGTGTAAATGTGTTTTCCAAAAAAACGGTGCAAAAGTATAAAAAGTTAGGAATTAGGATTTAGGAATTAAAAAACAGAGCGGTGTTTGATTTAAATACCACATAATCAGATGTTTGCAAGATAGAAACGGATTTTATTGCTGATTTATTGCGTCAATGTTCGGTACTCTGGCACTAAACAAGCGTCAAACAAATACCGTATCTTGTTGTAGTTGAGTAGAATCCCGTAGTTCTGGTTATATGCGGATTTTCTTTTAACACGCTATTGTTAAAAAAAAGTTAGGCAATGGCTATCGTGGTGAAAAAAGTGCATATTTGCACAAGCCAAGTAGCGCATGATTTGTTGTGAAAATGCATGTCTGGAAAGGGTATGAAGATGGCGCAATGAGTGGTGCTAAAAGGCGTCAACCCTTTTTTTTGTGTATTAACCGACTATTATTGTCGGATTATCAAACAAAAAAAATGATGGAAATAAAAAAAATTACTTTTATGCGCTTTTAATACACAAATGTGAATGGAGCAGAAAAAGAATAGCAACACTTCAATAATATAGGTTATGAAGAGACACATTTTTACCGTATCGATTTTATTAGTTGCAGCGCAACTATTCGGTCAAGAGTCGAGATTCTGGGTTGGCGGAAGCGGCAAGTGGACTGATGCGAACCATTGGGCAACCGTATCGGGAGGCGAGCCTGGCGCGACAGTGCCTGAATCAGGAACAAGTGTAGTGTTCGATGAAAACTCGTTCAGCGGCGACAAAAATACCGTTACGCTAGGCGAAAATGTCACAGTAGCCAAACTGAAGGCCTCAAATGCCGATTTCATCTTCTCTGGCAAGAAGGGGCTTACAGTGAACGGCTCAATCGATGTTGACAATAAGGTAGATTTTGGCAAGCTGCGTGGCGAGCTGGTGCTTTCAGGTTCGGGCAGGGTGAATCTGCCGACTGCACTGGAGGCTGACATTGTTATTGAAGGTGGCCGCTGGATTCTGACTTCCGACTTGACAACAGAAGGTAACATAACACTCAAGTCGGGTTCGTTCATCACCAAAGGTAATAAGGTTGTATGTTCAGTGTTTACGGTAACAGATGCCGCTAAGGAACTGAATATTGAGAATTCAACCATTGTATGTGATAAGTGGGATTGTGGTTCAGCCTCAAACTTGACCTTGGAGGCTCACGGCTCTGAGCTCGGACTCAGAAATGGGTTGGTAGGCAAATTCGTAACTGTTGAGAATTTGAATTATGATAGAGTCGTCAATCTTAATAATTCTGCGAAATCCGTAAGCATAACAAGGGAGATGTTAATTGTATCAGCATGTCCCGCTAATGCGTCGGAACTAAGAAAAGATGCGAAAATCAAGTTGATAATTAATGGTGGAGTTGGATCATACAAAGTGATATTCGGAAAGACATCCTCTGTGGTTGTGGAAAACCCCGACAAACTATCAGCAAAGTATTATGTCTCGGAGGTGTATGGGCAACCAAATAATATTGAGATTCCGAATTTGGAGCCAGGAAGTTATTATGCTTACACCTATGAAGGAAGCAAGCCAACAAAAACTGACATGGATGGAGGTCAGTCCATATTTGTTGATGGAACCCCGGATTTTGGTAATAATATTGCTATTGATGCAGGTGGAGCAGCCCAATGCTATGGTGATGATATTATTTTGAAAGGAGCACCATATGGAGGAACCCCTGATTATGATCATTTTGCATGGAGAGAAGAAGACCATGGCGTTTTCAGCAACACAATTACCGCACAAGTTGAATTAGGATGGAACGCGGAAATGTATTTTGAGGATGCAGAGGGATGCGGATTCTACAAGTCATTTAAATACTATGAGCCAGACGATCCGGAAACAGAATATACCAATCAACCTTCGCCTGTGGAACTTACAAAGGTTGAACAAGTCGCTGCTTGTGTTGGTGCCGAAACAGGTAAAATTATTGCGACAGCAGAGGGTGGTACTGGAACACTCACCATCGAATCAATAAAAGGTGACAAAAATTATACTCCTACAAAAACCTCGTTGGAATATAGTGGTGTATTTGCTGGTACCTATGTTGTAACAGTTAAAGACGGAAATGAATGTAAATCTAACACATTAGAAGTCACTGTTGAGTCTGTTCCTGTACCACAAGCTTCGCAAGGCGAAGATGTTGAAGTTTGTTCATGCGATGAATCTGTTGATATTAAGAATGCAACAGTTACTGTTGGTCAGCTTTATGAATGGAGAGTTAAGAATGGCTCGGAGAGCATTATCAAAGTTAAAGCAGGTGATGAGAAAAAACTTGAACCCACAATCGAGGTGTTGTCAGAGGGTGTTGGTTTTGTTCAGATGTGGGTGGTTAATGGTACTTGCGACACATTGAAGTTGGATAGAAAGATAACTGTAGTTGCTCAGCCAATTCCGACATTAAATACCGATAATGGTAATGTTTGCGAGACAATCACGCTTGATGCAACAGCCCAAAAGGGAGGTAGTTTGGCAGCCAAATATACTGGTGGTGATGATGAAAGTGGCATAAAGATTGAATCGTCTGGTTCTACGAATAAACTGAAAATCACAGCAACGAAACAAGGAACATACAAATTCAAAGTGAAGGAGATTGTTACTTTGCCAGGTGATAAAAAGTGTGAAGGTGAAAGTCTAAAAGAGATAACCCTTAATTTCTATTTGACACCCGAATTAGAGAAAACTATTCCAAATGATGGGAAATTTTGCGGAGTAGAAGCCGCAGTGCCTATTTCGATTAATGATAAGAATAATACAACGGGCACCACATATTCATGGACTGTGACGGAGGGCGAAAACCATGGCATAGATGGAAGTACTGAAAAGTCAGTGTCTTATATGCCAGGCTCAAGCGATTTGGATAAGGATGTTAAAATCAAAATTACTGCCACAAATTATTGCGGCACCACAACTGAGAATATTACACTTCATTTCTACCCGAAACCGAATCCTTCGTTTATTACAGATTTAACAAAACATTTTTGCGGAACTGAAGGCGAATTGGAGGCAAATGTTACTATAGGTAATACTATTACTTGGGTAATGCCCGCAGGTGTTGAGATAGTGAGCAGTGTCCCGGCTAACGGGCAGAAAGCGGCAAGCGGGAAAGCTTCAGTTAAATTCAAACTCACAAACGGTGATTATACTTCATCGCATGCAATAGAGTTGATTGAGAAGAATGACGGCAACTGCACGAATGACCAGTTGGTTGCAAATGTGTATTTTGATGAAGAGCCAAGTCTTGAATTGGAGTATGTAAATCCTGCCAAGATATGTGCAGGAAACGATTTTCCGGTAACTATAAAACTCAAAAACTGCATAAATGTTGATGTGAATTGCAATGTTCCGTCAAATATGAAATATGTTGGTGCAGATGGTGATAAACTATTTTATAAATATGTTTCAGTCCTTGCCTACAAAGACGCATCTGACATTATTGATTTTTATCCAGTAGTAGGATCTTCGTCAACTTGTTCTACTTCTGACAAAAAGAAGACACTTGAACTAACTATTAACGGCATGCCCAAACCAAGAATATCTAATGATACTACTGTTTGCGGCAAATCGGTAGATTTTTCCGGAGTAAAGAGTTTTGAGGGTTCATCATTGAGTATTTCACCTTTATTGAATACTAAAAAAGCAAGCCAGAATGTTTATGAGATTGTCACTATGCCCGAACATGGTATTGGTGTGGGTCAAGTGACTTTTAGCGAAACACACGAAAGTTGTACTTCCCCTCAGCAAACTATTACAATCAAGTTTGTACCGGAACCGACAGTTTCTGGCAAAACAGAGAAAAACATTTGTGCAGGTATTGATACTTGCCATGTGAAGGTGGATACAGCAAATTGTGATGTTGTCGGTTGGGAATCTGTAAAAGGTGGAACATTCAGCAATCCTACAGGTTGTGATGTTGTTTATACTTTCTCCGGCACTGATAAGAGTAGTGGTGAGGCAATTCTTAAATTCAAGTATAAAGGGAAAACACCTTGCGACTTAAGTGAGAAAACATTTGAAGTCAAGGTGAATATTAAGAGTTTGCCACCAACCACAATTGAAACGGATAATGCGAACGCAGTCTGCAAGAATGATGAGCGCACATATAAACTCAGCGGAACTAACACATACGAGTCTTATGCGTGGTATATTGGCACAGAACTTAAATCTACAGAAAAAGAGTTCAAGAATAAATGGAGCGATGTTGGTTCGCACACAATAAAAGTGGTGTATACCGATGAGTTCGGATGCTCTCCTGAACCTGCACCAACATTCCCGGTAACAGTTAATGACCTGCCTTCACTGACAGTTCCGTCGGAAGTTGATTTCTGTACTGGCAATCCGGCAGAAACTCAGATAGTTGTTGTAGCAGCAACAGCAATTGATGTCGAATGGTCAGGTGAAGGCGCTCAATTCCTTGATGATACTAAATCGCTTACACCTAAGTTTAATAGTTCCGAGGCAGGCGAATACAAACTGACAGTAACTGTGAAGGATGGCAACCAATGTAAAAACGAAGGAACTGTGACAGTTGTAAACACCGAAAGCCCGACAGTTTATATTAAAGTTGACACGATAAAAGTTTGCTACGGATTAGAAAACGTTGTATTCGAGGATATTGCAGAAATTTATGGTGATATGACACTTGTTGAATCTAATGAGTGGAAGCTTAAACGCGGTGAAGGTTTTGTGGCAAAATCAAAGATGTTGGATGGAGCTGTTTATTGGACTGACGATGCTGATTGGACCGCAGGTTCAGCAGTGGTTGATTTGGAAGTGAAAACCTCGTGTGGAATTATTAAAGACAGTGTTGTACTTGTATTCCTGCCAGAAATGGTTGCTGCTGTTGGTAGCGAGAGTCCGTTCCTTATTTCCGATAAGACATTAATCGAAGTGAAAGTCACAGCTGAACACAACAACTTCAGCCAGGTGGGATACTATTTGGTTTCGCCTACTGGAAAAAAGGTGAAATTGTTCTACTATTTTGAAGATAAAGGGGCAGGTTGTGCAGGCACAGCCCGAAAGATCAAAAAAGTTGATGATTTGACATTTAACACAGTTCAGAGCAAACCTCTTGATGTGTGCAATTGGACAAAAGTGAATGACAAATATACTGGCAGCTTTGGAGTTACAGACCCTAATGGTTGGACAAACATCTATGGTGAGGATCCTGCAAAGGGCGGTTGGTCAGTTATGGTGATTGATGATTTTGCAAGCGACGAAGGTTTATTGCTTGGGGCCACAATTTCATTCACCGATTATAATCAGCAAGGTAAACTGAAGACAATTGAGTTCAACTCAAAAGCCATCTCGCAGCCAATTGCCGATCATGACAGCACATCGTTCTATGTGCCGATGGGTCTGCGCACCAGCTGCTTTGGAACTTGTGACGCACGCGCCATTGCTAACGCAGTGGGTGGTTCGGGCATATACAATGAATTCGTTTGGGCTAATGATCCAGCCTTCAACGATGTTTTCCTCAATGAAGCCACAGCCGACCTTTGCGCAGGAACATACTACGTCCGTGTAGTCGATAATAATAAGTGCCAGGCCGAAACATCGATTGAGGTTCTTTCGCCAGAGGAGATTAAAATCTCGGAGGTTGGAACTCATCAGGACTTGAAATGTTTTGGCGACAGCACCGCGACCATAAAAGTAACATCTGAAAACTGGATTGGAAAGGCTAATTATGCTTGGTATGACTCTCTCACTAACGAATTGTTGGACAGTGTACCTGAAATTACGGGACTCTATGCTGGCAAATTCAGAGTGGTTGTAACAGACGTAAACGAATGTATGTCTGATACCGTGTTCACTATCAACGGGCCAACTCAAATCGAAGTTGAGAAAATTGAGATAACTAAAACATGTGGAAATGATGGCGAGGCAGCATTCACCATCAAAGATGGCACGGGAACTCCTGGTGTCGGCTTAGGCTATAAACTCTATTATAAGAACGGCGAGAGTGCAGCAACATTTACCGAAGTTACCACGGGTCTGACTGCTACAGATTTGCCGAGTAGCGACAGCCTTATCTTCAGAATTGAGGATGGTGTAGGTTGCTATATTGATACAACCATCAGCACTTTGCCAAATACACTTACGCTTGAAATCTCGGGAGACAAAATCAAATGTTATGGTGGTACAACATCGGCAACAGTTGAAGTTAAAGCCGGAACAGCCAAGTCGTATAAGTGGAACGATGCAAACGAACAAACGTCTGCTACAGCCATAGGTCTTAAAGCTGGTACATATATTGTTTCTGTAGAAGACGAAATTGGTTGTATTACAAAAGACACCGTAACAATTGAAGAGGAAAAGCAGATTGTTGCTAAGGTTGAATACGTCGAGCCGTTGTGCTACGGCGATGAAGGCAATGCCCGCGTCAAAGCTTCGGCAATAGGTGGAGTTCCTGTATCTAACAGTTATTCTTACGCATGGTATGATGAAAATGACAATCTGGTTTCTGCCGACTCAATATTTGACAATGCGGTTCTGGGTCTCAAATACTATGTGAGCGTTAAAGACCAGTATTGCGAGGTCTTTGATACAGTTGAGATTGCAAATCCCGCACCGTTGGCAATAGAAGCAGGAAATGAAGTGGCTTCTGATTGCCCGTCAGCGACAGGTTCGGCTGAGGTAACATCAGTAAGTGGCGGTCTTGCTCCTTACAAATACAACTGGTATGCATTGTTCGATGAGAATAAGACTTCAGTTGCCGATGCAGTAACAGCAACTGGTCTAGGCGTTGACTTCTACGTGGTTGAAGTAACCGACTCGCTCGGTTGCCGCAAAGCCGACACCGTTGAGATTATGGGTGGTGGCGCCATTGCTTTTGAAGTCGAGACCGCAGGTGTCACCTGTGCAACTGATCCTAACGGACAGGCACACGTTTACAATGTGACATCAAACGGTTCAACAGCCAGCAACGTTCAGATTTTCTGGAATAATGGTAATGACGTTCTTGCCCAGGCCGACACCATCAAAACTTTGCCGATGGGCTTGAACAAGTTCATGGTAAGTACCGATGAGGGCTGCCGCGCAGGTATGGTTGACATCGATAATTCGCGCGCACTGCGTGTTGCAAGCGAAAAGATTATTCCGCTTGTTCACGGCGTCGATGTATGCGATGGCGGATTTGAGATTGTTATTGCCGGCGGTTCGGGTGATTATGTACAAATACTGACAAATGCTGCAGGCGATGTGGTTGAATCAACATTGGTTGACGATACTGTGGTTGTGGCTAACGGACTTTGCGCAGGCACATATAATCTGCATATCGATATTGCTGGCGGTTCAACCTGCCCAGTTGAACATCCGATTATAATTGCAGGCAGCGAACTCTCTTATGATTTGGTTTCTGCTTTAAATGGCATAACCGATGTAAAATGTATGGGTGACAGCACTGGAATCATTGTCGGAAACGCTGTTGGCGGATATTACGATGAAGAATACTACTACGAGTGGCGCAGTGATGTCTGGGGTGAGGATTCAGTCCGCACAACAGCATCAATCAACGGTTTGCCCGCAGGTTCTTACAACCTCACAGTGTTCCAATATCACACAGTTGGCACCGAAACCGATACGTTGAAATTCGAACAGACTTATGAGGTTAAAGAGCCTACAACCAAGTTCATGGTACTGGCCGACAGCATTAAAGTTGCTGGTTCGCACTGCTACGACGCGATTGGTTCAATATCAATAGGAGTGAACGAGGAAACATTCCACGGCACACCGAAATCTTACACATTCTCGTTCGAAGAATGGGCAACCGATATGGTTACAACCACCCCGTTGCTGACCGACTTGAAATCGGGTGATTATAAAATGGTGGTTGAAGATGTGAATGGTTGCTTGTTCGTTGACACTGTCACAGTTGAGGACTTGTCGAAATTCACAGTTGATTACAAAGTTAAACGCCCCAACTGCTACGGTTATGACAATGGCTATATCAAAGTTTCTGCTGAGAGCGAGAATGGTGGCCTCAAGTTCAGTTGGACTAATAATGGTAAGGCACTTGCCGATTCATCGGCATTGCTGGTGGGCTTAACTTCTGACACATACGTCCTTAAGGTTACCGACGCAAAGATGTGCGAGAAGGAAGTTGAAATCAAAGTCGAGCAGCCTGATACACTGTTGGCAAATGTTGTGTTCGACCAACCGATTGTTTGCTACGGTGACACCGAAGCTAGTTTCCATTCAGCACCGCTGGGCGGCAATGGCGGATTCACCTTCGTTTGGACCGATGCCATCACGGGCGATACCCTGGCTCTCGATTCAGCAATCGTGAAAGTGGGAGAAGGCTCGTACGCAATTAAAGTTGTCGATTCGCTCAAATGCTGGGCTAATGACACCATCATAATCAGTTATCCTGACTCACTGTTCGTTGAGATGGATATGGTTAAATCGGAGTGCGGCGGAACAACAGGTTCGGCATCCGTTCAGATTAACGGCGGTGTTGCTCCGTATGTGGTAAGCTGGACAGCAAAATACGGTACCGATACAGTTATCAGAAGAGACACTCTGGCAAATGGTGTAATGACTGATACATTGAAGAACATCGGCCCCGACATGTACTATGTATCGGTAATCGACGCATTAGGAACAGGTTGTAGCGTTGTCGACAGCGTTGAGGTTCTCGACAATGGCGATCTGAGATTTATTCCAACCATGACAGACGACATTTACTGTATCAATATTTCGAATGGTGGAGCGATGATACCGAGAGTAATGAACGGAAAGTCCTTCGAGGTATACACTGACGCAAATATAATCTGGAATGCAGGTACAGACACAGTCAATATTGGCGATACGATTAGAACACTGCATTATGGCAAGAATATCGTTGAGGTAATCTCAATGCCTGACGGATGCCGCAAGTTTGGTGAGTTGGTATTCACTGATGATATGGCACTTCGTATCCTGGCTATCGATAACATACCTGTGAGAGGCGTTGAAACAGCATCGAATGGTGCACTCATAGCTGAAATCGGTGGCGGTTATCCGAATTATACAGCCATTTGGCAAAACGAGGCAGGCGATACTCTGCAAGTTGATACCACAGCGGGTAAAACAGCATTGATGGGTCTCAGCGTTGGTAAATACATCTTGAATGTAAAAGACCAGAACCCCGAGACTTGCGAAATCACCGATACTATTGAAATCCGGTTCAGCCCGCTTCGCGATTCGATTGTCCAGACGAATGTAACTTGCAATGGCTGGGGCGATGGCAAAATCACAGCACAAGGTATTGGCGGTCTGAACAGACCTTACCTCTACGAGTGGACCAGTGAGTTGTGGGGTGAGGATTCGGTTCGCACCACACAAACCATCACCGACCTTAAGGCTGGTCTGTATGTATTGAAGTTGTGGCAGCTTTACAGCAGCGACAGTGTTGAATGCTTGTACGACACAATAGAGGTAACTCAGCCCGTTAACAAGCTGAGCATCGAAAAACTGTTGGTTGACAGCATCCCGTCGCATTGCTACGACTCGATAGGTGCAATTGTGATTAACCAACCTGCCGGCTATGAGAAGTTGTTCGGCGGCAGCGCACCTTTCACATACACATTCTCGCGCGACAACTGGGCAGTTGAGAAGAGCTCAGCCAATGAGGAGAAAGTTGAGGTCACCGGCCTGACAATCGGCGATTACAACTTGTATGTTGTCGACAGTCTCGGTTGCGACTATAGTACAACAGTCACTATCGACGACTTGTCAGAATTCTATATCAAGAGTGTGGTTGTTGAGAAGCCGATTTGCTATGACGAGTATGGTTCGGTAACTGTTACTCCGACAAGCAAGAATGGTGGATTCCAATACAGTTGGACTAAAGACGGTGAGGCAATAGCCGACACAACAGCCAAATTGACTGCAGTCAAGGCTGGCGACTATGTTGTCAAGGTTACCGACGACTCATTATGCGTGAAGTTCGAATCCATCAAGGTTGAACAGCCTAATCCGATAGTATTCTCGGTATCGAACACCATTGAGAACTCTTGTTTCAATGTGGCAGACGGTGAAATTTCGTTCGACAGCATTAGTGGTGGTTATAACCACTTCACTCAATTCATCTTTGTCAACCCTGACGATGCTACGGATGTAAAACTCAGCGTTGATGCTAAAGTTGATACAACAATATTCACATTATCGCTGAATGAAGACACTCACAACCTGATTTCAGGTAAGTATAATGTGCTTGTGAAAGATGCAGTGGGTTGCTTGAGCGATCCTGTCAGCTTGGTTGTCAACTCTAAGTATCCGCAGATTGATGTCAAGAGTTATATCAGCACAGCCGATATAACCGGACCTGACTGCCAGGCATACACAGCCGATGGCAAGATATCTGACAATGGTCTTGTAAAGATTAACTTCAAGCAGGTTTCGGGCACCGTATCGTTCAAGTTCGACGACCGTTCGGTTACTGATAAGCAGCAGCCGACATTTGAGAAAGTTGCCAGTGGCAACCACTTGCTGACAATTGGTTACACTGATAGTCTTGTCTGCGCCGTAACTGATACTATTAAGGTTAAGGGCAAGAACAGCTTCGCAATTGAGGATGCAGGCTTCTACCAGAACGGCAAGAACTCACCCGCAATCTTCACTTGCCCCGACAATGAGCTTTCGGCTTATGTCACCGCAAAAGGCAATTTCAGCTACAGCTTCTATGCACAATACATTGAGGAGCCTGCTGAGGAGGTTGAGGTTCCTGTTGATACAACAGTTCAGGCCGACAGCAACGGTGTGGCTTATGTATCAAGATTTAGAGCTCTCAGATTCTATGCCGACTCGCTTGGTCAGGAGGATTCTTCAGCAACCGAAACCCCGGTTGTTGCACCTGAAGAGGTGAAGAAGCCTGCATACAAGAAGTTGGAGACAATCAACGGTGTTGTTTACGCAGTATTCACAGATTCGATGGCGACGAACAAGGGTTGGGCAGACTTCATGCCATACGGCGGTGAAACTTACTACTACGTGAGTGTCAGCGACGGCAAGTGTATGGACATTGACTCAATCAAGGCAACTGCAATGAAACCAGTTAACAAACTGAATGCACGACTCAGCGATGATGAGACGTTCAAATTGGTTGGAAGCAGGTACGAAGTGGCCGAGGGAGCTCTCGTAACCTTCGAGGCCAACACTCCTGAGTTCGAGTTCGGTGATGCACAGATGGTATTCAGTGAGAACTACTGGACATGGAAGCATGTAGGTGGTAGCGACCACTCAGCTCTCATACCTGAGCTTGATTCTATTGGCACTGGCAACCCGATGACTGCCAAGACCTACGGAGAGTTGGTTGTACAAGCTATTGACACAGTGGTGTTCACCGCTTACGATGACATCTATCGCATCGATACAACTCTGTCTTGCGTCTTCACAGACAAACTTGAAATCAATTCGATTGACGGAATCAAACCGATGGAGGTATTCACTCCTAACGGCGACGAGTATAACGAGACTTGGAGAATCGACGGTTTGGCATCTTACAACAATGTCACAATCTACGTATTCAACCGCTGGGGCGGCCGTGTATGGCAGTACTCTGGCAGCGGTCTCGATTACTCAAACGCTCATGAGTGGGATGGCCGCAACGCCAAGAACAAACCGCTGCCGGCGGGCACCTACTACTACGTTATCCAATGTAGTGATGATGTTCTTGTAGGAAAGAAAGTTACAGGACCTGTTACAATTATAAGGTAATACAGTTATGAAGAGGATTATTTTAACCTTGTTTGCAGGAGCTCTGATCGCAGCTCCGAGTGCCAATGCACAGTTACTGCCACAATTCTCGCAGTATATGTTCAATGAGTATGCGCTTAACCCTGCAATAGGTGGCACAAGCGACTATTGGCAGATTAAGACGAACTATCGTTACCAGTTTGCCGGTGTGAAGGATGCTCCGCAGACCTATATGCTCGGTGGTTACGGACCACACAAAGTGATGCCTATGGGCTATGGCGGCTACATATTCAACGATGTGACCGGTCCGATCGGCAACATGGGTGCCTATGGCTCTTACAGCTACAACGTGCGCATTTCTGGCGATATCCGCATATCAGGTGGTTTGTTCGTGGGCGTGGTTCAGCAGAAAGTCGATTTGTCAGATGTCAACGAGCTCAACGAGGGTGAGAACGGTTTCCAGAACACAGTTTACAAGAAGGTTTATCCCGACGGTTCACTTGGTGTTTACCTCTACACTTCGCAATATTACGCAGGTATCTCGTTTAATCACCTGTTCTTCAACAATCTGTCGTTGCTCGACAAGTATGATGAGGGCTACATTGTGAAAGACGGTCGTGTGAAACCGCACTTCTACATCCAGGGCGGCTACAAGTACAACATCGACCGTAACTTCGACCTTGAGCCTTCAATCCTCATCAAGACTGTTCCTAACTACGATTTCATGACCGACATCAACTGCCGCGTCATCTATCAGAAGATGGTGTGGGGAGGTTTGGGATTCCGCTACAACTTCAAGAATCCTGAAGCTGTCATTGCATTCGTGGGCTACAACTACAACGATATGATTAATATCGGTTACTCTTACGATTTGACCATATCAAAGTTGAGTTCGGCAAGTTACGGCTCGCATGAGATTATGCTCGGCGTCAAGTTCGAGGATATCCGCAAGTCGAAATCGAAACGTAAGATTAGATAAACATTTGAAGGCTGCCGTCAACGCGGTGGCCTTTTTTAATTTGCTTCATAATGAGATATTTCTGGTTGTTCGTGGTTTTGGCTTTTGCGCTGCAGTCGTGCTCTCGTGACGATGGTGCGCGTCCGGAAATCAATAAGGACGAGTTGGTTGATGTGCTTTTCGATATTCACATTGCCGATGGCTATCTGTCATACACGGGCTCTCGTATCGACCGCAACCGTGACCGTATTGACGGAGTGTATGAGTATGTGCTGAGAAAACACAACATTACCCCGAAACAGTTCAGCAATACGATGAAATATTACAGCCGTCATGCTGATGAGTATGAGACGCTTTACAACAAGGTTATTGAGAAACTCACCAAGTTCGAGACGGAAAACCTGAATTCTGACGAAACCAAAAGTCTCAAAAACAATTCAGGCAGAGAATGACGAGTGGGAAATATGGTAAAACCAAAAAATCCGTCCCCATCGCTTCCTACTTGCAACTTTTCCACTATCTTGCCGCCTATGGACGAAAGTTTTGACATACGGCAGAATGCCACTATAATATCTGACAAAGAGTACGAAAACAAGTTGCGGCCGCTCACGTTCGACGACTTCAACGGACAGGCGCGTATTCTTGAGAACCTGAAAGTTTTTGTGCAGGCCGCTAAAATGCGCGGCGAGCCGCTCGACCACCTGCTGCTCAACGGTCCGCCAGGATTGGGCAAAACCACTCTTGCCAACATTGTGGCAAACGAGCTTGGCGTGGGCTTCAAAATCACCTCGGGCCCCGTGCTCGACAAGCCAGGCGACCTTGCGGGAATCCTTACAAGCCTTGAGCCTAACGATGTGCTTTTTATCGATGAGATTCACCGCCTCAACCCCGTTGTCGAAGAGTATCTATACTCGGCGATGGAAGATTTTCGGATTGATATTCTGATAGATAAGGGCCCCGCCGCCCGCTCGGTGCAGTTGTCGCTCAACCCGTTCACATTGGTTGGCGCCACCACCCGCGCAGGACTGCTCACAAGCCCGCTGCGCGCACGCTTCGGTATCAATCTGCATTTCGAATACTACGATGCCGAGACACTGAAGAAAATTGTAAAACGCTCAGCGTCAATTCTTCAGGTGCCGATTGACGATGATGCGGCATTTGAGATTTCGTCGCGCAGCCGCGGAACGCCGCGTATCGCCAACGCCCTTTTGCGCCGCGTTCGCGATTTTGCGCAGGTGAAAGGCTCGGGCCATATCGACCTCCAGATAGCGCAGTTCTCGCTTCGCGCCCTCAACATCGACCAATACGGTCTCGACGAGATGGACAACCGCATCCTCACCACCATCATCGACAAGTTCAAAGGCGGACCAGTGGGCATCACCACCATTGCCACCGCCGTGGGCGAAGATGGCGGCACTGTGGAAGAAGTCTACGAGCCGTTCCTCATCCAGGAAGGGTTTATCAAGCGCACGCCCCGCGGCCGCGAAGCCACCGAGAAGGCCTACAGCCACTTGGGACGCACCCGCTTCTCTGCCGACCCACAGCAGGGGACGCTGTTTTGATTGATTCTGAACGCATTAAACGCAGATTTAACAGATTGGCACTGATTTTGTAAATTTGTACTTAAATACAATTCATTATAGGTTATGAGAGCATCTTTATCAAAATTACTGCCTGTAGGAACCATATTTAAGATGGCCTTTACCGTGTTGTTTGTCAGTGCTTTTGCTTGTTCTTTTGCGCAAGATCACAATCATACATTTAAAGAGGTATGGCAATTTTATAATGCGCTCTACAAACTGAAAGACTTGGATAAGGAACTCAAACAAGTAGATGAGTATTATGAGAAAATATTCGCCACGATTGAAAAAGATTCATCTTTTTTAAATTCAGTTATGGAATCTATAAATATAGACACAACAGCAAACGACACATCATCAGACGTCCCATATATTATTACGCTTAAATATGGTGATAACAAGGCTTTTTCCAATTGTTTTAATGATGATAATGAGGTTGATGAGATAAGTTGCCTTGCTGAAATAAATGACTTATGTAATGCCATCCTTACTAATGGTGATATTGAAAAAACTGTTGATAGTGTGGCGGTCTCAGTATTCTTGGTCAATCGTGGAGATACGTATAAATTAGATTATGAACTAATTCAACGCGATTCTTTGGAAATTACAAACAGAGGCTTTCGTAAAATTGAAGAGCCGATTCTGAAGGACTGAAAATGATATGAAACGGACAATCAAAATTTTTGTGGCTGTTTTGCCGATTCTTTTCGCCTCGGTCATCGCGCCAGCGCAGTATTTTTCCGCTGAAGCCGATGTTGTGCGATTGCTGAAGGCCGATTCGGCGGCGCTGCATTTGACCATTGACAACTATAACTTCCTTTGGAACAACGAGTTCTTTGGTCCGATAGTTGAAGGATACACCCTCATTGGCTACAATCTGCAGCCAGCGCTCGAGTACCATTTTTCGCCAAACATAAAGGCGAAGGCGGGCGTGCGGCTCACCAAATATTCGGGCCTCGACAAGTTTACCGACTGTCTGCCAGTCTATTCCGTCACTTGGCACACCGACAAATTGGCCGTCACGATGGGCACAATCGACGGCGCCAGTTTCCACCGCCTGCCCGAGCCCATTATGTTCCGCGAGCGCCAACTCACCAACAACTACGAGAACGGAATGCAGATTCTGTACAACACCAATCGCCTTTTTACTGATGTGTGGGTCGATTGGCAGAACTTTATCTTCCACGGCGACAACAAGAAAGAGCAGATTTTCGGCGGTGTGTCGGTTGGTTGGAAGGCCTTGCAGACCGATGCTCTCGAAATAGAGTTGCCTGCTTCGTTCACCATTTTCCACCGTGGCGGACAGATTGATACCGACACCACCCCGATGCGGCTGTTCTACTACGTCTCGGGCGGTGCGCGGCTTACTCACCACACCAGCGGTTTTGTAAGCGGTATTGGCGCGTCGTCGCAAGTGATTGGTTACAAAGACAATTCGCCCACGCCCGAAAGCCTCTACCACAGCGGTTGGGGTTGGCTGTCCGATGTGAGTCTGATGCACGGCCAGAGCAGTCTTTCAGTTGGCTATTGGCTTGCCGACGGGTTCATAACCCAGCAGGGCAACCCAATGTATATGAGCCTCTCGTACGACGGCGCCACCGACCAGAAGCGACGCAGTATGCTCACCGCCGAACTGAATCTCGCCAAAGAGATAACCAATTATTTCACAGCCGCTTTGACCGCCGTCGGCTACTACGACCTCAAAAACTCATCGTTCGACTACACCTACGCTTTCACCTTCGTGCTCAAGCCTGATTTTGTGCTTTGGCGGCGATGAAGCAAATGGCGCAACGGTGTTTTTGTCCATTGCGCCATTCACACTATAAACATTTAATGGTCAGTGTTGTCATAATTCAAACTTATTGTATACGATTGTCAAATCGCTGTCGGTAGTATCGATGTATTTGCTTATCAGTTCGTTATATACATTTTCAGGTGTAACGGGATGAAATTTTACAATTGTGCTCAGCCCTTTTTGTTGGTTTTCCACCTTTTTTTGAGCAATTGCTTCAGCAATATCTTCGTAAGTGGCTGCTTTTGAATCCATTTGCAGTTGGTTGTTGACACTTTGGATAAAAATACTTCGCGTAGTTGTGTATTCAACCACTTCGCGGATGCCTTCGCCAAATCGCTTTTCAGCCTCTTTGTTTCGGTATATAATAATGTCAACAGCATTTGTTGTTTTCCACGTATCGTAGTCGGTCAGTTTTCCGTCGATAGCAAATTTGGCAAGTGGCGCGGCAGCGTTGTAACCGTATGTCTGATAGGTAAAAATATTATTAGGACCGCCCCAACCAGCAGGACTTATCAAGTCGGGAATGTCTTGATTATTTAAGCGGTCAACAACAACCGTGTAATTATAATCCATAACGGGATTGGCCATTAAATCTTTCTCAACATACACAAACGCAAGCGATTCGTCAACTCTTAGTGAAGATGGCTCACGGTAATAGAATATTTCGTTGTAACTGTTGGGTTTCAGCGATTTAAAGTTTTTGAGAGTTACTCGTTTCCCATCGATATAGATGCGAGTTTTCTCATTTATCCACGAAAGTTCTCTTGCTGCGGGCGATTCCGCCGTTTTTATTCCGTTTACGGCTATTGTCACGACAGGACGGCCCTCTGCATTGTTCCGATTCTCATAAACCTCTATCCCGTTTTCAATTCTGTTTCCAAATTCAGAACGGCTTAGCACCTCATTTTCAAATCTGACACCTGAGTCGTCAATGTTGTCAAAAAACTTGTCAACGGTGAAGATGACATTTTCTTCGTGTTCATAACGTTCGTTGTCGTTTGTCGTCAGCGCTTTTGTCGATTGTCCGCAGCCGAACGACAGGAACAGCGCCAATGTAAGCGCACCTGCGGCAGCCGTTTGCAGGAACTTGCTGCCTTGAAAATCTTTTTGTTTCATTTTAATAAATCGTGTTTTGGTTAGTGAATTGGTTGCAGCCAGAGTAAGTTCGGGGTTGCAACCGAATAGTTGTTTGATGATTGTCAGTCTGTACGATTCAACATTGTAGCCGTTCGACAAAGCGTCGCGGTCGGCCTGCCATTCCTGCACTTCCTCGAGCCGCTGCTCGGCTTTCCACACAAACGGATTGAACCAGAACACCGAGCGAAGCACAGTCATTAGCAGTTTCTCAATTGAGTGGCGGTGCGCCACGTGGCTAGCCTCGTGCGATATTATCTGTCGGCGTTCCGTTTCGTCGTGGTCGGTGCGGATAAATATTGTGCGCCAGAACGAGAAAGGCGTCTCAACCTTGTCGCTCACGGCTAGATGGTATTCGGGCTTAAGCGTGACGTCGGCCTGCCGTTTCAGTTTGGAAACAAGCAAGACGCCTCTTACTATGAGTATCAGCAGAATCAACGCCACCAACAGATATATGGCGATGCCAGCGTACACGATTTTCTCATTGAGCGTCAGTTGCGGTGTTAGCGCCTCGGTTTTTGCAACAACTTTTTCCTCAACCGTTTCCGATGATGTTGTCACCTCGGCAACGTCTTGTCGCTCAACGGGTTCGGCATTGATTGTGGGTGCGGGCGCCGATTGAATCAATGTTTGCCCAGGATAGAGCGGCACGTTGAGCGCGGGAATAATCGCCGACAGCAACATTGTTATTATCAGATATTTGCGGCAAAGGCCGTAATTCGGTTTCCGAACAATCAGCAGTCGGTACAAAAGCATAAACAGCCCGCTGCACAGGAAAAACTCTACTATGTAGATTACGAACGGTTTCATAGTGATTATTGTTTATTGTTAAGCATTTGCAGAATCTCGTCGGCCTCGTCCATTGAAATCGACTTGCGCTGTGAGAAATAGTTCACCAATCGGCTCACCGACCCGTCGAAGAACGTGTGCAGCACATTGTGCATATATAAATCGGTGTACTCGGCCTTGCTCACAGCCGCCTGATAGACATTACTGTGGCCGTAGGTCTTGTGTGTCAGAAAACCCTTCGTGTCCAGAATGCGAACCATTGTGGCCACCGTGCTGTAGGCGGGCCTTGGCTCGGGCAGGCGTTCGTGCACGTCGCGCACCACAAAATTGTCGTCAATCTGCCAAACCACCTGCATAATTTCCAGTTCCGCCTTTGTCAGTTCGGGAATGATTTTTTTCTGCTCGTTCATAGTCTTTTGTTTAAATTAACAACGCAAATATATAACGAGTTTTTTAATTACAAAATTAAAAGTTTAATTTTTGAGTTAATTTTATAAATTTAATACTCGTCTTTTTGTTATCAATTAGATTATCAGAATGATAGAGTGTGGACGGCTGCGGCATCCCTTGAGAGAATTCTTTGGCTAGTATTCACACAGAAGAATAAGAGCTTGCCGTATCAATATTTCAGTGTCAAAAAGATGGCGTAAATTGTGCCCGAAAATTCACACGCGAAATGCGAACATTGACAATAATTTTGTTGGCAATTGGACAAGCCCATTTATAGCGAAAGCATCCACCAAAAGGCATCCAGAACAATGGAATAAAAAAAGTCCGCTGTTTCCAACGGACTTTGCTGTTTGATTTATTGTTAATTAGGTTATTCAAACCATTTCTGCACATCGTCGAGTGATAGTGCCGGAATTTCGAGTTTGTTCTTTTTGCGGAAGCCGTTGAGTTGCTGGTGCACTTGTGTGGGCTTGCAGTTGCGCAGGTTTTCAACCGAGTTGAATCCGGCTTTGATTACCACCTCGGCCCATTCAGTCGGGACGCCGATGGCCACAAAATCGTCGGGTGTGACGGTCTGAGCCTTTTTCTCGGGTTTCATCTGCGGGAAGAGCAACACCTCTTGAATTGTCGGTTGGCCAATCATAAACATTGCCAAGCGGTCGATGCCGATGCCGATGCCTGAAGTTGGCGGCATTCCGTACTCGAGAGCGCGCATAAAATCGTGGTCGATAATCATTGCCTCATCGTCGCCCTTGTCGGCCAACTTCATTTGGTCAACAAAGCGGTTGTACTGGTCAATCGGGTCGTTCAACTCTGAATATGCGTTGGCCAGCTCCTTGCCGTTCACCATCAGCTCAAAGCGCTCGGTGAGTCCGGGTTTCGAGCGGTGCATCTTTGTAAGTGGCGACATTTCAACTGGATAGTCGGTAATGAAGGTCGGCTGGATGAATGTGCCCTCGCAGAACTCGCCGAAAATCTCATCGATGAGTTTGCCCTTGCCCATTGTCTCGTCAACTTCCATTCCCTTCGACAGGCAGAACTGGCGGATTTCGTCCTCGCTCTTGCCATTGCAGTCGAAGCCGGTCTTCTCTTTGATGGCCTCCAAAATAGGCAGGCGGCGGTACGGAGCCTTGAACGACACAATGTTGTCGCCGTTTTTGCTCTCGGTGCAGCCGTTCACCGCGATGCAGATTTTTTCGAGCATCTTCTCGGTGAAACTCATCATCCAATTGTAATCTTTGTACTGAACGTAGAGTTCCATACAGGTGAATTCGGGGTTGTGGTTGCGGTCCATACCCTCGTTGCGGAAGTTCTTGCCAATCTCGTAAACACCCTCAAAACCGCCCACAATCAGGCGTTTAAGGTAGAGTTCGGTGGCAATTCGCATATACATATCGATGTCGAGCGCGTTGAAGTGCGTGATGAACGGACGAGCCGACGCGCCGCCCGCAATTGCCTGAAGGGTAGGCGTTTCCACCTCGGTGTAGCCAGCCTCGTCGAGTATCGAACGCAGCGTGCGGATGATTGTGGCGCGTTTCAGGAATGTATCCTTAACGCCGTCATTCACAACCAAATCAACATAACGCTGACGGTAGCGCAACTCGGGGTCATCGAAGGCATCGTAAGCCACGCCGTCTTTATATTTGACGATTGGCAGCGGGCGCAGGCTCTTGCTCAGCACTGTCAGCTCGCTTGCGTGAACCGAAATCTCGCCCATCTGAGTGCGGAAAACATATCCTTTTATACCGATAAAGTCACCAATATCAAGCAGTTTCTTGAACACCACGTTGTACATATCGGCGTTATCCTCGGGGCAGATGCCGTCGCGGGCAATGTAAACCTGAATGCGGCCCTTGCTGTCCTGCAGCTCGATGAACGACGCCTTGCCCATAATGCGGCGGCTCATAATGCGGCCGGCAATGGTCACGTCGCGTTGCGGTGCGTCGTCTTTAAACTCGTTTTTGATGTCGGTTGAGTAGGCCGAAACCACATATTCGGCTGCGGGATAGGGGTCGATGCCCAAATTGCGAAGTTCTGCAAGGCTCTGACGGCGTTGCAGTTCCTGCTCGCTAAGTTCGATGTTGCTCATTTTCTTGCTATGTAAAATTTTGGGTGCAAAGATATGATTTATTTAGGATTTAGCAGTTAGTAATTATTGCTCTGGTAGTGCGGATATTATCATTACGAATAATACAAAGATAATTAGGCCATAATTCGTTGGGTTATGCCTCATTTTTCAAAGGTAGTACCACTTTTATCGACAAAACAGGAGGGTTTTATCCGAAAATGCATTTTTTCCGCGCATGCCCCCCATCAAAAATAGGGGGTCTAATAATAATTATTGCAATATTTATGTACAATGATGCTAATTTTGCCATATCTTTGCGCCATAAACATAAAAATCAGACAACAATGTCAACAATCAGGTTTCAAGCTTTGGAGCAACTGATGAACCGTCAGGCGGTGAAGGTTGAGGTGCCAGATATCAAAACATCAGAGTATTTTGCTGAGAATGTGTTCGATAAGACCAAAATGAAGGAGTTCTTGTCGCGCGAGGCTTACGAGTGCGTGGTCGATTCCATCGAGAATGGAACTCGCATTCCGCGCCGCATTGCCGACCAAGTGGCGTCGGGAATGAAGGCATGGGCGTTGGGCAAGGGAGCAACACACTACACTCACTGGTTTCATCCGCTCACCGGCTCAACGGCCGAGAAGCACGACGCTTTCTTCGAGCCAAACTTCGAGGGCGATGGCGGTATTGAGGCTTTCGATGGTGGCAAACTTGCCCAGCAGGAGCCCGATGCGTCGAGTTTCCCGAGCGGCGGATTGCGCAACACCTTCGAGGCGCGCGGATACACTGCGTGGGACCCCTCGTCGCCAGCTTTTATTCTGGAGCGAACTCTTTGTATACCAACTATTTTTATTTCATACACAGGTGAGGCGCTCGACTTCAAAACGCCACTGCTCAAAGCAACATCGGTGCTGAACGACGCGGCTGTTGGCGTCTGCCAGTATTTCGACAAAGACGTCACGAAAGTGGTGACCACGCTGGGTTGGGAGCAGGAGTATTTTCTTGTTGATTCGGCGCTGTTTCTTGCCCGTCCCGATTTGCAGCTTACGGGCCGCACCCTTATGGGGCACGCATCGGCCAAAGACCAGCAGTTGGACGACCACTATTTCGGCACCATACCAAGTCGTGTAAGCGCCTTCATGCGCGATTTTGAAATTGAGGCTTACCGCTTGGGAATACCAGTCAAAACAAGACATAATGAAGTGGCGCCCAACCAGTTCGAGTGTGCGCCAGTGTTCGAGGAAGCCAATTTGGCCGTCGACCACAATATGCTGCTTATGGACCTTATGAAGAAGGTGGCCCGTCGCCACAACTTTAATGTGCTTTTCCACGAAAAACCGTTCAAAGGTATCAGCGGGTCGGGCAAGCACAACAACTTCTCGATGGCCACAAACACTGGTGTCAACCTGCTCTCGCCAGGAAAAAATCCGAAGAGCAATATGCAGTTCCTGGTTTTTCTGGCCTGCACTATCAGCGCGGTTTACGAGTACGGCGACTTGATGCGCGCCAGCATTGCTACAGCAGGCAATGAGCACCGTTTGGGCGCAACCGAGGCTCCGCCGTCGATAATGTCGGTGTTCTTGGGAAGTTATCTATCTGGCATTCTTGATGATATAGAGCAGCGTGTGAGCGACAAGAAGATGACACCCGACGAGAAAACTGACATAAAATTGGGTATCGGGCGGATTCCGGAGATTCTGCTCGACAACACCGACCGCAACCGTACGTCGCCCTTCGCCTTCACGGGCAACCGCTTTGAGTTCCGTTCTGCCGGGGCAAGCGCCAATTGTGCCGCACCAATGACGTTTATCACTTTGGCTGTGGCCGAGCAACTGCGCAAGTTCAAGTTGAAGGTTGATGCCAAAATCGATGCTGGTGTGAAGAAGGACGAAGCCATCTTCCAAGAGTTGAAAGAGTTGATAGTTTACTCAAAACCAGTGCGTTTCGATGGTAACGGCTATAGTCACGAGTGGGAAGTTGAGGCCGAGCGCCGCGGACTTTCGAACCCGAAAGGGACGATTGCAGCCCTGCGTGCTTTTGCCGACCGCAAGAACATCGACCTTTGCACCAGTGCTAAGGTGTTCACAGAGCGCGAGATAGAGGCACGTCACGAAATACGTGTCGAGAACTACACCAAGAAGATTCAGATTGAGTCGCGCGTGTTGGGCGATTTGGCCACAAACCACATTATTCCAACCGTTTACAAATATCAGAACCAACTGATAGAGAACGTCCGCGGCTTGAAAGAAGTGTTGAGCGAGGCCGATTTCAACGAGGTTGCTGAACTGCAACTGGAAACCATCAAAGATATTTCGAAACGCATAACAGCCATAAAATTAATGGTTACAGAAATGACCGAGGCTCGAAAACGCGCCAACGCCATTACCGACATCTTCGAAAAGGCACAGGCATATTCCGACACCGTGAAGCCTTATCTGGCAAGCATCCGCGAGCATATTGACCATCTTGAAATGATTTCGGACAACGAGATTTGGCCGCTGCCTAAATATCGCGAACTGCTGTTCTCGCATTGATTTTCAAGCGTGATAGCCTATATAAAGTGTGGCGTCGGTTTAAATTGTTAACAACCATTTAAAAAATCCGCCTTGCCACAAAGGCCATTTCGCGTGCGATTGGTTAGTTTTGCTTGTTATAAAAATCACTAAAATGGGCAAAGACATTTTCGACACGCCGCTGATGAGGCAGTACAGCCAGATTAAGGCCAAGCACCCCGATGCCATTCTGCTTTTCCGCGTGGGCGATTTCTACGAGACTTATTGCGAAGATGCCGTGAAGGCGGCCAAGATTCTGAACATCACGCTCACCAAGAAATCGAGTTCGACGCTGCCCATTGATATGGCTGGATTTCCGTATCACGCCATTGACACCTACCTGCCGAAACTGGTGAGGGCGGGGCAGCGGGTGGCCATCTGCGAACAACTTGAGGACCCGAAACTTTGCAAAACGCTTGTGAAACGCGGTGTTACTGAATTGGTTACACCTGGCGTTTCGACAAACGACAACATTCTTGAGAACCGCGAGAACAATTTCCTGGCATCGGTTTACGTCGAAAAAAAGATGGCGGGCATTGCGTTTCTCGACATCTCAACTGGCGAATTTTATGTGGCCGAAGGCAGCGTTGAGTACGCTAACAAACTGATACAGAGTTTCCGACCGAAAGAAATCATCTACAAGCGCGGCACCAAGGAGCAGTTTCAGGAACTGTTCGGGATGGGGTTCTACATCTACGCCATCGACGAGTGGGTGTTCTCGGAGCAGGCCGCAACCGACCGTCTGCTCAAGCATTTTCAGACGCAGTCGCTCAAAGGTTTCGGCATCGACCGCCAAATTTTGGGCACAATTGCCGCTGGTTCAATACTTTTCTATCTAGACATCACCCAACATTCGCAAATTGGCAACATCACGGGAATCCGCCGCATTGCCGAGGACGAGTATGTGTGGATTGACCGTTTTACGTTTCGTAACCTTGAGATTTTCAGTCCGTTGAACGAAGACGGCCACAGCCTTATCGACATCATCGACAACACGCTGACGCCGATGGGCTCGCGAATGCTGAAACGCTGGGTGTCGCTGCCGCTGAAGAATGTGACGGCCATCAACGAGCGTCAGCAGATTGTGACCTATTTTATTGATAATGTTGAGGCTAAACAAACTGTTGAAGGCGAACTGAAGAACGTTGGCGACCTTGAACGACTCATCAGCAAGGTGACGTTCGGGCGCATCAACCCGCGCGAGATGCTGGCGCTGAAGAACGCTCTGAAGGCCATCGGGCCTGTGAAAAATGTGTGCGAGCAGTCGGGTGTGGCGGCGCTTCAGGCTATTAGCGAGCAGTTAAATCCTTGTGCGTCAATCTGTCAGCGCATCGAAAAAGAGATTCAACTAGACCCGCCTGTGCAGATTGCCAAGGGCGGCGTGATAAACGAAGGCGTGAGTGCCGAACTCGACGAGTTGCGCCACATCGCCTATTCGGGCAAAGACTATCTGATTGAACTTCAGCAAAAAGAGAGCGAAAGAACAGAGATTCCGTCGCTCAAAATCAGTTTCAACAACGTGTTCGGCTACTACATTGAGGTGCGCAACACCTACAAAGACCGCGTGCCCGAGGAGTGGATTCGCAAGCAGACGCTGGTGAGCGCCGAACGCTACATCACGCCCGAGCTGAAGGAGTACGAGGAGAAGATTCTGGGCGCCGAGGAAAAGATTCTGGCGCTTGAGCAGAAGATTTACAGCGATTTGGTGTTTGCCGTGTCGGAGTTTGTGTCGGCTATCCAATTGGATGCGAGCCTGTTATCGAAAATCGACTGCCTGCTGTCGTTTGCAAGCACGGCGCAGATTCGAAACTACAGCCGCCCCGATGTTGACGAGAGCCGCACGTTTGAAATCCGCAACGGCCGCCACCCCGTGATTGAGACGCAGATGCAGCCTGGCGAGGAATACGTGGCCAACGATGTTGTGCTGAACGACGACGACCAACAGATTATCATCATCACGGGCCCGAATATGGCGGGAAAATCGGCGCTGCTACGGCAGACGGCTCTGATTGTGATTCTGGCGCAGATTGGCTCGTACGTGCCCGCGCAGTCGGCGCACATCGGCTTCATCGACCGCATTTTCACCCGTGTGGGCGCGTCGGACAACATTTCGGTTGGCGAATCGACCTTTATGGTTGAGATGAACGAGGCCGCAAGCATCCTGAACAACATCAGCGAGCGCAGCCTGATTCTGCTCGACGAGTTGGGCCGTGGCACATCAACCTACGACGGCATCAGCATTGCGTGGGCCATTGTTGAGTACATCCACGACCATCCGAAATATCGCGCCAAGACGCTGTTTGCCACTCATTATCACGAACTTAACGAGATGGAAAAGACGTTTGAGCGGGTGAAGAACTACAACGTCTCGGTGCGCGAGGTTGAGAAGAAAGTGCTGTTTTTGAGGAAGTTGGTTCCTGGCGGAAGCAATCACAGTTTCGGTATCCACGTGGCGCGGATGGCAGGA
Organism: Salinivirgaceae bacterium; assembly: GCA_017474765.1. Taxonomy (GTDB): domain Bacteria; phylum Bacteroidota; class Bacteroidia; order Bacteroidales; family SZUA-534; genus RUG13583. Next base: position 108,757 of record JAFVGW010000003.1, on the reverse strand, counting down.
ATGCCGAAGAGCGTGGTGGCCCGCGCCGAAAACATTTTGCGCGACCTTGAGAAATCGCGCCGCAGCGTCGAAACCGATGTCAAACCGCAGAGTCAGTCGGGTATTCAGTTGAGTTTCTTTCAGTTGGAAGACCCTGTGCTCAAAGACATCCGCGACCAAATAAAAAATCTCGACATCGACAATCTTACGCCTATTGAAGCGTTGAATAAACTGAATGATATTAAGCGGATTACGGGACTTTGATAGGTGGAATTTTAGGAATCACCTTATTTCTTAATTATCTTTATATCAGATATTTTACCGTTATCGATTCTTAAAAAGTAAATGCCCTTTTCGTAATTGTTCATATCAATTGTCAGTTCTGTTGAGGTGTTGTTATCGAACTTCAATTGACCAGATGAATTAAACAATTGAATGAATGATTTTTCAGAAACGTTAGGTTTTAGGATGATATTCAAATATGAATCACAAGGGTTCGGATAAACTTGGACATCCTTGAGAGGGTTTTCTTCGTTTTCTATCGATGTGGTTAAAGCATAAGAAGAACTTACTTCTATTTCGTAATATTTATCAAGATTTATGTCTTTCGCGCAATTTATGTTGCCAATTATCGCCACAGAATCATTCGTTTCAAGGGTAGTATTATTAATGATTAGAGATTGGTCAGCCCATAGCCATTTTTTGCCAATTGATATGATGAAAACAGATGTGTCATTCTCAATGGCATACACTATTCCAGGCAGGCAGGGGGAATCCAAACACGGATTGGGAACTTGTACTATTTTGCCAACTATCGTTATCTCACAATCTGCCCAAATATTAGAGTAAAACAGTATGCCGAAAAATAGAAGTATAATTCGTCTCATAGTTAGTTTTTGCTGTTAATGTCTAATTTTCATACAAATATAAATATTATTCATACAAATAATGAATTGTGTAAAAGACCAGTTAACTTTGAAAAGTTGTGATTTTTGCTCTTCAATAATCTCGAAAAGATGTAAAAATTGCATTTTGATAATCTTGAAAAGTTGTAGAGTTCGTCTATTCATAGAAAATCACTTTTTTCTGTAATATTGCGCAACATTAGCAGTCTGTATAATGTTTAACTAGTGGTTTCAGGTATTAGATGTTAGTAATTTAAAAACCAACACCCAACACCTAAAACCCAACACCAACAAAAGATGAAAAAATGAACAATCTCTGGTCACAATTCAAGCAGAGCAATATGCTCAACAGGTTGATTTACATCAATCTGGCGGTATTTGTTGTGGTGAAATTGGTCGATATTGTGATGATGCTGTCGGGCGTTCAGGCGGCCAACCCCGTGGTTGAGTTTCTGGGCGCTTACGCGGGATGGAAAAATCTGATTCGCCATCCGTGGGGCGTGGTCACCTATATGTTTCTGCATCAGGGATTTCTGCATATTTTGTTCAATCTGCTCTGGCTGTTCTGGTTCGGGCGGATTTTCCTTGAGTATTTCTCGGGCCGCCAACTGCTGAATGTTTACATCTGCGGCGGCATTGCTGGCGCGCTGCTTTACACGCTGGCTTTCAATGTTTTCCCCGCTTTCGATGCCACCTATGCGATGGCCATCGGCGCTTCGGCGGCTGTTTACGCAATTGTCTTGGCCACAGCCGTTTACGTGCCAAACTACACTGTTTATCTGCTGTTTTTGGGGCAGGTGAAAATCAAGTGGATTGCTGTTTTCAGCCTTATTTCAGATTTGGCGATGCTCGACGGTGCCAACGCTGGCGGCCATATTGCCCACATCGGCGGCGCGCTGTTCGGAATATTCTACATTGCAAGTCTGCGCAAGGGGACCGACATTGCCGCGTGGGTTGGCCGCGTAATCGACGCTGTATCAGGCATTTTCAAGCGCAAACCGAAGATGAAGGTTTCGTACAAACGCACCGATGGCGGTTACCGACGCGCCGAGTCGGACTACGATTACAACGCACGTAAACATAACGAACAGAAAGAGATAGACGCTATTTTGGACAAGATTGCCAAATCGGGCTACAACGGCCTGACCGAAGACGAAAAACGAACTTTGTTCCGAAACAGTCGTAACAACTAGATTGATAATATCGCACAGATGACACAGATAACACAGATTTTTTTGATTTTTGAATTACGATTTACCGATTAAACAATTCACCGATTGACCAATAAGTATGCGCAGGATTCTGACACGGATTTTTATTTGGACAGCGATTGTGCTGGTGGTTCTTGTGGGCGCTGTTGTCGGTGGCACAATTCTGCTGAAAGACAGGCTGATAAACTACAGCATTCAGGCCATCAACAACGAACTGAACGCACCCGTGAACGTTGACGGCATCCATTTTTCGCTCATCAACACTTTCCCGTATGCATCAATAGTGCTTGACAATGTGATTGTTAAGTCACCTGCCGAAGGGTTCAGCCATAAGGGTTTTGGTCGCACTACAGCCGATACATTGCTGGCTGTCAGAAAGTTATCGTTGTCGTTCAACATCCGCAAACTTTTAGATAACGAGTTGGAACTGAATTCGGTGAAGGTGACCGACGGGCAGATTTATATTCTGATTGACAAACGCGGTAATGATAACTTTCACATTATCAAAGAGAAAAAAACGGCATCGGGCAATTCCGATATGCAAATCAATCTTGAGCATTTGGGGCTGAAGGACTGCAAAATACAAGTCTGCAACCTATACAAAGGCAACGGCGCCGAATGGTATATGCCTGACTTTGAAGCAGAAGGCAAACTCAACAACGGTCAGTTCGAGATTGGGACAAAAGGCTCGGTGGCGCTGCAGTGGATTGTGGCCAACAATATTGAAATTGTGCCGTTGGCGCCCACGCGCATCAAGATGGACCTTGCAATGAAGAACGACACGCTGCGAATCAACAATGGCCAACTGTCGTCTAAAGGCATCAACATCAGTGTTTTAGGAACTGTTCTGCTGACTAATGACACCTATGTGGACCTTGCGCTGCACGGCGACAAGATTGAAGTGGCTAACGCGCTGCGTTACTTTACTTTAGCCACTCAAGAGAAGCCCACTGTGCGCAGTTCGGGACTGGTTGGGTTCGACGCCACCGTCAAAGGCAAGTTCAGCAAACTCTCGTCGCCGAAGATTGTGGCCAATTTCGGGCTCGACAACGCCGACATCAGTTACCCCAAACTCGACCTTAAACTCAACAGTGTCAGCCTGAAAGGCACGTTCAACAACGGCGGCTACGCCAACAGCCCCAAGTCGTTTGTGTCAATCAGCGGAATCAATGTCACTTCGGGGCAAAGCCACCTGACGGGCAGCCTTCGCATCGATAACCTGAAGCAGCCGCACATCAATGCGAAACTGAACACCAACGCTCGGCTCGAAGAGTGGAACCACCTGATTTTCAGCAGCCGTCCCGACCGTCTGACGGGCTCGGCCGACGGCTCACTCACCATCAGCGGCCCCATCGATGTGAACAAAGCGTTCGACCTGAAGGCCTTTCTGCGGCTCAATCCGCGGTGCCAACTCAAACTGCAGCAGGCAAGTTACACCAACGGCTCAAACATCACTCTCACAGGCGTCGATGGCGCGGCCACACTCAACGGCAGCGCACTGACAATCAGCAGCACAAGCGGCCGCCTGAGCAACATTCCCGTAACGTTCAGCGGCAGCATCGGCAATCTGCTCAAAGCCGTGGCTGAGCCTTACCCCACAATGGACATTCGCGGTTCGCTTTCCACCGATGCGTTTGATTATCAGCAGATTGAACCGTTGTTTGCCAAATCGGACGGCGAGCCGTCGAAGATTACCTACAAGGTTGATTTGATGGCAAGCACCAAAGGCTTCAGTTTCAAGAAGTTCCGTGCCGACAACATTTCGGGGCGGCTACGCTATGCGGGCGATAATATCGATGTTGACGGACTGAAATTCAATGCGTTGGACGGCAGCGCCGATGTCCGCGTGGCCTACCGTAGCGGCAAGCACCGCGAGTTGGCTTGTAAAGGTTCGGTCACGAGCATCGATATCAATCAGATGTTCAGCACTTTCGACAATTTCGGACAGACCACCGTCACCAACGAGAACATTGAAGGGCGGTTGAGTTCGAATTTCACGTTGCTGCTGCCGTTTGCAGGCGATTCTGCCGATGTGCGGAATATGGATTTCGACGGTCGTCTGAAGATTGCCAATGGCCGTCTGCACGGGCTCGAAGCGCTCAATAGCGTGGCCGATTTCACCCGCATCGACGAGTTCCGCGACCTGAGCTTCTCAACGCTCACCAACGATATGACCATCAGCGGCGGCACCGTCACCATTCCCAAGATGGACGTGGCCTGCAACGCCTGCGATGTGGCCGTTGCGGGAACGCAGAAGTTCTCGGGCGATTACGAGTATCACATCACGCTGATTTTGAGCGATTTTATGCGCGGCAAGGCCAAACGCCTGCAGCAAACCACGCCTTACGGCATTGTTGAAGACGACGGCGGCAACCACACATCGCTCTACCTTGTGGCCACCCGCACGGGCGACAAAACAAAGGTGAAATTCGACAAGGTGGAACTTAAACAGCAGTTGCGCAACGAGTTACAGGAGCAGAAAAAGGAAGTGAAACAGATTCTGAAACGCGAGTTCGGCCTGTTCAAGAAGGACACCACCATCAAAACCGAAGAGAAAAGCACCACCCCGCCGCCCGCATCGGGCTTTGTGATTGAGTGGGACGATGACGAAGAATAAATACAATATTCCGCCCCGCGAAACGTTATATCTGCTATGAATACATACAGAAATAAAATATTTTGGAAGACATTCATTCTTGTCTGTGCAACGCTAATTGGCGGAATATCATTATATTACACCAATGTGCTTGCGCGAAATATGGCCACCGAGGAGCATAAGCGAATGCAAATTTGGGCCGAGGCCACTCAGCAGATGGCAATTAGCGAGAACGAAAACGAAATCAGTTTCTGTCTCGAAATCATCCGCAACAACACCACCATTCCTGTCATTCTGACTGATGATGAAAATAGCATTGTGCAGACAAGAAACCTGCCTGAATCAAAGGCTAACGATAGTATTTATTGCAGGAAACGCATTGAAGAAATGAAGTCAAAACATTCACCCATTGTGATTTACCTGCCAAACAACCACATGAATTTCATTTATTACGACGATTCCACTGTGTTGAAACAGTTGGCAAACTTTCCATTCATCCAGATGTCGATAATCGCTATCTTCCTGCTGGTGGCCTATTTGGCTTTCAGTTCGTCGCGCAGGGCCGAGCAGAACAAGGTCTGGATTGGTATGTCGAAAGAGACGGCGCATCAGTTGGGAACGCCTATCTCATCGCTGATGGCGTGGATTGAAATTCTCAAACAGGATGAATCTAACGCATCGTATGTGGCTGAAATGCAGAAAGATATTGACCGCCTTCAGATGATTGCCGACCGATTCTCAAAAATCGGCTCTCTGCCCACGCTTCAGCCTTGCAACCTGTCGGAAGCCATCAACACGGCGGTGGGTTATATGCGCACCCGCGTGTCGTCGAACATCACGCTCGACGTGAAGGACAACACGTCGCACGATGTTATGGTAAAACTCAACACATCGCTCTTTAACTGGGTGATTGAGAATATGATAAAGAACGCTATTGATGCAATGGAAGGCAAGGGCTGCATCACCATCAAACTGAACGAGACAGTGAAATTTGCCGAGATTCTTATAACCGATACAGGCAAAGGCCTGGCAAAGAATCAGTTCAATGCCATTTTTGACCCAGGCTACACAACTAAAGAGCGTGGATGGGGACTCGGATTGTCGCTTGCTCAGCGCATCGTGAAAAACTACCACCGAGGCAAAATCATGGTGCAGTCATCGGAAATAGGCGTTGGTACAACGTTTAAAATCTTGTTACCCAAAGAATAATAGTGAGTGCTGGAAAGGCGTATTACCCGTTCCCGAAGGCGGCCACAATCACCTGCTCAATCTTATCCACAAAACGGATTTCGATGCTGTATTTCGACGCTTGGAGGTTCTTCTGCTGATTGGGCACGAAAATGCGCTTGTATCCCAGCTTATCGGCTTCGGCAATGCGCTGCTCAATGCGTGCCGTTGGGCGGATTTCGCCCGAAAGTCCCACTTCGCCCGCAAAACAGTCGCCTTGGCGCAGCGGTCGGTCGACATCCGATGAGAGAATGGCGCAGATGACCGCTAAATCGAGTGCCGGGTCGATAACCTTCAGGCCGCCGGCAAGGTTCAGAAAGACATCTTTGGTGGCCAGTTTGAAACTTGCTCGTTTCTCGAGCACTGCCAAGAGCATGTTCAGACGCCGTGAGTCGAAACCTGTTGTTGAGCGCTGAGGTGTGCCATAGACGGCGGTGCTCACAAGGGCCTGAACTTCAACCATAAACGGGCGCACTCCTTCGAGCGTTGCGGCAGTCGAGACGCCGCTGTACTGCTCGCGGTGGGTGCCAAGCAAAAATTCCGACGGATTGGCAACTTCCTGCAGCCCTTCTTCGCCCATCTCAAAAATGCCGATTTCCGATGTTGAGCCGAAACGGTTCTTGTGAGCGCGCAAAATTCTGTAGAAGAAATGGTTATCACCTTCGAACTGCAAAACCGTATCAACCACATGCTCAAGCACTTTTGGCCCGGCCAGTGAGCCGTCTTTGGTGATGTGGCCAACAATAATCACCGGTGTTGATGTCTCTTTAGCAAACTGTTGCAGTTGCGAAGCGCTTTCGCGAATTTGCGAAACAGTGCCAGGCGACGACTCAATATAATCGGTGCGCAGGGTTTGAATTGAATCAACAATCAGCAGGTCGGGTTTGAGCGTACGAGCCTGAGCAATAATGTTTTCGCACGATATTTCAGCCAGAAAATAGATGTTCTCGTCATGAACTTTGAGCCGTGTGGCGCGCATCTTGATTTGTTCGGCGCTCTCTTCGCCCGAGACGTAGAGCACCGTGCCATTGAATTTGCCGGCAACCTGCAGCAGCAGAGTTGATTTGCCGATGCCCGGTTCGCCGCCAAACAGCACCACAACGCCCGGAACCAGTCCGCCGCCAAGCACGCGGTCGAACTCAGAACTCTGAGTTGAGCGCCGCTGCTGACGGTTCTCAACAATGTCTTTTATCAGTATGGGTGATGAGCCGATGGCCGCGCGGCCAACCGAGGTAGTAGCTTTCGTGCTCTGAACTTGCTGAACTTCTTCGTTGTAGGTGTTCCACTCACCGCACGACGGGCAGCGTCCAATCCATGTCGACGACAACGCGCCGCAATTGCTGCAGACGTAAGTGGTTTTCAGTTTTGGCATCGAACTATTTCTTTACCAGTTCAATACGCGAGTATGCGCCGCCTTTATTGCCATCAGGAGTTTTACGCCTAACCATTTTCAGGCGTTTGTTCTTTTTCAACTCATCGTACCAATAGGTTCCGCGAATATCGCTGCTGCCAGGAATATATCCGGCATCACCGTCAGCGCCTTCGTATGAGATTGTAAGTTCCTTGCCAATTGTTGAATAGACATAGAGGGCATACTTGATTGTATCGCCCTGCGCAACATCAACTTTTCTCTTGTATGTGCCACGTTTGTTGGCAGCCGAAACATTTTGGTGCGGTTTAACAATATTGTCCGGATTCACTTTGGAACTGTCGGTCTCGATGGTGAACACTTCGAGTACATCGCCAGCATAGAATGTCCAGTATGTGATGGTTGTAATTGAGTCAGGGTCAGTGAACGGAACTTGACGCCAAACGCCCACCAACTTGTCCTGTCGGTCGATTTTGCAGGTTGCGAAACACAAGGCAATGGCCAAAAACGGGAGTATTGTCTTTATTCTCATTGTGTATCTATTTTCAAACCGCTAAAAGTATCAAATAATATGTTGACTAAAATTATTTTTTTACAGACGGTTTGTTTTTATTGTCGAAGGGAAAAACGCTCCAACATGTCTGATGCTCAAACATTACTTAATGAGCATATTAGTTGCCGTATCAGGGAAAATGAAGGTGGGTTTGAATTTTTTTGCCTCTTCAAAATCCATCTGCGCGTACGATATTATCACCACAACATCGCCCACAACTGCCTTGCGCGCTGCCGGGCCGTTAAGACAAATGCAGCCTGAACCACGTTTCCCTTTGATGATGTAGGTTTCGAGCCGTTCGCCGTTGTTCACGTTTACAACCTGAACTTTCTCGTTTTCAATCATGTTCGCGGCATCAAGCAAATCCTCATCGATGGTGATGCTACCGACATATTCTAGATTTGCCTCTGTCACTGTTACTTTATGAATCTTCGATTTTACTACTTCGATATTCATTTCAGATGTGCTGTTTAAACGGCCGCAAAGGTAGCAAAAAGTGTTTAGAATAAAACACTGATATTTTTGTTTGGCAATGCCAATATGTTATTTGTTTAATTGGTTGATTGTGAGCTTATAAAAACATTTTATAACTGACAATTCTTATATCAGCATAATGCCTGTTCCAATCCGGCCAAGGGTTTGGTTGCGGCGGTGCGAGAAAAGGCGGTGTGGCCCGCATTTGGTGCATTCGTCCGAAGATTCAATATTTGATGCCTGAACGCCTGCCAGCTCAAGTTGAAGTCGGTTGGCAAGCACAAGGTCGATATGGGGTTTAGGCCAATTTGCATGACGCAGAATGGTATCTGGCCAATGGCTGAAATGCCTGGCCACGTCGTCACCCACTTCGAAGCAGCACGTGCCAATGCACGGCCCGATGGCCGCCATCAGGTTTTCAGGTTTGGTGCCGAACTCATCAGCCATCTTCTTGACACTCAAACCAACAATGTCGTTTGCCGTGCCGCGCCAACCGGCGTGTATGGCGGCTGCAGAGTGTGTCGTGGGGTCGTAGAGCAACACGGGCACGCAGTCGGCCGTGAGCACCATCAGGCATAAGCCGCGGCGGTTGGTTATCAGGGCATCGGTGCAGGGAATCCGGCTGTCGATGTCCACGCTTCCGCGACCGACATCGGCACTGGTTACAACCGCGATGTTAAGGCTGTGAGTCTGCTCGCCGGTCACCAATCGGTCAATTTCAAAACCAATCGTCTGAGCCAGTCTTCTGCGGTTGGCCGCACCACCCACCGACCGCAGATTGATGTCGGTTTCGGCGCTGTTGCCGCACGTGACAAAATGCCTTAAAGTGTTGAATCTGTCGAGATTGGCGAAAGTGAAATATGGGAAATCGGCGGGGTGCAGTAGCATGGTGGTTTAAAGTTTAAACGCTTCGCTGTTGAACAGGTTGAAGCAGATAGTTGTATTAATATCAAATATTTCCCCCGTTAAACTTGTTCAACCCGTTAAACTTTAGAAAGTTTCACCAAATCAACAACCGTCAGCGTTTGACCATCGACTTTGAACTTCACATCGTATCCGGCAAACGGCATTCCGAAAATCTTGTCGCTGCCGGCTTGCACGGGCGGCCGCGGGTCGTTCTGCAGCACACTCACGAGAGTGTCGGCCAAATTGTTGCCTAATTTTTGTCGGAACGGGTAGGGCAGAGTCACATCCAAATGGCTGAATTCCACATCATCGACAAAGCCTGAGCGCGCATGGCTGATGCTGTCGGCGTAGGCCACGTACGGCTTGATGTCGAAGATGGGCGTACCATCCATCAAATCGGCGCCAAGCACATGAATCACAGGGCCTTGCGGTGTCTCTAATTCGATTCGCTTGATTTTAACCGCTGAGAGCCCCAAGCCATTCGGACGGAACGGTGAGCGCGATGCAAAAACACCCACCTGACGGTTCCCGCCAAGTCGTGGCGGGCGCACCATCGGCTGCCAGCCATTTTGCCGGTTGGCTGAGAATTGCCAGATGAGCCACAAGTGTGAGAATCCTTCAAGTCCGCGCAGGGCATCGGGGTTGCGGTATTTAGGGCAGAATACAATCTGTCCTTGAAGGGCTGGCACAACGCCACTCTGCCGCGGAATGCCGAACTTGCTCGGAAAATCAGTGTGAATATGTGCAACAGGCTCTATTTCAAGTTTGCCCACGGTTCAATCCATTTCTGGTAATCGACGTTTTTAAGTGTTGGTGTGATTTCGCGTATCATGGTGTTGGCCGAAGGGTCATCGAACAAGAATTTCTCCACAAAAGCCTTCACGGCATCAGACTGCAGGTCGGATGCGCGGCAGTGGGGATGCTTGGCGTCGAACACGTAGCCGAAGCGGTCGGCAATGCCAAATGTTTGATAAACAACCTCGGCAGCGCGGCACGAAACATAGCCCGAATGGTCGCAGAGCCACTCGTAGTCGCCGTTGCCCAGAACCAGTACGGCGCGTGGGGCAATCATTGCCAGAATCTCGTGATGGTCGAATGGCAGACGGTCGGCGCGGCCGTCAAAGTTGTCTTTCAGAGAGGGACTGAACCAAGTGTAGTTGGTGTTGGTGATGCGCTCGACGTTGGTGTCGGTGCGGGCGGTGAAATCATCGCTTACGCGCCAAGAGTTGATGCCGCCGCCACCCGATTCCTGAACAATGGCAAGAGCAACACGCTCGTCGAGAGCGCTCGAGTACATTGCCATCTTTCCTGCATACGAGCAGCCTGTGACGCAGATGTGGCTAAGGTCGGCGTTGATTTGGTTGGCCACAATCTCAAGACCGTCGATGATGCGGCTCACGCCCCATGCCCATGCGCTGTAATTGCCGTTGGCGCGTGCATCGGGATATAATTTGTAGTATTGGGCACTGTCATCGCGCACGGCCTGGTGGCTGCTGCGGATTACCTGGTCATGGTCGAAAGGCACCTGTATGCAGCCTTCAAAAAGCTCGCGGCGCAGAGAACCAGTTCCGCTGAAACGCCCCATTCCAATGCTGACGGGGAACGGACCATCGCCAGTTTTCGGTATGCGCAGACGGCTGGTGAGTGTCAGCGTCTCGCCGTTGTGCTTGATGGTAACGGTCAGAACTGTATCGTTGAGCGTGGCTGTAACATCTTCGGGTTTATCGGGTTTGGCACCAATTTCGTAAAATTCCATTTCCGATTTAATCTCGTTGCGGCGGCGTTCCCAGTCGGCAAAATCAGTTGAGCGTCCGCTGCCATCTGACCAGGCGAACGGGTCGGGTAGGGTGGCGCACTGCGGAAGTTGGTCGGGATTCACATACTTGATTTTCGGCAGAGAGGCGCCTGTGTTTTCTGACTCATAGACAAACGGATGTTGTTGGAACGAACTGCAACCGGCGGCAATGAATGCGCTGGCAATCAGTAAAAGGTTGGCTTTCATATTCAAATGTTTTTAGATTTAATATGCGAACATAAATAAAAATTTGAAGAATTTCCATTTTCCCTCGAAAACTTGAAATAGATTATATTTGCAACGGATGCTGCCAGATTCATTGCATTGGCTTTGATTGCGTTGCGGCTTTTATAATATTCAGTAAATGAAACAAATAAGGATTTTTGGAAATGGAGGCACAACCCTTGCCAAATCGTTCTTGAACGTGGCTTTCAACATTGCGCTCGTCTATTTCTGCTATTTTCTGTGCCGCGTGGTTTTTCTATTGGCAAACCACAGCTATTATGAAGGTAAAATACTGACCGACAATTTTTTCACTCTTTTGAAAGGTTCGCTTGTCTTCGACACGTCAGCCATTGCATACACCAATCTGCTGTTTTTTCTGCTCGTGCTTTTCCCCTTGCATTTCAAGGAGTTAAACCGAGTTTATGCTATTGTTGTAAAATCAGTTTTTGTGGTGTTCAACATGATATGCGTGGTGGCCAATTTGTGCGATGTTGCATATTTCAGTTACACCGGCCGCCGCACCACCGGCACAGTCTTTGCCGAATTCAGCCACGAGGATAATCTTGCGTCGGTTTTTGTCACAGAGGCGTTGCACTCCTGGTATCTGGTAATTGTAGGAGTGGTTATTCTGCTGATGTTGATAGTTTTGTATCAGAGCCCGCTGACCGACAAGAAGATTTCGGGCAAGTTGGAATACATAAAATATTATGTGTCGCGGACCCTGTTCATGGTGGCAGTGCTGCTGCTTTGCGTAGCAGGCGGTCGCGGTGGAATCGACCGTAGCACTCGTCCCATAACCATCAGTAATGCAAATCAATACATTACAAATCCTGTTGAGGCGCCACTAATTTTGAACACCCCGTTCTCGCTTTTGCGCACTTGGAACAAAAAGCCGTTTGTTGCACCCGAGTATTTCAGCCAGCATGAGCTTGATTCAATCTATACGCCTTTGCACCAGCCTGCCGACAGTGTTGTGCAAAACGCATCGGGTAGGGGACGAAATGTGGTCGTTATCATCATCGAGAGCTTTGCCCGGGAGTATATCGGCAGTTATAATCGAGAACTTGAAAACGGTGAATACCAAGGTTATACGCCATTTATTGATAGTCTGATGCAGCACAGTTTGTGGTTCTACGACAGTTTCACAAACGGTCGCAAGAGTATCGACGGAATGCCCAGCGTTCTGAGCAGTATTCCTTATTTTGTTGAACCATTCTTCCTCACTCCGGCCGCGCTCAACACTCTTGACGGTCTGGCCGTTGAGCTCAAGAAGAAAGGCTATTATTCAGCATTTTTCCATGGTGCGAAAAACGGCAGCATGGGTTTTGAGGCATTTGCCCGCGCCACTGGTTTCGACGATTATTTCGGCCGTACCGAGTTCGACCAACAGCCCGAGTTTGGCGGCGATGCCGAGTTCGATGGTTTTTGGGCCATTTGGGATGAGCCGTTCCTGCAGTTCTATTGCCACCAGATGTCGCAGTTTGCCGAGCCGTTTATGACGGCCGTCTTCACCGCTTCGAGCCACCATCCGTTCCAGATTCCTACGAAATATGAAGGACGGTTCGAAGATGGGCCGCTGCCTATTCACAAGTGCATTCGCTACACCGACTACTCGCTGCGTCGTTTCTTCGATGAGGCAAAGAAACAGTCTTGGTTCAACAACACCATTTTTGCCATTTGCAGTGACCATACCAATCAGACCAATCATGCTGAATATCAGACCGATTTGGGAACTTTCACTGGCCCTGTCATCTTCTACGCGCCTGGCGACACAACCTTCGCTGGCGGGCGAGCGGGCATTGCCCAGCAAATCGATGTTATGCCCACCATTCTGAGCTATTTGGGCTACGACCAGCCTTATGTGGCTTTCGGTCAGGATCTTCTCACAACACCTGAATCTGAAAAATTTGCCGTCAGCTATTGCAACGGCATCTACCAGATTGTGATGAACGGCTATCTTCTGCAATTCGACGGCAGCCAGACAAAAGCCGTTTATGCGCTAAGCGATAAATTGTTGGAAAACAATCTTATGGACCAAATTGAGGGCCAGCAGCTGATGGAAAACAAGCTGAAAGCTATCATCCAGCAGTATATGAGCCGGATGAATGAGAACAGGTTGATTGCTGAGTGAATTGGCAATTGAATATTTCTGATGTTTACGCAAAAAAAAGAGGTTGCCGATTGGCAACCTCTCTTTTTATACTCTGTTGAGAATATTAGTCTTTCAAAGCATAGCGTTTGAAGCCTGTGCAAGTCAGACCTTTCGATGCTGCGTCCATCATCTGGGCAACATTGATTTTGGCGTCCTTGATGAACTCTTGGTTCAACAAAGTGCTGTCTTTGAAGAACTTGTTCAAACGGCCTTGTGCAATGTTCTGAACCATTTGCTCTTTCAGGTTGGCAGCGGCCTCAACCGATACCTTTGCGCGGATGTCGCGTGCCTGCTGAGCCTGCTCAGGTGTAAGCCAGCCTTTTGCTGTGTTCGACTCAATGTGGTCTTCCGAGTCAACGTGAGCAGGATTGATGCCGGCTTTTTTCAAGGCAGCGTCAACGGCTTTGGCAACCAATTCCTCTTTAGTCTTCTCAATAGCCACGGTCAGCTCGTTCTCGACAACTGCTGCCGGAACATCGTCTTTGCTGAGCGATACAGGGTTCATGGCTGCAACTTGCATTGCAACGTCTTTGTAAACCTGAGCGTCAACACCGGCCTTGTTGAAGGCTGCCAGAGTTGCCAGTTTGTTGCCCATATGGATGTAGGCGCAAACAACCTCGCCCGAAAGCGATTCATAGCAAGCCAGTTCAAGTTTCTCGCCGATGATACCGATTTGCTCGGTGATGATGCCCTCAACGTCTTTGCCGTTTTTGAACGGAAGAGCCTTCAAGGCAGCAAGGTCGGCAGGCTGTTTCTCGAGAGCCAGGTCGCAAATCTCGTGAGCGAGTTTTACGAAATCCTCGTTTTTAGCCACAAAGTCAGTCTCGCAGTTAAGAGCGATGAGTGCGCCGTGTTTGCCGTCGGCTGATACTTTGGCAATCACATTGCCTTCCGAAGCCTCGCGGTCGGCACGTTTGCTGGCAACAGCCTGTCCCTTCTCGCGAATGATTTGGATGGCGCGGTCAAAATCGCCGTTGGCTTCGGTCAGGGCCTTTTTGCAGTCCATCATACCGGCGCCGGTGGTTTTGCGCAGTTTTGCTACGTCAGATGCTGATATTGACATAATCTTAATCGTTTTTAATTATTCTGCCGATTCCTCGGTTTCGTTTTCGTTGGCCTCTGCTTCAGCCTCGTCCTCAGTCGAAGCTACTTTTTTTGCAGCCGATTTCTTGCCGCCTTTTGCAGGTTTCTCCTCGCCTTCAGCGGGTTCTTTGTCTTTTTCGGCTTTGCGCTCGGCCAGGCCTTCCTGAATGGCGTCGCAAACAGCGCCTAAAACCAGTGAAATGGCTTTTGCTGCGTCGTCGTTGCACGGGATGGCGTAGTCAACAATGTTAGGATCTGAGTTGGTGTCGACCATAGCGAATACCGGAATCTGAAGGCGGTGAGCCTCAGCCACGGCAATCTTCTCTTTCTGAACGTCGATAACGAACAGGGCGGCGGGCAGACGGGTAAGGTCGGCGATGCTGCCAAGGTTCTTAGTCAGTTTGCTGCGTTGGCGGTCGACTTGCAGTCTCTCGCGTTTCGACAGGTGGTCAAGTGTTCCGTCCTGCTCCATCTTGTCGAACGAGCTCATTTTTTTGACTGCCTTGCGAACAGTGGGGAAGTTAGTCAGCATACCACCCGACCAGCGCTCTGATACGTATGGCATATTGATTTTTTTAACTTGTTCTGCAAGAATATCTTTTGCTTGTTTTTTGGTGGCTACAAAAAGAATTTTGCGGCCCGATTTTGCTATCTGCTTGAGAGCATTAGCGGCTTCATCAACCTTTGCAACTGTCTTGTGCAGGTCGATGATGTGGATTCCGTTCTTCTCCATGAAGATGTATGGAGCCATAGCCGGATTCCATTTTCTTTTCAGGTGGCCGAAGTGGGCACCTGCGTCCAATAAATCTTGAAAATTAACTCTAGACATTTTTAATTGTTTTTCGTTTACATTCTTGTTGTAAAAGCAATCGTTAAGTAGTTCTGCTTCAGAAGTCTTAACAATTTAGATACTAAACGATATTCTCGTGCAGCATCATTAACGCTTACTGAACTGGAATCTCTTGCGAGCCTTCTTCTGACCAGGTTTCTTACGTTCAACCTCACGTGGGTCGCGGGTGACAAATCCGGCAGCCTTCAGGGGCTTGCGGTTTTCCTCGTCAAGTTTCATCAGCGCGCGGGTGATTCCCAGACGAACGGCCTCAGCCTGTCCTTTCACACCACCACCGTCGATGGTTGCTTTGACATCGAATTTGCCATTAAGCGATAATACACCAAAAGGTTGCATAACAATGTACTGCAGGGTCTCAATCGGGAAATACTCTTTGAAATCCTTGCCGTTAACTGTTACGTTGCCGGTTCCTTGGCTCAAGTAAACGCGAGCGATAGCGGACTTTCTGCGTCCAACTGCATTAATTACTTCCATTTTACTTGATTGAATTTAAGTTAATCAATTCAGGCTGCTGAGCTGCGTGTGGGTGGCTCTCGCCTGCATAAACATAAAGGTTGCGGTACAGGGCTGCGCCGAGACGGTTCTTCGGAAGCATACCTTTTACTGCGGTTTCTACCATTGCAATCGGGTTTTTCACCATAAGTTTTTCTGCAACGATAGTGCGTTGTCCACCGGGATAGCCGGTGTAGTGTGTGTACTCTTTACCTGCCCATTTGTTGCCTGTAAGCTGAACTTTTTCGGCGTTGATAATGATGACATTATCGCCGCAGTCAACGTGGGGGGTAAAGTTGGTTTTGTGCTTGCCTCTCAACAGATAGGCGGCACTGCTGGCAAGACGGCCCAAGACTTGGTCTTTGGCGTCGATGACAACCCATTTCTTCTCAACGGTTGTCTTGTTTGCCGAGATGGTTTTCAAACTAAGTGTGTCCACTCTAATCCTAACTTTTTAATTAATAAATACTATCCACATTTCCCCAAATGTGGACTGCAAAAATACAATTTTATATCAAACGCGCAATTATTATCAACATCATTTTGTTGATATGGCTTTACGGCTGATTATTAGCCGTTTATTCCAACAATGCCAGTTTTGCGGCGGCTGCAATGGCTATTTTTTGGGGGTGTTTGCCGTCATTTTTCCGTCTGACAGATGGAAAAATGAGTGTCGTTTGCTTTTCAAAAATCAGTTGGCCTATATATTATAGGTGTGAAATCGTTGTTTTCACCATTTTTCTATTTCAGCTTCCCAGCGGATGCGCATAGAGTTGCACATCTTTGGCCGTGATGTTCTTGTCGCAAAGGATGAGCAGGCGCTCAATCACGTTGCGCAGTTCGCGGATGTTGCCCGTCCAGTTGATTTTCTGCAGTTCGGCAAGGGCATCGGGCTCGATGGTCGATTTGGCCACGCCCGACTCTTCGCAAATCTGCGTGATGAAATAATCGGCCAGAAGCGGAATGTCTTCAACACGCTCGTTCAGCGTGGGCACCTGAATCAGAATCACGCTCAGACGGTGGTACAGGTCTTCGCGGAAGCGCCCAGCCTTGATTTCTTCTTCAAGATTCTTGTTTGTGGCGGCTATCACCCTGACATTCACATCAATATCCTTGTCGGCACCCACGCGGGTGATTTTGTTCTCTTGCAGGACGCGCAGCACTTTGGCTTGCGCCGAAAGGCTCATATCGCCAATCTCGTCAAGGAAGATGGTTCCGCCGTCGGCCTGCTCGAATTTTCCAGCGCGGTCTTTCACCGCACCCGTAAACGAACCTTTCATATGGCCAAACAGTTCGCTCTCAATTAGTTCTGATGGAATGGCGGCGCAGTTCACTTCAACAAACGCAGCGTCGGCGCGGTTGCTCAGGCTGTGAATCATCCGAGCCACCACTTCCTTGCCCGTGCCGTTCTGACCCGTGATGAGCACGCGGGCGTCGGTCGGGGCCACCTTCTCAATCATCGCCTTAATCAGTTTCAGCGGTGCCGACTCGCCAATCAGTTCGCGGTTTTTGGCGGCCACTTTCTTGCGCAGAGTCTTGGTTTCGGTCACCAGTTTGCCCTTGTCCATTGCGTTGCGCAGGGTGATGAGCAGGCGGTTCAGGTCGAGCGGCTTCTCAATGAAGTCGAAAGCGCCCATCTTGATGGCTTTCACGGCAGTGTCAACCGTTCCGTGGCCCGAAATCATCACCACGGGCAGGTCGGGGTAGTCCTTCGACACCTGCTCAAGCACTTCCATACCGTCGATGCCTTCCATTTTAATGTCGAGCAGAAGCGCGTCGAACGTTTCCTTCTTCAGCAGTTCGAGCCCTTCAGTGCCGTTGGCGGCCAGGCTCACGCGGTGTTTTTCGTATTCAAGAATCTCTTTCAGCGAGTTGCGGATGGCGCGTTCGTCATCAATAACAAGTATGTGTGCCATTTCAAAGTGTGTTTTCGAGTTGAATTGCGACGCCTTCGGTCAGGGCGTACGACGACTGTGTGATGCTTGTAACTTGCGTCTTGTCAAGCAGATACTTAACAAAAGTTGACGACATCACAATGGTGTCCTGTCGCAGTGGCTCAAGGCCGAGAATGAGCGCTCGCTTGTCGCGGGTGGTGTTGGTGATGGTTTTGTAGATGCCGTTGAAATCGTCGGCCGTGAAATTCGAGTGTTTCGAGTTGAGTGGCAGCGGCCGTTGGGTTTTCTTCTGATGAATCATCTCGGCGAAACTGTCGAACGCCCCAGCCGAGCCGATGAGCCGTGTGACGGGATATTGCCTGATGGCTTCGTTGAAGTCGGCCATCTTCTCGTCGAGATAGTGGTTGATGCTAGCCAACTCGCCTTGCGAGATTGGGTCCGACGGCTTGAAAATTTCAAGCAGGCGGGCGCTGCCCAGTTCGTAACTAGCCGACCATAGCATACGGTTTTCGCGGCCAATAATCACTTCGTTGTTGCCGCCGCCAATGTCCACCATCATATAGTTGCTGTCGCCCTGCGGCGGAACGGCGTTGAGCATCGCATTGAAGACATATTGCGTCTCTTGCTCGCCCGATATTGGCGTAATCTGAATGCCAAGGTCGCGGCTCACCTTCTCAATCAGGTGCGCCGAGTTGTTGGCGCTGCGGATAGCCGATGTGCCAAAGGCGAACACCTTCTCGCAGCCGTAGTCCTTAATCAGGCTGCTGTAGTCGCGCAGTACGGCGAACGAGCGGGCAAAGGCCTTGTCGGTCAGATTGCCAGTCATCAGCCCTTCCTTGCCAAGCATCACGGCCGATTTTGTTTTCAGCAGATAGTCGGTCGGCTGCCCCTTGCGGATGTCGGCAATCAGAATATTGAACGTGTTGGTTCCCAAATCGATAATCGCAACTTTCATTTTTCAGTGTTTTTCGGTGCGGTCCGTTTCAAGTTTCGCGCAAGTTACACATTTAATCGGTGTTGGCAAAAGATTCAATCCGCCACCATTCAGTCCTTCAGTTATTCAATCCTTCAATCCTTCTCTCATTCAATCCTTCACTCATCGCCTAATCCACCGCCAAATCTCTTTCAGTGTCGATTTTTTGCCGTACATCAGTATGCCCGTGCGGTAGATTTTGCCAGCCAGCCAGGTGCAGACCACAAAGGTGGCTATCAGCAGCGCAGCCGACAAGAAAATCTCTGAATAGGGCACGCCGTAGGGGATGCGCGTCAGCATCGAGACGGGCGCGGTGAACGGTATAATGCTCAGCCAGAATATCATAGGGCTGTCGGGGTTGGCAATGGTTCCCGTCATCACAATGATTGACAGCAGCAGCGGCGCGCTCAGCGGCAGAATGAACTGCTGAGTGTCGGCTTCGTTGTCAACCATCGAGCCCACGGCCGCGAAAAGTGAGCCGTAGAGCAGGTATCCGCCCAAAAAGAAGAAGATGAACGACAGGATGATAACCCCGAAATTGATGTTGCCCACGGTGCCGAGCATCGCCTTCAGTTCGTCGGCCATCTCGTCGGTAGTTGGTTGGGCCTGAGCAAGTTGGCTTCCGCCCTGCGACATCAGCGGCTGCGCCGTCTCAACCCCGATGGCGGCAGTGTCGGGCATCAGCATCGGCGCCACAGCCGAATAGATGCTGAATGTCAGCACAATCCACAGGGCAAACTGCGTGAGCGTGACCAGCCCCACGCCGATAATCTTGCCCGCCATCAGTTGCGCGGGCCGCACCGACGACACAATCACTTCGACAATGCGGTTCGTCTTTTCTTCAATCACACCGCGCATTACCGCATTGCCCGACAGGAAGATAGCCATATAAACCAGAAATCCCATCAGGTAACTCAGCACCAGTTTCAGCGTCATATTGTCGCTTTCCTCGCGGCCGTCGTCGGTCATTTTTATGGTGTTGATGTTGATGTTCGTCTTCACAGCCGACAGAATGCCAGGGTCAACGCCGCACGACCGCAGTTTCTCGTTCTCAAGCCGTTTCTCGATGGCGTTCGAGATGTGCATCCGCAGGTCGAGATTGATGGTTTTGTCGGAATACAGGCTCACCGCGTTGTCGGAATTCACAATTTGGTGGCTGATGTATAGCAATGCGTAAAATCCTGATTCACTGAATTGTGACTTGTACTTCTGCAAGTTCGCGTCGGGCATATAGACGAACTTGATGTAGTCCGTTTCGGGCAGTTGGCCGCGGAAAATGTGGGTGCTATCAACCACCTGCACAATCCTCACTTCGGTGTTGTTCATATTCATAATCAGCGACGGGGCAATCATCAGACCCGCAAACAGCAGCGGCCCCAGAATGCTCATAATTATGAAACTCTTGTTCTTGACGCGCGTCAGATACTCGCGCTCGATTATGGTGAGAATCTTTTTCATTTAGGATTTAGGATTTAGGATTTTCGCACTGTCCCGATAGTTATCGGGAACACAGAATACACTGATTTTCACTTTTTTCTCTAACCGATTTTATCAGATTCAATCAGAATGAGTTATCGGATAAAATCGGGTTGAATCGGTTAGTTTATTATCTGCTTTTCTGCAATCATTTTCAATTTTCAATTACTTGCACCTTGCATCTTATAACTTAAAAACTTACAACTCAAAACTCAACTATTCCCCACCGCCTTGATGAAGATGTCATTCATATTGGGAATCAACTCGTTGAACTGCGTAATCTGCACTTCGGGCAGAAGCGCGGCAAGCAGTTGGTTGTAGGTGAATCCAAGCTTCATCTCGCCGCTGATGCGGTTGACGGCGCCCACTTCGTCGTCTTTCACAACAACCATTGGCTCAATCAGTTGCATTGCCCTGCTATGTTCGCCTATGTAGTTGAGTTCGAACAGGTTGAGTTTGAACTGCTGACGAATTTCGCCGACCGTGCCGTCGAGCACTTTCCGCGACTTGTTGATGAGCGCAATGTGGTCGCAAATCTCTTCAACCGACGCCATATTGTGGGTTGAGAAGATGATGGTTGCGCCGTTATCTTTCAGATTCAGAATCTCTTGCTTGAGCAGATTGGCGTTGATGGGGTCGAATCCGCTGAACGGCTCGTCGAAGATGAGCAGCCGCGGCTCGTGCAGCACCGTGGTTATGAATTGTACCTTCTGCTGCATACCCTTCGAGAGTTCCTCAACCTTGCGGTTCCACCAGCCGCCAATCTCAAACTTGTCGAACCACTCTTTCAGCCGCCGTGTGGCGTCGGCTTTTGTAAGTCCTTTGAGTTGTGCAAGATAAGCGGCTTGCTCGCCCACTTTCATCTTCTTGTAGAGCCCGCGCTCTTCGGGCATATAACCGATTTGGTAGATGTCGTCGGGCCCGATTGGGTGGCCGTCGAACAGCACGGTGCCGCTGTCGGGTGCGGTAATCTGATTGATGATGCGGATGAGCGTCGTTTTTCCCGCACCGTTAGGTCCCAGCAGCCCGAACACTATGCCCTGCGGCACTTTCAGGCTCACGCTGTCGAGCGCCGTGTGGCCGTCGTATTGTTTGCAAACCTCGTTGGTTTCAAGAATCGGTGTCATATTTCGCAATCGATTTTTATGCGCGGTAAATTTAAGGGGAAAAGTTGAAAATGTGGCTGATTATCGATTTATCAATTGCGCACTCAAACAATTAGATTGTGCAAATAGGTTCAATCCGCGTTCCAACCCAACCGAACACCATGCGTTCCTAATTGCTTTTTTAATTGTGATAGTTTGAAATGTAAAACACCACATATTCAATAAATTATCTATTAATCCACCGCCAAAAATCCGTTCATACCGTTCCAAGAACGCTAAAAAATTATGCTTCGTGGAACGCTATAAAAGGAAAATTTACTATTTTTGTGTTGTAAAAACAGCGATTATGATAGTAGGGCGCAAAAACGAGCAAAGGGAACTCTTGGACGCCTACAAATCAGAATATTCTGAATTTGTGGCAGTTACTGGTAGGCGGCGAATCGGAAAGACATTTCTGATAAGGGAAACTTTCGCCTACAAATTCGCTTTCCAACATTCAGGGCTGGCCAATCAGAAAACGAAAGTCCAGTTGCAAGAGTTCAGAAAATCGCTATTGAAGTGCGGAATGAAGAAATGCAGGGTGCCAGAAGACTGGTTCGACGCGTTTTTTCTGCTTTCCGAGTTTCTGGATGGTATGCCCGCGGGGAAAAAAGTGGTTTTTATCGACGAGTTGCCGTGGATGGACGCACCCAAATCCGATTTTGTGTCGGCTCTGGAACACTTTTGGAACGGTTATGCTTCGGCACGAAAAGATATTTTGCTGATAATCTGCGGCTCGGCAACTTCGTGGATAGTGAAAAACGTCTTCAGAAACCACGGCGGACTTTACAACAGAGTAACTCACAGGATTCATCTTTCGCCGTTCAGCCTCAAAGAGTGCGAACTTTATGCAAAGAGCCAGCATTTGTCAGTAAACCGCCACGAAATACTTGAATGTTATATGGTGATGGGCGGTGTTCCATATTACTGGTCGCTCTTGAACCGCGAGTGTAGTATATCGCAAAATATTGACAATCTATTCTTTAATAGAAACGGAAAACTGCGCAACGAGTACAATGAACTTTACAATTCGCTATTCAGAAATGCCGAGCCATATATGAATGTTGTTTTGGCTTTAGGTGGGAAAAAGATGGGGATGACACGCGAAGAACTCATTGCCCAACCAGGTATTTCGAGCAGCGGGCAACTGACACGAGTTTTGGAAGACCTTGAAAACTGCGATTTTATCCGAAAATATAGCCTTGCGGGGGTAAAACGTAGTAAGTTTTTATTCCAACTTATTGATAATTACACACTTTTCTATTATAAGTTTATTCAAAATTCCGATGCTACGAATGAAAGTTTCTGGACTTCGAGCATCAACACGCCCGTGCGCAATGTCTGGCAGGGACTTGCTTTTGAAAGAGTTAGTTTCTTGCATATCAATCAGATAAAAACCACTTTAGGGATTTCAGGAATATCGTCGAGCGTTTATGCTTGGCAAGTAAAGGGCAACGAAGAAACGTCGGGCGCACAGATTGATATGGTTATCGACCGCGCCGATAATGTCGTGAATATTTGTGAAATGAAATTCTCAACCGATAAATACGAAATCACAAAGCAAGACGACGAAAACTTAAGGCACAAGGCCGCATCATTCATCGAATTTTCAAAATCGCGTAAAAGTCCTCATCTTGTTATGGTTACGCCTTACGGAATAACCAACGGAATGTATCGGTTTTCGGTTCAGAAGGTAATAAAACTCAACGATTTTTTTGCCTGACAATCGCTTAAAAATCCGTTCATACCGTTCCAAGAACGCCAAAAATTTATGCTTCGTGGAACGCCATAAACGGAAAATCCAATATTCAAAATTGCGGCTACGAGCAGTTTCTTTTGTGTGAAATCTGTGTAAATCAGTCAAATCCGCGCACAAAAAAACTCTACTCTTCCTCGTCCATTATCGCCTCAAACAGCATTTGCGCCACGCGGTGGCCGCCCTTGCGGTTGAAGTGCGTGTAGTCTTTCTGCGCCATTCCGCTCTCAACCCACACGGGCATACTGTTGCGGCCACCCATTGCGGCGTACAGATTCCAGAACGCGCACCCTTCGGCGAAAGCCGCATTGCGTTGGGCTTCAATCACTTTCGGCACCGATGAGCGCGTCACATAGCCGTTGGTGCCGTTTTCCGACATATCGCTCACGCCCACAACCAGAATCACCGCGCGCGGCCAAACCTTTTTCAGGTACTGCAGTTGCTTGCGCAGATTCTCTTCGTAGTAACTGTAACTGCGCGAGCGGTTGGTGACGGCGTTCACGCCAAACTCGTAAATTATCAGGCTCACAGGCAGATAGTGGCCCATTTGCTTCATTTGCGCAAGGTCGATTTTCACAAACTCGGTGCCCTTGCTTCCGCGGAATGGCAGATTATCGACCATTACGCCAGCGGGCGAATCGAGCGTAACCGCATAAATGTCAGGACTTTGGCTGCCGCCGAACTCAATGCGGAAATTGGTCGGTGTCTGCTCAAAATTCCACTGAAGGCGCTTGGTGTCGGCAGTCGGGTCGATGTCCTCGAACCACAGCAATTCGCCGTTGGCATAGCCCTTCACGGTGAACGCGCTGTCGGCGTGGCCGTAGAAAATATTGCACTGCGTGAACTTCTTCACCGACTTGTAAGCCTGCCCCGAAGGCGAGAATTTTATCCACGCCTGACTGCCGCCGAATTGCGCGAAACTGCCCATAATGCCGAACCGCTGATGGTGCAGCGACGTGTCGCGCTTCTGATAAATTGAGTGGACGCGCCAATTGCCTGACGCCGAGTGCACTATGGCCGACGATTTGGCCACGGGCGGCACGGCGGGCATTAGTCCAGGGCCGCTGCCGCCGTATTTTTTCTGCATAAGATTGCGGAAATAGCCCGTTATGCGGTCGCCCTCAATCTGACTGTCGCCGTAGTGCAGAATGCGCACCTGACGGTTTTGGCAGTTGGCCAGCGCGGCGAAAAACGGCGCAAGACGCACCTCGTCGTTGTCGGCAAACTCAATGGGTTGGCGGCTTCGGGGCCTGTCGGTGCGGGCGGGTTTGGGCTTTGGCGCGGGTGCTGCGGGCAGAGTGTCGGGCTGCGGCAAAACAGCCGTGTCGGCGGGCAGCGTGGTGGTGTCGGCCTTCAGTTCGGCCTCAATGGCGCTTGTGTTGCCGATAATCTCAACCACGTCGGCAATGTTGGTTTGCACCGTATCAGCCTGACTGTCAGTAAAATCAAAATGCAACTTGATTCCGCCGCCCAACTCAATTCCGTCTTTCGGGAAAAGCATTGCCACAGCCGCCAAAATGGCCGCCGTAACAATCAGAAAGGTCAGAATCTTAATGGGTTTCACGCTCGTTATCGTTTGATTTTCAGTTTCTGCCCGATGTCGATGCGCGACGAACTCAAGCCGTTCCAGCGTTTGATGTCGTCCTCGGTGACGTTGAACGTGCGGGCGATTTCCCACAGCGAGTCGCCGCGGCGTACGGTGTAAATCTCATATTCGCCGTCGGCCAGCGGTTCGGCCGAAGTGGCTGTGGTTGTTGGCTTTGCCGTTGTGGCCTTGCCCACCGATGCCTGTTTCTCGTCGAACGTCATTGTGTTGATTTTCTCGTATTTAGCTGCCTTCGACTTTGGCACATAGATAATCAGTTTCTGACCGCCGCGGATGGTGTTGCGCGACATTCCGTTCCAATATTTGATATCCGACACGCGCACGTTGTACCAACTCGAAATGAAACCCAGATTGTCGCCCGATTTCACCGTGTAAGTCAGTTTTTTGTAGTCGCCTTTGGGCGGGCCAGGAATGTAGGTGTTGTGCTCGGGCTTTTTGTTCATAACCTCGGGGCGGAAATAGTAGGCGTCGTTGTAGCGCGAAATCGAGTCTTCAAGTTCGATGAACCGCAGCACTTGGTCGGTCGGCAGGCGCAGCGCGTAGGGCTTGATGTGTCCAGGAATGATGTCGTGGCGATACTGCGGATTCAGGTTGCGCAGCACGTCGACGGGGATGCCCATAAAGTGGTTAATCTGCTCAAAATGAATCTTTTTACTCACCATTACCGTATCGCATTTCACGGGCATTTTCGGCGCCGTCGGCTTCAGGTTGTGCTCTTTGTAGTAATTCATTATGTACGCTGCCGCGATGTAGGCGGGTACGTAGCCGCGCGTCTCGCGGGGCAGATGGTAGTAGATGTCCCAGTAGTTGCGCTTTCCGCCGCTGCGCTTGATGGCCTTGTTCACATTGCCAGGGCCGCAGTTGTAGGCGGCAATCACCAGAATCCAGTCGTGATAGGTGCGGTACATATCGCTCATAAAATTGGCGGCGGCGTAGGTCGATTTTATCGGGTCGCGACGCTCGTCAACAAGGCTGTTCACCTCAAGTTTGTACATTCGCCCCGTGCTGTGCATAAACTGCCAAAGGCCCGTTGCGCCCACCCGCGACACTGCCACAGGGTTCAGCGCCGACTCAATCACAGCCAGATATTTCAGTTCGGTGGGCATTCCCTTCGAGTCGAAAATGTCCTCGAAAATCGGGAAATAGTAGTCGGCCACGCCCAGCATATTCTCAACCAGGTCGCGGCGCTTGTGCGAATAGAGATTTATCAGATTGCTAACCACCTTGTTATACGACAGTTCGATTTCGAGCGGCAGCATTTCCAGTCTTTTCCGATATACCGAATCGGGGAAATCGGGGATTAGCGCCGTGTCGGCTGTCGCGATGAATGATGTGTCGTTGCCGATTGACGCCTGCCCGTCGAACCACATTTGCGACAGGCTGTCAACCGTTTCCGAAACCTCAATATCGAGCGTGTCCGACGGTTCGGGCCAGCCAAAATCGGTGGTGTCGGCGGCAAAAAGTGTGTCAGTGATTGGTGTTGAGTCGTTGATTTGTGTTGTGGCGTTTGCGTGCACCGCGAGTGCCGCCGCGCACAAAATGGTGATGATTGGTTTTATCATTTCAAAATCTAGTGTATCAGAATGTTACGGTAATATTTACGCCCAGCGGCGTGCTAGTCCGCGAGCCAGCCACTTCGGTGAAGTCGGGCATTAGCATTGGGTCGGCCTTGATTGACAGGTCCTTGTCGATGGTGAAATTGAAAAAGTGCGCGTCAACGTTGGCGTCAATCACCTGCAGCAGGTAGAGCGCCCCAATGCCGATGAAGCAGATGTCGCGGTAGCGCCGCCACGTGTCCTTCAGCCGCTCGGTGTTTGCGGCGGGATATTGGCTCACGGTGCGGTCGTCGTCGTCGGTCGCCCACTTGTACTCGCGTCGGTATTTTTTATAGACGTAGTTGTTGTAACTCGCATAGTAAATCAGCCCCGTGAAACCGCCGTAGATGATAGGTATCTTCCAGTATTTCTGATTGTAATACTGACCCAAACCAGGCACCAGCGACGACATAAACGTTGCCTTGTTCGGTTTATGCTGTGCGCGATAGGTGCTGTCGGGGATGTCGAAACCGTCAGCGTATTGCGCGCGGGCGACGGGTGCCAGCCCGATGGTCAAAACCAGCAGCGCACCAATCAGCAGCGATATGCGTTTTAGCGTCACAACAGCCTGTGTTAAAGCGATTTGAGTTTATCAAACAGCGATATAATGCGCTCAAGGTCCTGGTCGTTTTTGAACGCAATCACAATCTTGCCGTTGCCTTTGTCAGTGCGGCTGAACTTCACTTTCGAGTTGAAGAAACTGTTCAGACTGTCTTCCAAAGCCTTATAAGTGTCGTCGGCGTTGCGTTTGCTGCGGCCTGCCTTTTTCTTTTCGGGGCTTTTCATTTCGGCTGCGGCTTCTTCAGTCTCGCGCACCGACAGTCCTTCGTTCAGTATGCGTTCGAAAAGGAAATTCTGGTCGTTCAGGTCGTCGATGCCGAGCAGAGCCTTTGCGTGCCCCATTGTGATGAGTTGCTTGCGCAGGCCCAGTTTTATCTCATCGGGAAGTTTGAGCAGACGCAGATAGTTGGTGACAGTTGAGCGTTGCTTGCCCACGCGGTCGCCCAGATTCTCTTGCGTGATGCCGCATTCGTCAATCAGGCGCTGGAAACTGATGGCAATTTCGATTGCGTCAAGGTCTTTGCGCTGAATGTTCTCAACCAGAGCAAGTTCGAGCATTGCCTGGTCGTCGGCCGTGCGGACATAGGCGGGAACGCGCGTGAGTCCAGCCATTTTCGACGCGCGGCAGCGGCGTTCGCCCGATATAATCTGGTAGCGGCCGTTATCAAGTTTGCGCAGCGTAATTGGCTGAATGATACCATATTGCTTTATGGATGCAGCCAGTTCGTTGAGCGCGTCTTCGTCAAATTCAGTTCGCGGCTGGTAGGGATTCACATCAATCAGGTTCAGTTCAATCTCGCTGATGTCGGAATTGGTCGGCGTTCCGCCTTTGAGCAGAGCCCCCAATCCCGCGCCCTTGTTAGCCATAATATCGTTCAAACCTTTGCCTAAAGCAGGTTTCTTTGGTGTAGCCATAGTTAGTCAATAATTTTTTCGTCAGAATCCATTTGTGTCATATTGTTGCGCTGAAGCACTTCGCGGGCAAGGTTCAGGTAGTTGATTGCACCCACCGACTGCGGGTCGTACAAGATGCTTGGCTGTCCGTAGCCTTGTGCTTCTGTGATTTTTACGTTGCGCGTAATCATTGTCTCGAAAACCATATCTTCAAAGCAGCGGCGTACTTCTTCAACCACGTTGTTGGCCAGGCGCAGGCGCGAGTCGTACATCGTGCACAGGAAGCCTTCGATTTGCAGGCTGGGATTGAGTCCGCTCTGGATGAGTTTTATGGTGTTGATGAGTTTGCCGATGCCTTCGAGCGCGAAATACTCGCACTGCACGGGGATGATGACCGAATCGGCCGCAGTGAGCGAGTTGACGGTGATGAGTCCCAACGACGGCGAGCAGTCTATGATGATGAAATCGTACTTGTCGCGAAATTTGTCGAGTCCCATTTTCATAACTTTCTCGCGGTCAGCCTTTTCGAGCAGTTCGATTTCGGCGCCCACCAGATTGATGTTCGACGGCAGCAGGTCGAGATACGGAAGATTTCCAATATTAAGTATGGCGTTTGCGGGGTCAATCTCGTCGACAAGGCACTCGTACAACCCCACTTTGATATTGTTCACATCGAACCCGAAACCCGAAGTGGCGTTACCTTGCGGGTCGGCATCAACGAGCAGAACTTTCTTCTCAAGTACCGATAGACTTGCGGCTAAATTGATTGATGTTGTGGTCTTGCCAACGCCGCCTTTCTGATTGGCTACGGCTATAATCTTTGCCATATATGTCAGTTATTTAATGTTGTTATTTGCAATATTCTTAAAACCAATAAATTGCGTTTGCGTTTTACTCTATTTTTATTCGGTGCAAGTTAGTGATTTAATCCACATTTGCGGGGTTAAGATATTAACACTTGGCGATGCGCGGTTGATAACTTGTGAATAATAATTTGCGGCACTCAACTTTTACGGGATTGTTGCCACATCACCATTCGCACATTTTTATAATCGAATGGGCACGATAAAATATTGCGCAGGGTTTCGGATTTTTCACATCTTCGCAATATGAAACGCATTATAGGATTTTCGGCGATGATTCTGGCTCTGGTGTGCTTCTATGCCTTTCAGCCAGTGGCTGTTGCGGGCTTGCAGCAGACCAATCACGATTTGCCCGACAGCGGTTGCTCGATAATCGAAGCCGTGCACGATTTTCACGGCGTGATGCCGCCGCAGAGCCAACTCACGGTGCGCACCTGCGAACTTAACGAGCGGACAATCTACGACGGCTTTTTCGAGATTGTCAAATCGTCGGCAAAGGTGTTTTTTGCCACATTTTCGAGCAACAAAGTCAATTGTGCGGGATTTCAAATTCAGTTTCCCAAATTCGATATCTCATTCCCTTTCAGCGTGTTCTGGTAAAATTTGGCCAGCCTGTCACCGCACGGAATAATGAAATTTCAAACCGTGCGAAAAATCTGATTTTTTCAAAACATTTTTTTTGTGTAGCGATGCCCACGCCAATCGCTGTGGTGTGCCTACACGTTTAACAATCAATTAAATAATAATAAAATGGACATTACAACAATAATTATAGGTGTGGCCATAGTGGCTCTATGCGCCCTGCCTTTCTGGCTTTCGGGCTACGCCCGCAAACGCCGCGAGAAAAATCTCACTAATGCGCTCAACGAGATGGCTCAACAGAAATCCACAACCATTTGCAATTCAGAAATTTGCGGCAACAATATCATCGGTATCGATGGTAGCGGCCGCTGGCTGTTCTACGCCCGATGCAAAGGCGGGTTGCGCGAGTGCGTTGATTTAGAGAACGTTCGCACGTGCAGTATTGTCGACAAGTCCGACACTCTCGGGTTGCTTTTTGTGCCCGACAATGCCCCCGACGTTTACCTTGAATTCTACAACAGCAATGTCGAAGCCACGTCGGACGATGAGTCTCGGCTGGCGGCACGGTGGCACAAAATCGTCGCCGACCGCCTGATGGCAATGCACAGTTAGCCTGATGGCATAAAAATCGGGGCATCAGACCAGTGCTGACGCCCCGATTATATTTGTTCAACTGTTAACTTTAACTTCTATATTATTTCACCACCGCCGTTCTGATGCTGTCAGTCTTCTGGCAAATGGCCGAAAAGAGAACTTCGTTGATGAATGTGTCGGTTGAAGCGGCGAGTGTGGTTTTGCCGTCTTTCGATGTTTCGGCCTTTATTTCCGCTGGCATTGATTTCACGCGGTCGAAAGTTTTCTGAAGGTCGGTCAGCCAGCCGTACACTTCGCTCACGCCGCTCATATTCTTGTAGGTTTCAAGCATTTTCACGAGAATCGAGAGTGAGTAGCGCTGGTCAATCACAAGGTCAATCAGGCGAGTGTTGTTGTCGGCCATTTCAGCAAGTTCGGTCGATAGGTAAAGGCTCTCAATCCAGCCGCCAGCAACAATCAGAGCGGCAACTTCGGCGCGGCCCGCATCGTTCAGATACTCGTTGGCGTTGGTGAACCCTTCGGTGATGATTTCCATCAGCGAGTCGCGGTCGTTGATGTTGTTCTCAATGCGGTCGGCGATGTCGGGCTGCACAAAATCGAAGATTCCCAATTCATCGGCCAGTTTTTTCGCTGTGGCCATATATTGAATAGCCGTCTGTGTCTGATTGAAAAGGCTTGCGTAACTCAGGTCGGCACCGTAAATGCCGAAGTTGAGCGCTTTCTGTGCGGTTGTGGTGTATTTGTCGACATTGCTTGTAGGGTTGGCCAGATCCATATTGTACGACACGCCCGTGCTTTGAATCAGGTGAGCCGTCTCAACTGGCGACGGCAGCGCATAAAACACCTGTTTGGCGCGGTTCAGTTCTTTATTGATGTCAAGACTTGCCAAGTCAACATCGCCGTCGATTTTTGGTTTGCTGTTGTTGGCGCAACTCATCGCCAGAAGGCCTGCGGCCAATGCTAATACAATATTCAGATTTTTCATTTTCAGATTTTGAAATTAAATGCTGCTAAAAATAGGTATTTTTACAAAACTGCAAGCGTTTTTCGTTCGCTTGAAGCGAAACTTGCGCTACATTCGTGAAAAATTTTATGTTTTTATGGAAAACAACCGTCTGAAATCAATTGAAGACTCACTGGCCAACGGCGGAAAAGACGCCGTGCTGGCTGTTCTTGAGCAAATACGAGAGATTGGCGTGCCGAAACTTCTGCCCGCCTTGGTGAAAGTGTACAAAACCTGTGGCGATGACGACATAAAAATGTCCGTCTTCAAACTTTTGTGCGATGCCAGCCAACCTGGCCTTGTCGACGAGATGGCCGCTGCCATTGCCGCCGAAACCGACGACAATGTGAAGCAGATGCTCGTAACATCGTGCTGGTACTCGAAAATCGACTATCTGCCACAACTCGAACTCTTTATCGATTTGGTGTTCGATTCACCGTTCGAACTTGCCTTCGAAGCGTTTACTGTTGTCGAAAACCGTCAGGGCTCAATCACCGACGAGCGCCGCGCCGAACTCATCGCCCACATCGAAAAACGCCTTGCCGCCGAAGGCGACTTCAACGAGAGCCTGACATCGGGGCTTGTTGAGATTGTAAAGAATTACGATGATTGATATGAGAAGGGACAAAGCGATAATATTTCAATAATTCCTTCCATATCGCAAAAAAAAGCGCTGAAAGTATTTGACTTTCAGCGCTATTTTATTTGAATTCATCTCGTTTTTTTCGCCGCGTCAATCTCGCATACCTAATATATGGTATATGGTTTACCAACGTATGGTATGCAAAATGACATATCAAAGCGATTACGCGGTTTTGAATGTTGCCGCACTTTTGCATCGTAAAAACAAACGAGGAAAAAAGCAATGAGGACAATTGAAAAACGAATGCGAATGTGTTGCTGTTGCAACGGGTGAGATTGGAAGTGCGGACCGTGGCGCCGCCGCAGAAACGAAGGCCACAACAATCTTTAATAAATACAATATCAATACTTTAAAAACGAAAATACAATGAAAAAGATAATATATACAATAGCAATAGTTTTAGGATTTCAGGCATCGGTTTCGGCTCAAAGCCAACAAGTTACGGTGCACGTGCCAAATTCGGTTAAACCGCTTGTTGAGAAGTGGGCCGACGAATACAGCAAGACCAACGCGGGCGTTGAGTTTGTGTTTAAGGCAGGCAAGGCGCAGGCTGGCGAGAAGAACAGCCTTTCGGTTGTGAGCAACAGCGCCGACGGTGTGAACTTTGCACGCTATGCGGTGCTGCCCGTTTCGGCCAAAGAGTCGGAAGCGGCAGGGCTGATTGGTCGCCGCCTGAACGCAAAACGGATTAAGGCGCTCTTCTTTGTTGAGGACCTGTTTGAAGACGACGAGCCGACTGCCACCGAGCAAAAAATCCACATCTACACCGCAACTGGCCAACAGTCGGTGTCGCGGTTCTATGCCGAGCATTTCGACGAGGCGGCTGCCGACTATCGCGGAAAGAAGATTTCGGGCGACGACTCTTACCTGACAGTGGCCGTGAGCCGTGACCCGTGGGGCGTCACAATCAACACATTGTCAAATATTTTCGACCTTGAGAGCCGTCAACTGAAGAAGGACATCGCTCTGCTGCCGCTCGACCTTGACAAACAGGGCGAGCAGGTGCTGGCCGACGGCCAACTCGACGACATTCTGACTCTGCTCGAGCACGCACGCTACAGCGAGATTCCTGTGGGCAACGCGGCTTTCGCCTACGACCACTCGAACGCGCTGCTCAACGATTTTGTGCAGTGGACCCTGACCAACGGCGCGCAGTATCTGCACCAATACGGCCTGCTGAAACTGCCATCGAAAGACCTGGCACAGGAATAGTCTGATTACCAACATTATAAAAGTTTTTGAATACAGGGGCGGGCCGCTCGGTCCGCAACCCTTTCACTCGGACTTTGTCTATGAAAAAGATATTACTCATAATTATAATTGCTTTTGTGTCAGCAAGTTCGGCGTCGGCGCAGACCACCACCATAACTGGCCGCGTGACCGACGCTCGGACGGGCGACCCGCTCATCGGGTCAACCATTGTGCCGACAACGGGCAACGAATTGGGCACGGTGGCCGACCTTGACGGCAACTTCACGCTCAAAACAAAAGTGAAACTTCCGCTCACGTTGCTGATTCAGTTTGTGGGCTACCGCTCGCAGGAAATCGACGTGTACGAGGCATCGGAACCCATTGAAATTCAACTGACTGAAAACCTGAACAAGTTGAGCGAGGTGGTTGTGGTGGGCTACGGCACGCAGAAACGCACGCAACTGACGGGCAGCGTGGCCACGGTCAAAGCCGAAGCCATCAGCCGCACGGCGGCGCCATCGGTTGACAAGGCCTTGAGCGGAAAGGTGGCGGGACTGGCCGTTACGGCAAGCAGCGGACAGCCTGGCGCCGACAGCCACATCCGCATCCGCGGCGGCAACTCGGTGAATGCGAGCAACGAACCGCTCTACGTGATTGACGGCTTCATCTATTTCAAGGACGCGGCCAACACGGGCACGGGCCTGGGCTCGATTGAGGGCAGTCTGAATCCGCTCTCGACGGTGAATCCCGACGACATTGAGTCGGTTGAGGTGCTGAAAGACGTCTCTGCCACAGCCATTTACGGGTCGCGCGGTGCGAACGGCGTGATTCTGATAACGACCAAAAAAGGCAAGGCGGGCGAGAAGTTCGGCGGCATTGTCTATGGCTACAGCATCGGCTTGAGCCGCGTGAGCCACAAACTCGACCTTTTAAACGCGAGTGAATGGGCTGATTTTCAGAAGAAATATTTTAGCAACAAGGGCGGTTACACCGACGAGCAGATTGCGGCTCTGGGCAACGGCACCGACTGGCAGGACGCTGTTCTGCGGACAGCCGTTCAGCAGGTGCACGACTTGAGCGTGAAGGGTGCGGGCGACAAGAGCCGCTACACCTTCTCGGCCAACTACACCGACCAAGACGGTATTGTTTTGAATTCTGGTTTTCAACGATATAACTTCCATACCAACGTGGAATGGGAACCGCGCAAGCAGGTGCGCTTCGGCGTGAACGCAACTTACGGACGCATCCGTCAGCGCGGCCTGACAACCACCGAAAAGCAGGTTTTCAACTCGTCGCCATTCTCGGCTGGAATCACCAACAGTTTCGTCTATGCGCTGCTTATGCCGCCTGTGGTTGAGGTTTATGACGCCAACGGCGACTACAATTTCAGCAACCCATACGAGTACGCCTATTTTGCCATCGGCGACCACGCGGCCAACCCTGTTTACGACCTTCGCGAAAGCGTGGCCGAAAACCTTAACAACTATCTGCTCTCGAATGTTTGGGGCAGTTATACGGTTGGCAATCTGACACTTAAGGCGTCGGTCGGGCTGAACAGCGAGCATTTGACGCAGAACACTTTTTCGGGCGCGTACACGTCGCTGGGCCTTGCCACTGAAGGCGTGGGCGGCACAGGCAACCGTCAGACCGACGTTTGGCAGCAGGAATATACGGTCACCTATCAGAAGGATTTGGGCGGCAGCCAATCGATTGATTTTCTGGCAGGTTTCACGCGTCAGACATCAACATCGACCAACAGCGTTGTCCGCACCAACCACTTCACAAACGAGGTGCTGAAACAATACAACTTGGGCGACGGCTCGGGCATCTACACGCCGCAGACGGGCATCAGCGAGGCGAAACTGAACTCGCTCATTGCTCGCGTAAACTACACATTGAGTGATAGGTACAACCTGACGGCCACTTTCCGCGCCGACAATTCGAGCCGCTTTGCGCACAGCCACCGCTGGGGCTATTTCCCATCGCTCGGATTGTCGTGGAACGTTGATAAAGAGGCGTTTATGAGCACTTTCAGCAAGGTGACCTACCTGAAAATCCGCTTGACGGGCGGCGTTGTGGGCAATCAGGAAATCAGCGATTATGCTTTCACAACTTCGTATGCCACAGGCTCTTACAGCGGTTCGAGCAGTTATGCGAAGAAGAACACGGCCAACGACAACCTGAAGTGGGAAACCACGGCAAGTTACAATGCAGGTTTCGATTTAGGGCTGTATAACAATAAGTTAGACTTTGTTTTCGACATCTATTACAAGAAAACGAGCGACCTGCTGCTCGACGTGCCTGTGGGCTTCTCGACGGGCGTGACAACACAGTTGCAAAATGTTGGAAATGTGGTGAATAAAGGCGTAGAACTGGCAGTGAATACAACGCTGGTTGAACGCAAACGGCTGTCGTGGACGGCATCGGCGAACGCCGCACTGAACCAAAACCGAATCACCGATATGGGAACGACCAATAATGTGATTCAAGGTTCTGACAATCAGCAGATTCTGCGCAAAGGCGAACCGCTGGGCGCGTTCTACGGGCTGAAGTTCGGCGGCATTGTGCAGAGCGGCGAGGACGTGACCAAATTGCCAACCATCAACGGTCAGACGCCGCAGCCTGGCGACCTGAAGTTTGAGGACACTGACGGCAACGGCCGCATCGACGGCAACGACCGCGTGATTCTGGGCAGCATTCAGCCGAAACTGACTGGCGGATTCTCGACGCAGGTGAACTGGAAAGGCATCGATTTTTCGGCATCGTTCGGGTTCAGCGTGGGCAACAAGGTGTATAACGCGCTGGGCCGCAGGCTCGAACTGACGGGCGATTCGTACAATGTTCTGGCAACCGTCAAAGAGTCGTGGACACCCGAAAACGGCGGCAACACGCTGCCGCTGGCAAGCCGTCCGCGGCCGTTCGCCCACATCGACAGCCGATATGTGCAAAACGCTGGTTATCTGAAACTTCGCGAACTGACCATCGGCTACAACGTGCCGCTTCCAAAGGAATACAACGCGCAGTTGCGGGTGTTTGCCACGGGCAGCAACCTGTTCACCGCCACACGCTACAAGGGCTACGACCCTGAAGTGGCAAGTGGCACTGATTCAGGCGTTTATCCCGCTTCGCGCAGTGTGGTTGGGGGGGTGAAATTGACACTTTGATTTTCGCACAGACGACACAGAATACACTGATTTACACAGAATTATCAATTAACAATTAATAATTAACAATGAACAATTTGGCCGAAGGGCTGAAACAGATAAAACGGAATATTAACATTTAAAATATTAAATATCAAGGAAATGGAAATGTTAAAATTGAATCAGCGGTTTAGAATCGGGTGGTTCATAGCAGAGGTTTGAAAAACTTAAAATAAAGCAATTAAAAAACAATAAATCAACAATTTAAAAACATTTGAAATTATGAATAAGAAAATTTTTTTAGCAGTTATTGCATCAGCACTTTTGGCAGGATTTTCGTCGTGCAAAGAGGATAACGACGACGAGAATCAGATTGACCTTGACAACGTTGTGGCCGACGACGCAAGCGCCATTTCGCTTGTGAACGGCGTTTACAGCCACTGGCAGCCGCTTTCGTCATCGTTCTCGTTCATCATCGAACTGAATTCCAACAAGTTGACTTCGTTTGAAGGCGAAGAGGGCGAGGCTGGCCCCGTGAACAGCCGCTTTGAGCAGGAACCGACAACCTGGTATCAGGTGAAAATTTTCAACCACCTGTTTCTTGGCATCGCGCAAGCGAACGAGGCAATTACCACAGTATCAAACTCTTTGAAGGCTGGCAAGATAAGTCAGCAGGGTTACAACGCAGCCGTGGGCAAGGCCAAATTCCTTCGCGCGCTGGCCTATCTGAAACTTACCCAACTTTGGGGCGAGGTGCCTGTGTTCACCGAAGAGGGCGGCTCAACCACCGAGCGTCAGAGCATCGACAAGGTTTTTGAGCAGATTGTCAGCGATTTCACTGCTGCTGAAGAGTTGCTGAACGACTACAACGGCGACCCGCGCATTCCGTCGAAACAGGCCGCTCAGGGCTTGCTGGCCCGCGCCTATCTGGTTTGGGGCGATAACCCACTGTCACAGAGCGAGGTGGCAGCCATCGCGGCAACGCAAACCGACCCTGCTTTCAGCAAAACCGACGCCCGTCTGGAAAAGGCTATTGAATATGCTAACAAGGTGATTTCTAGCGGGAAACTGGCTCTGGACCCCGAATACAACAAACTCTGGGGACGCGAGTATGAGAGCAACAAGCGCGGCACCAACGAGCACCTGTTCACCATTGCCCACGACGGCGACGAGTTTGACGCTCAGGGCAACCACCAAACACACTGCTCGTGGACGTTCCCGTTCCAAAACGGCGAGAACGGCAGCGGCTACAGCCAAAACCACACCGAGGTTTCGGACGACGACCTTTACGACGACTGGTTTGCTGAGCAGCCCAACGACAAGCGTCTGGCTGAGACTTACTTCACCAAGATTGTGAACCCTGAGGACGGCAAAACCTACAACTACTACTCGCCCGTTTACACACCAATCAACGGCAAGGGTGTTGACCAAAGTTACGAAAACGCTGAGAATATTGAGATTACGCACAACTCGGTTGACCGCATCGAGATTCGTTACGCCGAAGTGCTGCTCATCAAGGCTGAGGCGCTTGTGCAACTTGGCCGCAATGGCGAGGCCGCTGAACCGTTCAACCAACTGCGCCAACGTGCTGGCATTGAGACTGTTGCCGCACCAACATTCGACCAAATCAAACGTGAGTGGGACTACGAGTTCACCTACGAGCAATTCTCGGTTCTCAACTCATATCGCTGGAAAGATTTGATTTCGTCGGTGCAGAAAGTGAAGAACTACAAGCACTTTGCCGACGACTGGAAAACATCGCTCGGCAACACCTACACCGCCGACCAAGAGGCTTACTTCACCAAAATCCACAACCACCTTGTGGCCAAATACAACAACGTGAAGGGCCGCCACTACCGTCAGCCGATTCCGACAGGCCTGAAGGGCGAGGATTTGGGAATCGCACAGAATCCTGGGTATTGATTTTCCATAGTTGATTGTATTTCAAGAGAGGACTGGCGCACGGCAACGCGCTGTGTGTCAGTCTTTTTAAACATCCATTTAAAACCATTACAGAATATGAGAAATTTTACAAGAATATATTTATTGGTCATTTTTGCCATTGCGGGCATTGCGGCTTTTACAGCGTGCAGCAATGACGACGACGACGAAGTGTCGCTAAACTCGATTGAAGGTGAATACATTGGCTCGACTACTGGAACAATGGTTTTCATCAGCCAAACGGGTTCCGAAAGCAGTCAGGACGTGACACCGCAAGGTACTGAAGTTGCGACCATAAAGGTCAATGCCGACAAAGGTACCATTACTCTTGTGCAGCCAACGTTCTATGTGGGCAAGGGCGCATATCCTGGTGCCATTGTAAACGACATCCCTGCGGTTTTGGCCGACGAAGTTATCACGTTCGCTATCAAGGATTATGGAAGTATGAATGGCGTTTACACCGTGGCTGGCGATATTGCTGGCGAATACAAAGACAAGCGTCTGGTGCTCGATTACACATTCAAGCACGCTGGTCAAATGGTGGGCACGATTCATTTTGAAGGAACAAAAAAGTGAGTACTAATCAGGTGTTAGACATAACTAAACTATAACACCTAAACATCTCTTAATCAGTTAATTAATCCTGGATATTGAATATTAGCCCGAAAGCGGGAATGCCCAAGTGGTGTTCCCGTTTTTTTGTTGGATAATCGGGATTTTAAACGGGGAAAAACTAAAGCGCTGATTTTATTTTATGTATTCAGTGTTTAAATCACTATTGTTGCCCACAACGATAATCGATTGTCTTTCAGGTAAAATTTCATGGTAAATCAAGTAAAAGGTTCGTGAATTTACCACCAAAAAACACCGCGAAATACGTATGCAATGGTTCTTCAACATACCAAAACAATAGGTATATTTGCGGCCACAATTTTGAAAAAGGCTATACTTGTGAACAACTACATTTTAGCGGACAATCAGGACCTGACGGGGTTTGCGTTTGAAAGCCTGATAAGGCAGGACGACGCGCAGAGCGAGATTCGGAAGGCCTCAAACAGAGCCAGTCTCACACACTTGTTGGAAGAGAACGCCAAATCGGTTGTAATTCTCGATTATACGCTTTTCGATTTCACTGACGAAGAGCAACTTATCGAAATGAGCGAGCGGTTTTCGGCGGCAACGTGGATTTTGGTCAGTGGCGAGTTGACAGAAAAACTTATCCGCCGAGTGGTTTATTCGTCGAATGTGTTCAGTATCATCTTCAAGGACAGTTCGTTACCTTCGATTCGCGAAGCGCTGACGTCGGCATCGCAGGGTAAGCGCTACATCTGCCAGCGCGCAATGGAAATGCTGCTTGCACGGCAACAGGAATCTGACGAGCAGGAAGTTCTGACGGCGACCGAAATGGCCATCGCTGTCGACATAGCCCTTGGCAAAACCACCAAAGAGATTGCCAAAGACCGTTTCTCGAGCGTTCATACCATCACCACCCACCGCAAGAACATCTTCCGCAAACTAAGGGTGAATACCGCCCACGAGGTCATAAAATACGCTCTTCGTGCGGGCTGGGTTGACCCATCGGATTTTTACACTATTTGACGGGTAGGGGCAAACCGATTTTTGCAGATTTATACCTGAATTTAAACAACGTTTATCAGCAAGCGGAAATGGGGCTTGAGGTGTCGCTTCGCAAGAAATTTAAAAGTCAGTATACCCGAAAATTTTTATTGTATTCCTCGCTGATAAGCGCGTCAATGAGTGCAGGCAGAAATCACTTTCTGCGCACAAAAAAAACGGATTCCTACGATTCGGGAAATCCGCTTTTCAATGAAAAAGAAATCTTTTAGGTTACTCTTATACTCCAGCACCGTCAGAAAACGATTCGGAAACGGCGCGCTGCTGAACAATCTTCGAGTGGGGTTTGACACTCTCTGTGAGCCAAATGTTGCCGCCGACAATGGTGTCGTGGCCAATGGTAATGCGTCCCAGAATCGAAGAATTTGAATAAATGGTAACATTGTCCTCAATAATCGGGTGGCGCGGGGTGTTCACAGGTTGACCGCTATCGTTGTAGGTGAATTTCTTCGCGCCAAGCGTAACACCCTGATATAGAGTTACGTGATTGCCAATAATACAAGTCTCGCCTATCACCACACCTGTTCCGTGGTCGATTGAGAAATACTCACCTATTTCGGCGCCAGGGTGAATGTCGATACCTGTTGCCGAGTGGGCCATTTCGGTTATGATACGCGGCAGAACGGGCACTTTGAGTTTCAGCAGTGAGTGAGCCACGCGGTAGTGAACCATAGCCTGCATTATGGGGTAGCAGAAGATTATCTCGCTGTAAGCCGTCACTGCGGGGTCCGATTTGAACATCGCCTCAATGTCGGTGTAGAGCATCCGTTTGATTTCGGGCAGATTGTTGACAAACTGAAGCGCTATCTGCTCAACTTCATCGTCCGATTTTCCTCCGTTGAAACAACTGAAACTCAACGAAATCTGTTCTTCGATTTCTTCAATCAGTTTTTCCATATTGATACCGACGTGGTAAAAACGGCTCTCGCGGCTGCCAACGCCCGAACCGAAGAATCCAGGGAAAAATATCTGTTTCAGCAATTCGATTATATGCCGTACGGAATCGATTGAAGGCAATTGGTCTCCCTCTGTACGCATCTTCTTCTCTTCGTCTGATATGTTTGACAGCAATACAACATTACGCGATAATACTTCTTTTCTATTCATTGCCAATAATTTAAGGTTGGGTTTGAAACTACGGCGGCTTTGTCAAATTTCATATTCAATTTGAAAGTCGTTCAATATTTTGTCCATAAAATAGACGATTTGCTTGCGCCACCAAGCCCAGTCGTGAGCCGAGTCGGTGCCCCAGTAGTCGACCCAGGCGGGCACGTTTTTCTCGCGCAGCAGGGCGTCCATTTGGCGGGTGCTTGCCAGAAGGTCGTCTTCCCACGCGCCCTGCCCGACGCACAATATTATCCGCCGCCGACGGTATTCATTCCAATAGTAATGATTGTCAGGCATATAGCGCAGAAAATCGTATGGTGAGTTTTCGTAAATCAGGCTGTCGTTGTAGTTCGGGAAGAAATATCCAGCGTAGTACAGGCCGCTCAAGGCGAGCAGAGTGTCGAACAAATCGGGGCGGCGGAAGAAAAAGTTCCCCGCGTGGAATCCGCCCATACTGCACCCCGTAACTATGAATGTTTCAGCATCGTGGCGCACTTCGGGAATCAGTTCGTTCACAATGTAGCGGTACCAGCGCTCGTGAAGGTCAATGCGGTGGTGGTAGTCGCCGCCCGTTTGCGACCACGTCTCGCGGTCGATACTGTCGACGCAAATCAGGCGAATCCGCCCGCTGTCGATAAATCCCGACAGAACGCCCACCATATCGAAATCCTGATAATCGTAGAACCGACCGTCCTGCGACGGGAAAACCAGAACGGGGCGGCCGCTGCTGCCGTAGGTTTTGTATTCCATATCGCGGCCAAGATTGTGGCTGTATCTCTTTATATATTTGATTTCCATCGGCTTAAAACTTTTCGTGCACAAAATTGACAAATTCTTTCACGTCGGCAAAAGTATCAAGTTTAGCGGTGTACATTTGCTGTCCCATTGCCGCCCAGAACAGTTCGGGCATACGCTCGCACATTACAATGCGTCCGCCGTAGCGCTCAAGAATTTCAGCGTGGCTGTGGCGGTAGCGGTTGAAGTCGCGGCGGCTTGCAAAGGCGCAGTAATACTGACTGTCGGCCTCGGGCGTGCGGTTCTCGTCGAAGGCCACCATATCGGCCCAAATCTTGTAAACATCGGTCGAGTGCGCGTAGTTTATCATATCGGGTGTGTAGCCGCCAGCGGGCCGCATATTCACCTCAAGCGCCACAAATCCGCCTTTTTTGCCCAAACCAGGGCGGTCGGCGTCGAGACGGAAAAACTCAAGGTGCACAAAACGGCTGAAAATGCCGAAAGCCTTCACTGTCTTCCTGCCTAATTTGCGCAAAGCCACGGGCATTGTCTTATCGACATAGTATGAAAGGTCGAGTTGGCGGTTGACAATGTCCATTATCGACGGCGGCCACACGGTCATCGACTCAAAGAGCGGTTCGCCTTTTGAGTTGATAATGGCGTCGTATGAGCAAATTTCGCCGCTGACAAACTCTTCGGCCACATAAAACGGATAATTGCTTTCGGTTTCAAAGAAGTTTTTCAGTTCGGCTTCATCGCTGATTTTGTAGGTGCCATTGGCGCCCACGCCCACGTCGGGCTTCAGAATAATCGGGTAGCCAGTGGTTTTCGCGAAAGCGCTGACGGCGGCAAAACCGTCGGCTGCCTTTGCCTGACGGGCTGTCGGGATACGGCCTGCGACGTAATGTTTTTTCATTTCCGACTT
Organism: Salinivirgaceae bacterium; assembly: GCA_017474765.1. Lineage (GTDB taxonomy): Bacteria > Bacteroidota > Bacteroidia > Bacteroidales > SZUA-534 > RUG13583. The sequence continues at coordinate 66,677 of JAFVGW010000003.1, read as the reverse complement.
CTCCTTAATACTTGCAATCTTGTCGGATTTTATGCCTGTGCCAATGTTGAAATCGGTCCGCAGCCTTGCGTCCTGCGCCAGCCAGTACTCGTTGTTCGACTCAATCCAGTCGATTCGCCCGTAGCGGAACGCAAAATAGGCCACACCACGGTAAACCTCGTCGTAGTTTTCGAGCGACTCGACGCGGTAATACTCCGTCAGCACCTCTTTAAGTTCCGCGGGCAGCGACTCGTATGGCGTGTCGGCCAGAGCCAGCACGTTCACACCGTTCTGCTTCAAACGCATACAAAACTGCCAATAGGTGTGCGGAAAATGTGGTGAAATGAAAATGCAGTTCATTAAGTTCTTGTTTTTCAATTATTTGCCCCAACGATTTTCCGCAGCGCAATCACCAGACGGTCAACCTCTTCGCGGGTGTTGTAAACGGCGAACGTGGGGCGAACCGACATCTCGTAGCCCAAAGCCCGCAACGCAGGTTGGGCGCAATGGTGGCCAGCGCGCACGGCAATACCTTCTTTGTCAAGCATTTGACCGACTTGCGGCGCAGGAATGCCAGGAATGTCGAACGACACAACGCTGACGCGGTTTTTGGGGTTGCCAATGAGCGTTACGCCAGGAACGAGCGCAATCTGCTGCCGCGCGTACTCCGTCAGGTCGTGCTCGTGGCGCTCAATGTTGTGAATGCCCACGCTGTTGACAAAATCGAGCGCATAGCCCAGCCCAATGGCGTCGGCAATGTTGGGCGTACCAGCCTCGAAGCGTGCGGGCGGCTCGTTGAACTCGGTACGCTCAATGGTCACGTCCTTAATCATATTGCCGCCACCCTGCCACGGCGGAAGCATTGCCAGCGCCTCTTTTTTGCCGTAAACCACGCCAATGCCCGACGGGCCGTAAATCTTGTGGCCCGAAAAGACAAAGAAATCGCAGTCCATATCCTGAACGTCGATTTTGGTGTGAGCCACCGACTGCGCGCCGTCAATCAGCACGGGAATGTTGTGAGAATGAGCGATTTTAATGATTGCCGCCACATTGTTGATTGTTCCGTAGGTGTTGTTGACGTGCCCGACGGAAACAAATCTAGTCCGCGGTGTTATAAGACGTTCAAACTCTGTCAGAATCAAGTCGCCGTTGCGGTCGGTGGGAATGGCGCGAAGTTCGGCCTTGCGCTCCTTGCACACCTGCTGCCACGGCACAATGTTGGCGTGGTGGTCGAGTGTCGAGACAATCACATTGTCGCCCTCGAGCAAATACTTGCGCCCGAAAGTCTGCGCCACAAGATTGATACCCTCGGTTGTTCCGCGCACGAAAACAATGTTATCGACCGACGGTGCGTTTATGAACCTTGCAACCTTCTCACGCGCGCCCTCATACTGGTCGGTTGAACGGGCGGCAAGAGTGTGTGCGCCACGGTGAATGTTCGAGTAGTCGGTCTTGTAGAAGTGGCTCAGGCCGTCAATCACGCGCAAGGGTTTCTGTGTTGAAGCGCCGTTGTCGAACCACACCAAATCCTTGCCGTTCACCTTCTGGTCGAGAATGGGGAACTGCTTGCGAATCTCAGTCTGGTCAATGGTGTCGGCCTCCTCATAGTGCAGGTTGCGCACCAGTTCGGTTTCGGGAATGCCGATTCCGAACCCGTTGTCCTTCAGCATACATTTCCGACGGTCGGGCTGCACATCGTCTTGTTTGTCAGACGGTTGCAAGTCAGGTTCGGCCTTGGGCGCGTCTTCGGAAAAATATTTTTCGACCACGCTCTTGAACAGCGCCGCATCGGCATCCGAAAGTTCGCCTGTGAGCGGAACCTTCGGCATTGCGAAAGCGCTGAAATCGGCCTCTGGCGCTGGCTGCGCCAATGTCGGACTTGCGTCGGGCACGGGTGCGTCAGCGTCGAACCTGAACTGCGGAATCTGCCCCAGTTCGGGAATGTCGGGCCTGAAGTTATCTAATTCATTGGCATACATTATTTTTCGATTTGGTTACGGTGTTGGTAATCGTGATAGTAGCCCACCTCAACGTTCTCGAGCACAGCAATGGCATCGTCGGTCAGGCTGGCGAGCGAGAAGTATTTTGTGAGCAGGTAACTTGCCACGCCGTATTGGTCGAGTCCCATCAGTCGAGCCGAAAGTGACGGCGCAATCTCGCCTGGAATGCCAGCCTGGTGCAGGCCCACAACGCCTTGCTCCTTCTCACCTGTGCGCACTAGAATAATGTCGGTGGTGCCGACGCCGCGGCTGGTCAGGTACTGGCCTTTGATTTCGACCTTGTCCGACGGAACAATGGGCACGCCGCGCCACGTAATCACCTTTGTACCAAACAAATCGATAGAAACAGGCGGCACTCCGCGCCAAGTGCATTCACGCTCGAAGGCGGCAATGGCGCGCGGGTGGGCAATGAAGAATGCGGGCTCTTTCCAAACAAGCGACAGAAGTTCGTCAAGGTCGTCGGGGGTTGGGGCGCCGTAGCGTGTACTGATTTTGTAGCCAGGCGCAGCCTGTGCCAGCAAACCAAACGTTTTGTTGTTGATAAGTTCCCACTCCTGACGCTCCTTAATGCTCTCGATTGACAGACGAAGTTGTTGCTCCAACTGATTGTAAGGCGCATTGTATAAGTCACTTACGCGAGTATGGACGCGCACAACCGTCTGCAGTGTGTTGAGCGAGTATTCGGTCGGTGTCTCGTCGTAGTCAATGTATGTTTCGGGGATAATGTTGTCCTCCTCGTGGCCGCTGACAAGGTCGATATGCTTCTCACCGTGGTCGTTGACTGTGGCCTTCAGGCGCAGGTGGTCATCGACAGCGTTGTTGAACTGCTCGCGGAAATTCGGTTTTTCTTTGATAAGTTTCTCAAGCACAGGCGTTTCCAACTGAAGGAAAGTTGAGTTTGTGAGTGAGCGTACCGAGACGGTTGAACTAGCGGCGCTCAAAAGGTCGGTCTCGCCAAAATACTCGCCAGTGCCAAGCAGGGCAATGCGCAGTTCCTCGCCGTGGATACCCGTGCTGATAACCTCAGCCTGACCGCTTGCCACAATGAAGAATTTCTGCTTGTCTTTGCCTTGAGTGATAAGGTTTTTACCGCGTTTCACCTCAACAGGCACAAAGTTGCGCGCAAGGTCGGACACAATCTCTTGGTCGATACTTGCGAAGAGCGGAATCTGTCGCAAATCTTTGGCCGTGAAACTCGGCACGCCGTCAAAATACTGAATTGCAATGCGGTCGGCCTTTTTCAGTTCCACTTTGGTGCGGTTGACGCGGTATGTGCCGCTCTCAACCTGTGTCCACGGCAGCAGTTTCAGAAGAAGCCGCGGTGTGATTGACCCCATTTGCGGTGGGGTTTTGGTAGTATTCGCAAGTTTGCGAGCCGTTGCAGTCGTAATGCTGCGTTGAATGTTGCTGTCTGCCATAGTTTTAATGCTTTTAAAAAGTTAATTTTAAATTATTTAGATAATTATCAATCTCGTTTTTCTTCTCAATTTCCTGATTCGGAAACACACTTTATTTGCCATTACAATTCTTATCAACCTATCATTTTAATAGGTTTATTCTTGATAAAAAATGCTATCTACAACACATTAATTCTGAAGCAGATAGCACAGATTTCTGATTCGCTCTATCTCAAATTCACCTTTTCCTTCACCTCGCCGTCGGCAATCGCGAAAGCGTTGAAAACAGGCTGCGGGCCAGCGAGCGAGAGAATGAAATACAAAATATTCGGGTCGAAGGCCAACCGAATGTCCTCGGCCGACGGCCGCGACGGCGACGCAGGGTGGCTGTGCCAGTTGCCGACAATCACAAGTCCGTTCTGCCGCGCGTATTTGACGGCCGCAAACTGTTCGCGCGGGTCGAAACTGAAATGCTCCTCCGAATGGTCGATATTGCGCATCGGGTAATTCACCGTAACCGTTTGACGGTCAGGACCAAGCAGGTAGCCGCACGACTCCACGGGCGCATCGTTTTGCGCCTGTGCCAGAACACTCTGATAAGCCTCGTCGGTAATTGTCAGTTCCATCTATTTCTGAATGGTTACTTTGTGAATATTTCCTTCGACGTGCGTGATACTCAGCACGTTATAGCCTTGTTCAACAGCCGTGCGCGGCACGTTGGTGAGCGGTTCGCCTTCGGTGAGCAGCACTTCAAGAATATCGCCTTCAGCAATCTGCGACAGTTTGAGTTTCGTCCTGACAAATGTCATCGGGCAATGCTCGTTGGTAATGTCTAATGTGTGTGTTGCCATAGTTATTTAGGATTTAGGAATTAGGATTTTGAATTTTGAATGAACGCAGATAACACAGATTTAACAGATTAACGCAGATTTTTTCTACAAAGCGGTGTCGCTTCGCGAGAAATTCTGACAAAATTTTGTTTTAAAATTTTATAAAAATTTCCGCCCGTCAGGGCGCACCCCGAATCATATCCATCTACCTTCATTGCTCATTTTTAATTTTCAATTTTCCACTTTCAATTTTCAATTGTCAAATAAACATCGTCCGTCCGCCTTCGGATATTTCAAGGAACGACGCCACGCCGAGTGTGTCCTTCACCTCGTGAATGAAATCGGACTGTTTGAGCCCCAGAACGTGCATCGCCATCTCGCAGGCGTACAGGTTGACGCCGAGCGCCGTGGCCGCCTCAACAAGTTCCTCAAGTGTGGCCACGTTGTTATTGCGCATCAGTTTGCGGAAAATGCGCGGACCAGCACCGCAGAAGTTGAATCGGCTTGTGGGTGTTGCGTGCAGGCCGCCCATCATAAAGCCGAATATTTTTGTGAGCCAGTTGCCGCCCACAAAGGCGCGGCCGCGTTTCTGCTTGATTGCGTCGAGCCCCCAGAAGGTGAAGAAAATGTTCACCTCGTAGCCCACAGCCGCAGCGCCTGTTGCCAGCGTGAACACGGCCGTCAGTTTGTCGAATTCGCCCGAAAAGGCTATCAATGAAAGTTTCTTTTTGTCTGCCATAATCGTTTTTTTTTAAGTTTAGTCGCTTCGCTGTTGAGAAGTTTAGCGCTTCGCTGTTTAGACTCTAAACCTTCTAAACTTTCTCAACTTCATCAACCTTCTCAACCCTTTTTATGTGCTGCCAAGTCGCAAACACCTTGTTCATAATCAATCAGTTCGGTCACTGTCGGATTGGTGCCGCAGAGCGGACAACTCTCGCGCCGTTTGACGTTTATCTTTCTGAAATCCATTGTTTTTGCGTTAAATGTCAGCAGTTTGTCGGTCAGTAGTTCGCCCACACCGATAAAATATTTGAGTGTTTCGGCAGCCTGAATTGTGCCCAACATTCCCGCAATGGCGCCCAGCACGCCAGCCTGCGAGCAGGTGGGGACGGCGTTCGGCGGTGGCGGTGTCTTGAACATACAACGGTAGCAGGCGTGGCCAGGAACGTAGGTAAACGTCTGTCCCTCAAAGCGTAAGATTCCGCCGTGGCTGAACGGTTTGCCAGCCATCACGCAAGCGTCGTTGATTAGGAATTTGACGGGGAAATTGTCGGTTCCGTCAACCACAAAATCGTAGTCGCGAATAATGTCGAGCGCATTGTCGGCACGCAGAAAATCCTGATATGCAACCACTTTCACACTCGGGTTGATTGCCTGCATCGTCTCTTTGGCCGACTGAACCTTTGGCCGACCAACATCGGGCGTGGTGTGGATAATCTGCCGCTGAAGGTTGCTCAGGTCAACCACATCGCCATCGACAATGCCAATGGTGCCAATACCAGCGGCCGCCAGATACATCGCCACAGGCGCGCCCAGGCCGCCAGCACCAATAACCAGCACCTTCGCCTCACGTATCTTTTCCTGCCCCTCAACACCCACGTCCTTCAGCAGAATGTGGCGCGAGTAGCGGGTTAGTTCTTCTTCTGTATAATCGAACATAGCAATTAATGAATTACGATTTTTGGTTTTTGACTTTTGAATTACGAATTACGAATTCTCAATTTTCAATTCTCAATTATATCGCTCCGCCGCCCATAAAGTACAGAAAATCAACCGCATCGCCATCGTTCAGAGTGGTTGTGTCGTAATCTTCTCTTTCAACAAACTCTTCGTTTATCTGCACGCTGACCATATCAGGCTGAGCCACATTGTTTTGCTTTATCAATTCCGATACTGTTATCGGCAATGCGACTTCCTGCTTGTCGCCGTTTACTGTAATTGTTGCCATAATATTCTGATTTTTAATATGTTAATCTTTAAATAACATTGTTGACAGATAGCGTTCGCCAGAGTCGGGCAGCAGAACGACAATGCGCTTACCCTTGTTCTCGGGACGCCGCGCAATCTCAATGGCCGCGTGCAGCGCCGCCCCCGACGAAATGCCCACCAGCACGCCCTCGCACCGCGCAATGTAGCGGGCGGCCTCGAAAGCGGCGTCATCGGTGACGCGGAAAATCTCGTCATAGACGCGCGTGTTGAGAATCTTTGGTATGAAGCCCGCGCCAATGCCTTGCAACTTGTGCGGTCCAGGCTTGCAACCTGACAGCACCGCGCTGCCCAGCGGCTCAACGGCCATCACCTTGATTTCGGGATTGAAGGCCTTCAGTGTCTCGCCAACGCCAGTAATGGTGCCGCCCGTGCCCACACCCGCCACAAAAATGTCAATCTGCCCGTCGGTGTCGGCAATGATTTCCTGCGCCGTTGTCTCAATGTGTGCCTTTGGGTTGGCCTGATTCTCAAATTGTTGCGGAATGAACGCATCGCCAATCTGCGCCGCCAGTTCTTTTGCCTTGCGGATTGAGCCAGGCATACCCTCGTAGGCGGGCGTCAGCACCAGTTCGGCACCCAGAGCCTTGAGCAGGGCACGGCGTTCGAGACTCATTGAGTCGGGCATTGTGAGAATGAGCCGATAGCCGCGCGTGGCAGCCACCACGGCCAGACCAATGCCTGTGTTGCCGCTTGTGGGTTCAATAATCACCGTATGCTTGCCAATAAGCCCTTTGCGCTCGGCCTCGTCGATTAGTTTCAGCCCCACGCGGTCCTTCACGCTGCGTCCAGGATTCAGAAACTCGAGTTTGGCCACAATCTGCGCCTTCGTCCTCTGCTCTTTCTCGATTTTGGTGAGTTCCAGAAGCGGCGTGCGGCCAATCAGTTCCGTTATGTTGTTAGCAACTTTTGCCATTTTTTTACATCTATTTTTTATGACTTTGCAAATGTAAAAATAATTTTCTATTACCCACTATGTTGGTAGGTTATTTTTTCTAAAATGTCCTGTTTAGAAAGATTTTTAGTTCAAAGCCATCTTCTCTTTCTTATTGATTTTGCGATAGAAACGAATGGCGTTGGGGTTGTTTCGCGACGCGCGGTTGACGGCTCGCACGCGGGCGGCGAGTTTGCGGAACCAGTTTTTCGGAATCAAATCGGTTTGACCAGGCACAGAGCCGTTTTGGTCGAGTTGGCGAAGGCGGACAAGTGCCGAGAAAGCCGTTTGCGCCACATCGATACACGACTGCCCAGGGCCAGCAATGCCGTACAGATATCCCGACGCGGCTTGTATGGCGGCATTGAGAACGGCCGAGTCCTCGTCGGCTGACGCCCTAATGCGGCGGAAAACCGCGTAACGGTGCCTTTTCGAGCCGTTGACAATGTCGGCGCGGCGTATGGCTTGGCGCAGATTGCCGACCGCGGCGCCCGAAGTGTCGGTTATCAGAATGTCGCGGTCCGCCAGGGTGTTGAAGCCCCACGGCTTGGGCATTCCTGCGGTTCCGTTTATCGAGACGTAATGCCAGCCGCGCTGCTCATCGCCAACCATCACGGCAATATGGCCGTTGCCGAAAGCCGCCTTTTTATCGAGCACAAAAACAATGTCGCACCACGCGGCACAGCCAAGGTGCAGTGCGGCTGCAAAGAAAACGGTCAATGGTAATCTAGTCTTAATCAATGGATTACTATTTGCTGACGCGGCACGTTCCAACAAATGTCCGCCTTTTATACGTATCGATACACCGTCACGCGCTCACCGTTTCGCCCCGCAAATCCTTATCGGTCATCGCGCAGACGCACGAGTCGGACCAGACGTTTTCGGCGGTTTCAATCATATCGATAATGGTGTAGAACGGCAGAATGACGGCCAGAACGCCTATCGGGGCACCGACGCCCGACATCAGCGAAAGCGTCAGGAAATAGCAGCCCATCGGGACGCCCGCGTTGCCAACGGCCGAAACCACCGAAATCAGCAACCAAAGCGCTATGGTTGAGAAGGTTATGGGCGTGCCGCCGTTTTGCATCACGAAAAGTGAAGTGACCAGAATGAAGGCCGCGCAGCCGTTCATATTGACGGTGGTGCAGACGGGCAGCACAAAGCGCGCCACGGTGGGGCGGACGCCAAGCCGACGCTCGGCCGAGTCCATTGTCACGGGCAGGGTGGCCGCGCTGCTTTTGGTGAACAGGGCGGTCAGGACGGCGGGCGCCATTCGGCCCAGAACCGTCAGCGGATTGAGCCCGCGCACAAGCAGGAACAGCGGCAGAACAACGAAGAACTGCACCACGTTTCCGCCCAGAACCACAAGCAGATACTTGCCCAACGAGCCAGCCACAACGCCTGCGCCAAGTTGTGCAGTGAGTTGCGCCGCAAAGGCCACAATGCCAATGGGTAAAATCTTGATTATCCAGCGGATAAGCAGGAAAAGCAGTTCCTGAAGGCCGAGAATCAGACGCACCACCGCCGCCTTGTTGTCCGACTCGGGCAATCGCGACAAGCCAATGCCCACAACAAACGCTATCAGCAAGAGCGACAGCACGTTACCTTCGAGCAACGGACGCAGGAAGTTGTTCGGCACAACGCCAAGAATATGGTCGGCGTAGGTGAGCGTCTGCGCCGACGGCTCGGCAGTGGCGGCAAACGCACCCGCGGGAATGTTTTCGGGCTTGACCAGCACGAAAAGCACCGCACCGACAGCGGCCGCGGCCACCGTTGTGAGCAGCGTGTAAACGACCGTGCGGCGGAAAATCGGCCCCGAGCCCTTCGAGCCGAAAGTGGCGAACGTGCTTATCACCACAAGCAGAATGGTGGGCATTGCCAGCAGTTGGAACAACCGCGTGAAAACGGTGGCCACAAAATTGGCAACGGCGTCAATGGCGCCCACGCCCAGAATGCCTAAAACTGCGCCCAAAACCAGCGCACCAATCCAGATAACTAATTGTTTCATAGACTATTTTGTTTAATTGTTCAATCGTTTAATCGGTGAATCGAAGTTAGGAAAGTTTAGCGCTTCGCTGTTGAGCAAAAGTTGAGTCGCTTCGCTGTGTAGAAGTTTATCCCGATAACTATCGGGGGCTTCGCTGTTTAGAATACTACCCCTTCTAAACTCTCTAAACTTTCTCACCTTCTTACCTTCTCACCCCTTACCATTCATAAGTCAAATTCACAAAAACATTCCGTCCCTTTTGCGGAATCTCGTTCCAGTCGGCATAAGTGGCGTAACGCTTGTCGAGCAGATTCTCGATTCCCGCCCTGACAGTCAGCCGTTTATTGCCGACAGGCTTCTGCCAGAGTGCCGACAGGTCGCAGACGGTCCACGCGGGCGTTTCGGTCTCGCCGTATTTGTCCGCAAAGTGGCTCTGACGGCCGTTTCCACGCAGAACAACCTGCGCCTGCCACTGCCCGTGGTTCAGCCCGATTTGCGTCTGCCAACCCAGGGGCGCAATGAGCGGCAGCGGGTCGTTGTCGGCGTCGCGGCCCGAGCCGATGCTCAATTTGCCGTTCAGATTCAGCCATTTAAGCGGCTGCCATTCGGCCGTTGCCGACGCGTTGGCAATGGTGGCGCGGCTGATGTTGCCGTACACCTTCACGCCTTCAGCGCCCACGGTCATTGGCGAGATGCGCTCTTCGAGATGCCCGATGATGTAATCGGCAAAACGGAAGGCGCTGCCGTCGATGCCCACCTGCAAAGCCGCGCCCACACGCCATTTCAGAGCCGCGTTCAACTCAAAAGCCGACTCGTTTTTCAGGTGCGGATTGCCGATGTAATCGAATTGGTCGAATGTGTTGTTCAGGTAGTACCCGTAGGCTTCGGTCACCGTTGGCGCGCGGCTTCCCCAGCCAGCCCCAGCCGACAGTTGCAGGCCGCCCAACTGCACGCGGTAACTTGCCGCCACCCGCCCCGTGGTCTGATAGTAGGCGTCGGTCATTGCGGGGAAAAAAACCTTCAGCGCGTGGTAGCCTTCTTCGTTATCGAGCCGCTGATGCTGCCACGCCACCTTTGCCGAGAGCCGCACCTGTTGGTTTTCGGTCAAGCCGATATTGTCCGTCAGGGCCAGCCCCGTGTTGAGCGTCGCCACGTCGGGCCAGGTCACCATATACATTGGCGCCGCGCCGCCAGGATACATTGTCATATCGGCAAAGCGGCGGTTGTGGTAAAGGTCGTAGTTCAGAGCCAGGTCGTGGCGCTTTCGCGATACGGTGAGAAGGCTGTAGAGCCCCGCCGTTTGGCTGCGTCCAGGCATATCCATATGAATCTCGACGTCGGGCCGCTGCGTGTCGTCCATTTCGTGGGTGATGTGGTTGTAGTAAACCTTCGTTTCCCAACTCGCCCAATCGAACAAATGCTTGACTGACAGCGATGTAATGATGCCGCGGGCCAGCCCCACGTCCATATTCAGGGCAGGATAGCCCACGTCGGTGGCGCGGTCGAAGATGAAGGTGGCTTCCACAGCGTCGTTATCCGTCAAGCGGAAACCTAAATTACTGAAAACATTCACTTTGTGAAATTGCGAGAACTGCAGCCGCTCGCCACCGCCAATCTTGTAATTCTCGGCCTGACGGTAGAAGGCGCCAATGTTCGCGTAAGCGCGATGGCCGCTCAGAGCCGCGTCGGCGCCATACACCTGCACGTGGCCATTCCACTCGTGCCCCGCCGACAGGTTCACCCGCAGCGGGTCGGCGTCGAAACCAGCCTTCCGCAGCCGCAAATCAAGGCTTCCGCCGATGTTGCCCGTAGCCTGCGGATTGCCGTCGAGACCGCTGTTCAGACTGATAGTCTGCAAGTTACCACTCTCAACATACGACGTCACAGGGTCCATTTTGTCGGTGCAGGCGTAGAAAATCTTCATTCCGTCGATGGTTGTCGAAAGGCGCTCGGTGGGCATATTGTTCACCACAGGTTCCCACGCGTACGAGCCGCGCCGCACCATTGCCACATTGCGCAGGTTGCCAATGTGCTCGTCGATGCTTGCCGCCTGCCCCTTCACCGCCCGCCGTCCGCCCTGCGACGCAGTGGAAACGATAACCACTTCGTCCACAGTCAGTTCGCGGGCCACCGTGGTGTCGGCGGCGGTGGTCAGTAATGTCGATATAATCAGTAATGATACCATTCTCTATCTCTATTTTTAATTTTAGTTTGATGGCGCCAACTTGCCTGATTTCGTGAGATTTACCAAATCAAATTCCAGTCTGCGCCCTCGTCTTGTATGTTTTAATGACGGTGCAAAGATAAATATTATTTTCTACCAACCTATAGGATTGGTGGGTTTATTTTCTGAATTATTGGTATTTTTCTCTAACCGATTTAAGCAGATTAAATCCGAAAAGGTCAAATGTCCGATAGTTTATAAGCGACAGAAAACAACATATGGCTGCCAACAAGGCAGCCATACGTTGCAGTATTTCAGACGTTTGACATTCTTTTTCTATTATTTTAAACTATCTTTAAAACTCGATTTTCACTTCTCTATCATTCACAATATCGTCTATGGCCTTGTTTAACTTGTCTTTCAAGTATTTGGCCGTTTTGTCCAATTCATAGATGCCAGCCGTAGAATTAAATTCATCATCCTTGGTCAAGAAATTATCAAGGGTAAAATCCTCCGTTTTGTATTCTTTTGGGTTGTGATACAATTTTGCTATCTCTTTTTGTTTGGGTTCAGGGAAATTGGGGAAAGGAATATATGTCCAATATTTCTGAGCCAAACTTCCGCCATTTCCACCTACTGCGAATAAATCAATTAGCCCTTTACTCCTTAAATAGTCCAAAAAACACTTCACAAAAACCGCTTTCAACAAATTATGTTCTTCTTGTTGGATTGTGATGCCGTGAATATTAGTAATAGTTTTTGACTTACCTTCTATAACTACGATAGACCTTCCCTTTTCAAATCCTTCTGCACCTATTATTAAATCTCCTTCTTTTAGTTCTTTTAATGTGTTTTGATTTCCTAAATATTTGACTTTATCTATTATACCGTATTTTGACAAAAATTTAGGTAACACAAGTGTATAAAAATTGGGGTGTTTTTCATCAGAATAAATGCTTTTACCGATATTGGACACTTGAAGATTTTGCCCCCTTGACATCTTAAAGCCTAATTCGTCAATATTTTTACTGCCATTACGATAATTAACAATTTTGAAAACTTCTTTTTTAAAATAGAACCTATACATATTTGTATCAATTCTATTTAATTCTTCTACTTCTGTAAACTTTGGCAAGTTGTAACAAAAGTCGCTGTTGCTTTGGTTTTCTTCAAGTTCTTTTTCAATGAGTTGTAAAATCGCAATATGACGATGATGGATTATTTTTTCTTTATTAACAATTGCCTGTGTAAGCAACGAAATGAAATAAACTACCTTTTCTGCGTTATTATTAGGTAATGGTATTTTGCAATCTAAAAACTTCGTTTTTGCGTGGCGGATTGTTGCGCCTTTCGGAACCATAAAATCCAATTGTTCACGAAAAATTGGGTGCTTGATTAATGCCAGCAAATAATAACGCCACTCATCTTTTACGGGAAGCCGATAAATCGCACCAGAAAGCATACAATTGGGATAGTCCTTGTCAAGAATTATAATTTCACCAATATTGCTGTCTTTTGAAATCAGCACATCACCTTCTTTTAAATTCATTTGCACAAATACCGATGGCATAATCGGCAAAGCAGATTCTTTGTTGATATCAAGTAAAAATGAATGTTCTTGAAATGCTTGGGTTCTTATAAAGAGATACGGTGATTCATCAATATAGTTTAAAGAGCCTACTTCAACACCCAAATCTTTACGATTCAGCGGACGTTTCAAAAAATCGCGCACAAACTTGTAATTTTTGTTTGGCATTACAAGTTTTACATATTGAGACGATGACAACGAAAAATTGTTATTTACAATTTCTTGCAAGTCTATTGCATTTGGAATATGAATGTAACTACCCATTTTACTTTTCTTTTATGAATAAATCTTGCAAGTTTTTTTCTTGGGTAATGCACCATTGACGGAAATCCACAATTGTCTGTGAAAAATCTTCGTCAAGCAACGGATTACCGTCCTCGTCAATTTCAGTTTCAAAAGTTTCGTAATTGATTTTATAAGTTGGTGAGAAATATTTTACACGTTTACTTGTTTTTACCTCATAGCCAACCTTTTGTATATCACGCACGAAAATTTCATAATTTTGTTCCTGCAGTCGTTTAAGTTCATCATTGGTTGGTTTATATGCAACTATAATCGTGGTATTTACACCCGTTTCTGCAAAAACATTTGCAGGCATATCGAACATTGCAACTATACGCATTTTGTCCATTAGCCATTGTCGTGCCACTCTATGCGAATCGATACTAGCAATGGAATTTGACAACACAATGCCCAATCGACCGTTTTCTTTTAAAATGCGGTATGCGTTCTCCAAAAACACCACACCCAAATCAATTTTTGATGCATCTTTTGGTTTTGGTTCTTTCTTATTTTTCTTTTGACCTTTAATGTCGGGGCTTTCATCCTCGTTTAATTCATTTTTTTGCCCGTATAATTTCCAAAGTTCATAACATTGTATCACTTCCAAATCCTTCGGTTCTTTCGGAACAAACGCGCGGTCTTCCCCGAAAGGTGGATTGGTTAAAACAACATCAAACTTTTTGAGTTTTTGCGTATCGGGGCGATTGTCCCAATCTCCATATTGGTTCATTGACGGAATCAGTTGCAAAGGCTCTCCAGTGTTTGAAAATTTGGTAAGTAAAGAACCATAGCCATCGGTTTGTGCAACAATTTTTGCGTTTCCATCGCCATTCAAAAGCATATTAAGAGTGGCAAGCATAACCATTTGGTCGTCAATGTCCATCCCAAATATGTTTTTGTCATCAAGTTTGCTCTTTGAGTTTACATAAGAAACAGAAAGGAAATCCGCAATGCCGACAGTTGGGTCAACTACAGTTTCACCATTTCTCGGATTCACAATGTTTACTAGGAAATCAATCATTGGCAAAGGCGTTACAAATTGAGCATTTTGGTCCTTTGAGAACTGTCCAGCAAATTTGTAAAACACAAGTTGGTAAAGGTCTGTTTTCTGTGAATTTACAAATGAGTAGTCTTGAAATTGATATACAACCTCTATCAGTATTCGAACGTGTTTTTCATCCTTAGTATCTAATATTGTGTTTTGTAAAATACGGTAATAAGTCTCTGTCGCTTCATCTTTTAATTTTGTTATGCGTTCAATAAATGTTCTTACCCCATTGTCCGCCAAACTATTAAAATTCCTTTCTTCTGACTTAACATAAAAATCAAGACTCCTATCGGGTTGCCTTTCATTTCGTTTTTCATCATAAATTTTCAGCGAAAGAATTTGTACCAAGATTTCGAAACCTTTTTGATTAACCATTCCCAGTTTGTCTAATCTCCGCAGAATGGCAGACATTGCGTCATTGATTTGGGTAGATTGCAAGCCTGAGATTATTTCTAAGTCATTTATTGTTCGGCTTGAACGGTCTATTTCTTTGGCACCCACCCAATTTACTACCTTACTAAGGTTTGGAATATTGCGGTATGGGTCGGGCAAATGCAGCGACATCTCTTTTGTGCTGCTTGCTATGCCTTTTATATTATATTCGTCGCTGTAACGTATATATTTATTATTGTGTTTACGGAACAAATAAAGCCTTTCGGTATCATATAGTATGCCCAAACAAAAATCTGCCTCACTCTCCTTCATATAGGCTTTTAATTGTTTGTCCCATACCTCAGAAATATTTTTGCTGTCTTCCTTTTTAAATTCAAGCGCAACAATCAAATGCTTGCGCAACCAATCAAGACTGTCGGCGTTATTATATTGATGATAATCTTTATATTTATCAAACCATACGGCATCATCAAAAATGGCGCCATCTAACTTTATCGCTGCAGATGATTTGTTCCCTTTTGGAAAGTTTATTTCTGTACCAATCAAATCTTTAGGGAATAATCCAGAATTAACAATACTATAAAGAAACTGCCACTTATAGTATTGTTCGTTTTTGTCACCATTACTTTTCCGCAAGTTTGTACTCTTGCCAATGGTCAGATGCTCAGGTAAAAAACATTGGTATTCTGATGAATTACCATACTGTTTATCGAAATCATTTTTCGCTTCTGTAAAAGATTTTGCCATACGCCTTGTGGGTTG
Organism: Salinivirgaceae bacterium; assembly: GCA_017474765.1. Lineage (GTDB taxonomy): Bacteria > Bacteroidota > Bacteroidia > Bacteroidales > SZUA-534 > RUG13583. Next base: position 51,327 of record JAFVGW010000003.1, on the reverse strand, counting down.
CGCGCTCACTTATCTGTTTCGGGCTGACGGACTGCCTTTGGGATAAAAAAATGTGGACTTAAACATTATCCACATCTTTAGGCCCTAGGACTGCCCGTATTCACAGATAAGTCAAGCCCACGCATAGCGTAGGCATTCATTGACTTATTCGTGTGAATACTCGTAATTTTTGAATTTCCTAGGTTCAAAGATGATTCCGAATAATAAACAAACGCTGATTAATAATATGTTAGTTAAACTTTTTCTTTACTTCATTCAATAATGTTTAAATGTTTTCCAATCACAAAAATAATTTTTCTGTGGAAAGTTGCGGTGTAACCTTATAATTGAAAACTTTCTGCATTCTTAAAAATCAGAATCGGCACATTCATCACTATCATTTTCAATATGATGGCGCAAATGCTTCTGAAGTAATTCCTTCGATGGAAATTCGGTCAGATATTGTGCCACGCGTATGCCTGATTGGTCTAACTGCAAATGCTCATTCAATTGTGTCGCCAGTGTCGACACAATTTGTTTTCCGTATTCAGCACGCTTGTTATCAAGAACTTCGGTGTTTATGCGGTGCCCAATATTCCAATACATAAACACTATGCCGCTGTTGATAGCAACCGCAGTTTTGCGTTTTGTTGTTTCAACAATGGTACATAAGTCTGAAAAAAGGTTTACGCTTTCAATGTTGCTCATAAACAAGCACTTATTTTATCATTTTATTGCATTGCCTACAAACTTACAAAAGAAAATCCAATATTTTCCACTACCGCTGATTTGGATTTCCATAAAACAAAAATGGCTATCTGCCGAACTTGATTCTACGCAGATAGCCAAATTATTAACTGACTTTCAATCTCAAATCGTCACGTCCCAGAAGAGTGAACTGTAGCCGTCGCTCAAATCGTCGCCGCCTGCAACCACATTTCCTTCCGCGTCCTTGACAGTCAGGTGGATACGCCACAGGCCAGTCATTGTCAGGTTGATGGTGCCGCGGTGGCTGCCGTCGTCCTGACGGGTGAGAGCCGTGTTGTCGGGCGACGTGTGGTTACCCATATCGGGCATACGCGGGTCAATCTCGATGGTGAAGCGCTCTGCGGCCAGCGCATAGGGCGTGGTGGCTTTCGCACTTTTCTTCGACACGTATGCGGTGGCAGCGTTAGTGCCTGTCTTCCAATTGGTTGGATTGACAATCGAAAGGTAATATGTGTCGTCGCCCACCTTGAAACTCTTAACCCAGGCCTGACCTTCGGGTAGTGCGTTCACCGTAATGTCGATGGGGCCAGTCTCGCCAGTGGTTCCGAGCACTTTGGCATTGTAGGCCAGCGCCCACGTGCCGCCGTCGCTGCTGCTCATTATATACGACACCCAACCGCGCTTCACAGCCAGAATGCTGCTGTCGAAACTCTCGACGGCGCCCACAGGCGTGCTGTGGTACATATCCATTTTAACCATATGCATTAGCGGTGTCAAATCGCTGATTTCAAAATTCTTGATGTAGTTTCCAGATATTTTTTTCGTGGCCACGAAAAAGATTTCGTTGTAGCCCGTGTGAAACCCGCCAGCGGCAGCGTAGGCCGTGATGTCGTATTTTCCGTCAATCGATAGCGACAATTCGGGCAGAATCTTCACCGTTTGCAGGAACTTGTAAACTTGCAGCGCCTCTTCGGCCGAGCAGCAGTCAATATCGCCGTCGAAAGTTATTCCAGGAATCTCGATGTCGGGGGTTCCGTTGTCGTCGTTCGAGTTGCAGGCGGCCAGTCCAACCAGGACCAGCGCAGCCAAAAACAAATTAAATTTCTTTCTCATTTTACTTCTGTTTTTAGTCGTTTCTAAATCGATGCAAAGATGCGCGGAGTCCGCCTCCCCAGCAATCGCCCGTTTATAGCATTTCGCATACCAAACATTTGGCATAAGCCGATGCGTTTTGTTTTAGAATGTTGGTATATAGGCCAAAAACAGGTAGGTACGCGCCGCGTGTGTCCGCATTTTCTGAACGCGGTTTTTTCCTTTTTTTATTGATTCGGTTTCGGTAGTTTCAACCGTCGAATAAGTCATTGCAGCGCGTCAAGCAGTTGCCTCAGAGCCTGTTCGAGCACGGCGCGGGGTGTGCCCACATTGAGACGCATAAACCCGTCGCCGCCAGGGCCGAACATTGCGCCGTCGTTGAGCGCAAGGCGGGCCTTGTCCACAAAAAGGCTTACAAGTTGGTCGTGGCTGAGTCCGAGTCCGCGGCAGTCGAGCCAGACCAGAAATGATGCCTGCGGTCGCAATGGTTTAATTTTCGGCAGATTATCGGTGCAGAAACGTTCAACAAACCGCACGTTTTCCTCAACATAATCCAGCATTTGGCGGCGCCACTCTTCGCCCTGTCTGTAGGCGGCAATGGTTGCAATAGGCGCGAAAAGGTGTGGCTCGTTGAGTTCGTTGGCTTCGAGCCACGTGTAGAAACGACGGCGCAGCGTGTCGTTCGGCACAATGGCATACGAACTGACAATTCCCGCCATGTTGAACGTTTTCGACGGCGCGCCAAACGTGATGCTGCATTGCGCGGCCTCGTCGCTCACTGTGGCGAACGGAATGTGACGGTTGCCGAAAAGTGCCATATCAGAATGAATCTCGTCGCTGATGACGATGATGCCCCGTTCTGCGCAGAAATGTGCCAGACGGCGCAGCGTTTCGGCCTTCCAGCAGATGCCCGCAGGATTGTGCGGATTGCTCAGTATCAATATCTTACATTTTTCGTCGGTCACTTCGACCAGATTGTCGAAGTCCATTTCGTAGCCGTTGGCCGTCAGCCGAAGCGGATTGAAAACCACCTTTCGGCCATTGCCCTGCGGAGTTAGGCGAAACGGGTGATATACAGGCGGTTGGATGATGACTTTCTCGTCGGTGCGGGTGAAAACGTTCACGGCCATTCCAATGCCCTTCACCACGCCAGGAATGTAGGTGAGCCACCGCTTGTCGATGCGCCAGCCATGGTGCGTCTCAATCCATTCGGCCACCGAGTCCCAGAGTTCGTCGGGCGTCACGGTGTAGCCGAAAAGCGAGTGCTCGAGCCGTTTGCGCAGCGCCTCGGTGATGAACGGTGGTGTTGCAAAATCCATATCGGCCACCCAAAGGGGCAGCAGGTCGGCGCGGCCGTAACGTTGCTGTAAAACGCTGTGTTTCAAGTCGTCGCTACCAGTGCGGTCGATTATTTTGTCAAAATCGTATTTCATTCCAAGGCTTGTTTGATGTCCGACAGTAAATCTTCAACTGCTTCGAGCCCCACCGATAGGCGGATGGTTGTCGGGCGCACGTCCATTACCCGCTTCTCTTTGTCGCCGAAAAGGCCGAAAATGGTGCTTGCTGGGTGGATGGCGAGCGTGCGGTTGTCGAAAAGATTCGTTGCCCGATGTATGATTTTCAGTCGGTTAAGGAAATTGAAGCACGCCTGTTGTGACTCAAGGTCGAAGGTGAGCATTGCGCCCGCCGTGGGGCCGAACTGTCGCTGCGCCAAATCGTGGAACCGATGGTTCGGAAGCCCGACGTAATCAACTCTTACAATGCCTTTTACGTTCTGCAACGCTTCGGCCAGAGCCAGAGCATTGGCGGCCTGCTGGCGATAGCGCACGGCAAGCGTTTCAAGGCCAAGTGTCTGCATATAAGCCGATTGAGCGGGCATATAGGCGCCGAAATTGAATAATTGCTCTTGTTTCAGCCGCTGGTTGAACTCAGGTTTGCAACCATAATCGATGACCAGTCCGCCAAGCGACGTGCCGCCCCCCGAGAGGTATTTGGTGCTCGACAGCACTTCAATGTCGACGCCCAAATCGCCCAAATGCGTTTCGGTGAACGGAATCACCGTTGAGTCGGCAATCAGCACCGTGCCCTTTTTGTGGGCGATGGAGGCCAGCGCTTCAAGGTCGGCTACTTCGAGTTGCGGATTGGTTACAATCTCAAGAAACACGCAGCAGGTTTTCTCGTCGATGCGTTTTTCAACTTCGGCCAGATTGGTCAGGTCGCACAAGCGGGGCGTAACGCCGAATCGCAGCAGTGTGCGGCCGATGAGCGCCAGCGTGTTGCCAAACAAGTGCCACGACGTCACAATGTTCCCGCCCTGGCCAGCCACCGCCATTAGCGTGTTGCTGATGGCCGCCATTCCCGAGTTGAACGCCGTGACGTGCTCAGCACCCGTCAGCACCTTGACGCGCTGCTCGAGATTGGTGACCGTTGGGTTGGCCACGCGCGAATAGTCGGGCGCCTTAATCCGATTGCAGAATACGTCCGACATTGTCTGCGCGTCGGCAAACTCATACGAGACGTTGTTGTAAACTGGAACCGACAATGCCCCGTAAGCGTCGGGGCGGGTATATGCCAAATGTAATGCCGCTGTTTCTCTGTTCATATCATTCAATTTTTTCGGCCGCAAATGTAATAATAAATCCCATTAACCTACCAATCCGATAGGTTTTTCTAAATTGATACTGATTTTTTATTCAATAATCATACCACTGAAAGTGCAGATGTGGTTTTTGTTGGTTTCCAATTGTAATAAAAAATCCCGCCAGCGCATTGCCGACGGGATTTTTTGTGACATAATCTATTGTATTTCTTAGAACATTCCAGGACCACCGAAACCGCCAGGGAAGCCGCCAGGACCGAATCCGCCAGGGAATCCATTACGCTGGTTGTTATTCTTGCCGACGCTATTGATTGTATAAACAACCTGAACCATTGCATAGCAGCCCAAAGTACTGTTTTCAGAGTCAGTGATAGAAGTCTCGGAAACATTACGGGAAATGAGTTTCTGTTGTTGAAGAATATCATATACCTTCAAGCGTACTGTCCAACGGCTATCATCAGTGAAGCGCTTGCTCAACTGGGCGTTCCAGATGGCGGTGTTGCGGTTGTTTGAATTCTCACCATAGCCTTGATAAATTCTATAGTTGAAATCAGATGACAAATCAAACTTAGCTGGCAAGTGAAGGTTGCCATCGAAAGTCACTGTATAATTGAATGTCTCACCGTTGTTTGACAATTTTGCAGAAGTGGTTTCTCTATTACTGTTAGAATTATTCAAATTACCTCTGTTGGCCTTTTGGTAATTAACTGAACCGCTAATTGTAAAGTCAAACACATCGCAACGATAATTGGCTTGCAAAGTTTCGCTCAACGTCAATGACGTCGATGTGCCTTTCTTTTTGTTTTGGGTTACACCATTAACCAAGTCTCCAGTAAGTGATACATTTTCGCTATAACCAACTGAAGAACGAGATGTGATAGAGAACTTCTGGTTCGAAAACGGAGTTGAGAAGGTCAGGAACCCATTTGTTCTCCAGTTACCATTGACATTTTCCTTATGTGATTCAGTTTTAAATGTAAGCGTATCAGTGTAAGTCACGGTAGCAATGGAATTGATTGTATTGCTATATGACAGATTGATTATAAAGTTACGGTTGTTTGTTCTGTTAAAATTGCTGAAATTCAACGAAATATTATTATTGAAAGATGGCTTTAATTCGGGATTACCATATTCCAAACTCATAGGATTGCTTACATCTATCACTTCTTGCAAGTAAGAGACACTAGGTGCGCTACTGCGTCCGTTGTAACGAAGTTGCAAGTTTCTTGTACTGGTGAATCGGTATTGAACACGTACATTTGGAGCCCAATTGAGTACAGTTTGCTTTGTGTCTTTGCCAACATTCTTTCCAACAAAATTGTCAACTTTAGACTCCTGTGGTTGTAATGTCACACCCAAATTGTAGCGCAACTTGTCGTAACGTCCTTGCCAAGTCAATTCAATGCGGTGGCCAATGTATGTGTTTTCAATCTTAGAGCTCAATGAATCGGTGTATTCAGTGCTGTCATTTTCATAAACATATGAATATGAATCAGAACCTGTATTTTGATAGTTGTAACGCAATTGCAAATAGTTTTTATCGAACAATGGCTCCACATAACTAATCTCGCCGCTGTATCCAAAACTATTTGATTTACCATCAGAATTACGATCAGAAATTTCACTTCTATTAAAATTGAAATAATAAGCATCAGAAAGTGTATTACCCTCCGATGGGCTGGCATTTCCATTCAAACGGACACCCAGAGTTATGCTACGACCATTATCATTTAGTTTTCTTACGATTTGGAAACTCATATTATAATTCAGGCTTGTAGACTTGTCGTCATAGCTATCTGTTGATTTGTTAACGGAGTCACGAGACATGGTCACAAGATCCATTGCTCCAAAACTATTTGATGCATAGGAAGTATTTGATTCATTGCTCATCAAAGTAAGACTCGGTCTGAACAGTATAGTGGTCATGGTATCGATACCCCAATTCAATCGGCCAGACACATTCAACATATTCGTTGTTGTTGTCGAAGACGAATTACTATTCGAAAGGGATGTCTGTCCATTATTCAAGAATCTTTCAACAGTGTTCGAACCCTCCTGCTCTCTTTTTTGATGCTGAAGCATAATATCGCCACCATATTTCAATGATTTACTTGGCTCTTGTTCAAGAGAGGCATTTACACTGGCAGAAGAGGTGATTCCTCCCATCATCATCATCATGCCTCCTCCCATACCATTTCGGCTGCCTGAGCCACGGTTGCCACCCATCATGCCACCACCCGGCATGCCCATCATCATCATCATACCGCCGCCACCCATGCCGCCGCCTCTATTATTACCGCCGCCACTTCTCATATCATCAAGGGCACTTGCATTATTGATGTTGTTTACTCCTGCAATTACAGAAAAGTTACCTTCTTCTGTAATGGTATTCAAGTCAATGTGACCATCGTAGCGATAATCATCTTCGCCTTCGATATCATGTCCACCAGCAGCCCAAATCTTGCCAATCCAACCATTCATAAAGCCTTTACGTACAGTAAAGTCAAGAACCCACTCTTCCTCCTCATCCTCCATTCCTGTCAGTTCTGCTTGTTCGCTTCTCTTGCTATATGTCTTGGCATCCTTCACCATATTTGCAGGCAAATTCTTTAGAGCAACTTGAGGATCACTTGAATAGAATTCCTTTCCATTCATAAGCACTCTGCCAATTTTGTTTCCATTTACAGTCACCTCTCCATCAGAAACTTCAGTTCCAGGCATCTTTTTTACTAAATCTTCAAGGACAGCTCCTTCAGTAACATGGAATGCATCGGCATTGAATATTACTGTATCGTCCTTTACAGTCATCGGTGTTGCTTCAGCTATAATGCTAACTTCAGCCAACTGTTTGCTGTCTTCCAGCAAGTAAATCTTGCCAACCGGGTTGTCTTGTCCAGTTTTAACGGTAACATTCTTGTAAACAGCAGTATAGCCGATGAACGAAGCTTTCACCACGCATTTCTCAGCTTTGATGCCCTCAATTTTGAACGAGCCATCATCTTTAGTCACGTCGCCTTTCAGGAAAGTACTGTCGGGCAGCGAGTAGATTTGTACGTTTGCATACTGCAAGGCCTCGTTTGTGGTCTTGTCAAGCAACTGACCTGAAATTGATGTGGTTTGTGCCATTGCCACATTGCCAATCAGAACCGAAAGAATTAAACTCAACTTTTTCATATCTCTGTTTTTTTATGTGTTTATAAATTCATTTACTCTTTTTGTCATTTTCGACGATGCAAGTATATTTTGTTTCACTCAAACCGCAATCTTCTTATAGATAAAGGGTAAAAAATTGCCGATTGAAGTTCCCGAATTTCAATCTGAGTCTATGTTTGGGCCATTTTTACCGATAAAAACGTCGATAGGAGGTACGCTTTAAACCAAATTGACCATAAATGCACTTTTTTTATCGATTAAGTGGACAATGTTGGTATTGATAATCAACAAGTTATTATTGAATAACGGTTATTATTCAACCATCGGCCCCAAAATGCCCGATTGATGGGTAAAAAACGGAAAATTATCGATAATGGGGTATATAATATATTGATTGTCAAGGTGAATTATTGAAATATCCAACAAACAATCAAAAAAAAGAGGGCCTTCAAGCCCCCTAAATTCTAATTCTTAAATCCTAAATGTCAGAATGATAGCACGTAAACCTCGTCGGGCACTACGTCGAAGATGATGCTGCCGTCGGCAATCAGCGATGGTATCTCGCTGTTGTTGCGCACGATACGTGCTTTAGTGCAGCCTTCGGGCAGTTTACGTTTGATGGTGACTGGCTGGTCGAGTTTGGTAAGTTTGCTTTGTGCGGTGCAGCCAACGGTTATCTCAATGTAGTCCATCTCCTGCTGCTCATTGATTGTGAGAGAGTTGCGTTCAAGAATATATTTTGATATTTCGGCAAACGTGCCAACCCAATAAGTTAGTCCTTGCTGTTTGACGTATTTCAGATGTGCTTCAAATTCAGCCGATTGGATGGGAGAGTAGCCGCCATCACCATCGAGCGCGTGAATCAGGAATACGCACCAGCCTTTGGTTTTGGTTGCCGATTCCACCCACTTGTTGAAATTGTCGGCGGTTTGCATATCACTTTCTGTACCAACAACTTTCGATGTGATGTCGAACATGTTCTCAGGTGTCGGATTGCCAACCTGGCCACTGCAGCCGCGAGCCGAGATGTAGTAGCGCGCCACAATCTTGTCGTTCCCGCGGACGCAATATGGATAAACCATTGTAATACATTCTTTCCCAATCTCACGCTCAATGATTTTCTTCGACTCGGCCAACTCTTCATCCTGCTTGTCTTCTGGTGTTTGGCCAAAATTGACGTGGTTCACCGTGTGGGAGGCAATCTCATGACCTTTCCTGGCGACATTTTTCCATTCGTTCCAATCTTTTACCCAGCTGGTAATCAGGTTAAAAGTGCCGTGAAAGCCGTATTTGTCGAGAAGCGGAACAGCCACAGGAATCTGGTTCGGCGTGCCATCGTCGAAAGAGTAGGTGATGGCAGCCTGACTGAAATTGTGCCATGTGGCCACTTCGTAACCTTCTGGTATTTGAGCATTTGCAGTGTTTGCCATAACAAAAGGTAATGCCATTATTAATGATAGTTTTTTCATATTTTGTCAGATTTAGTATGCAATGATAAACAAAATTTCGACTCAAACTGAAATCATAACGCAGCAGTCTTACTTATATTATAAGTGTAGTTTGTCTATAGTCATGGATTCACTCAAATAATCTGTGCCAACAGTGTCGGAGGTGCAATTTGTTTATGTATCTTTGCTGCAGATTTTAATAACAATTTAAGGCTCTTTCAAATGATTAGCAGACGATTAATCAGGGTTAAGGTTCTACAACTACTCTACGCATACTTCAACGGCAACAACACCGACGGCTTGCCCAAATACGAAAAAGACCTTCAGAAGAGTCTCGAAAAATCATACGACCTGTATCATTTGTTCTTCTTGCTGCTAATCGACGTCAGCCGCTACGCACAGAACAAAATCGACATCTACAAGTCGAAGATGATGGCTACCGAAGCCGACCTGAACCCCAACACTCGTTTTGTTGACAACAAAGTGGTCCGCCAGTTGGAACAGACTGAAAAACTGATGGTTTACGCCGACAGCAACACCCTGAACTGGAATGCAACACCCGAGCTCATCAAGCACATCTACACCGTGATGGTTGAGTCGGACAGTTACAAAGCCTATATGGCCAGCCCCGACAACAGTTACGAAGCCGACAAGAAGTTTGTGATGAACTTCTTCAACGAGTATATGGTGGACGACGATATGCTCTATCAGGTGCTCGAAGAGAATTCAATATACTGGAACGACGACATCGAGTTTGTGTTGAGTATGAACATCAAAACCGTTGAAAAGCTAAAAGAGACATCGGAACGGATGGCATTGATGAAACTCTACAAGAACGACGATGACCGCCGCTTTGCCACCGACCTGTTCTGCAAGACGGTGCTCAACCACGATGCCAACAACACCATTATCCGCAGCACAATCAAAAACTGGGACCTTGAGCGTCTGGCACAGATGGACCTGCTGATAATTGAGATGGCGATGTCGGAGATTACATCGTTCGAGAGCATCCCCGTGAAGGTGAGCCTGAACGAGTACATCGACCTTGCAAAATTCTACAGCACCGACCGCAGCAACGCCTTTGTGAACGGCATTCTGGACAAAATTGTGAACCAGATGAAGGCCGAAGGCAAAATCAAGAAAACTGGCCGCGGACTTATTGAATGAAACTGATGAGGGGACTTGCAAAAATCGGGCTGCTTATGGCAGTGGTTTGCTTCGGATGCGCTGGAAATCAGCAAAAAACCGACGCAAAAGCCGATGGTACCCCACAAATCAATTTCGAAACATACGAGCATAATTTCGGCACCATCGCGCAAGGCGAAAAAGTGTCGTACACGTTCAAATTCAGGAATATAGGCGACGGAGCCCTGCAGATTACCGACGTAACAACCAGTTGCGGTTGCACAGCGTCGAAATACTCAACCGAGCCCGTCAAACCTGGCGAGAGCGGCACCGTTGAAGTGATTTTCGACAGTTACGGCCGCGAAGGCAAGCAGTTGAAAAGCGCCAACATCTGGACAAATTGCGGCGAGAAACCAGTAAAATTGCAGATATTTGCAGAAGTTAAGTAGTAGGTAGGATTTAGGATTTAGTAGTTAGGAATTAGAAATTTATAATTGGAAATGAGGGGGTGAGAAGTTTAGAAGTTTAGAAAGTTGAGAATGATTAGTTATCTAAACAGCGATGCCCCCGATAGCTATCGGGATAAACTTCTAAACAGCGAAGCGACTCAACCTTTAAACAATTGATAAACAGTTAAACAATAAATCAAAACAAAACGACAATGAATCTGTTGAGTATTTTTCTGATGGCGCCACAAGGTGGTGCCGAAGGCGCTCAGGGCGGCGGTGCAAGCAGCCTGATTATGCTGGTGCTTATCATTTTTGTGTTCTACTTCTTTATGATTCGTCCGCAGACCAAGAAGCAGAAAGAGATTAACGAGTTCCGCAAGGCGCTCAAAAAAGGTGACAAAGTGCTCACCGTGGGAGGAATCTACGGCACCATTGCCGAAGTGAAGGACACCACCGTTCTGCTCGACGTGTCGAACGGCGTGCTGATTAAGGTTGACAAGTCGGGCTTGGTGAAAGACCCTGCCGACGTGGCACCAAAGGCTTAAATTCCGATTCATCGGAAATCAATAAGGCGCTGAAGTTTCTTCGGCGCCTTTTTTGTTTATGCGGATAGCATTTCCGCTTTTGCATATCAATTATCAAATTCCTAAATTTGCAATAAACAAAAATAATACGGCAATAGTTTACGTAAGTCACGATTGAGAAGTACGTATACAATTGCAACAAGATAGTTAATGAATTTGATGTTAAACTTATTTGCCTATGGTAAAATAACAGTTTAAAGACATTACAACATAAATAGCGTTTTAGCAATAAATCTGACCTCTTAAAAACTGGACACTTTTAAGTCGTTTATGCCAGAATATAAAGCCGAAATGCCTATGCGTAAGCGTGGGCTTATTTCACATAGATTGGCATAAACAGGTAGTCCAGTAAATCCTAAAGAGGTCGATTGAAAGCGAATTAGCACCACGCTAATTTTATATGTCAATCTTTCAAATTCGGTGCTGATATGTTTAATAAAAAAAATAAAAAACGAATTAAAATTGTAAAAATGAAAAAGATAAATATTCTAAAGTATTCCATCCTTGCTCTATCGGCTTTAGTGTGCGTAACGGCTTGTGATAAAGAAAAGGATGAACCTGAAGACAACAATGTTGTAGATTTAGGATTACCAAGTGGAACATTATGGGCAACCTGCAATGTGGGGGCTGAAAAGCCTTGGGACTATGGTGACTATTTCGCTTGGGGTGAAACTTCATCAAAATCTGTCTACAATTGGGACAACTACAAATATTGCACTGGCGGTGAAGCCAGACCTATGCTCACTAAATACTGCGATGACCCCATTTGTGGTGACAATGATTTTTGCGATAAACTTTACACCCTGGAACCTGCTGACGATGCAGCCACAATGGTAGTGGGTGGTAACTATTCAACGCCAACGGAGCCAGATTGGGTGGAATTATGCAGCCAATGCTATTGGATTTGGACTACCGACTATAACAATACTGGTGTGTCAGGGTATATCGTATATAAGGCCAAATGCGATGAGGACAAAGCAATTAATAGGGGGTATCATAGTTATACGCGTGATGAAGTTAAGGGGATAATTGACAACTTAACTGGAATGGTGTTAGATATGAATTGGTTGGGCTTTTATAATGGTGACAACCCATTGAGTGAATATTCTCTTGCTGACATACATATATTCTTCCCAGCATCTTTCCGATTTAATGAGGGGGGATACTATGGTAATTACTGGTCTGCTACAAATTCTTTTAGCCCTAGAGAAGCTCGTTATATGTCTATAAATAACGGATTTTTAGGCCCATTAGGTGCACACTATCGTTGTGACGGCTTTTCTGTTCGCCCCATTCGTCGCAAATAGTTAAACAGTATAAACTTCAGAACATTCACGACAATGCTCTTCTAAAAATCTGAGCAAATTCATTCAATCTGCGTCATCTGCGTTCAAAATGTCAGTGCGTTCTGTGTAATCTGTGCGAGAAAAGTCCGCACATTTTACTCCAACCCGCAATATATTTGTAAGGCTTTGTTAACTTTGAAGCCTGCAAAACAATTGCGGATTTTTCTTTTCCAACGAATGAAACATCCAAACCTTGACATATCAGCGGTCAAAAACCGATTGCGGTTCGACAAGCGGATGCTACTCTATTTTGTGTTCATCGGCTTCTCGTCGCTGATGTGGTTCTTCAACAAGTTGGGCGATGAGACGAACGCCACCATCCACTACCCCGTCACGTTCATCAACCTGCCTATGCAGAAGGTGGTGGTGAACGACCTGCCCGAAAATCTCGACCTGAACGTGCAGGGCCGCGGATTCGACATTCTGCGCTACAAGATGGGCAAGATGCCCGAGCCAGTGGTCATCAACCTGAGCCGCCTGAACCATATTTTGGCCAAAGAATCGACAATGGAATTCCATTTGGGCACCAGCGCGCTGTTTGAAGAGATAAAGTCGCAGTTGCCTGCAAACCTTGCCCTGTCGATGATTCAGCCCGACACCATCTATTTCGTCTTCTCGAACTACGGCGAGAAACGCGTGCCCGTGCGGCCCGTGCTCGACCTGCATTTCGACAGCCAGTGCCGCATCGACGGCATTGTCAGCGTTACGCCATCGATGGTTACGGTGAACGGCCCCGACCTGCTGCTCGACACCCTGCAGGCCGTCTATACCAAACGGATAACAGTTCGCGGCGTGACATCCGACATTAGCAAAAATATTGATTTGCAGCCTATTGATGGCATTGTTTTCATTCATCGCAAAGTGAAGGTCGATGTGCCCGTTTCGAAGTTCACCGAAGCCGTGGTCACCGTGCCCATCACCGTTGTTGGCGAGCCCGACTCTGTTGCTGTAAGGCTGATGCCCAACGACGTGACAATCCGCTATTGGGTCTCGACCAACGACTACGCGCGTTTGAGCCACAACGATTTCAAGGTTGAAGCCGACGCGGAACAGATAAAAACAATGCTTGGAATGCAACTTCCTGTGGCAGTGACAGTTCAGCCTGCCAATGTTTATAATGTGAGCGTTGAGCCGCAAGTTGTCAATTTTGTTCTCGAACCGCGATGATAACTATTGGCTTGACAGGCGGAATCGGAAGCGGCAAAAGTTTTGTGGCAGAGCGCTTTGCAGCGATGGGCGTGCCGTGCTACAACTGCGATGAGCGTGCCAAACTGCTCTATGATAACGCCGACATAAAGCGTTTGGTTACAGACCGATACGGTGCCGAAGCCTATACTGACGGAAGGCTGAACCGTCAGTTCTTGGCAAGCCGCATTTTCGCCGACAAGGCCGAACTTGAGTGGATTGACAGCATTATCCACCCTGCCGTCAGGAACGATTTTGCGGCTTGGCGCGACAATCAAACCACTGATATTGTGGTGGTTGAGTCGGCTGTTTTGTTCGAAGGCGGACTTGAAAAACTCTGCAACACGGTGGTGGCCGTGGTTGCAACAATTGAAGTTCGCATTGCACGAGTGATGCGCCGCGACAGCGCAACGCGCGAACAAGTTGCACAGCGTATTGCAAACCAGCGCAACGATGATTACTTTCGCACCCACGCCAATCACGTGATTGTGAACGATGGCACGGCAGAAATCGACACCGAGATTAAGAAAATAATTGAAAACCAACGCAATGCCGCAACGGCAAAAGCATAAAATGATATTAAGATGAAATTTGGAAAATGGATTGGCGGCGGCATCGGTTGGGCTTTGGGCGGACCGTTGGGCGGCATTTTGGGTTACTTCATAGGCGCCGCTTTCGACTCAAAAGAGCCTGAACAGAGCCAAAATAACGGTACCAGATATGGTGGGCAACAGCCTGGCGGAACCAGATACTCACGCCCGCAGACTTCGCGTGGAGACTTTATGGTGAGCCTTGTGGTACTGACTGCCGCTGTGATGAAGGCCGACGGTAAGGTTACGCAAGCCGAACTCAACTATGTGAAGCAGTTTTTTGTGCGGCAGTTTGGCGTTGAAGCCGCCACCGACGGCATTCGAATGCTGCGCGACGTGCTCAAACAGCAGATTCCCGTTTACGAAGTGAGCCGCCAGATTGGTCAGATGCTCAACTACTCGAGCCGACTTCAACTCGTTGATTATCTGTTTGGTATAGTAAGCACAAAAGGCACTGTGCTACCAAGCGAACTTAGGCTAATTGAGACAATCGCTAATTATATGGGGGTTAATGGTACCGATTTTAACTCGATAAAATCGATGTTTGTGAAAGCTGATGCCGACTCTGCATATAAAATTCTGGGAATCAGTCCAACAGCCACCGATGACGAAGTCAAGAAAGCCTACCGCAAAATGGCCGTCGAGAACCACCCTGACAAGGTAGCTTATTTGGGCGAGGATGTGCAACGCGCCGCCAAGGAGAAGTTCCAGAAAATCAACGAGGCGTATGAGGCCATAAAAAAACAGCGTGGATTCAGTTGAAAACCAACATTTTAAATAATTTCATTTTTAACAAAAAGAACTAAAAACTTAAACATTATGAGTAAGATTATCAAGGCTTTAGCCTTAACAACAGTTTGCGTGGCAGCCACTTCGGCTGAGTGTTTTGCACAAACTTGCGCACCCACAAGCGGTTGCGGAAATCTGACAACGTGCGTAGCCGTGGCTGCGGCTGTGATAGCCGTCGGCGCACTGATTTTGGCGTTCAAGGCGATGCGCGACAGCAAACGCGCGATGATTAACGCCACCGAAGAGTTTCAGATTATGCTCGAATCGACAAAGAACTCTATCGATAAGGATATCAAGAATTTGCGTCGCGAAGTGCGTGGCAAAGGCGGCAACAACCGCAAACCGAGTGGTGAGAACAACGGTGAAAACGCTGAAAACAAGTCGAATGAAGGTGGCCGCAACAACCACCACCGCCGTCAATATCGCCGTCCGCAGCAGAACGAAGGCGAAGGCAACGCTCCGCAACTAACTGAACCTGAGAAATAAACATTTTTTTGAGCAATGATAACACCACCGTCACTGCAGAAAGGCGACAAAGTCGGGATTGTAGCGCCGGCACGGTTTGTCGGACAGGAAAACTACGCCGCAATATGCTCAACCATTGAGAGTTACGGCTACTGCCCCGTCCGAGGCCTGACAACACGCCTTGAGCACGGCATTTTTGCCGGAACCGACAGCGAGCGCGCCGCCGACCTTCAGCAGATGATTTACGATACCGAAATTCGCGCAATATTTTGTGTGCGTGGCGGTTACGGCTGCGTGCGGATGGTGGGGAAAGTCGATTTTTCGGGACTTTTGCGGTCGCCGAAATGGCTTGTGGGCTTCAGCGACATAACGGTGCTGCACGCGGCGCTGACGCAGTTGGGCGTTGAGAGCGTCCACGGACAGATGCCGGTGAACTTCAGCAAGCCGCAAGCAAGCGTTGACGAACTTTTCAGCGTTCTCGAAGGCCGCTTGCCAAACTACACTTTCGCCGGCGATGGCAACCAATGCGGCGAAGCCCGCGGTGAGGTTTGCGGCGGAAATCTGTCAATCGTCTGCTCGCTTATTGGCACGCCGTGGCAACTCAACACCGATGGCAAAATCCTTTTCATTGAGGACGTTGGCGAGCCGCTCTACCGCATCGACCGTATGATGCGGCAGTTGCGCGAGGCTGGAATGCTGACTAATTTGGCCGGCTTGGTCTGCGGATATTTCACCGATGCCGAAGACAGCACACCGTCTTTCGGCTTGACCGCCAACCAAATAGTGATGGACGCCGTGGCCGACTATGGCTATCCTGTGGCTTTCGGCTTTGAGGCTGGTCATCATCAGCCAAACTATCCACTAATTTTTGGGCAAAGGGCACAATTGTCAGTGAATGAAAGTTTTAGTAATTTATCATTTGGAAAATTGGAGAGTTAGAGAGATGCAAAATTCAGACTTTCGCAGTGGAATATGGAATTATAAAAAACTAAGCATTCTCAGACTTCTATTCCGATAGCTATTTTGAATGAAACGACTACACTTAAAAATCAGCAATTTACAACTCACACTTCCACCTAAAAGTCATGTACACTTATCAATATCCCCGTCCGGCAGTAACCGTTGATATGCTTATTCTTGACAAATCTGGCGCTTCACCACGAATTTTGCTAATTGAGCGTCGAAATGATCCATACGCTGGTTGTTGGGCTTTACCTGGTGGATTTGTTGATGAAAATGAGGATATTAACGATGCCGCGCTACGCGAGTTGAGGGAGGAAACAAATCTTACGGGTGTCGCCTTGCATCAGTTTGGAGCATTTGGCAAACCAGGTCGCGACCCGCGCGGACACACCATCACCATCGCTTATTGGGGCTTTGCCGACAATCCGCAGCAAGCGTGTGCTGCAGATGATGCCAAAAATCTCAAATGGTTTGAAATAAGCAACTTACCCACATTGGCTTTTGACCACTTTGAAATCATTCAATCTGGGTTGAAGAAAATTGGAATATGATTTTACTTATAAAAAATGGCGAACAAGCGTCCGCCATTTTATAAACATTCCTCTAAGATTCTAACTGACAGTAAGCTAAATAACAAAATCATTCTTTGTCAAGGTCTTCAAACTCAACATCGGTGAATTTACTGTCGGCAGTGTTGTTGATAGCGTCAGCCTCGCTGGCATTCTCCTTGATGTACTGAAGAGTATCGTCGAGACTGTCCATAAACTTCTCAAAATCTTCCTTATACAAGAAAATTTTATGTTTTTCGAAATGTGAGCCGCCATTGTCCTCGAAAATTTTCTTGCTTTCGGTAATCGTAATGTAGTGCTCATTCTGGCGGGTTGTCTTCACATCAAAGAAATAAGTGCGTTTACCAGCCTTCACAACCTTTGAAAACACCGAATCAGAATCTGACTTGAAATCTTTCTTCACAAAATCATCCATCTCAATAATTTTTAAATCAATAAACAAATTTAGAAAATTGTTTGTGAAATATACTTTTTGCGCAGAAAAAATGCTTTGTAATATTTAGTGATATTGGCCTTCATGGTTGCCGCGCAATGGCTGCAATGGTTTTATTGGCTTCCAATAGAGTAAAAACAAAGAACCCCGGTTTTAACCGGGGCCCTTCTGTACTAACTAACTCAAACCTTATGAAAAAAACTATCTATCAAAATCCTACAAGTCCTTAAACGGAGTGTTGAAATTTTGGTTTTAATTATGTTTATGTTTCTAAACATATATTTTAATAAAGAATATCATAACAATTCATGTTACATATCATATTGTTCTATAAAAAATCCCGTCCGAAACTCGAACGGGATTTTTTTATTATCGCGAAAGCTCTAAACTTCTAAACTCTAAACTTCTTACCCTTTCTTCGCCTTCACCCATTCAAACGCATTTCGCAGAGCGATTGCCCACGGCGACAGGTCGTCTTGTTTGCGGCCCTCGGGGTAGTGCGGCCACTGCCACGGGAACAGAGCGCGCTCGGGGTGCGGCATCATTGCCACGTGGCGGCCATCGGCCGAGCAAATGCCGGCGGCGTTGAACGCCGAGCCGTTCGGGTTGGCAGGATAGGTGCCGTAAGCGTATTTAACAGGAATGTTGTATTTGTCCTCGCTGTACGGGAAACTGAATTGGCCTTCGCCGTGAGCCACCCAAACGCCAAGCCTCATTCCTGCCATATTCTTGAAGAACACGCTGTTGTTCGGCTCGATAACAACATCGACAAAGCCCGATTCGAACTTGTGCGACTTGTTGTGCAGCATCCGCGGCTTTTCAGCGTCGGCAGGATTGATAAGTCCGAGTTCAACCATCACCTGACAGCCGTTGCAGATACCCATACTCAACGTGTCGGGGCGGGCGTAGAAGTTCTCGAGCGCCTTTTTGGCCTTCTCGTTGTAAAGGAACGCGCCGGCCCAGCCTTTTGCCGAACCCAGAACGTGGGAATTTGAGAATCCGCCGACGAAGATTATCATATTCACATCCTCAAGCGTCTCGCGGCCGCTCACAAGGTCGGTCATATGAACGTCTTTCACATCGAAACCGGCGGTGTAGAGCATATAGGCCACCTCGCGGTCGCATTGGTTGCCCTTCTCGCGGATTATGGCAGCCTTAATGCCGCTCTTTGTGCGGCGTTTCAGGTCGATACCAAGCGATTTTGCCGAGCCGTCGAAGGCTTTGAAATCGAACTTGTGGGCGTGGTTCTTGTAGTTGTTGAAGCGCTCGAGCGCCAGGCCGTTTTGAGTTTGGTCGCAGTCGAGCAGATACGAAGTGCGGAACCAAGTGTCGCGCAACTTCTTGATATCGAATGAGTAATTGTTTGCACCTGCGGCAATGTCGAGTTTGCCTGCAGTGCCCAGCGTGCCGATAGTCTTGAATGCCACGCCCGCCTTTTTGAGTGCGTCAGCGGCTTTGCCGTCGGCGGCAACTTGCAGCACAAGTGCCGGATTTTCAGCAAACAACAGTTTCACAGGGTCGTTCTCGCCAAAGTCGGCAAGATTGATATTCAGACCAGTCTCGTCGTTCGAGAAGGCCATCTCGAGCAATGTGGTAACCAGACCGCCGGCCGAAACATCGTGTCCAGCAATCACCAGACCGCCTTCAATCAGGCTCTGAACAGCGTTGAATGCCTTTGCAAAATATTCAGTGTCAGTAACATCAGGGCAATCAGCACCAACGCCGTTAATTATCTGTGCAAACGCCGAACCGCCAAGTTTCAAGGCGTCTTTCGACAAATCGATATAAATCAGTTCCGACTTCACGTTGTGCAGCACGGGCGACACAGCCTTGCGGATATCGGTGGTCTCGCCAACGGCCGAAACAATCACCGTTCCGGGCGACAGAACCTTGTCGCCGTTCGGATATTTCTGCGTCATTGAGAGCGAGTCCTTACCTGTTGGAACGTTGATTCCCAACTTGATACAGAAGTCGCTCAGGGCCTCAACAGCCTTGTACAGCCTTGCGTCCTCGCCCGGATTGAAGCACGGCCACATCCAGTTGGCGCTCAGCGATATGCCTTTCAGTTTGTCCTGAATCGGCGCCCAGACAATGTTTGTAAGTGCCTCGGCCACAGCCATTCGCGAACCTTTGGCAGGATTAATCATCGCGCAAAGCGGGGCGTGACCAACCGAAGTGGCAACGCCGTATTTGCCCTGATAGTCAAGCGCTACCACGCCGCAATCGTTGAGCGGCAGGTGAAGCGGGCCGGCGCACTGCTGCATTGCAACCTTTCCGGTCACCGAGCGGTCGACCTTGTTAGTGAGCCAGTCTTTGCACGCAACCGACTCAAGTTGAAGCACTTGCTCCAGATAATCGGCAACTTTAGCGGTGTCATATTTCAAATCGGCATACTGCTCTTTGACGGTTTTGTCGTTCATTATGGTGCGCGGCGGGTTGCCAAACATATCGGCAAGTTGCAGATTGATAGGGTCTTCGTTGGTCTGCTTGTCGGTGAAGCGGAACTGCATATCACCTGTGGCCTCGCCCACAACGTACATTGGCGCGCGCTCGCGGTCGGCAATCTTCTTCAAGTGGTCTATATCCTTGTCTTTCAGCACCAAACCCATACGCTCCTGACTCTCGTTGCCAACAATTTCCTTGTCAGAAAGAGTCGGGTCGCCGATAGGCAGTTTGCGAATGTCGATAACGCCGCCGGTGGCCTCAACCAACTCCGAAAGGCAGTTCAGGTGGCCGCCTGCGCCGTGGTCGTGGATTGACACAATCGGGTTGTCCGACTGCTCGCTCAGGGCGCGGATTGCGTTGTAAACGCGGCGCTGCATTTCGGGGTTCGAACGCTGTACGGCGTTCAACTCAATCGAGTTGTTGTACTCGCCCGTGGCAACCGACGACACTGCGCCGCCGCCCATACCAATGCGGTAGTTGTCGCCGCCCAGAATCACCACCTTGTCGCCCGGCTCGGGGTCGGCCTTCAGGCAGTCCTTCTTTTTGGCGTAGCCCACACCGCCGGCCATCATTATCACCTTGTCGAAACCGAATTTCTTGTATTGCTCGAAGTGCTCCATTGTGAGCAAACTTCCGCAGATAAGCGGCTGCCCGAACTTGTTGCCGAAGTCGCTCGCGCCGTTCGACGCCTTGATAAGAATCTGCTCCGGCGTCTGATAGAGCCAAGGACGCGGCTCGGTGGCCTTCTCCCACTGACGTCCGCCGTCAAGGCGCGGATACGAAGTCATATAAACGGCCGTTCCGGCAATCGGCATACTGCCCTTGCCGCCTCCCATACGGTCGCGGATTTCGCCGCCCGAACCAGTTGCGGCACCATTGAACGGCTCCACAGTTGTGGGGAAGTTGTGAGTTTCGGCTTTCAGCGAGTAAACCGACTCGTAATCAGTCACTTCAAAGAAATCCGATTTCTCCTGCGCGGCCGGTGCAAACTGCTCCAGAGTGTGTCCCTGCATAAACGCGCAGTTGTCTTTGTAGGCCGAAACCACGTTGTTCGGGTTGGTTTTTGTAGTCTTTTTAATCAGGCCGAAGAGCGTTTCCTTTTTCTCCTCGCCGTCGATAATGAACTGTCCGCCAAAGATTTTGTGACGGCAGTGCTCCGAGTTCACCTGCGAGAAGCCGAACACCTCGCTGTCGGTGAGCGGGCGGCCGAGTTTCTTTGCAAGACCTTCCAAATAGTTGATTTCCTCTTCTTTAAGTGCCAAGCCTTCTTTTTTGTTGTAGGCCCTGATATCGGTTATGTGGACAATGGGCTGCGGCTTGATATCGACAGTGAAAATGCTTTGGTCCAATTGGTTATAGAACGATTTGAGCATCGGGTCGAAGTGCTTTTTGTCGGCACTCTGCGCCTCGAACTCCTCAATGCGGACAATGCCGCTGATACCCATATTTTGGGTAATCTCGACGGCGTTGGTGCTCCACGGGGTAATCATCTCCTTGCGCGGGCCCACAAACGAGCCGGCGGGCGCTTTCTGTCCCAGGCACTCCGAACGGCCGAAAAGCCAGTTCAGTTTCTCAATGTCGGCGGCTGCGATTTCGGCGGCCGTCTGCACTGCAATCACTTTGTTTTCAGGTGTTTTAAAGAAGGTAACCATCAAATTTCGTTTTAAAAATATAATGCGCGAATTTACAAAAGATTAGGGGGCTGTCAATAGTGGTTTATTCACATTTTAAGAACGATGGGAGAGATGTCAGGCTCGGTTGTCCGTCAGATTGACAAATATTCCGTAAAGCAGGTTAACTAAACAGAAAAAGCCGCAGTACAATGCGGCTCTTCCCATCTTTATTTTCTTGATTTTCTTTACAATGTCTTTGCTGGGTCGGTCACTTGGTCGTTGTAGTAAACCTCGTAGTGCAGGTGGTTGCCTGTTGAGGTTCCGGTTGAACCGACATAACCGATGAGGTCACCTTTTTTTACCTTATCGTTGGTTTTGACAACCATACTCGACATGTGTGCGTACCCTGTTTTATAACCATTTTGATGGTTCAGCTTGATGAAGTTCCCGTAGCCGTTGCATACGCCCGCAAATGCAACAACACCGTCGGCTGTGGCGTAGATGGGTGTTCCGTTGGGAGCGGCGAGGTCAATGCCTTTGTGGAAACTTTTTTTGCCGTAAACAGGGTGGATGCGCTCGCCAAATGGTGAAGATATGCGGCTGTAGGTGCATGGTTTCCCGCTTGGGATATTGCCATTGTTTGATTTTGTTTCTGATTTTTTCGTTTCTGCTTTCTGCTCATTCTTTTGCTCTGCTTTTTGTTCCTTTTTAGGTTCAGTTTTTTGTTCTTTTTCAGGTTCGCTCTTTTGCTCGGCCTTTTGTTCTTTCTCTTTCTTGGGTTCTGCTTTCTGTTCCTTTTCAGGTTCAGCTTTTTCCGCTTTCTTAGGTTCTGTTTTTGGTTGCTCCTTTGGCGTTGTTACCGTTTGATTTATCACATCGCTAATCACTGCGGCCAGTTTATTTGTGGCTTCTTTCACCTGTTGTGCGTTGGCTTCGTCAGTAGTTGTGCCGGTAATCTGCTTCATCAGTTCGCTCGATGATGTATTTGCGATGGTCTGTTTAGCGTCTTTTGCATCTTTCTCGAGGTCGGATGAATTGATTGCGGATTTTGGGGCTTTGGCCTTGCTTGTGTTTTCAATGTTGTCATCAGATTTCATCAGGTCGATTGACGAAATTTCGGAGTCATACATTCGGTTCATGGCGCGCTTGTAGTCCTCAACTGTCTGTTCGTACTCGTTGCGCAGAGCCTCAATGCCTTGCTGGCGCTCTTTAGCGAACCTCTCAAACTCTTCGTTCTGTTGTTTGACAAACTCCTCAAAACTTTGGGCTTTAATGACTTGCACTATTCCTGGGGCAAAAATAAATGCCGCAACTAATGGAAAAAATTTAAGTTTCATTGCAGTAAGGTTTTTCAATTCAAAAATAAAAGTAATAAAAATTTGAATCAGCAAGCGTTGTGGACCATATTCATTCAAATGATGTTGTGGGTATATTTTAAAGCAAACACTTTTTTTGGGGGGGCGGCATCAAAAAAATAACGCGCTGACAGTGCCAACGCGTTATTAATCATATTAATTAAAAGATTTACTTATAATTACCATAAGCGTCAACAACCACAACAATTGTGTTGTTCTGTTTGTCGGACCCACCAGCCTGAGGCATTGTAACCTTACCAACCATCACCACACTTCCTGATGACAGTTCAGCAGCCGCTTGGAGGTCGGAACTGCTTGTAGTGCTGTAATTGAAATCCGAATCGGGTTTGTCATTCATGCTTAATGATTTGTTACTCAATACGTTCAGGTCGCTGTCGAGAATCACGAACGATCCTTTGGTGACCACTTGTTTTGTATCGGTATGGAATTTTGATCCATAAAGCAGTAGCTTGTCCGACGAAAGCCAGAGGGCACCATTACCAGTGAACTCGTTTATGTTGATTGTTCGTTTTGAGTTACCATTGGCATCAAGTTTTATGACTTTGGTTTGAAGTGCGCCCGCACGTTGTGTAAGGCAGCAAGAATAGTAGATATCACCATTCGTGCTTACAACAATGCTCTGCGAGTAGAAGTTTGACGGCATGTCAACACCGCTTTTCTTCCACACAACGTTACCGTTGGCTTCAATCTTATAAAGGATTGGTATATATTCTGTTGCGTTGTCGTTGTATTTTCTTCCCAAAATAACCACGTTACCAGCTTCATCGGCAACGACCGCATCAGCCGACTCGTTAGTTTCGCTTGAAACTTTCTTTGTCCACTGTTTCTCACCGCTGGCGGCATCGAAACTTGTCAGCACAATGGCGTATTTTCCTTTACTCTCCGACATTGTTGACGCAACCAATATTTGCTTGCCAACCAATGCCTTGCCGATAAACAGTTCATATTGTTGGTCGGTCAGCTTGTTATGCGACAACTCTTTATAAGCTTTTGAGATGTTCACTACAACAGGGTTTTGCTCGGCGTTGGCATAGATGCCGTAATTTCCATCGTCATATTTGGCAAAACAACTAACGCTTTCCATTCCATCAACACCTATTATATTTTCTGATGTCTTTATAAAGCTGTTGTTCAGTTCGATAAGTTGTATGGCAGGTTTCTCGTATTTTGAGTTGGAACACTCATTAAGAATAACCAATCCATTATCGTTCAATAGAATATCTGCAGTTTTTGAATTGACGTGTTCGGCGTTTGTGTTGACGTAGTAGAAAACGCCCTGTTGTGCTAATGCGCTAAATGTCAGTAGGGTAGCTGACAATAGCATTATTGGTTTTACTCCTTTCATATTCATTTTTTTCAAAAATCGGGTGCAAATATATAAAAATATGCCAATTGCGCATTTCCATTTTTATGCTTGCAACTCCTAATTATTATTTACAAAAAGTCCGCACCCAATCAGGCTGCGGACTTTGTTTTGTGCTATATATCAGCAAGATTCTTAACTCAGCGCTTTAATCTGCTCGTCGATTGCTTTGATTTTGGCTTCGGCGTCGGCTTGCTTCTTGCGCTCGTTCTCAACAACGGCTGCGGGGGCTCCGTTCACAAACTTCTCGTTCGAGAGTTTCTTCATCACCGACTGCAGGAAGCCTTCCAGATAAGTGCGGTCGGCTTGCAGTTTGGCCAGTTCGGCCTCAACATCGATATTGCTGCCGAACGGAACGTAGAATTCAGTTGTCTGAATCATAAAGGCGACTGTGCCGTCGACTTTTTGGCTGACAATCTCAATCGATTCGGCGTTGCCCATCTTTGCTATCACGCTGTCGAACTGTGCGTTGTACCCTTTGCTGCCTTTGTTCACAAAGAGTTTGATTGCATCGCGGTTCGGGATTTTCTTGTCGGTGCGGACGGTGCGGATTTCGGCAATTGTCTGCTTAACATTCTCGAATTCCGCCAGATAATCTTTGTTGAACGCTCCAGCCTCAGGCCATTTGGCAACTATCAGGCTGTCAGTGGTTTGGCGCTCCTTAATCGACTGCCAAATCTCCTCAGTAATGAACGGCATAAATGGGTGCAGCAGTTTGAGCATCTTCTCAAACAACTCAATCACAGCATTATAGGTTGTGGCGTCGCAAGCCGTTTGGTATGCGGGCTTCACCATTTCAAGGAACCAAGCCGAGAACTCGTCCCAGAACAGGCGGTAAACGGTCATCAGCGCCTCCGACAGGCGGAACTTGTCGAAGTGGTCGTTGAGTTGCACAATGGTGCTGCTCAGTTTTTGGTTGAACCACTCAATGGCCACGCGTGCGGCTTCGGGTTGCGGCAGTTTGTCATCGACATTCCAACTGTAAACCAGGCGGAAAGCGTTCCAAATCTTGTTGGCGAAGTTGCGGCCTTGCTCAGGCAGCGAGTCGTCGTAAAGCAAATCGCCGCCAGCAGGCGAGCATAGCAGCATTCCCACACGCACACCATCGGCACCGTAGTCGGCAATGAGTTTGAGCGGGTCGGGTGAGTTGCCGAGCGATTTCGACATCTTGCGGCCCAACTTATCGCGCACAATACCAGTGAAATAGACGTTGCGGAACGGCACATCGTGCTGATACTCCTCACCAGCCATAATCATTCGGGCAACCCAGAAGAAGATAATGTCGGGGCCCGTGACAAGGTCGCAAGTGGGGTAATAGTAGTTAATCTCCTTATTTCCAGGGTTGTTAATGCCATTGAAAAGTGAAACAGGCCACAACCACGACGAGAACCAGGTGTCGAGCGCATCCTCATCGTGACGCAGTTGGTCGGCGGTAATGTTCTCGTAACCCTTGATTTTGCGTGCTTCGGCCAGAGCCTCGTCGGCAGTGAGTGCAACCACGAATTTTTCTTCCTCGCCTTCGGCCGTTGGCAGGAAATAGGCGGGAATGCGGTGTCCCCACCAGAGTTGTCGGCTGATACACCAGTCCTGAATGTTTTCGAGCCAGTTGCGGTAGGTCGATACGTATTTGTTGGGGTGGAACTTGATTTTTCCCTCGAGCACGGGCGGCAGTGCAATGTCGGCAAAGTGCTTCATTGACAGGAACCACTGCTTGCACAGGCGCGGCTCCACAGCCGTATCCTGATTGCGCTCCGAGTAGCCCACCTTGTTGTCGTAATCCTCGATTTTCTCCATCAGACCAGCGTTCTGCAGGTCGATAGCAATCTGCTTGCGCACATCCATACGGTCCTGACCAACATAGAGTCCAGCGGCTTCCGACAGCGTTCCATCGGGGTTGAAAATGTCGATGGTCTCCAGATTGTGAGTCTGACCGAGAGCGTAGTCGTTGGCATCGTGGGCGGGCGTAACTTTCAGACAGCCAGTACCGAACTCAATGTCAACATATCTGTCTTCGATTACAGGAATGACGCGCCCCACAAGCGGCACAATCACCTTGTGACCGCGCAACCATTGGTTTTTCGGGTCTTTCGGGTTGATACACATCGCAGTATCGCCCATAATTGTTTCGGGGCGGGTTGTGGCCATCACTGCGTAGTAGCCTTTCGCGTCTTTATGGATGATTTCGCCTTCGGTTCCAGTGGGTTTCACGGGATTTGTATCGGCGTCAGCCACATAGTAGCGTAGATAGTAGAGTTTGCTTTTCTCTTCGCGATAGATAACCTCCTCGGTGCTCAGCACGGTCTGTGCCTTCGGGTCCCAGTTGACCATTCGCAAACCGCGGTAAATCAGTCCTTTGCGATACAAATCGACAAACACGCGCAAAACCGATTCGCTGCGCACATCGTCCATTGTGAAAGCGGTGCGGTCCCAGTCGCACGAAGCGCCCAACTTCTTGAGTTGCTCAAGAATCACGCCGCCGTGCTCTTCCTTCCACTCCCAAGCGTATTTCAGGAACTCCTCGCGGGTCAGGTCGCGCTTTTTAATGCCCATATCGGCCAGTTTCTTCACAACCTTTGCTTCGGTGGCGATTGAAGCGTGGTCGGTGCCTGGCACCCAGCAAGCGTTGCGGTCCATCATACGGGCGCGGCGCACCAGAATGTCCTGAATGGTGTTGTTGAGCATATGGCCCATATGCAGCACGCCAGTAACGTTCGGCGGCGGAATCACAATAGTATATGGTGTGCGGTGGTCGGGTTCAGAATGGAAGAATTTGTTGTCCATCCAGAACTTGTACCATTTTTCTTCGGCCGCAGCCGGATTGTACCTTGTCTCAAGTTCCTTTTTCATTTCTATTTCGATTTCAAATTGTTACGTTTTCCGATAAAAGTCAACTCGTTTAAAAAGAACTGCAAAAATAGCAAATGGTGTTTGTCGGCAAACTGAAAGAGTGAAAAAAAGAACATCATTGCCTTATTTTCCCCCTCAACAAAATTACTAATTTTGCGGCCACAATATTTGTCTATGATAATAGCGGTTAACACGCAGACTTTGTTGAAAGACAGGCTTGAAGGTCTTGGAAGTTTTACTGATGAAATTTTGTCGCGGATGGTTCGAAACCATCCTGAGCACAAGTTTGTTTTCATATTCGACCGCGATTGGGACCCGTCGTTCATTTATGCCGACAATGTGTTGCCAGTCAAAACGGTGCTGCCGTCGCGTCATCCTTTTTTGTGGTATTGGCGTTTCGAATATTCAATTCCTTCGATATTAAACAAACATAAAGCCGATATGTTTCTCTCAACCGACGGTTATATGCCATTGCATCCGAAGGTGAGAACATATAATGTCATTCACGATATTGGTTTTGTGCATCAGCCTAAGAGTCAGCCGTTTCTGACCAGCAAATATTATAACCGTTTTTTCCCGCTCTTTGCCGATAGGGCCACAAGATTGGGAACCGTCTCGGAGTATTCAAAGGCCGATATTGTGAAAACCTGGGGCATCTCGCCTGATAATATCGATGTTATATATAATGGTGTAAAAACGGTTTTCAAACCGATGGATGATGCCGAACAACAACAGGTAAGAGACAGAATTTCAGATGGCTGCCCGTATTTTTTGTTTGTTGGTTCTCTCAATCAGCGCAAGAATGTTGAAGGATTGCTGCGGGCATTCGACAAGTTTAAGGAGGATGTGGGTTCGAATCACAAATTGGTGATTGTTGGAGAATGTATGTGGTCGATGTCATCGATCGACCATACGCTTGAGCATATGAGGCATGCCGATGAGGTTGTTTTTCTTGGACGTTTGAATGCGCTTGATTTACAAAGTGTGTTGGCAAGTGCCCAGACCTTGGTTCTTGTGTCTTTTCTCGAAGGTTTCGGAGTTCCGTTGGTTGAGGCAATGAACTGCGATGTGCCAGTCATAACGTCGAATTGCACATCGATGCCAGAGGTTGCGGGAGATGCTGGCCTGCTCGTCAATCCGCACTCCGACGATGATATTGCTAATGCGCTGAAGCGGATGGCTTCCGATGCAAAATTGCGCGCACAACTTGTCGCCAACGCAAAAGTGCAGCGTCAGAAATTCTCGTGGGACAAGTCGGCGGTTGACCTTTGGAATGGCATTGAACGGACGATGCAATAAAAAAGTCAGGAATCAGAACGTGTGACCGCCTCTGTCCCTGACTGCTCGTGTTAGCCTGAAAAATCTGGTTACAATTTCTTAAGCGCCTCCATCAGTTTGTCACCGCGCAGGCCAATGCCGACAACCTTGCCTTTGCCATCGACAAGAAAGTTTGTTGGTACTGCTTTAATGTCGAATTTTTTGGCAATGCCGTCCCAATATTTCAGGTCCGATACGTGAGTGTCCCATTCAAGATGGTCGTCGGCGATGGCCTTAATCCATGCATCTTTATCGTAGTCGAGCGATACACTCAGGATAACCAGCCCTTTGCCTTTGCCTTTTTTGAACTTTTTGTCTTTGTACTTGTTGTAGGCGGCAACCACTTTCGGATTTTCGCGGCGGCATGGTCCGCACCACGATGCCCAAAAATCGACAAGCACCACCTTGCCTCTGAATTGTGACAGACTCATGTCTTCGCCGTTCACAGTTTTCAGTGTGAAGTCGGGCAGAATGTCACCAACTTTTACGTTTTGAGCATTGACTCCAGTAACGGCGGCCACTGCCACAATCGCTGCTAAAATGAACTTCCTCATAATCGAAATGTTTTAATTCTTTTATCGCTCAATATTAAATATTTAATTTCAAATATTTGAGTTTTCAATTCACAATCATTTAACTCTTTTTCCCCTAAGGTAGGTGCGCTCAACGGTCACGTTAGGCAGGTTGGGCTGGTACATTGTGGTAATATTTTCCGATGTTATTATGAAGTCGGCCCATTTGCCAACTTCGATGCTGCCTTTCTGTTTGTCGTCGAATTGCGAATATGCAGCCCAGATGGTCATTGCCTTAAGTGCTTGAGTGGTTGTTAGTTCTTGGCTTTGCTTGTTGTGGGTCCTCTGCTTTTCTTGTTTCACGGCGGCGTAAAAAACAGCCATTGGGTTGAGTTGGCTGTATGGGCAGTCGGTTCCGCAGACAATGCCCTGGTTGTGGCTGAGAAAATGCTTCCATGCAAATGCCTCACGCGATAGTTTTCTGCTAAAATTGCTGTCTATAAACGCTTTAGATGCTTGATATTGAGATGGCTGAATCGACGGGATGATGTTGTAATGGTTTAAACCCCGCAGGTCTTTGCGGACAGTCATGTGCAAACCTTCAATTCGCCAGCGCAAATCGTTTTTTATGGGCAGAATCTTGGTAAAAGTATTGAGAGCCAATCGGGTGGCAGAGTCGCCGATGCTGTTCACGCACATCTGAAAACCATGTTCGTAGGCGGTTCTGCAAATATTCTGCAGGCTGTCGGCTGATATGGCGAGTTGTCCGTTCTGCTTGTCGCCATAGGGGGCGCGCATGACGGCTAAATTTTGCGTGAGTTTGCCGTCAAGACTAATGCCAACCGACTGAACTTTCAGGTTGTCAGTCTGATACGGCATCTTGCTGATATATTCTCTGACATTTTCGTCCAAAGGTTCAAGAATGGCGTAAACAGGAATCCTCAGGTAACCATTTTTTTGCAGACTGTCAATGAGTTGCACGTCGCTGTACGATGCTCCGAAATCGGTTGTCGATGTTATTCCCGCGTCGAAACAGTTCTGCTCTGCCTGTTTCAGAAGTTCAGCCATGATGCTGTCGCTGGGAGCGGGGATGAACTTCGCCGCATTAAGCGCTTTGCGTTGGTTTATTATGCCGCTTCTGATGTTTGCATCGGCAGGAATCATATCGGCAAAAGCCTTGTTAATCAGGGCAGAATTATAGTCGCTCAACCAGATGAGCACAGGCGTTTGGGCGAAATGGCTGTTGAGAATGGTGCAGATTTGCATCTCTTTATCGTAGAAAACTTCTGCATTCAGATTGTTTCCCACAATCCACATATCTGGATTATCACGCTGAAAATCATCGAGTTGGTCGATAACGTTTTTTATTGTTAGGGCGGAATCGAGATTGATGTACGAAAGCGACAAGGCATATTGCGAGAAATGCGCATGGGCATCGATGAATCCAGGATAGACAAACTTGCCTTTCAACTCGATAACGCTGTCGGCGGTGTAGCGGGCACTGATGTTTGCATCGCTGCTGACGGCCACAAATTTGCCGTTGCGCACGGCCGCGCTTTGCATCACTGCAAAATTGCTGTTCACTGTGTATATTTTGGCGTTTCGCAGTATCAAGTCGACATGCTCTTTATGGCTGCAACTTACCGTTAGCAGTGATAAACCTAATAATATCAGTAATATACGTTTGTGCGACATCATTGCTCGTTTTTCGTATTTCAGTTTACAAAATACGAAATTATTTCGTCGAAATTTCGTCTCAAATTGCATAAGCCCGTTTTTTGTGCAATTTTTCTGCAAAACGGTAAAAATTATCGAACTTCACTTAACTTTGTGGTTACTATTACTCAAAAGTTTTTTCAAATGGCACCACTAATTATTAATGGGACAGAGGACACACCAGAAGTTGTTTTCGACCCTGAAACAGGAAAATTCACAATCACAGGCACATCAATTCCTGAAAATGCCCGCAAATTTTACGACCAGATAATTGCATGGATTGATGACTACTTGAAAAGCCCCAACGAGGATACAAGCGTCAGTTTCAAACTGAAGTATTTCAATACGGCATCAACCAAATATCTTTTCGATATTATGGTGGAGATGAAACCATTGGTTAGCAATGGCAAATCGCTGGTTTTCAATTGGTATGTGCAGGAGGACGATGACGATATGTTTGAGGCTGGCCAGGGATTCTCAAAAATGCTGCGTTACCCGTTTAATTTTGTGAAATACTGATTGTTACCATTTATAATCAAATGGCCATCAGACGATTATCTGATGGCTATTTTTTTAGTCACAGTGTCACATTTCACAATGTAGATTCCTGCTTTTGGAACCGATATTTGGGCGTTTGAGCGTTTGTCGGTTGCTGCGATGCGTCCGCGCAGGTCATAAACAACTGTCTCTGAATGAGCATTTTCGATGGTGATGACTTTTCCATGAACTTCGATGATTGTTTCCGACTCCGATTCCAAAATCTGCGTGTCATTGTCCATCACTTTAACTGAGAAAATTGTTACCAGTCCTTCGAAATTGACAGTCAGCAATTTGGTTCCAGTGGTAGAGTTGTTGAAAGCCGAAATCATCTCGCGTTTCATGCTGACGATGGCCGTTGAGTCGTTGCTGTAGGTCAGTTTCAGCGTCCCGCCGTCAACGTTGAGAGTGTCACCAATCTTATATTCCAGTTTTGTTGGCAGCGTTGATATGGCAACCAATTGGAGAACAGTTGGTTGTGCTGGCACACTGTCGGCGTGAACAACCACGCTGAATACCGAAATAAAGCCATTCAGACTGACATTCAGCAGTTTGACTCCGCATGTGGTGCTGTTGAAATTTGCAACCATCTCGCGTCTCATTCCAACGAAGGCTGTCGAGTCGTTGCTATAGGTCAGTTTCAGCGTTCCGCCATCGACATTGAGCGTGTCGCCGATTTTGTATTCGAGTTTGGTAGGCAACGCAGAAATGGCAACTGATTGTAGCACAATGGGCGGAGTGGGGATTGTGTCGTTGGTGATGATGATCACACTGAAAACCGACACAAAGCCATTCAGGCTGACATTCAGCAATTTAGTTCCTGCATCGGCGCTGCTGAAATTCGAAATCATCTCGCGTTTCATCTCGATGGTGACTATTGAATCGTTGCTGTAGGTCAGTTTCAGTGTTCCGCCATCGACATTGAGCGTGTCACCGATTTTATACTCAAGTTTTGTGGGCAGCGATGCTATGGTAACCGATTGGAGGATAATTAGTTGTGGCTGTGGATGGGTGCTGTCGGCACGAACAATCACACTGAATATTGCTGTAAATCCGTCATGATTGATTGTCAATAATTTAGTTCCCGCATCAGCACTGCTGAAATTCGTAATCATCTCGCGCTTAATGTCGATGATGGCTATTGAATCGTTGCTGTAGGCCAGTTTCAGCGTTCCGCCGTCAACGTTGAGCGTGTCGCCAATTCTGTATTCAAGTTTTGTGGGCAAAGTGGCAATCGTTATTCCTGTCAACTCGGCAGGCGTAACAGGCGAATTATCAATTACATTCAGTCCGATATTCAAATGAACTGTCTGGCTGACTGACGAAAACCGAATGACAGTTGAATAATTGCCAGCGGGCAGTGCCTGGCAGTGGGCTGTTATCCGAACCGTATCACTGTTGTTTGCTTCAATATTGCCGCTTAATTTATTCAGTTTCAGCCACGGAGGCATTGCTTCTGAGGTGATTGTATAGTTGATTTGGCGGTTGCTTGTGTTGGCAACCTCGAACAATTTTAACTCGCTGGTGTTGAGGGGCAATTCAAATCGAATGCTTTCAGATTCAAGTTTGAGTGGGGCAAGATTTTTGTCCAGCATCACCACAGTGAGCCATGTAGGCTTGCCGTCAACCACCTTTGTTTTAACAGTTTGCGGCAGATAACCATCAGCCTCGAAAGTCAGATTGTAAGTGCCAGCCTTAAGCAGACGGTGGTAGTCGCCAGCGCGTGCGTCGGTCTCAATCCACGAGTTGTCTTTGTCGTGTCCAGCAATGGTGATGCGGGCTGAAAGCGGTTGGCCAGCGGCGTTCATCACCGTTCCGCGCACGCCGTTCAGGCTCTCGGCGTAGAAGTTCAGCAGCGCGTTTTTATTATATTTCCAAATGTTGGCGATGGTGGTGGTTGATGTCGGCGCTTTTGTTCCGCAAATCTCTATTGTAACCTCGCGGCAGTGCATAAAGTAGTTTGCCCAATCCTGCTGTCCGCCCGAAATCGAGTACCACGCGTAGCCGTTGGTCAGGCCGTTGGCCGAATTGTTGCAGCCATCGTCGAAGTAACCGCTTGAACCATAATGCTGTGCGGTATCGCGATAAGCGGAGCCAACTAGTCGCCACCAGTCGTTGTCGGCAGTGGCGCGCGACCATGTGTCCCACGGATAGTTGAAACATTCGTTGCCAGCGTGAAGGTTTGTGGAAAGTGTAAAGTGATGTTTTTCAAAGAATTCCATCATTGCCTTTGTCTCGGGCTGGCTGGTGGGGGTGCTGCCGCTGACACTAGGATAGTTGCGGTTCAGGTCTTTTGAATTGCCATTCGAGCGCGTCGAGCCGCTGACCGAACTATTGCCACCTTTATACATCCCGTCGGGGTTGAAAATAGGGATTATCCAAAACTCAACGCTGTCAATCAAACGGTTAACGCGTTTGTCGGTGCCGTAGTTGGTCAATAGAAAGTTGCAGAAATTGAGCGCTGTAGTGGCACAAATTCCTTCGTCACCGTGCATTGTGGCTGTGCAGAGTACTTCGGGTTTTGTGGTGTTGTCGAGCGCCACGTCTTTCGAGATTTTCACGGCCAGAATCTGCCGCCCCGATGGCAGTGTGGCCACAACCTCAAGTCGGCACAACCGCGGATAGTCGTGTGCAAAATTCCGCATCAGCGTGTCGTAAACCTCGTAGGTGGGGTAGCGGTCGAGGTTCTGCATCTCGCTGACAAGTTTAGCCATTGGGTATGAAGCTTTTGCGGCGTTTTTGTCGGGGCAGAGTTCAAACTTGATGCCCGTCTGACGAAACCAATCCATCTCGTCGGTGTTGGCGTAGGCCCACACGCGGCTACCTTCAACTTTGTCGATTGAAATCCGTTGCGACAGGCTGTCGAGTTGGGCGCGGCTGGTGAACTCAAATGTGAATTGGTATTCCGAAGGCTGAGCAGCGGCATCAGCGAATGATGCTGCGAACAAAATGATTGTCAATATTTTGCGTAGCCGAAACATTTGTTTGTCTCTAACCGATTCAACCCGTTTTTATCTGATATAAACAATTTCCGCAGACGCGGCTGATTTAAATCTTTTTCATCTGTTTGCTGACAAAATCCCAGCCTTCGGGCGAGATTTGTGCGCCAAGACTTTCAATCACCTTGCCCGAGAGCAGTGCACCCAGTTGCCCACAGCGGTCGAGGCTGTAGCCCGATGCCAAACCGAACATAAATCCAGCAGCGTAGAAGTCGCCAGCCCCAGTGGTGTCGATGCAGTTGGCATCGATGATTCCTGTGCGGAACTCCTTGTCGCCCTGACGGATAATCGAACCTCGTTTGCCAACCTTGACCACGGCAATGTTGCACATTGCAGCAATCTCATTGGCAGCGGCTTCGGCATCCTTGCCTGTGAAGGCTTTGGTCTCTTCCTCGTTGGCGAAAATAATGTCAACATATTCTTTCGATATAATATGCAGAAAATCAAGGTTTTCGGCCACAACATTGTAACTCGCAAGGTCGATGGCAACCTTCATATTCAGCGAGCGTGCGGTTTTTACGGCACTCTCAATAAGTTCGTGGTTCTGAACCAGATAACCTTCAATATAAAAAAAGTCGTATTTGGCAAAAACCGCCGAGTCGATTTCGCTTGCTGACAGTTCGACAGCCGCGCCCAAATGGGTAGCGAACGTGCGCTCGGAGTCGGGCGACACAAGCGCGATGGCGTGTCCCGTAGCCGACTGACTGTCAAGAATGTGCAGCGCAACGCCCGCATTGGCAAGGTCCTGACGGAAAAGCGTTCCCAACTTGTCGAGGCTGGTTTTGCCGATGAACCCGCACGGAGCGCCAAGGTGCGCCATAGCCTTGATGGTGTTGGCCGCCGAGCCACCCGCCGAAATTTTCGGGTTGTAGCACTCAATCCGTTTGTTGATTTTGTCGCACAAACTGCTGTCAACCAACTGCATACTGCCTTTGGGCAAATTGAATTCGGCCAGCACACCGTCGTCGGGCAGGGAGGTCATAATATCGACAAGGGCATTGCCCATTCCTAAAATCTTTTTCATAGTTCACTCTTTATTTTGCGGCGCTAAATTAGCAATAAAGTCGATAATATGATTTATCCTTGAGGTTGTTGGTGGAGCGGAAGGTCGTATTTGTTGTCGGTGGGTAAAACACCGATTCCTATCAACAAATGTTGTCGATTCATAAAACATGCAACCAATTGTAAATGCAAAAAACTATATTTGCGCTTCGTAAAAATTGAATGGGGTTATGTCGATTTTTAGTAAGAAATATGCGCCGCGTTGGATAGTTTTTTTGATTGACGTTTTCATTTGTGCGGCGTCCATCATAATAGCCTATCTTCTTCGATTCAATTTTGAAATACCTGATAATGAGAGGAAAATTGGCGATTTGAAGCAGATTGTTGAACTTGTTATGTTCGTCCGCGTTGTTAGTTTTCTGATAGCGCAGACATATGCTGGAATTGTTCGATACACGGGTGCGCGTGACACTCGCCGCATACTGATTACTGTTGCTTCGGGCAGTTTGGCACTCGTTATTATTAATATTGTATGCTATCGTTCGGGGATTACGCAGGCATTCATTGTGCCGATGTCGATTCTGATTATCGAATTCCTCACAACCACGTTCTTCATGGTTTCGTTGCGTTTCTTGGTTAAATCGATATTCTTCGATTTCCGTTCGACTGTCAGAAACAACAATGTG
Organism: Salinivirgaceae bacterium; assembly: GCA_017474765.1. Taxonomy (GTDB): domain Bacteria; phylum Bacteroidota; class Bacteroidia; order Bacteroidales; family SZUA-534; genus RUG13583. Next base: position 15,437 of record JAFVGW010000003.1, on the reverse strand, counting down.
ATTGTGTATGGCACCGACCGCAACGCTCTGGCGGCGAAAAACGCACTCGAGGAAGACCATAACGCACATTATAAAGTGGTGGCCTTTGTCGATGACATCGATAAAAAATCTATCAACAAAATCAACGATTTGCCGATTTATCCTATCGATGAACTCGAATCTCTCATTGTTGAACTCGACGCTCGCAACCTGTTGGTTGCCAAGCCGTTCCAAACCATTGAAAAGAAGCAGGAAGTGATTGAGTTGGGCTTGAACCGAGGACTCACAATGCTCAATGTTCCGAAAGTTGAGAAGTGGATTAACGGCGAATTGAGTTCGAAACAAATCAGAAACATAAAAATCGAGGATTTGTTGGAGCGCAATCCTATCCAACTCGATTTCAAGCGAATACAAGAACAGGTGAAAGGCAAAACAATGCTTGTTACTGGTGCCGCAGGTTCTATCGGCAGCGAGATTGTGCGCCAACTCATCAGGTTTGAGCCGCACAACATTGTGCTTTTCGACCAGGCCGAAACACCAATGTACGACATTGAGATGGAACTGCGCGACTCGCAGTCGGCCAGCAACATAACGGTTGTTATAGGCGATATTACCGACCAGCAGCGCGTTGAGGAGGTTTTCAACGACTACAAACCCGAAATTGTCTATCATGCAGCGGCTTACAAGCATGTGCCAATGATGGAGAACAACCCTGTTGAAGCGGTTCGCAACAACGTAATCGGAACAAGGCTCATTGCTGATATGGCTGTGAAATACGGTGTTAAACGTTTTGTGATGGTTTCAACCGACAAGGCGGTCAACCCGACAAATGTGATGGGTGCGTCCAAGCGTATTGCTGAAATTTACACTCAATCGCTCAATGGCAAATCGTCAACCCGCTTTATTACAACACGTTTCGGCAATGTGCTCGGTTCAAATGGTTCGGTGATTCCGCGATTCAAAAAACAGATTGAGGAGGGCGGTCCGATAACCGTTACTCATCCGCAGATTACGCGCTACTTCATGACCATTCCAGAGGCTTGCCAGTTGGTTTTGGAGGCAGGTGCATCGGGCAAGGGCGGTGAGATTTTCATCTTCGACATGGGCAAGTCGGTCAAGATTGTCGATTTGGCTAAAAAGATGATTAAACTTTCGGGTTTGGAACTTGGCCGCGACATTCAAATCACCTTCACGGGTCTGCGTCCAGGCGAGAAACTCTACGAGGAACTGCTTGCAAACAAGGAAAATACAATTCCAACACCGCACCCGCAGATTATGGTGGCAAAGGTTCGTGAGTATGACCACGATGAGGCCAACTCAAAAATCGACGGTTTCCTGCCGCTGATTGCGGAGCAAGATAACTATAAGGTTGTCAAGTTGATGAAGGAGATTGTGCCTGAATTCATAAGCCAGAATTCAATCTACGAGGAACTTGACCACGAGTTTAAACCCAAGCACAAATTGATGGTTGCGGCAATGTAAGTTGCAGCGTGCGTTGTGGTGATTCTTGTGAGATAGTTCGGTCTACCATTCAGTATGTTCCGAAAATGTCGGCTGGTTGTTATCGGGTTTCCAGAACGACACTTCCTTGAACCAGAAATAGCGTTTTCCGCCATTGCTTTCAATGGTCAGGCGGCCGTTGGGTTCCACATTCTCTATCTGCCCGCGGAAACGCTCACCCGAAGGTGTCACAAAATCGCACAATTCGCCTTTGCGATAGAGGCGCTTAAGGTAGGTATCGTTAATTTTCTCTTCCCAGCCGTCGGCAAGCATCTGATACCATAAACCAATCTGTTCCAGCAGTTTGGCGAGTTCTTCGTTGAGGTCGAACTTGCGGTCGAAAATGTTGAACATCGAAATCGGATTTGGAGCATCGCTGATGAAAGCCTCCTGATTCACATTCAATCCGATGCCGATAATTGAATAGACAATTTGGCTCCCCATAAGTTGATTTTCAATCAAAATGCCGCATATTTTGCTGTCGAAGTGATAAATGTCGTTCGGCCACTTGATTTTGAATATTCCGCCAGTTGATGCAAGATAGTCAGTAAGTGCCAGCGCCACCACCTTTGAAACCATGAACATTTTTTCGGCTTTCAGAAAATCGGGGCGGAGCAACACACTGAAAGTCAGGTTCTGACCTGGCTGGCTCTCCCACGAGGCGCCAATCTGTCCGCGTCCTGCAGTTTGCGCAACAGCCATCACCGTGTAGCCTTCGGGAAGCGGCTCCTTCTCGGCCAGACTCTTGAGCAACTCGTTGGTTGAGAGCGTCTCGCTTACTTTATCGATTTTGAAATCAATCATCTATTTAAAAGTTAAACGGTTAGAGGTAAGGGTTCAGAATCTTTGATGTTCGTTTGTTTCATTGCCACATTTCTTCTCAACACTAAACACTCACCTCTCGCCACTCTAAACACTTACAATCTTATTCTTTATGGCATACATGATGAGGTTGGCAGTGTTTTTTGAGTTGGTTTTGCTGAGCAGATTTGAGCGGTGTTTGTCCACAGTTCGTTTGCTGAGGAAAAGAGTGTCGGCAATCTCTTGGTTCGAGAGCCCGCGGCAGATGCCTTGCAGCACCTGCAGTTCGCGTTTCGAGAGCGTTGCGGTGTCAAGTTCATCCTCCTTGTGTGGCTGGAATTTGCGGATGACGTTGTAGAGCACCTCCTGCGAAAAATAACTGTTGCCCATCATCACCTGCTCAATAGCCGTGGTCACATCGTTGATGTCGGAGTTTTTCAGCAGAAACCCTTTGGCTCCCGCGTTTATCATCTCATAGTAATAATCCTCCTCGCCGAACATCGACAGTGCAATGATTTTCAGTTGCGGAACTCGGGCTGTAGCCGCTTTTGCCGCCTCAATGCCGTTCATTATCGGCATGTTGATATCCATCAGCACCACATCAGGTGCGTTGTCGGGCGAGAGTTGGTCAACGAATTCCTTGCCGTTCTTCGCCTCGGTCACCACTTTGAAATTCTTGATGTTGTCAAGCAGCAGTTTGAGCCCATTGCGGAAGAGTGCGTGGTCGTCGACTAATGCAATGCGGATGGTGTCCATAGGTCAGATTTTTACCTTCATGATGGCGTGGAATCCGTCGTTCGGAGCGCTGTTGTAGACGAACACTCCGTTTATCGAGTTCATCCGCGATGCGATGTTTGACAGCCCCATGCCGTTGGTTTGTGCGTTTGCAGCGGTCTCGCTGTCGAAGCCTTTTCCGTTGTCGTCGTATTTTATCACGAGCGTGCGCTGGACTTTTTCAAGACTGATGTCGATGGTCGTGGCTTCGGCGTGCTTCAGCGTGTTGTTGATGAGTTCGCAGGTGGCGCGGTACATCACTGTTTCAATGTTCGAGTCGAAGCGGTCGCTGTCGGTCAGAACGGTGCTGAAGTTGATGCTGACAGTTTTCGACTGGCCCACTTTGAAGACAAAATTGCGGATGGCGCTTGCCAGTCCGAAGTTGGTGAGTACGTGCGGACTTAGGTTGTTCGAAATCTCCTTGATGCTTTCAACTGCTTCGTTGATCACATTGTTGGCGTTTTCCATCACCTGCCGCGAGTGGTCGTCGCGCTCGTTCTGCAGTAGTGCCGACATCGACATTCGTGCTGTTGAGAGCAGTGGTCCCAGACCGTCGTGAAGGTCTTTTGCAAAGCGTCGGCGCTCGCGCTCCTCGGTCTGGATGATGGCTCGCATCAGTCGGCGTTCAGAGCGTCGGCGCTCACGTTCGGCGCGGCTGAGTGTGTAGAACAGTTCGCCGATGAGGAAGACTCCCGCGGTGAACAGAAACGCAATGACAACACCCAGCCAGTCGTCGGCTGGACGGAGATAGAACGAGAAGTCGTCGTTGATGAACTGTATCAGTTTAATGGACATTTTGACTGCCATCAGAATGAAACCGATGGAGATGAGAATCCACGACGCGCGGTATTTGGTGACGCGCATAAGCCTTATGGCCAGAACTGCAGCAACAACCTGCAGCGTTATTGATATTATAAGCGCAACTAATCGAATCATAATGGGCAAAGTTAGTAAGCCATTTTAATTAACAAGTGATTCGGTAGGTAAAAATTTCAAATTGCGCCCCTGAATCGGATGATTTGCTGGCGCTCCCTGATTCTGAACTCAACTTCTCAACAATAAAGCGTTTATACTTTCTGCTTTCAACTTGTAACTCAAAATGCTATTTTTGCCGCACTATCGGAATTTGATATGGCAAAAAAAATAGCAGTTTTCCCAGGTTCGTTCGATCCGTTCACGCTCGGTCATCATTCGGTTCTGACGCGTGCCTTGCCCCTTTTCGACGAGGTGGTTGTTGCCATTGGTAAAAACACCATGAAAAACTGTTTTTTCAGCATCGATGAACGCATTGAACTGATAGAGAGCGTTTATCGCAACGAACCCAAAGTCAGGGTTGAGGCTTACGACGGACTTACTATCGATTTCTGCCGCCAGATTGGAGCCGAGTTCATGCTGCGCGGAATCCGCACGGTGGCCGATTTTGAGTATGAGTGCGCCATTTCGCAGATGAACCATCTGATGCGACCTGGTGTTGAGACAGTCTTTCTGCTCACCACGCCCGAACTAACGCCAGTCAACTCCACCATTGTGCGCGACATTCTCAGTTATGGCGGCGATGTGAGCCAGTTTGTGCCTGCAAGCATGGATATCAATGGCGTTTTAAACAAACGGAAAAAGAAATGAAGCCAGTCAAATTGTTGTTGGTGATTGCCTTTTTAGGATTAGCGGTTGCGGCAAGCGCTCAGAAGACCATTCTGCAAGGCTGCAACCCCACATACCGCGGCCAGAAAATCGACGTTTACTCGTGCACCGATTATATTTCAGAAACCAAAACATTGGTTGGCTCAGGAATAGCCGACAGCACTGGCAACTTCCGAATCGAACTCAATATTAAAGCCACATGCCGCATCACTCTCGAACTTGGACGCATGAGGGGAGTGCTGTATGCCGATACAGCAATGACTTACGACATTGTTCTGCCCGACTATCGCCCGAAAACCAAAGGCGACATGCTGAACCCCTATTTTGAGCCCGACGAATTTTTGGTGGGCATCAAAAATCCCGACCGCTATAATATAAATATGTATATCGATATGTTCGATTATGCTTATGAGGAGCAACTTGAGCGCAACTACTACATGCTGTTCCGCAAACCAGCGCAGACGGCTGTGGACAGCATCATCAGCGAAATCGAGCAGTCGTTTGACACCATTCCGAGCGAGTTTTTTCACACCTATCGGCAGTATAAATACGCATGGCTGAAGTACATAAGTTATATGCGCGACTGGCGCTATATGTCGCGCGAATATTTCAACGATAAGCCTGTGGCTTACGACAATCCTGCCTATATGGATTTGTTCAACCAGATGTTCACCAACTTTCTGCGATTCTATATGAACACCCGCGAGGGCGAGCGAATCTATTCTGATATAGTGTACGACAAGAGTCCTGCGAAAGCCAAGCAGACGCTTTCAAACAGCCTTGCCGTGACCAACGATACTCTTCAGGAGATGGTTCTGCTCAAAGGAATCAACGATGCCATCTACGATTATTATTTTAAACCAAGCAGTTTGCAGATAACACTCGACTCAATCAAAAACACGACTAAAATCGACCAGCACAAGCAGATAGCGCAGAATATTGAAAGGAAAAGCAAGATTGTTCAGACAGGAACGCACGCGCCTGGTTTTTGCCTTGCCGATACGGCTGGCGTGTTCCGCAGCGTCGACGAGTATCAGAAGAAATTCGTCTATCTGAACTTCATCTCGCTCGACAGTTATGCCTGCACCCAGGACCTTGAGCAACTCAAACTACTCAACGAGAAGACCAAAGACGTGATAGAGGTGGTGTCGATATCTATCGATGAGGATTTTGAGAAAGTAAAGAACTACTTCAAGCGCCATAAGTATAATTGGACGCTTCTGGACTATAAAGGTGACCCGACGGTGATTGAGCGCTACAAAGTTCAGGCCTATCCATCTTATTATCTTATTGATGTCGATGGAACGCTCTGTATGTCGCCGGCTTCTTCACCGTCGGAGAATTTTGAAAAGCAGTTCCAGCGGATTTTCAGGAGCAAAAAATATTGATTCATATTTGGAAAGCCTATGAAAGCTCTTGTCTTTGCAACACACAACAGCCACAAGGCCAGTGAGATAAACAATCTGCTTGGCGGATTGTACGAAATCCGTGAACTTGACGCCATCGGCATTACGGAAGACATTCCCGAGAACGGCGACACCCTTGAGGCCAATGCGCGGGAGAAGGCCCGCTATGTTTATGACCGCACGGGACTCGACGTTTTTGCTGATGATACCGGACTTGAGGTTGAGGCATTGAACGGCCAACCTGGAGTTTATACAGCGCGGTATGCAGGGGAGGAGTGCGACTCAGTGAAAAACATGAAAAAACTGCTCGCCGAGCTTGATGGCCAATCGAACCGCAAAGCACGTTTCCGCACAGTGATTTGTCTGATTTCGGGTGGCGTTGAGCATCTGTTTGAAGGTGTTGTCAATGGCACAATAACCACTTCTTTTTCAGGAACCGAAGGCTTCGGCTACGACCCTATTTTCATGCCTGATGGCGAAAACCGAACCTTTGCCGAAATGCCTTTGACAGAGAAAAACAAAATCAGCCACAGAGGGCTTGCTGTTGGCAAACTTGTGAATTTCCTCCGACAGATTGACTGAATCTGGGAATTAGTTGGTGAGGAATACTTCCATATTAAATAAACGGCTATCGTGATTAATCACCATAGACGGCCGTCCAATATATAATCTCTGTGCCATCGTCACTATACCCATATTCTGTGTACGTTACTGTATTTCCATCGTATACATAATCTTTTTTCTCACGTATTAACCTTCCCTCATAGTAGTTCTTCACCCCAATCAAATCCTCATCAACATCATACGTGTATTCATCTTTTGTAGTAATGTTGTAGTTGGCAGACTCCTCATATGTCAAGATTTTACCGTGATTTGAATTTAAATAGACAGTTTTGGTTGTAAAAGTTCCTATGTCGCCTGTAAACTGTTGATGTGTGTATATTACAGTATTACCATCAAACAGCCATTCGGTTTGGGAGCTCAATTGTCCATTATAGTAGTAGGCATCAAACGTCTTATTTCCTTCACTGTCATATTCGTATACGCATTTCGACGAATCAACACGAACGCTGAAATATGTGTTTTTTGTAGTTGATGTTAGTATCTGTTTATATTCAGAGTCGGCATATACTTCTATTGTATTATATGACTTTTCTTCCACATCATTCCCATATTGTTTTCCAGTTATACTGATAGTGTTTTTATCGTAGGAGCGTTCTTGTTTCTCTTTTATTTTACCATTATAATACCATGTCCTTTCTGTTATGTGTCCCCCATTGTATTTGTATTCATATTTATCATTGTATATGTAGTTTTCTCCGGTAAGAATGTTGGTGCTGGTGGTTGTGCTTTCTATACGATTGCCGTGTTCGTCATATTTGTATATTGTTAACTCATCACAATATGAAGAAGAAAACTCTATTATACGGTTGTTATCATCATATTTGCGCTCACTTTTTTTCTCCTCTATTACAGCTCCGTTTGAGGTCTTTGTGTATAATTCTTCAATCTCATTACCTTTTTTGTCATATTTCCTCTCAATTGTTGTTTTAAATATAAGATCTCCATATAGATCCTTAATTGTATCATAATCCACCCGTGTCGATGACAACAAATACATTCCTCTTTTTTTGATATCTTGGTTGTTGTCATCATCTTTTTTGCAACCTGCAAATACAAATGCTGTCAGCATTGTTGCTATTAGGCCAATTTTTATAACCCCTTTCATTCTATTGTTTCTTAATTGTTAAACTTTGGTAATGCAATTATACTAAAAAAACTTGCCACTCTTCAGAAAAAATAAAACAAACAATTACGCTGTCAAAGGGCCATGTCTTTGTCAACCGTTTGAGTTATGTGAAATCTTGAAAAAATGATGACGTTTGTTTAAAATGCTTTAAATAAGCGTTATGCATAAATGGTGTCTCCCTGCGCATAAGTGAATTTCTTATTTTTTGGAACAAACATTGAGTGGAGGAAGGTGCCGCTGTCAAAAAAGAATTACCTTTGTCACGTATAAATAAACATCAATCGATGGAAAACAAGAGCCAACGGCTGGCATTGATCACAGACATCATTCAGAATGAGAAAATCAATTCGCAAAGTACTCTTTTAAAGACACTTGCGGATCGCGGCTGTGATATTACCCAAGCCACTTTGTCGCGCGACCTCAAACTGCTGAAGGTGTATAAACATCCAACTCAGGATGGTCGTTACAAGTATGCTTTGCCAGCGGGTGGCCAGGTGGTTGCAACATCGCTCCCGAAAACTGCCACTGCATTCGACGGCTTTATATCGATTGAGTTCTCGGGCAGCAGCCTGGCGGTGATTAAAACCGTGCCAGCATTCGCCCAGCCAATTTCGCAGGCCATCGACGACGAGCATTTCCCGTCGGTGATTGGCACAATAGCGGGAAACGACACAATTTTACTTGTTATCAGAGACGGCTTTTCGCCCAAAAACGTGGCCCAGTCGCTTGTTGGAAGTTTCCCCGAATTGACAGGAAAAATCCAGTATTAGTAAATGACAAAGGCAATCATCACTCCCGATTCGAAGGTTCCAGCAATGAAAATTGCGGACAAGGGGGCGGTTTTTTTCACAAAAAAGTGGAACGCAACTGGTGTGCGCCTTGTGTAAAAGCCGACAGATAAAAACTATAACTACAAAATAAAAGAATATGAAAGAAGTAAAAAAAGTGCTCTTGTTAGGTTCAGGAGCGTTGAAGATTGGTCAGGCAGGTGAGTTTGACTATTCAGGTTCGCAGGCGTTGAAGGCTATGCGCGAAGAGGGTATATCGACAGTGCTGATAAACCCCAATATTGCAACAATACAGACGTCGGACGGCGTTGCGGACAAGGTTTACTTCCTTCCTATCACCCCGTATTTTGTTGAGGAAGTCATCAAAAAGGAGAACCCCGACGGTATTCTGCTCGCTTTCGGCGGACAGACCGCTCTGAACTGCGGCACAGCGCTTTACACTTCGGGCGTGCTGGAGAAATACGGCGTTCGGGTGCTCGGCACATCGGTTGAGGCCATTATGATTACTGAGGACCGCGACCTGTTTGTGAAGAAACTGAAGGAGATTGACGCCAAAACACCATCGTCGCGGGCGGTTGAGAGCCTTGAGGACGCTCTTGACGAGGCTCACACGCTGGGCTTCCCCGTAATGGTCCGCTCGGCTTACGCTTTGGGCGGTCTGGGCTCGGGCATCAGCACCAACGAGAAAGAGTTCATCGACCTGTGCAACAACGCTCTGGCCTACTCGAAACAGATTCTGGTTGAGGAGTCGCTGAAGGGCTGGAAAGAGATTGAGTTTGAGGTTATCCGCGACGCCAACGACCACTGCTTCACGGTGGTTCCAATGGAGAATGTTGACCCGCTGGGCATCCACACGGGCGAGAGCATCGTCATCGCGCCAATCATCACCCTTTCGGAGGAGCAAATCAATATGCTCTCGGAGATTGCGAAGAAGGTTGTGCGCCACATCGGCATTGTGGGCGAGTGCAACATTCAGTTCGCCTTCAACGCGCAGACCAACGACTATCGAATCATCGAGATAAACGCCCGCTTGAGCCGCTCATCGGCCCTGGCATCGAAGGCATCGGGCTACCCGCTCGCCTTTGTGGCAGCCAAACTGGCGCTGGGCTACACTCTGGACCAAATCGGCGAAATGGGCACGCCAAACTCGGCCTACGTTGCGCCTTCGGTCGACTACATCATCGCCAAGATTCCGCGCTGGGACTTGAGCAAGTTTGTGGGCGTTGACCGCGAAATCGGCTCAAGTATGAAGTCGGTGGGCGAGATTATGTCTATCGGCAAATCGTTTGAGGAGATTATGCAGAAGGGCCTTCGTATGATTGGTCAGGGTATGCACGGATTTGTCGGCAACAACGACCTTGAGTTCGACGACCTTGACAAGGAGTTGAGCCACCCGACCGATATGCGCATCTTCGCCATCGCGAAAGCGCTTGAGAAGGGCTACACGCCTGAGCGCATTGAGGAGTTGACGAAAATCGACGTCTGGTTCATCAAGAAACTGAAAAACATTGTGGATTACACAAAGGTTCTGGGTCAGTACAAGAAGATTGAGGACCTGCCCGCCGACGTTCTGCGTGAGGCGAAACGTCTGGGATTCAGCGACTTCCAAATTGCCCGCTTTGTTGAGAACCCGTCGGGCACAATGGAGAAGGAGATTCTGCGCGTGCGCGACCACCGCAAGAAGAACAACATTCTGCCCGCCGTTCGCCGCATCAACACCGTGGCATCAGAGCATCCTGAGTTAACTAATTATCTTTATATGACTTACGGCGTGCAGGAGCACAGCATCAGTTACGCCTACAAAAACGACAAGTCGATAATCGTGCTGGGTTCGGGCGCCTACCGCATCGGCTCAAGCGTTGAGTTCGACTGGTGCTCGGTGAACGCCATCCAAACGGCTCGCAAACTGGGCTACAAGTCGATAATGATTAACTACAACCCTGAAACGGTCAGCACCGACTACGATATGTGCGACCGCCTGTACTTCGACGAGTTGTCGTTTGAGCGCGTGCTCGACGTCATCGACCTTGAGATTCCGAAGGGCGTGATTGTGTCGGTGGGCGGACAGATTCCGAACAACCTGGCAATGAAACTCTACCGTCAGAACGTGCCGATTCTGGGCACATCGCCTGTGTCGATTGACCGCGCCGAAAACCGCAACAAGTTCTCGGCAATGCTCGACCAACTGGGCATCGACCAACCGCGCTGGGAGGCTCTGACAAGTTTCGAGGAGATTGACAAGTTTGTTGACGAGGTGGGCTTCCCCGTGCTGATTCGTCCGTCGTACGTGCTCTCGGGCGCGGCAATGAACGTCTGCTACGACAAGGACCAAATGCGCACCTTCCTGAACGCCGCCGCCAAAGTGTCGAAGGAGTATCCTGTTGTGGTTTCGCAATTTATGCAGAATACCAAGGAGATAGAGTTCGACGCCGTGGCCAAGAACGGCGAGATTTACGAGTACGCCATCTCGGAGCACATTGAGTTTGCGGGCGTCCACTCGGGCGACGCAACGCTGGTGTTCCCCGCACAGAACATCTATCTGGCAACAGCACGCCGCATCAAACAGATAAGCAAGAAGATAGCCAAAGAGTTGAACATCAGCGGACCGTTCAACATTCAGTATCTTGCTAAAAATAACGAGGTTAAGGTGATTGAGTGCAACCTGCGCGCATCGCGTTCGTTCCCGTTTGTGTCGAAGGTTGTGAAACGCAACTTCATTGAGACCGCCACAAAGATTATGCTTGGCGAGCCTGTTCAGAAGGCCGACTCGTCGGATTTCGACATCGACCACATCGGAGTGAAGGCATCGCAGTTCTCGTTTGCCCGTCTGCACCGCGCCGACCCGATTTTGAGTGTCGATATGTCATCGACGGGTGAGGTTGGCTGCCTTGGCACCGACTTCAACGACGCACTGCTGGCCGCTCTCTACTCGGTGGGCTTCCACAAGCCTGAAAAGGGCGTTCTGGTATCGTCGGGCGACGTTCGCGGCAAGGTTGACTTGCTCGACTCGTGCAAAATGCTTCAGGAGAAAGGCCTTAAGATTTACGCCACCGCTGGCACGCAGAAATTCCTTGCCGACAACGGTGTTACTGCCGAGCGCGTTAGTTGGCCCGACGAGCACACTGGCGACGCCAACATCACCGAACTTATGCAGGACCACAAGATTGACCTGGTTGTCAACATCCCGAAGAACCACACTCACCGCGAGTTGACCAACGGCTACAAAATCCGCCGCTCGGCCATCGACCACAATATCCCATTGCTCACAAACGCCCGCCTGGCAAGCGCGTTCATCCACGCAAGTTGCGTTAAGGAAATGGGCGACATTCAGATTAAGAGTTGGCAGGAGTATTGATTCAGGTAGGAGTTAGATATTTATCCCGATAGTTTTCGGGATTTGAATAAAAAGGGGCGGGAAATTGGTTTCCGCCCTTTTTTGTTTTTGTACGCTGGGGCGATTTTTTGAACGCAGATTGAACGGATTGGCGCAGATTTTTATAACATTGATTGACTGCCGATTTGCCCTACTCCTTATAGTATTTGTTTTTCTTTAGCGATTCGCGCATTTCTCGCTCCGAAGGGTATTTCTTTTTCCGTTTTTTGGTAAACAGGTTTACAACCTTCCTCCATAATGGAACTCGCACGTAATCATCCACATAATCATCGGGGGCGCGCAGGCCTTCACGGATTTCTCGTTCTCGTTTCTTGAAACGACGGTAAGTTGAAATAGTTTTTAGAAGGCCTGTGAGCAAAAAAGCATCGATTATCAATGAAAACACTAAAAATCCAACTTTCCCGAAATTGTTTATAACAAACATCTCTATTGCTTGGGCTGAACGCTGTCCACCACTTCCAACCAATTTTTGTTTTCCCCAATGTTCTAATAATTCCGTTTCGTCTTGAAATGCGCTGTCTATGAAATTATATGACATTATAATAAATAGGGACCCATAAAAAAGTAAAACAAAAATCTGTTCCTTCCCGCTCTTAAAACGTTTAATTTTCTCTTTCATACATTTTCCTTAAAGGTGTCCGCAAAGTTGTCATAGGCCAAAGTTAAAAAACAAAACCAAATGCAAGACGCTGTTTGTGAGAGATTGGTTGCTTGATATAAAAGAGAAAGGGGCGGGAATTTGGTTTCCGCCCCTTTGTTTTTGTACGCTGGGGCGATTTTTTGAACGCAGATTTTCGCCACCACTGGCCTGTAATGACGTGGCGCGCCGCGTCACTACTAAACCAAATTTTTATTATTCTCTTCCTGCTCAAGTTCTTTGATAAAAACATTTGTATTTACTAATCCCTGTTCAATTCTTTTCAACAAACGTTCTATTTCTTCGTGTTCTGTTGTATAATCATACACGCTCTCATATGCTCTAAAAATTGTACAACAACTCATATGAACCTGTCGAATCGTATTTAAATCAAACCGTTCTTCATCTAAAGCCTTTTGTATATAATTCGCTCGTATCTCAAATTGTCCCAAAAACCTAGGACAACAGTCAATAGCAAACCCTTTTTTGTATTTTGTTGTAGATTTATCTTGTATTTGCCTAAATAGAACAGCGATTTTCAAGTATGTATCGCGCAATTCTATGTACTCCTTTTTTATCATTTCTTTAGTTACCATACTATTTTAAATTAGTTGTCATAGGCCAAAGTTAAAAACAAAACCAATTGCAAGACGCTGTTTGTGAGAGATTGGTTGCTTGATATAAAAGAGAAAGGGGCGGGAATTTGGTTTCCGCCCCTTTTTGTTTATCCAAACTTTTGTAATTCAGTTTCTTGTAAAACAATGTGCAACTCATTGCGGGAAAATGTTTCAGTGTTAATAAAAAATAATGAGTTTTTTTGTGCTGCGGTTTACAAAAACTTTTACTTTTACACCGTTAGTAATCTTAAACTTTATGGAGATGAAAAAATACGCAGTAATTATGGTTGCAGTGGCTGCAGTAGCCGTTTTGTCGGCTTGCGCATCATCAAAAGGCAATTGCCCCGCTTACTCGCAGAACAACGCACAACCAACAGAACAAATCGCACAGCGCTAAATAAAAAACCTCTTAATGAGGTTTTTTATTTAATATGTGAAAGTTATAATCGCACACCTGGCCTGGCTCAAGTCAGGTTTTGTTGTTTAAGGTCTTAACCAACAAGCAGTTAAAATCATCGGGTTTTCCAATTTCAGTGCTTTTCGTAAAAAGAAAAAAATAGCATAAATCATATTTGTTTTTACAAGCCGATTTTATACTTTTGAGCGATTTTTAAAAGGGAACAATAAAGAGATTTAAGTTTCTAATTTTTAATACTTTAAAACACAAAAAACTATGATTAAAGTTGGTATCAATGGTTTCGGTCGTATCGGCCGTATGGTGTTCCGCGCTGCTGTCGAGAACTTCAGCAAAGACATCCAGATTGTAGGAATCAACGACCTTCTGGACGCTGATTATCTTGCTTACATGTTGAAATATGACTCAGTTCACGGTCATTTCAACGGTGATGTTAAGGTTGAAGGCAACTTCATGATTGTCAACGGTAACAAAATCCGTCTGACTGCAGAAATGGACCCAGCTAACCTGAAATGGAACGAGGTTGGCGCTGACGTAGTTGTTGAGTCAACTGGTTTCTTCTTGACTGACGAGACAGCTCGCAAGCACATCCAAGCTGGTGCAAAGAAAGTCATCATGTCAGCTCCTTCAAAGGACGCTACCCCGATGTTCGTTTACGGTGTTAACCACAAGACCTACGCTGGTCAGGACATCATCTCGAACGCATCTTGCACAACCAACTGCTTGGCTCCTATCACAAAAGTTCTGAACGACAAATTCGGTGTTAAACGTGGTTTGATGACTACTGTTCACGCTGCAACTGCTACACAGAAAACTGTTGACGGTCCTTCGAAGAAAGACTGGCGCGGTGGCCGTGGCATCCTGGAGAACATCATCCCGTCGTCGACAGGTGCTGCAAAGGCAGTAGGCAAAGTTCTTCCTGCTTTGAACGGCAAACTGACTGGTATGAGCCTTCGCGTTCCTACTTCTGACGTTTCTTTCGTTGACCTGACTTGCGAACTCGAGAAGGCTGCTTCTTACGAGGAAATCTGCGCAGCAATGAAAGCCGCTTCTGAAGGCGAGTTGAAAGGCATTCTGGGTTACACCAACGAGGCTGTTGTTTCAACTGACTTCCGCAACGACTCTCACACTTCTATCTTCGACGAGAAGGCAGGTATCCAACTCGACCCGACATTCGTTAAGGTTTGCGCTTGGTACGACAACGAGTGGGGCTACTCTAACAAAGTGTTGGAAATGGCTCGCGTTATCTCTAAGTAATTTAGACTTAACAAAATATGAGAAAAGCCATCCTTCGGGGTGGCTTTTTTTATTTGTTGAAGGATTGAATAATTTAAGGATTGAGGGATTGAAAAACGGAAAACCGTTAGGAGAATAATCAACCAACTTCCATCATATCGAAAAACATAAGGCGAGTGTGCTCATCTTCTTCTTTTTGCGAGAGTTCCACAAAACCGTTTTTCTGGTAAAAATGAATGGCAGAATGGTAGGCATCTACAGTAATAAAGCGGAATGCAGATTGACTTAATTGTGAGTTCAATTGGTCTTTCAGCAAGTCCATCAATTTGCTGCCGATTTCATGACCCTGATAGTCTATCGACACAGCAAAACGTCCGATTTTTATGGCAGGATAACTGCGAAACCTCTTCCCGTCGGGGAAACTGTCCTTGACCTTCTTCCATTGGCTGTTTGTAACTTCAACGCGGCTAATCTTGTCGTTTAGCAGACAAAAATAGGC
>JAFVGW010000002.1 GCA_017474765.1 Salinivirgaceae bacterium | reverse complement strand
TTAAAAGTTAGAAGTTAAAAGTTAGAAGTTAAAAGTTAGAAGTTAAAAGTTAGAAGTTAAAAGTTAGAAGTTAAAAGTTAGAAGTTAAAAGTTAGAAGTTAAAAGTTAGAAGTTAAAAGTTAGAAGATAATGACTTCTGATTTTTGGCGGACCGACACAATAGCCGCACATAGCACTTTTCGCCTTACACTTTCAACATTCGTCTTTACTCTTTAAGTTAAAAATGCTATTTTTGCAGTTCGCTTGCGTTATGCAGTATGAATGGCATTGAGATTTTCTTGAAGGGATTGATTGTTGGACTGATTGTTTCGGCGCCGATGGGACCGATAGGCGTTCTGTGCGTGCAGAAAACCATTAACAAAGGTCGTTTTCAAGGATTTATGTCGGGATTGGGCGCCGCCACAGCCGACACATCGTATGCCGTTTTGGCCGCTTTCGGTGTCACTTTCATCACCGATTTCCTGACTGAGCACCAACTGTTTTTTCAGATTGCGGGCGTGACGATTCTGCTCTATCTAGGATTCAAAATGCTGCTCAAAAACCCAATCGGCGAGTACCGCTACTACCGCAGCCCCAAGCGCTCGGGCCTGATTGGCGACTACATCTCGGTTTTCTTCCTGATGGCATCCAACCCGCTGACAATCATCTTCTTCGGTGCAGCATTCTCGATGCTCAACCTAATGTCGGACGGCAACTCGTTCAACGATGGTATGCCGCTTGTGAGCGGAATTCTTTGCGGCGCCGTATTGTGGTGGTTCACACTTACTTACGTGGTCGATATTTTCCGCAAGCACTTCCGCCTGCGCAGCATTGTCTGGCTCAACCGCATCAGCGGAATTATCATTATTGTGCTCTCGATAGCTGCGGGAATTAAATTCTTTGTGCTGTAAAGGGGTGAGAGTTTAGAGTTTAGAGTCTAAAGTTTAACGGATTTAAAAGGTTACACTATACCAACTCTTAACTCCTAATTCCTAATTCCTAACTCCTAATTCCTAACTCCTAATTCCTAATTCCTAACTCCTAATTCCTAATTCCCATCACCTAATTAAACTTCACCGCCTTGGCTGGGCTGATATGCGACACGAGTAGCGACGGCAACAGCATCACAATCAACGTTGAGACAAGCGTTCCCACGTTGAGCGCAACCACGTGCAGCAGTTTCAGATTGATGGGCACGGTGCTCATATAGTACGACGACTCGTCGAGCGGAACAATGGCAAAGTGCTGCTGCAGAAGGCACAAGCCGATGCCGATAACGTTGCCCCACACCAAACCTTTGACAATCAGATAGAACGATTGGATTAGGAAAATTTTTTGGATGTGCCAGTTGCCGTAGCCAAGCGCCTTCAGAAGGCCAATCATACTGGTTTTTTCGAGAATCAGAATCAGCAGGCCCGAAATCATATTGAAGCCCGCCACGGCAAGCATCAGCGCCAAAATCACCCAAACGTTCATATCCTGAAGGTTGAGCCAATCGAAAATCTGCGGATAACGCTCTTTTATATTGGTGATTTTCAGACTCGAACCGCCCTTCATAAAGTTGTTGCCCGCCACAAAAAAAATGCTGTCGGCAACGGCTTCAAGACGGTCGAAATTGTTGACGTCAACTTCGTATCCGCTGATTTGATTCGGCTGCCAATCGTTCACCTTCTGCAAGTGCCGCATATCGACAAGGGCATAAACGCGGTCGAAATCTTCGATGCTCGTCTTGTAGAGACCGCACACCACAAACGGGCGCATACGCGGCGGGTCTTGCACAAAATAAACGGTAATCTTGTCACCCACAGCCAGATGCAGCAAGTTGGCCTGATATTCCGACATAAAAATGCGGTTCGATTTCACCGAGTCGGCAATGGTGAACGTCTCACCGTCGACAAGATGGCTGCGCAGAAACGACCAATCGAAACTCTGGTCGATGCCTTTCAGCACAACCGCCTGAATGTCGTTCTGCGTTTTCACAATGCCCGATTTGAGCACGTATGGCTGAACGTGAGCAACACCGTCGATAGCGCGTATCTGGCTCATTGGTACGTTGTTGGCGTCAATCGGCTGCGTCTCAAACGAGTTGTTGGCGTCGAAATTTGAAATCTGCACATCGGCGCTGAACCCCGTCACCTTCGAACTGACCACATCGCGGAAGCCTGTGACAATGGCCATACTCAAAATCATCACGGCAAGGCCCAAAGCAATGCCCGCAACCGAAATGTTGACAATCGGTCCAGTGAACGAGCGCCCGTCCTTGCGGTTGAAGGTGATGCGGTTTGCTATGAAAAATTCGGTTTTCAAAATCATCCGTTTAACGGGCAAATGTAGTCAACGAAAAACGAACTGACAAAAGCAAAATTCAAGGTCTTTTGGCCTTTTCCACCACTTCGTCAAGTATTTTCAAATCATCAAGGTCGGCTTGCAGAGCGTCGGTTTTTTTTCTTCGGGCATCGAACTGTTCGTAAACTTCCATCACCATCTCTTCCATTTCAGAGTTCGATACGGTGCCTTTACCTTGCAGAACGTCCTTGCCGTGATATGAGAGCAGCCCGTCAACGTTGGAACGCCAAAAATCCAGCGTGAGGTCTTTGCGCTCTTTCACTCTCAGTTCCGCAGATTCAAGGAATAATGTGGTCAGTCGGTTCAGAATGTCTATTTCGTTCTCATTCAAATAGTTCTTTGCTATAATAATGTCTTGTTTTCTGACAACCGAACCCTTCCACGATGTCAGTCCCATATTCGGTTTTTCAGCATCAGCACGCGATGTAACTATTTCTGCGGCAGTCTGATGCGTTACGGCATAGAGCAGTTTGTTTTGTGTTTCGGCAAAAAACATTTGAGTGGCTTTTTCTTTTGCCTCATAATCGCTGCTCAAGGCAAACAAATCTCTGATTTTCTGATAGAAGCGTTTTTCTGAAGCCCTTATGTCGCGAATGCGCTCAAGAAGTTCGTCGAAATAATCGGGTTGACCTTTCGGATTCTTCAAACGCTCATCGTCCATTGTAAACCCTTTAACCAAATATTCCGACAAATGCCGCGTAGCCCACTGACGGAACTGCGTACCGCGCTTTCCTTTCACCCTATACCCAACGGCTAAAATCATTTCCAAAGCATAAAAAAAAATATGGTATTGCTTCCCATCATCAGCAGTTGTCAAATAATCTTTGACAACTGAACTAATATCTAATTCACTTTCTTTCAAAATATTAGATATGTGATAACTAATGGTTTGCTTTGAGGTGGCAAAAAGTTCCGCCATCTGCTTTTGGTTAAGCCATATTTTACCGTCTTTGGCGTACAAAGCAACAGAAGCCTTGCCGTCGATGGTGTTGTAAATGATGATATTGCTTTCTGTATCAGACATAATGCGCCTTAAAAACCTTGTAAAGATATAATTCTAAATGGTTTTAGAAATCATCAGCAAACAGGGATTTTCGATTTAAACTACATTTAAGTCGAATTTAATTAAGAGTTGATTTCACTAAATCAGTAAGTTTGTGAAAACATTTACACCGATGCTTAAACGTTTTTTTTCGCTTACCGCGATAATTTTAGTGCTGACGGCAACCACTTGCGCGCAGCACTCTGATAATAAAGAAGATATACTGACAGGCGCCGACCAAACCGCACAATACGTGCCGCTGCTGACAGGCAAACGCGTGGCTGTGGTGGCCAACCAGACATCAGTTATTGGCGATATTCATTTGGTTGACAGTCTTTTAAGGCTTAATATCGACATCCGCCGAGTTTTTGGCCCCGAGCACGGATTCCGCGGCAAAGCCGATGCTGGCGAGCACCTGGCCGACAACATCGATGCTGCAACAGGCCTGCCCGTGGTTTCGCTCTACGGCAAGCACCGCAAGCCAACGGCCACCGATATGGACAGTTTAGACATTGTTATATTTGATATTCAAGATGTTGGCGTGCGCTTCTACACCTACATTTCGACGTTGCATTACGTGATGGAAGCCTGCGCCGAAAACAATGTGCCGCTGCTGGTGCTCGACCGTCCCAACCCCAACGGATTCTACGTTGATGGCCCTGTGCTCGACACCGCCCGAGTGCGCTCGTTTGTGGGTATGCACCCCGTGCCGCTCGTTCACGGAATGACCATTGGCGAGTACGCGATGATGCTGAACGGCGAGCATTGGCTGAAAAATGGCGAAGTGTGCCAACTGATGGTGGTGCCTTGCAAGAATTACACTCACCGCACTCATTATCAACTGCCTATAAAACCATCGCCAAATCTACCAACCTACCGTTCGGTGCTGCTCTACCCGTCGCTGGGACTGTTTGAAGGCACGTTTATGAGCGTGGCGCGCGGAACTGATTTCCCGTTTGAAGCCATCGGCCACCCCGACTATCTTGCGGCACCGTTCCGATTCACACCCCACAGCGTTGAAGGCGCCAAATATCCGCCGTTCAAAGATGAGCCCTGCCGCGGCTACGACCTGCGCCAAATAAGTACCGAGTCGCTCGAAGCCGATGCCCGCATTAATCTTAAATGGCTGATTGACAGTTATAATTATTTTCTGTCAAAGCCCGATTTCTTCCAATCGTTCGTGGACAAACTTGCTGGCCCCGAACTTCGCAAGCAGATTGAAAAGGGAATGACCGAAGCCGAAATCCGCCAATCGTGGCAAGACGGACTGCGTGATTTTCAGCAGATTAGGAAGAAGTATTTGCTTTACGAGGATTTTTAAGTATTTGACAAAACAAAAGCGAGCCGCCTTCTCAGCAAACTCGCTCCACAACTAATACCACGTAATAACCACTAAACTCTTTGTTCGGAATCGGGTAACTTTTTCTTCCCGATTACGATGCAAAGATAAACCCGTTTACCGCAACTGCCTAAAAATCAGTTTTTAGGCTAACGTTTGCGTAGTTCTATTTAACAATAATATTAAAACTCATTTCTTTAAAAAACAGACTTTTACGCGATTGCAAACGATAGCCCAAAAAAATTAAATTTGCGCTGATTTTTTATACAGAAACTCGTTTAAAACAATGGAAAACAATAAGACACACGAACTGCAGATGAAGGTTCGCGACTACGAATGCGATATGGAAGGCATTGTGAACAACGCCAACTACCAGCACTATTTTGAGCACGCGCGCCACGAGATGTGCATTGAACGCGGCATCAGTTTTGCCGAACTTGTCGAGAAAAACATCTACGTGGTTGTGGCCCGCGTCGACATTCGCTACAAACGTCCGCTGCGCAGCCGCGACGAGTTTGTGGTGGCCACAACAGCCGAGCGCGACGGCTTTAAAATGCTGTTCCACCAGAAGATAATGCTGCTTCCCGAACGCCAGGTCTGCGCCGATGCCACCATCACAACGGTGGTAACCGTCGATGGAAAACTGTCGCGCGCACCCGAACTCGACAAGTATTTCGACTGATGACGACGCCGTTTGTCAACATCCACACTCACACCGAAACAGGCTCGGGCATTGAACTTGTCAACATTGATGACATCAGTGAAACGCCTTATGCAACGTTTGCATCGGCAGGTCTGCACCCGTGGAATGTGGGCAAATGCGACCACCAGAAGACGATTGCCGCGATTGAAAACCTGTGCCAGAGTGGTAGGCTGGCCGCTGTGGGCGAAATAGGCATCGACCGCGCCGTACGCACCGATATAAGTCTGCAAATGAGCGTTTTTGAGCAGCAACTCGACATTGCCAAACGACACCAACTGCCAGTGATAATTCATTGTGTGCGAACCTATTCCGACTTTTTGCAGATTCTTCGCCGAGAGCACGGCATACCGATGATTTTCCACGGTTTCAGCGGCAATGCAACAACTGCCGCTCAACTTCTGACTCACGGCGCAAAACTCTCGTTTGGTCACAAACTGCTTTCCGACAGTAAGTTGCAGAGCGTTTATGCAAACGTTCCAAACGATTGCATATTTCTGGAAACCGACACAAAACAGTTGGATATCAGCGATATTTATACCTTTGCGGCTGAATTGAAGCACATCAGCATTGACGAACTTAAAACGATTATTTTCAGTAATTTAACACAATTATTCGGCAACAGATGGACAACAGTTGGTTAGAACGGACAGAACTTTTGCTGGGTAGCGAGAAACTTGAACTTCTGCGCCAGAAGCACGTTCTGGTGGTTGGCTTGGGCGGTGTGGGCGCCTACGCGGCCGAGATGATTGCCCGCGCTGGTGTTGGCCGAATGACAATTGTTGATGGCGATACGGTAAGCAACTCAAACATCAACAGACAGTTACCCGCGTTGCACAGTCAGATTGGAAAGCCCAAAACCGAAGTTATGGCCGCCCGTCTGCGCGACATCAACCCCGACATCGACCTGACGGTGGTCAGCGAGTTCATTCGCGATGAACGGATGGTGCAACTGCTTGAAAACAAATACGATTATGTGGTTGACGCCATCGACACGCTCTCACCAAAAGTTTTTCTGATTTACCACAGCATTCAAAGGGGGCTCCCCATCATAAGCAGCATGGGATCGGGCGGCAAAACCGACCCAACCAAACTGCAAATTGCCGACATCAGCAAAACCTTCAACTGCAAACTTGCACGCTCGATACGCAAACGCTTGCACCGCAAGGGAATTGACAAAGGTCTGACTGTTGTTTTCTCAACCGAATTGACCGACAAGGCCGCCGTTGTTGAAGTTGACGACGAAGAGAACAAAAAATCGACCGTCGGCACCATATCGTACATGCCAGCGCTGTTCGGAATTTATTGTGCGTCAAAGGTTATCCGCGATTTGGCGGAAATGTAGGCGAAGATTACTCCACAATTCCCATTTTCCTATAAGTCTCTTCCAGTGCCTCGTTATTATCGGTGATAACCAGCAACTTATCGCCAGCCATCAGTTGCGTGCTGCCTGTTGGCACAAAGAATGTGTCGCCGCGGCGGACCATAATCACCAGCGTTTTTTCGGGCATTCCCAAATCCATCAGGCGCGAGCCGTTGCTTAAAATGCTGTCGGTTAGCAGGATTTCGGACGTTGCCGATTTAATCTCTTCGGGAAAATCAATGTCGAAATTCTTCGGTTTCAGTGCGTCGTCGGGCTTTTCGGCCACATGCAAACGCTTTGCCACAAACGGCAGCGTGGTGCCCTGCAGAATGAGCGACACCAGCGTGCAGAAGAACACCAGATTGAAAATCAGGCGGGCGTGCGGCACATCGTTGGCCAAAGTGAGAATGGCGAAAATGATTGGCACAGCGCCGCGCAAACCAACCCATGACACAAAAACTTTGTCGCGGAACTGGAATTTGCGGAACGGCATCAGCGACAGAAAAACGCTGACGGGCCGCGTAACGAACATCATTGCCACGCTGATAAGCAGTCCGGGAACGATAATCGGCTCTAATTCAGACGGATTGACAAGCAAACCGAGCGTCAGGAACAGGCAGAGCTGGCTCAGCCACGAAAGGCCGTCGAAGAAGTTCGACGTTGAGCGCTTGTGCACAAACCGCGAGTTGCCAATGACCAAACCGCCCACATACACAGCCAGATAGCTGTTGCCGTTAAGGTAGTAGGTGGACGAGAAAATGAAAATGCAGAACGTGAGCACCAGAATGGGGTAGAGCGTGGCGTTTTCCATTTTCAGTCGGTTGATAACGATAACGAGCAGAGAACCAAGCAGGTAGCCAACAGCACCACCAATCACCAGTTGCATAAGCACCGATGCAAAAGCCATCAGGTACGACGGCTCGGCATCAGAATTTATCAAACCTATCAGCGTGATTGTCAGTACGTAAGCCATCGGGTCGTTGCTGCCGCTCTCAAGTTCGAGCGTGGGGCGCAAGTTGTGTTTCAGCAGAAGCCCCTTCGAGCGCAGAATGGAAAACACTGACGCTGAGTCGGTTGACGATATTGTGGCGGCCAGCAACATTGCGGTAAGCACGCCAATGCCCACCGATTTCATTGTGAGCCCCAGAATCAGCCACGCGGCAAAGCCCGTGAGAATGGCCGTGAGCAGCACCCCGACGGTGGCCAGAACAATTCCCGGCGCAATAACGGGCCGAATGTCGTTGATTTTGGTGTCCATTCCGCCCGAAAACAATATGATACAGAGAGTTACAGTGCCAATGGTCTGCGCCAGATTGTAGTTGTCGAACTGGATTCCAAGGCCGTCGCTGCCAAAAAGCATTCCCACGCCCAGAAACAAAAGAAGAATGGGCACGCCGAACTTGCTGCTGGCTTTCCCCACCAGAATGCTCACAAAAAACAATATCGAAACCACCAAAAGCAGCAGTTCTATTTGAATATCCATTGCTCAAAAAAAATGCAGCCCCGCCAACGCTGGGCCTTGTTTAGGTGGCGCAAAGTTAACGGAATAAAGGTGGTTTGGGCAAAAAGTTTTTGGGCAAATTTGGACGGTCTTCAGAAAGTTTTTTCCTGCTCAAATAAATCGTATATGCCGTTGTTGTCATTGTCGCCAAACAGCACTCCTAAAGTCAAATATAGAAGTCCGTCCAGAAGAAGCAGCGATGCGTTCCTGATTTTTTCGCCATCGCAGTGGTTTTTGCCGTCATCAACAAACGATGAGTCAAGGTCCGATTGTTGTGATTCAGCAGCCAGTCTGCGCCCGCGAACTGCTTCTGAAATTGTTGGAACGCTCAAGGCGAATTGCGTGCAGGTGGGAGCGTTTTGTCTCTTTGGCTCAGTGTTAGCAAGCGACTTTGGATTGGTGCTGATATGTAGTTTTACTGGGCAAGTTGTTGCAATGCACGTGCCATTGAAAATCAGACGATTGTGCATTTCCATGGAAACGTCTGCAAAATCAGGCAACTCAATTCCGTCGAAAACAGCTTTTTTGGCTTTTTCGTTGCAGCAATTTGCATATACGCAAACAGTTGCGAGCATGAGAACCGTCATGCAAACAACTGTTTTGTAATATTTTATCATCGCATACATCATTCTGATGATCTGCAAGATACTATATGGTACTGGCCTCGGTGTTGCCTAATAATAACGATAATAGCGTCTGTGTGGACGATGGTAATATCTGTGGCGATACCCCACAGGATAATCGCCGAAAAGTGCGTCAAGAGTCCAAGCGGCTGCGCCAATTATCGCGAGTGTCGTCAGTGCCTTATTCTCTTTTTTGCGTAATTGTTCGTCTTCAACCTCTTCGTCCAACGATGATTCAGTGTCTGTCTGTTGCGCCTCAACGGCCTCTTTCCGTGCCTGCTCAGCCTGGTGAATTGCCGATGCGCTTAATGCAATTTGTGCGCAAGTAAGAGCGATACCCGCATTTCGCAGACCGCGGTCGCTGATGTCAGTCAATGAAAGCAAATCGTATGCAAGCGCACCTGTGGCATCGATGGCCATTTCCTGTGCGCATAGTTTCGCCAATGTTGCCCTATTGGCTGCCGCGCAATGGTGCGTACATATAGCCTCATTGCTGAAATCACGCAACACTATGCCCTCAAACATAGCCTCTCGTGCTATATCATTCATAATGTGATGGTTAATGGCATACGGCATCAAATGATAATGCCTATAGTATTGGGCATGTCCGCAAACCGAAGCAAGCAAAAAGACTGACAGACAGGCAATTGCTTTGCAATATTTAAGCGATAAATGTTTCATGACTTTATGATTTAATTGTTTACACATATATAACAATTTTCGCGGCGATTACCCTACTCGAATATTATTTTATTCATGCTAATCACTACCAACATCCTGATTAATTGAAATTTAGCCAACACGTTAAACGATTAAACAACGCTTGTCGCACTAAAGCGAAATTCTATAAAAACAGCTAAAGGACAATGATTTTTGTTGCTTACACTTATAGTAATTGACTACTTTCGCGCCCGATTTCAGAAGCATAGATTATGTGGCTGTTGTTTGCGTTGTTGTCGAGTGCGCTGTTGGGCTGCTACGACATTTTGAAAAAAGCATCGCTGCGGGGCAATGCCTTTATTCCCGTTTTGTTTGTGGCAACCGCCACGGGTGCGGCGCTGTTTAGCGTTGTGCTGATGCTGTCGCGGTTTGGGGCGGTCTCTGAAGACAATCTTTTCTTCGTGCCCGAAATCACCGCTCACGAGCATCTTCTCTATTTCATAAAGGCGATGATTGTGGGCAGTTCGTGGATTTTTGCCTATAAAGCATTGAGCCAGTTGCCGATAACCATTGTAGCGCCCATTCGCTCAACGGGCCCCGTCTGGACAATAGCGGGCGCTTTTCTGATTTATGGCGAACGCTTCAACGGCTGGCAGTGGCTTGGCTTTGCGGTAGTCATCTTCTCGTCGTACCTTTTCGCGAAAGCGGGAAAGAAGGAAGGCATCAACT
The DNA here is from genome assembly GCA_017474765.1 of Salinivirgaceae bacterium. Lineage (GTDB taxonomy): Bacteria > Bacteroidota > Bacteroidia > Bacteroidales > SZUA-534 > RUG13583. The sequence goes on along the minus strand of JAFVGW010000002.1, from coordinate 27,822 downwards.
TCAAGAGCAACCACGCCATTTGGGCCATTGTCACGGCCACGCTGCTTGGCTCGGTCTCGTCGCTTTTCGACAAATACCTGCTTGCCCACTACGACCGTATGGCCGTACAAACTTGGTATTCAATCTATATGGGCATTTTTATGCTGATTCCGCTGGCGTTTTGGCTACCCAAGCGCACTGTGCCGCCGCTGTTCAACTGCCGCATCATCATCCCGATGATTGGCATCACACTTTCTGTGGCCGATTTCATGTATTTCTACGCCCTTTCGCGGCCCGAAGCCTTGCTTGGCGTTGTCTCAGTCATCAGGCGCAGCAGCGTTGTGCTGGCGTTTCTGCTTGGCGCGGCCATCTTCCATGAACACAACTTGAAATCGAAGGGCATTGCCCTTGCGGGGATTATTATCGGCGTGTGCGTGCTGGTGCTAGGAAGTTGACGAAGTGATTTCGCAACAAATTATCAAATAATTCAAGACGGGGAATAACGTGTTTGCATTTGTTGAACGGTTGCCGACATAACTTTTGCCGCACCAAATGGTGCGCGTAGTTCAGTTGGTTAGAGCGTCAGATTGTGGTTCTGAATGTCGTGGGTTCGAGCCCCACCCCGCACCCTAAAAAAGCCGATTCAAACGAATCGGCTTTTCTATTTTAAAGATTGCGCTGCACTTCAACAGTTGATGCCATCAATCTTCTTCTCTATACCAATATTTCCCCACACATTTATCTTCTTCTTTTTCCCAATCGTAAGTATCAAGCCTAACCATTCTTAAACTATAAGTACCAGGAACGCCGCCAAATCCGATGTTGACGCGAATTGAATCGGCGCCATCAGGACCGATATTACGAGCATAACCAAAAATTATCCAATAATCTGGCTTGTTGGGAAGAGCCACTTCATACACACCTGCAGGTTCGTTATTGTCATCAACCAACTGCATGTTTGGCGTTTTGTTATAGAAAACTTTATCGGGGAATATGCGCAAAATACCTTCATCGGCTTCACCTTCATACTTCGCTTCAATCCCAAGGTTAAACGAATCGCCTTCTTTTCCGATATTTTTCCAGCATGGCGAGATTAATTGCACGTCGCAAGTGTCGCCAGGCTCAATTCCACTATGCACAATATCAATTGAGTATTTCAAATCTCTGTATTGATTCTGCCCGCGCACTATCCATCCATTCGACAATGTGCCTGCAGGATAGAGATTCTTGTCGCATTCATAAAAATAAGCCACAAGATTCAAATCTTCAGAAGCATAAATCTCTCTTGGATTTACGGTTGCGCCATCATTCCACTTATCAAACTCATAACCATCGTTAGGAACAGCTGTGAGCGTCACCGTGCTCTCATAAGCGTATGTACCGCCGCCGGTTACAGTGCCCCTGTTACTATCAGCCGACACGGTAATTACCACGTCGTCATGAGTGGGGCCGGGCTGATCAGCCATATCGTAACCGTCTGAAATTTTGAGAAAATCTGATTCTTGATCATCTTTTAATTTTATGCCAAAAACAACCTTGTCTTGGCCATAGCCAATTACCGAAAATATCTCTTCACTATAAATAAACGCTTCACCATCATATGCGTATTTCAAATAAACGAAAGAGTCATCATCGGCGCCTTTCACGTAGATGTCGTATGAGTATACACTATACAATAGCGCTGCATAACCGCCTTTATTGGTGCGTATTTTGGGTTGCGACCAATTAAGTAAAAAATAGTCGTAATAGTGCTCTACATTCAAGTCAATACCGGAAACGTCCTGTACCACGGCATGCTCAATGTTGTCGTTGCTGCATGTTGATAAAACAAACAGCATCAATGCCATACCAAATATTGTTCCTATCTTTTTCATAACGTTCAGTCTTTCAGATTAATATTCAGCTTCAGACCTAGGCTGAAGATTGTCGGACGGCGGAAATTATAACCCTGATCGTAGCCGACGACCAGTTCCGGGTCTGTTGTTTCGGCCTTGGTGAATACCATAAAATCGCTGGCGGCCACATAAATTTTCCCGCTCAATCCATTATGGTCAAACTTGTAGCCCAAAACCACATTGTCGATGCGCAAGAACGATGAATTATGCACATCACAAGATTCGGGCGTTGAGACGCCAATGATATTATACCGGTCGATTTGGGAATGGCCGTCTATTTGAAGATATGCGCCATACACATCAAGACGAGTACTGAATCCAGCCGTTGCCGACGGAATCGGGCTATGATACGGAACATAGTCTTTTTCAGTTATTTCGCCATCGCCATCCAAATCGCGATAAAGGCTCGGATACTTGTCTCCATCTTTTGTATAGACATTTTCCATCACGAAGAATGTCAGTGGTTTACCACCGTCTTCCGCTAGAAATATCAGGCCATCATCAGTCTGCTGCAAAACCGGATGCTCAGCATTTTTGTATCCCACAGCATATTTATTGGCTGCGAACGTTGCCCGAACATTCCATTTAACGCGTTCTGCATCAATTATTTTGGCATTCAGCAACAATTCTATTCCACGGTTTTTGAGCGACAGTGCGTCCAAGTCGACGTTTCGATGAAAGAAATATCCTCCATCTTCTTCAACATAGTTTGGCTTTTCATCATAATTCTTGTGATAATAGAAATCAACAGAACCTGACAGCCTGTTTTTCAAGAAATTGAAATCAGTTCCCAAGTTGATTGACAACGTTTTGCCAACTGCATTGTCGGAATAGTTGCGCGATGGTTTTTCGCCGGCATTCAGTCCCAGGGCGCCCACACCGGCACGCACCGTGAGCGCGTCAATCGGTTTTACACCCATCGAATACGATGCCGACAGGCGTTTCTGATTATCGCCAAATTCCTGGTCGATAGATGAATAGCGAGCGTTGGCGTTTAAGAATATGCTGCCCGTGTTCGCATAAACCTGCGCGTAGAAAGCGGTTTCGTCCAATTGATTATCCCACAACGACACCCCCACTCTGCCTTCAACACTTTGTTTTTCAGCAAACTGATGATTGTAATTGATATTGGCGTCAAGCATTTTGTCGGTTCGGTCAGAAACTTCATTGACATCGTCGGAAGATAGTTCCGCGCTATGATAATTGATGCCGCCAGTCAAGTTAACGTGCAGCGATTCAAGCGAATGAACCGCATAATCGATTGCTGCTCGGCCAATGATATTTCTATTGGCCATCTCTGTGTTGATTAACCAATTGCTCTCCCACCTGCTGTAACCGTTCACGTCTATACGGAGATGATTGTCGAGAAGGCGCGGACCAAACCACAAATTGCCAGAAAAGCGTTCTACGTCCACATTGTCCCACACGCTGTTTATAAGGTTATAGCCAAAAGCCGCGCGACAAGGCATATCGGCCACAGCTCCCGACATCGAAACATTGTGTTTGGTGCTGTACGACCTGTTGTCTTTATCAAAGTCGTAGGTATTCATCGACCCGTTGCCATCGTAGGCAAAAGTCAGTTTCCCGTCTGACGGATGGCGTGTTTTAATCACAACAACGCCGTTGGCACCAGCTTCGCCGTATGGCGCAATGGCTGCTGCGTCACGCAGAACTCGAATCGATTCAATATCATTAGGATTGAGTGCGGAAATAACATCGCCGCAAGGCTGATACAATCCATCGACAATCCAAAGCAAGTCGCTTTTATTGGACATTGCCGACGGCCCGCCGCGCATTCTGAACGCTCCGATGCCATAAGCCGACTCACCTTCGATAGTGATATCGAGTCCGGGAATTTTTCCAATCAGAAAATGCCATACATCGGTTTCAACACCTGTCGCAAAATCGTCAACATTGATGACCGTGTTGGCCGTGGTAAGATAGTGGTAATCGTTGCTGTCAGCAACTTCCTGTGCCCCGACGTTGCAAATTCCCATGACAGAACACAACGCAAGAGCCAACCTTCTATAATTCATCATAAATAGTAGTTGTTAAAAAAGTGACGAAATATAGAAAATAAAATGATATGCGGCATTGGACATATGGTTTTTCATCGGATATTCCGCATACCGTAACTGTTCCGCGTTTTTTCCAAAATCCGTTAGTCAAACTATACATTGGTTTGATTGGGTGATAAAACAAAAACATTAGCTTTGCCCTATTGCTGAAAAAACTGAAACAGATGAAACAAATTGCTGTCATACTGCTAATTGCGTTATCGGCAACGACCTATGCGCAAGAGAGAATAGTGAACAAGTACAAAAACGGCCAGGTGGCCAGCGAAGGCGTTCTTGTTCAAGGGAAGGAAAACGGACTCTGGACCTACTACGACAGTACTGGCGTGAAAACCGAAGAAATTGAGTTCCGCAATGGTGCGGTGCACGGGCGGCTCACCTATTTTTTCAGCAATGGAAAAATTCAGAACCAGGGCGAGTTCCGCAATGGCATTATGCACGGCCGCTACGTTGAGAACTACCTGAACGGCAGCCCGAAGACGGAAGGCTTCTATAAATCGGGCCGCAAAGACAGCACCTGGACCTACTACAACGGCTCGGGGCTGAAATACCGCGAAGAGCGCCACTTCCGCGACTCGGTTCTGCTGGTCAACTATTGGGAAGACGGCAAGAATCAGACTGTGAAAGACGGCAAGGGTGTTTTCACAACTTACTATCAATCAGGACAAATAAAAGAGACAGGCTACTACCTGAACGGTCGCGAAGACAGCCTTTGGAAGCGCTATTTCCCGAATGGGAAAATGATGAGCAGCGGCCATTACAAGGCTGGCGTTGAAGTTGGCAAGTGGCTGACCTACTATCGCGAAGGCGCGCTGAAAAGCGAAATGAACTACGAGAATGGCGTCAACATTCGCTACTACGCCAACGGACAGAAGGAAATGGAAGGCCATCTAAAAGATAATCAGAAAGATGGCGAGTGGAATTTCTGGTATTTCGACGGCAAGCAGAAGATGCGCGTGAACTACAAAGACGGCAAGAAAAACGGCCTGCAGACCGACTGGTTTGTGTCGGACGGCAAGTCGGACGAGATAAATTTCACCAACGACAAGAAGGACGGCAAGGCAACGTGGTGGCGCGAAGACGGCAAACTCGACATTGAAGGTAACTTCAAAAACGATGTTCAGGACGGCTTGTGGACATACTGGCGCACCGACGGCCAAAAGGGCAACGAAGGCCACTATCGCGACGGCGAAATGGACGGCCACTGGACCTACTGGTACGCCAACGGCCAGGTGTGGAAGGAAGGCGATTTTGCGCACGGCAAGAAGGACGGCCACTGGGTTGTGTACTACGAAGACGGCAAGAAATTCCACGAAGGTGACTTTGCAAAGGGCCGCGAGACGGGCTACTGGATTCAGTGGTTTGAAGACGGCCAGACCGAGCAGACGGGCTGGTTCCGCGACGGAATGATGGACAGCACTTGGAACGGCTACTACCCGAACGGCGACCGCCAATACGTTGTCAATTACCGACAGAACATCAAGCACGGCACGGCCACCTATTGGTACGAAGGCGGCCAGTTGCGGATGGTTGAGAACTACCAGAAGGGCGTTTACCACGGCGTTTATCAAACGTTCCGTATTAATGGGAAGCCAGAGTTTGAAGGCAGTTACCTGAACGGCGTGAAGAACGGCGTGTGGAAATATTTCAACGAGTACGGCCGTCAGTTGCGCCAGGAACAGTACAAGAACGGACGCGAAGACGGCCAGTGGCTGACTTGGTACGACGAAGGCCCGCTCAACACCGAAGTCAACTACCACAACGGAATGCGCAACGGCACCTACAAAGTGCTGACAATGAAGGGCGAAGTGGTGTACGAAGCCACCTACAAGAACGACGATTTAGTGAAAGTGAAGGTTGACAATCGGGGTAAGGTGAAGTGAGGAAATGTTGAGACGGCCAAATCCAGAAAATTAAGAATCGGCCAGCGCCAAATTCTTGTCCATCTGCGAGATAGCAAACAGCGGACAAATCAAGACACTGCGATTAACATCGCTTGATTCGTGGTCTATATATGTGATAGCGCCAAAGTTTTCAAGCGAACAGCGAACGGCCTTTGTCAATTTCTTTTCACGCATAAACGCCCAAAGACTTTTCATTCCACCCTGCTTTCCTGCTTTTACTTCAACAGGCAACACAATTGATTTATAATTGGTTATGTAATCCACCTCAGCCAAAGAGTTTTTTATTTGCCGAATCCAGTAAAACATTTCGTGACGGACATTAGGCGTTTGATAACGATACATTTCCAATCCTGCAAGCACTTCGGCCACAGCACCTTTGTTTACCAAATCGGCAGCGCTGCCAGTAAGAATTTGGGTAGTCAGTTCGGAAATGTCGCCAGTGGTCATATTCAGCAAACGAAGCATCAGCCCCGTATCGAACGGAAGCATTTTGCGGTAACTGGTATCGGCCTCACTGCCCAACGGCAAACCATTGGCATTGGTGTGAGTTACTGGCACAATAAGCCCTGCGCGTGTTAAAAGTTCCAGCGCATTTTTAACCTCAGCCACCTTATAATCACCGACTTGCGAATAGACAAATTTTTGCCCCGCCTGAACCGCCACGCTTCGCCACGTCTGTCGCAACAACTCGGGTATGACGCGTTTTTTGTATTTTGGAAAATCGTCCTCGTAGGTTACCAAAATGTCATCTTGCACCTCCTGACATCTTAAAAAATCGTGTTTTTCAACCCAGCAAGCAACCGATTCTGGCATTCCGCCAACAAGAATATATGTCCGCAACAATTCGATAAGTTTTTGATACATAGGCTCTGGCAAGGGTTGACTGACAGAGGCTTGGTTTCGCGCATCAATGAGCAGTTGTTCACCGTTGGCTATTAAGAACTCGTCGAAAGTCATTGGGTGCATAAACATTGAGTGAATGCGTCCGACACCGAATGTAGGCAGATTGTTGAGAGCAAACTCAAGCAGCGAGCCTGCTGCAACAACGTGCAGCTCTGGCAAATCTTCTTTAAAGAATCGCAAAGCCATAATTGCCTCGGGACAGGCTTGAATTTCGTCGAGAAAAAGGAGCGTTTTGCCCGCATCAATTGGTTGGCCAGCCAGCGCCGCCAACTGAGGAACAATGCGTTTGACATCTAAATCGGGCTGAAACAATTCCTTAAATGCAGGTTGCCGTTCGAAATTAACCTCAACAAAACTGACAAACTGCTCACCCAAATGACGAATTGCCGTAGATTTTCCAACCTGGCGTGCACCCCGTAGCAATAGCGGCTTGTGCAACGGTTGCTCTGCCCAATTCGTCAGATATTTGTCGATTATCCTTTTATAATACATCAATTCAACGTTTTAGCAATGCAAATATAACGCTTTTGCAAAAATCCAAACAATTAATCTGCCAGTTTTTGCAAAAATCCAAACAAATAATTTGTCAATTTTAACAAAAATCCAAACAAATAATCTTCTAGTTTTCGCAAAAATCCAAACAAATAATCTGCGATATTTCAACAAGTACGGTCGCTAATTGCGCGCAAAGCAACACTAGGGCGAAGTGGTGTACGAAGCCACCTACAAGAACGACGATTTAGTGAAAGTGAAGATAGACAATCGGGGAAAGGTAAAGTGAGGAATGAATATAGATTCAAGTCATACATAAGTTGCACCTGATTATTTTTAAGCCCAAATCAGAATACATATTCTCACAGATTCTTCTTACTAAAGTTTGAATTATCCTTTTTTTTATACATTTGAATATTGTTTAACAAAAACACTCGCCTATGGCATAAACGGAGACAATTGATACACATATTATAAATAGGGAAAAGCAAGTAGATTGATTTGAGACTTTGGAAATTGGACACTTTCAAAATAACTAAACTACTACCAAAACAAACCGAAGATATTCCTCGCCTCGTGGCGTGGGCTTTGTTTGTTATAGTCGGTAGTAGTTAGGTAGTCCAAGCCTCAAAGTCTCGATGAAAACGAAAGAGTGTCACGCTTTTTTATGTGTGTATCTCACCCCAATCGACACAAGAACTTACAAAAAGTAAAATACAATTAATATATTAATAACTAAAACATTACAACAATGAGAAAAATATTAAACTATGGATTGGTTGCTTGCCTGACGGCTGCATTTGTTTTTGCAGGTTGTAAAAAAGACGATGATGAAGGACAAAACGCTGAAACTCAGAACATTCTTCCAAAAAAAGTTTCAAAAATTGTAGAAACAGTTGAAAGGACATTTGAAGAAACTTCAAAAACCAGCATTTACATCTACTACTTTGATGAGAACGGCAAACTGATAAAAGATGAATCTTTTTATAATGGTGAACTTGAAGAAAGCGTTATTTATCAATACACCGAAAATTCCATAAAATATGATGATGTGACTTGCAATGTCGAAAAAGGCAGAATTTCTCAACTTGTTTATGATGAGGATGAAACAACCGTAAAGTTTAACTATTCTGCCGATGGCTATTTGGCATCTTATTTATTTATATACGAATATAAGGGTGAAACTTACAGTTCGGAAATGAAATACACTTATGAGAATGGCAACGTTGTAGAACTTGAAAATAAAGGCGAAGACTATATAGTTAAATATTCGTATGGTCAAACACTTAACAATCTGAACGTTGACCTGTTTTACATATATGAGGATTTGATGCCATTCACAGGTTACTTTGGTAAGAGAGTCAAAAATTTGCCATCATCGATGGTTGGGATGTCAGTTGAGGATGGAAAAACAGAAGTTGACAAAACCACCACATTTACATACATTTACGATGGTGAATATCTCACAAAGATTGAAGAGTCTCAAGGTGACGACTATAAAAGAACCTACGAGATTTTTTATTAAGATATTGGAAGAGTGTGTGAAACGCCGCGCGATTGTGCGGCGTTTTTTTTATCACTTTTAAATTATTCAGTTATTCAATCCTTCAATCTCACCCTCTATTCACCCCCTCAAGCATCGGCACAAACATACAGTCGCCGAAATCCTCTTTGGTGAAGTCAGTTTCGCTCGTGCGGACAATGCGGAACATTCGCTGCTGCTTGTCGCCCACGGGCACAACCATCACGCCGCCAACCTTCAGTTGTGGCAGCAGTTTTTCGGGAATCGACGGTGCGCCAGCCGTAACCAGAATTTTGTCGAACGGGCCGTAGGTGGGTTTGCCAAGGTAGCCGTCGCCGTAGAAGAATTGCGGGTGGTAGCCCATCGGCGGCAGCATCTGCTGAACTTTATGGTACAATTCGCGCTGACGCTCAATGGTATACACCTTTGCGCCCATCTCAAGCAAAACCGCAGTCTGATAGCCCGAGCCAGTGCCAATTTCAAGCACCTTGTCGCCCTTTTTCAGATTCAGAAGTTGCGTTTGAAAAGCCACCGTAAATGGCTGACTGATAGTCTGTCCCGCACCAATCGGGAAGGCTTTGTCGGCGTAGGCGAAATCGATGAACGCGCTGTCCATAAACACGTGGCGCGGAATTTTGCCAATGGCGGCCAGCACGTTTTGGTCGGCAATGCCCTTTTTAGCCAGTTCGGCAACCAGTTGGCTGCGAAGCCCTTGCTCACGGTAACCGTCTGATTGCATAACTATTGCAGTTGCAGTTTGTGCAGGTTGGCCTTGTCGAGTTTAGATTTGGCGTAGTCGAGCGTAACGGTGAACTCTTTCACCTTTTCCGACGGCATTTCAAACATTGCGTCGTTCATAATAATCTCGCAGATTGAACGCAGCCCGCGCGCGCCAAGTTTGAACTCAACTGCCTTATCCACAATGTATTCGAACGTCTCTTCACTGAATGTCAGTTTGATGCCGTCAATCTCGAAGAGTTTCACATACTGCTTGATGATGGCGTTTTTCGGTTCTGTCAGAATATTGCGTAAAGCAGTGCGGTCCAGCGGGTTAAGGTGCGTAAGAACAGGCAGACGGCCGATAATTTCGGGAATCAGACCGAAGGCCTTCAAATCCTGCGGTGCCACATATTGCATCATATTCTTGCGGTCGAGTTGGGCTGTGCGGGCGCTGTTGCCGTAGCCAACAACCTGAGTGTTAAGGCGCTGCGCAATCTTTCGGTCGATACCGTCGAAAGCGCCGCCGCAGATGAACAGAATATTTTTTGTGTCCACTGGGATCATTTTCTGGTCGGGATGCTTGCGGCCGCCCTGTGGCGGAACGTTCACAATCGAGCCCTCTAGCAGTTTCAACAAGCCTTGCTGAACACCCTCGCCGCTCACATCGCGCGTTATCGACGGGTTGTCGCCCTTGCGGGCAATCTTGTCAATCTCATCAATGAAAACAATACCTCGCTCGGCCGCCTTCACATCGTAATCAGCCGCCTGAAGCAGGCGCGTCAGAATGCTCTCAATGTCCTCGCCCACGTAGCCCGCCTCGGTGAGCACCGTGGCATCGACAATGGTAAACGGCACATTCAGCATTTTGGCGATGGTGCGAGCCAGCAGCGTCTTGCCCGTGCCCGTCTCGCCAACCAGAATAATGTTCGATTTTTCAATCTCGACATCGTCCTTCGTGTTAGGCTGAGCCAGACGCTTGTAGTGATTGTAGACGGCCACCGAAAGGTATTTTTTCGCATCGTCCTGGCCAATCACATACTGGTCCAGAAATTCCTTTATCTCTTTCGGTTTCAGCAGTTTAATATCATTCAAATCGAATTTCTGCTGATGCTGGATTTCGTCTTTGATAATCTCGCTGGCCTGGCTCACGCACGATTCGCAGATGAATCCGTTCAATCCCGAAATCAGGATTGCCACATCTTTGCGCGAGCGTCCGCAAAACGAGCATCGGTCGATTGTTGTATTGTTTTTCAATATATTGAATATTAAAAAGTTATCGTAAAAATCTAAATCTTAAATCCTAAATTCCAATTCCTAATTCCTAAATCATAAATCATTAAAAACGAAATAGATTCTCGGCTGGCCGAAAATCTATTTCAATATGCTCATCGGTTCAGATTATTTTTTCTTCGGTTCCAGAATCTCGTCAATCATTCCGTATTCCTTCGCCTCGGCGGCTGTCATCCAGTAGTCGCGGTCGCTGTCGGCCCAAACCTTGTCGTAAGGTTGGCCCGAATGTTTGGCGATGATTTCGTAAAGTTCCTTTTTCAACTTCTGAATCTCGCGGGCCGTGATTTCGATTTCCGAAGCCTGACCTTGCGCGCCGCCCATCGGTTGGTGAATCATTATGCGCGAGTGCGGCAGAGCCGAGCGTTTGCCTTTGGTTCCTGCGGTCATCAGCACGGCGGCCATCGATGCGGCCATACCTGTGCAGATGGTGCACACATCGGGCGCCACAAGTTGCATTGTGTCGTAGATGCCCAATCCCGCGTAAACCGAACCGCCAGGCGAGTTCAGATAAATCGAAATATCCTTTGTGTTATCGACCGATTCAAGGAAAAGCAGTTGAGCCTGAATGATGTTTGCCACGTCATCGTCAATGGGCACGCCAAGGAAGATGATGCGGTCCATCATCAAACGCGAGAACACGTCCATCGAAGCCACGTTCAGTTGGCGTTCCTCAATGATGTTCGGCGTAATGTAACTGTTGTTAATCGCCGAAGTGAAGCGGTGGTAGGTCAGGCTGCTGATGCCAGCGTGTCCGACGGCATATTTCCTGAATTCGTCGTTCGGAATCATATTGCTATTACTTAAAAAGTTCGTTAAATTCCTGTGTTGTAACCTCTTTCGACTCAACTTTCACAGTTTCTTTCAGCCAGGCGGCAATCTTCTCGTCGAGTTTGCGGTCGTGCAGGTGCTGACGCTCTTCCTCTTTCGAGAGCGATTGTTTGGCGAACTCTGTCAGTTGCTCGTCGGGCAGAGTCGACAGGCCGTACTGACGGAACTGCGACGAAATCTGCTCTTTGGCTGCGTCCAGAAGGTCGTTTTCTGAAATCTCGATGTTGTTTTCAGTGGCGATTTTGCCCTTAATCAACTGCCAAGCAAACTCTTTGCGCATTTCGGGGTACGATTTCTCGACGTCTTCTTTAGTAGTCTTCTCGTTAGCCACAACAATCCAGCGTTTCAGGAACTCGTCGGGCAGTTTCATATCGGCCTTCTCAACAAGTTTCTCTTTGGCGTCGATGATGAACTTGAAGTCGCTCTGAATGGCCAGTTCCTTGCCGAATTCCTCTTTGATTTTTGCGCGGTACTCGTCAACCGAGTTCACAACGCCCTTGCCGTAAATCATATCAAACAAATCCTGATTCATAACGGCAGGCTCGTGGCGGCTTATATCGTTGATTGTCAAGCGGAAGTTGCCCGAAAGTTTTTCTGCGGCAGCCGCAGTTATGCGCAGCATTTGAGCGCGGTCGGTGTTGTTGGTAAACGCTTTCGCGATGTCGAAATCGATGATGTCGCCCTTCTTTGCGCCAATCACCAGTGCGCGAACTGAATCATCGCTGATGCGGTCAACAGCAAACAGAGCGTCTTCGGCCCTCACGCCACCCTCAAGCACGCTGCCGTCGTCGGCCAGTTGCTCGAAAGTACCTTTTACAAGGTCTTTTTCCTCAACCTTGTCAGCGCTTACGGTCTTGCCGAAGCGGTATGAGTTGCTTTCTACCATTCCGTCAACCATTTCTTCGCCGACTTTAATCTGGTAGTAGTTGATTTTGTCTTTCTTGCTCAATTTCAGGTCAAAAGCGGGTTTCAGGCCCAAATCGAAAGTGAACTTGAACTCTTCTTTGTTTTCCAAATCGATGTCCGACGGGCGCTCGGTGCTAGGCAGCGGCTCGCCGAGGAAGTCGATTTTTTCGTTCTTCAGATATTCCATCAGGTTCTTCGACACCACGCGGTTCAACTCGTCCCAAAGAATGGCTTTGCCATACATTTTCTTGACAAGGCCCATAGGCGCGTTGCCAGGACGGAAACCCTTAAGGCTCACCCTTTTGCGATAGTCTTTCAATGCTTTTTCAACTGATTCTTCGTAGTCGGCTTTTGCGACATTCAGTGTTACAACGATGTTCTGCTCGTCGATGTTTTCTCTTGTGATGTTCATTTTTTCTCTTTTTTGAGAGTTTTATCCAGATAAAATTTAAAAAACCGCCACCGAATCGTCGGAAGCGGTTGAGACAACTGTGCGGATGAAGGGACTCGAACCCCCACGCCTCACGGCACTAGATCCTAAGTCTAGCGCGGCTACCAATTACGCCACACCCGCGGCAAAAAGCGGTGCAAATATACACTTTTTTCGGTTCAAAACTGACATCAATATGAAAAAGAGCAGACAACAGTAAATGTTATTTCAATTCTTTTTCATCCAAAGAGAACCTTCAAGAAAAAAATAGGGGCGAAATTTATTGCCCCTACATTTTTGTTCTGAATTCAAAATTTCCAATTCATTTTTTACAACTGTATCGTCCACATTACGAATGAGTAAGGCAAGATTTTCTCTGCAAATTTGCCTTTGATGCTGACATTTTCCTTCATTGGCACAACCGGCTGACGGTCGTAGTTGTTCTCGTCGTCGGGATTGCCTGAAAGAGTTGTTTTCACTGCGTTAGGCTTAACCTTGAAACGGCTAAGGTCGATATTGGCTTGGGCAGCCGAAGAGCCTGCGTTGCAGACTTTTACGAACAGTTTCTTTGTTTTGCTGTCGTAGATAACCGACTGACCAAGCAGGTTATCATCGGCGCGGTCAAATTTCACGCAATCACCATAATAGTAATCGCCGCTCGACTGACCAAACAACTGCTGAACGTAGTAACTGCAAGTGAGATAAGGCTTTTCGTTGTCGAAATAAATCAAATCGGGGTTCCAGTTGGTGGCGCCTTTGCGGGCGAAAAGCGGTGCGTACGAAGTCATTACAACCACATCGCCATTGCGCTCAACGTGAAGCAGATAAAGTCCTTCAGCCAAAGCGTCAATCAGTTTTTTGTCCTTTGCGGCATACTCGCCCAGATAAACCTTGGTCTTGCGGTCGCGCGGATAATTGTCATATTGGCGCTTGTTCAGGAAATAGTCGCGCGGCTCATAGTAATGCTCGTCAATGATTGGCAGGCCGACTTCTTCGGCGATGCGCCAGCCATTCTGATAGTCGGGATTGTCGGGGTGCGAGCCAGGTCCTGCTGTTCCAACAATCACAATATCAGGATATTTTGCCTTAATCTTGTTATACATATATTTAAAACGCTCTTCAAACTCGGGCGAAATCTTCTCTTCGTTGCCCAAGCCTAAATACTTGAGACCGAACGGTTTCGGATGGCCGGCATCAGCGCGGACTTTGCCCCATTTTGTGCTAGCGTCGCCGTTGGCCCACTCAATCAGGTCGAGTGCGTCCTGTGTCCACTGTTCCATATCTTCCATCGGGCAAGCGTCCTGAGCCTGAGTGGGATACATGTTCCAACCGCCGTTTGAGCCTTGGCAGTTTACACCGCATGGCAGAATTGGAACCGGCTGCATTCCAAGGTCTTCGCAGAATTGGAAATACTCATAGTAGCCGATGGTGAGCGACTGATGATAGCCCCAGGTGTTCTTCTGCGCCTTACGCTGCTCGCGCGGACCAACAGTGTTTTTCCACATATAGGTGTTCCAGAATCCGTCGCCACCGCCGTGCACTACGCATCCGCCAGGGAAGCGCATGAACTTCGGATTCAAATCGGCCAGAGCCTGTGCCAAATCCTTGCGCATGCCGTGACCTTTGTAGGTGTCCTGCGGCATCAGCGAAATCATGTCAACATCGATATCACCCACTGTAAGCGCCAAAATCTGCAGGCAGGCGCTGTCGCAGGCCTGTTTCGATGTGAGCGTGTACTCATATTTTTTCCAGCCCTTGCCCGATACCTTGAATGTGGTGTCGAGAATGATGGTTGGTTGACTGCGCCAGCCGCGTCCGGGCTGTACAACTGCCACGCGCACGTCCTTGTCAACACCATCGGGGTTGCGCATAAAGGCGGAAAAATCGTACTTGGCATCTGCTGCAATACGCATTCCGTCGAAGCCGTCGTTCTGCAAGCCTGCACCAGTCCAGCCATTGAAATCGCGGAAATGTCCCACGCGCTCAACATGAATGCGCATGTAGTTGGGATTGTTCTCGTTGAGCGGTTCAATTTGGCGCGCTTCGGGATATCCGAGCGAGTGTCCGGGACGGATGGCCTTCCACATAGTGCCCGGCCCCCAGCCGTCGCGCTCCGACGGATTGTACTCAAACGAACCGTTCTGAACCAGCTCGGCGCTCAATCCGCCATCGGCCGACGAACTGATGTCTTCAAAGAAAATACCAATCAGCTCATTGCTGATTTTTTTGCCACCCGCAGGCTGAGCCATAAGCCCCATCGCCGAGCAGGCAAGAATTGATACTGAAAGTAATTTACGAATCATAGTCGTGTTGTGTTTAGTGTTTATAAAAGTAAAATATACTATTAATTTCTTCCGATTTTCAAAACATCTTAATAATTACAAACCAAATATTTACATCGATTTTAATAGCCCCCGACAATCCGTTTTGGGAACCGATTTTCATCGACTGCAATTTAATTTTAATTTCATTCGCACCAATATGACGGCAGAATTTTATCGATGATTACTCAGATTTTAAGCCTCAATGGCGGCACAATGGTTCAATGGTTGAATTATGGGAAGATTAAAACTGAAAATAGATGAACGGCTGCAACCCCGATTGGCTGAACTGCACAAGCACAAACACCGCCACAACCGTCACGGCCACCTGCAGCCACATTGGCATTATGGCAAACTGACCGCGGTACCAGTTTTTGAAACAGCTTGGCAACCAGTGAATTACGTAAGCAATAGCCATTACGGCGACTATCTGCCAATAGGCTGCCAAATATTCGCCAATATGGTTGGCATTGAAGGCTGTAAATATCTGATTCAGAATCTCATTGGCTGTGGCGAGCGAGTCGGCGCGGAACACAATCCACGTGAAGGCCACCACATTGAATGTCAGGAATATTTTAAGCGGGCGTAGGCGGCTGCTTGTTCCGAATATCGATTTAAATAGCTTATCGACAATAAGATATAATCCGTGAAGTGCGCCCCAAATCACAAATTTCAGGTTGGCGCCGTGCCAGAGTCCGCCAATCAGCATAACTAGGAACAGGTTGACGTAGGTGCGCACGCGGCCTTTGCGGTTGCCGCCGAGCGGAATGTAAAGGTAGTCGCGCAACCACGACGACAGCGAGATGTGCCAGCGCCGCCAGAAATCGGTGGGGCAGTCGGCTTTGTAGGGCGAATTGAAGTTCACGCTCAGGCGGAAACCCAGCCACAGCGCAATGCCGATGGCAATGTCGGTATAGCCCGAAAAATCGCAGTAAATCTGTATGGCATAGCCATATACGCCCAGCAGATTCTCGAATCCGGAGTAGAGCGTTGGCGAGTCGAAAATGCGGTCGACAAAGTTTACCGAGATGTAGTCGGCAACAATTATCTTCTTAACTAAACCGTTGATAATGAAGAATAAACCTTGTCCAAACTCTTCGCGGTAGATGAAGAACGGGCGGCTGATTTGCGGTACAAAATCGGCGGCGCGGACAATGGGGCCGGCAACAAGTTGCGGAAAGAACGTCAGGTAGAATCCGAAGTCGAAAATGCTTGTAAGTGGCTCAATCTTACGGCGATATATGTCGGTCACGTAACTGATGGCCTGAAAAGTGAAAAACGAGATTCCGACGGGCAGCACAATGTCGGTAACCTGCGGGTGGCCGCTGACAATGGCTTGCAGGCTGTCGCCCAGCCAGTCGTGAACGCTGACACTCACGCCTGTGAGTTGCGAGAACCAGCCCGCGAACAGGTACACATATTTATAATAAACGAGCCAAGCAAGGTTGAAAACAACGGCCACGGCCAGCCAGCGCTTGCCTGCGGGACGGTTGGCGGCAATGGCGCGCCCAAAACCGTAGTTGGCTAACACCGACAGTATCAGCAAGATAAAGTAAAAACCGCTCGACTTGTAGTAGAAGAACAGACTTGCAACCAAAAGCCACACGCTGCGCCATTTCAACTTTTTGTGAATCAAGCAGAAAACAGCAAAAACCACCACAAAGAAAATCCAAAATGACGGCCTTGTGAAAAGCAGCGGCTGATTAGCGTCGAACTGTAACCAATTAATCATTGCGGTGCGGTTTAATCGTCAGTGAATGAGTTTGTTGGCCAAAACGCACCCGACAAGAGCGCGTCAATCAGCAAGTGAGCCTGAAATTTGTAACCAGCGCGTGTAAGATGCACGTAATCAGAAGATATTAGCCTGGCGTCGTACCAAAGACCGATTTTTTCGGGTGCACCCATTACGGCGTTGAAATTCCAAACGCTGGAGTTTAGCCGTTTGGCTTCGCGGCAGATTGTTTCGGTGCAAATCACGGCGTTTTGATTCGGCTTGCCCGACAGTTTGTTGTTGCCGGGCGTGGTGAGCAGAATGGCGCAATCGGGCTGTGCGGCACGGATTTCCGCCACCAGTTTTTCGAGTTGCGCGGCAAAAGCGGTGCTGTCGAATCGCGGCATATACGAGTCGTTGGTGCCCAACGAAACTATCACTAAATCAGGATGCAAGGCTGTGAGTTGGGCCGCAAAGCGCTCGCATTTCAAGTACGATGAAACCCGCGCGCCATTCACGCCGGCAGCGTGATATTCAACACCTTCGGCGTCGAACAAATTGAGACCGTAAAGGGTAAACGTCTGTTGGTCAACGCTTTTCCGGCGGAAGCCAATGACCACCGAGTCGGTGTGGCAGTGCAGATTCCAGACAATGCTTTGCGACAGAAAGCTAAAGCTTTCAATTTCAGCGCCTTCAGGGTAAAGAATCTGGGGTTCGAGACTCGAGGCACCAACTTCGGCAAGCATCTGCAAATGTGTTCCTCCGTAGAATCCGAATTCGTTATCGCGAGTTTTTATAATCAGATACGCAGTATCACTATTGACGGTGGCACTCATTCCTGTCAGACCCAAAGTGCCGCAATCTTTTTCGGTTGACTTGTGGCAAGTCCACTCACCGCGCCACGTCACGCGGTAGTTGGTTGGGTTATTGGTTTTAGCCAAGGCATAAGGAAAAAACAGTCCGCGCGACGGTTGCAGACGACCCGTCATCTTGTGCATACAGCGTCGCATTTCGCCCGAGAAAAAATCGGCCTGAAGATGCGAGTCGCCGATGTGGACAATGCTCACTCGGGCGGTGTCGCTTTCAGTGCAGGCTGCCAGCTTGCCGCCAAAGCGTTGCCATGCGGCGGTGTCGTGCAGCTCAATCAGGTTGTGGCTTCGGTCGGCAACGGCGAAGGAGTCGGGGCGGAATGGCGCAATCGTAAACTGCGCGAAAGCCGCCAGACTGCTGATGACGAAAATCGATGATAAAACCAATCGGCGCATAAATCGGTGCTAAAGTAGCGTTTTTGGGCTTTATTGGTCGTTTTTTCGCGTTAATTATAATTTGTCTCATATTTTAAAGAATCCCGAACAGAAACCACAAGCAATTTCCGTTCGGGACAGTCATAATGGTTAGCCGATTTTTATCAATTCATTTTCAGCTTTAAAGGTTTAATCGCTTCGCTTGGTTAGGGTTTAGCGCTTCGCTGTTGAGAAGGTTGAGAGAGTTTAGTTTTTTTGTTGCCTAAACTTTCTCAACTTTTCTCAACTTTCTCAACTTCGATTCACCCTTTTCTCACTCTTTCTTCAGCGCCTCGGCGGGATTGGTGTTTGCGGTTTTCACGCTTTGGTAGAGAACCGAAACGGCGGCAATCAGCGCCACGGTAAGGCCCGCAAGGGCGAAAATCCACCAGTACAGGTCGATACGGTGGCCGTAGCCTGCAAGCCAGCGGCTCATAACGTACCAGCCAAGCGGAATGCCAAGCACAAAGGCCACGCCAACCATCTTCATAAACGACAGCACAAGTTCGCGAAGCACGCCTGAATATTCGGCGCCGAACACCTTCTTGACCGACACGCTGCGAATCTCCTGCTGCATATAGTACGAACTCATCGCGAACAGGCCCAAGGCCGACACCAGAATTGACAACAGTGTGAAGATGAACATCACGCTGAGCACACGCCGTTCGTCGCGGAAGCCATCTTCGATTATTTCCTCCATATACTTGGCTTCGAAGATTTTATCGGGGAAGACCGACTTAAATGCAGCCTCAACCTGCTGACGGGCGGTGGCGTGGTCGCCTGTCGTCTTGATAATCAGCGTCCAGGGATAGTTGTCGTCAGAACTCTCGCCCCAGTTCGAAATCAGTGCTGCGCTTTGTGCAGCCTCAAGCGGTCGAATCTTGAAATCGTAATAGATTCCGCCTATCAGGATTGTGCCGTTGCCTGGTGAGACAAAATCAGAAGCCGTTTCATCGATACCTATCAGTTTGAAGGCGTACTCATTAAGCCATGTAATCCATTGGTCGTTATTTTCACCTTGTTTCTGTCCCAAATGATTGTCCTGTTTCACTCTCAACCCCAGAATTTGGAAATAGTTGTCATCGCCTTGTATCTCTTGGAAAGAAACAAAATCGCCGTTGTCGATAGTCATAGTTGAATTGTTGGTGTGCTCAAGCGGGATTCCATTGCCCTGACCGACCATCTCAACGCACGACGTTGCATTCAGTTTGTCAATGGCGGGACGAAGTTCGCCCGACGTGCCGAAACCATTCTCGACAACAAGAATATCCTTTGTGTTGTAGCCTAAATCGGCGTTAATCATATGGCGAATCTGAAGCCACATTGTGAGCGCCGACACAAGCATCACCACGGCCACAACGTTCTGAATCACAATGATAACGCGGCTGTAAACGGTTTTGGTCTTGCGCCGAAGAGTGCCGCGCACAATCTCGATTGGCTGCGCCTTCTGAATGAGCAGGGCGGGAACCAGTCCTGCTACGAATCCCAGAACGGCTATGAATGCCAGCACAAGCAGTATGTTCACGGGCGATATGGCGCTGAACACCGAAACGTGATAGTTCAGCAGGCGCGACGCGGCAGGGGCAAAGAGTTCTGCCAGCACAACGGCCAGCAGCATCGATATGAAGCAGACAACGGTGCTTTCGGCAATAATTTTCAGGAAGATTCCGCTTTTGGCGGCACCCACCAGCCGCCGCGTTGCCATCTCTTTGGCGCGGAAGCCCATCAGAGCCGTGCTCATATTCACATAGTTGAGCACTGCAAACGCCAACAGCAAAAGGCACATTGCGAGCAGAAGGGTCACAAAACTGCGGTTGCCAAGGTGCAGAGCACCAGACCATTCGCCGTTACCCTCTTTCAGGAAATAGACATCGCGTAAAGGAATCATCCTCACATCTTTGAACGCGCCAATTCTATACACCCACCAGTTCTGTTTCATCCAGTCGAGCATATCGGCCTGTCGCGCCTGAAGGTCGGCCCCGGGATAAGTCATCACAAAGCAAACGCCCCCGGCAGCGTTGCTCATATTCTCATTGTGCGACGGGTTGCATTTCGGCATCACCTCGCCACGGGCCAACACATCGGGTGTTTTTATGATTGAATTGCCGAAATCGCTGAAAACACCGCAAACAGTGAGCGAAAATTCGTCGTTCTCGTTTTTTAGTGTGATTACTCGTCCAAGCGGTTCTTTGTCAGCGAAATAGGCGTTGGCAAACTTTTGGCTTATCATACATTGGTCGCCCGATATGTGCCAGTCGGATTTGTTGCCGGCAATCAGTTCGTAACTGAAAATGTCGAAGAAGTTACTGTCGGCGCACGTAACGCTGCCATAGACGGTGGCTCCGTCAATTTTAAACTCGCAGGCCGAAGATAAACTGGCCACGCAGCAGCCTTTCTCAATTTCGGGGAAATTGTTCTTCAGGTGCTTGTCGAGCCAATAACCCATATTCAGGTGCCCCTCACAGGCAATCAGATAGGTGCGGTCGGCGTTCTTCTGAAACGAGTCGGTTGTCAACTGCCGTTGGACATACGCCGCCAGCAGCAGCACAAACGCCATCGAGACTGTCAGTCCCACAAGGTTTACAAGTCCGTACAACTTGTTGTTTTTTAGAAAATTCCAGAAACTTTTCATTGTTGTAAGTTTTTTTATTGTTTAACTGTTTAATCGGTGAATCGTTTAATCGATTTCAAACTATTCGATTCACCGATTCACCGCTTGACCGATTCTCCATTATTCCGTCCTCAACGATTCCACAGGGTCGCTTGTGGCGGCGCGCAGCGAGCGAAGCGTCACAATGGTCACTGTGATGGCCATTACAGCCACGAGCGACAGCACAAACACCCACCAGTGAATGGCCGTGCGGTAGGCGAACTGCTGCAGATAGGCGCTTATGACCACATAACTGACGGGGGCGGCAATGCCGAAGCAAGCCAGCACAATCAGCACGTAGCGGCGATTGAACATTCGCAGCACGTCGGCAATGGTGGCGCCGTTCACGCGGCGGATGCCAATCTCCTTGCGGCGGTATTCCGTCTCGAAAAGCACCAGCCCGAACACGCCCAGCAGCGCTATGATGATGGTGATAATCGACAGCATACGAGTCACTTTTGCAAATCGTTTGACGTCGTCGTACAGTTGTTGCAAGTCGTTGTCGAACAGATGCACGTTGATGTCCTCTGTGGTGAGTTTCTCGTCGAAGCTCATAACGGTCTGCTCAATGTGTTTGAAAACCTCGCGGATATCGGCGCTCGCGGTCGTGCGTACAAACAGTTCGGTGCAAGGACGATAGCCGTTGTCGCCCCAAACGTAGAAGCAGTACGGGCGGACGGCTTGGCTCATTGGCCAGGCGTTAAAATCTTTGCAGATACCGACAATCTCGGCGTCTTTCTTGGCGTGACCAGGAATCATTTTCCCAGGCGTGAATCCGTACTGATTGCGGGCCGTCTCGTTGAAAATCATTACGCCGGTCTCGGTCTGCGCGTCGGTCTTTGTGAAGTTACGGCCTTCGACAATTTCAATTCCCAGAAAATCAAGCATATTCCACGAGCACGGATACAGTTCCCACATACAATTGTTGCCGTCAATCGTTTGTCCCCACGACATTCGTCCCCACCACACCAGCCTGCCGTCGCCCCACGCCACGTCTTTCACCTGCGGGTTTCGCTGCAGCGCCGATGCAACGGTTTCCGACTCGTTGCCCACTTTGTTCGACACGTGCGCAACCACAATATTCTCGCGGTTGAAGCCCATATCGTGTTTCAGCAGGAATCGGTTTTGAATATCGACCAAAATTGTCATAATAATGAAGGCGATGGCCACCGTAAACTGCACCATAACAAGCGCATAGCGCAGAGTTCTGTCTGTTTGGCTTGCACCGAAATTCGCCTTGAGCGCAAACGCCGGCTCAAACGATGTGATGTAGAGCGCCGGATAAAGGCTCGAACCCACGGCCACCACAATGGCGCCCACAGCGCAAAGCAAGGCCACGCCTGCGTTCCGGGCTATCGACACGCTGCAAGCCAGCAGTCCGGCGTAGGTTGTCGATTGCATTATCAGCAACAGCACAACCGCCAGCCCCACCGACACCGCCGTCATTGTCACAGCCTCCAAAACCACGCTCATTGTCAGGCTCGCGCGGCTGCTGCCCAGTATCTTGCGGGTGTTGATGCCACGCATTTTCACCGGCACCAGCGCAAAAAACATATTCACATAGTTGATGATGGCCACAAACAAGATGAGCAAAGCGATGGCAATCCAACCGTAGGCCATACCCTTGTTACCTTGGCGCATATAGTTCGACCCTATTTCGGAAAAATATAGGTCGGCAATGGGAATGAATTTGACATTCACCTCACCCATAGCCTCTTCAAGTTCCTCGTCGTTTTCAGCAGTGCCGTACCCTTCGGGGAAGAAACCGCCCTCGGTCCAGGCGCGGCGCAGACGGGCGTCGGCGGCGCGGTCAAGGTCGTCGGGTGTAAGTCCGGCGGCGGGTTTCACAATGTAGGTGAAACTGCCCTCGCTCCAACTGTCTATAGATTCGTTGCAAATATCACATAAAACGTCGAACCTCTCAAGGTCGCTGTTTTTTGGCGCGTCTTTAAAGATGGCCACCACCTCGCACATTTTCTTGCCATCGTCGGCGTTCTCTTGAATGATGTCGCCCACCTGCAGGTCGAATTTCTTTGCCAGCGATTCCGAAACGGCCAGATGGCGGTCGTCGCCTTCCATAGCCGCCCACGAGCCTTGAATAAACTCATAACCAAGTATTTCGACGGTCGGTTTCGTCACATAAGTAAATTGGGTGTTCAAATTGCGCGGAAACCCGTTTTCGGCGCTGCCGTGCTCGCCCTCGGGCTGAAGGCTGTAACTGCGCCAACTCTGACCCCACGGTCCGAACTCGCCACCCGCGGCAATCTCGGGCAATTCGCTGATGAGCCGCTCGGCCAGCGGTCGGCAAATCGATGTCATACGCCCCTCGCCGTTAAATTGCGGAACGTGCATTGCATAGATGTTCTCGTGGTCAGGCAGTTTTTTATTGTAGCCGAACATAAAATTCACCTGCACCGCCAGAATGTAAAACGCCGCAATGGCCACCCCCATTCCCAAAGTGTTGATTATGAACGACGCGCGAGTCGTTTTGCCTTTTCGAAATAATGAAATCATATTAGTTTGTTTTTGGTAGAGACGCGCCGTGGCACGTCTGAACAAGTTATTAATTTTCGAAGTTATAAGTTTTTAAAGGTTTAGAAGGTTGAGCGAAACTAGACTCTAAACCTTCTCAACCTTCTAAATTTTCTCAACTTCAATTCACCGATTCACCATTAAATTCAACATTTCACCGTTCTCATTCCCATTATCGGCGCTTTCACGATGTTTGTACGACGGTTTTGTTGCATTGAGCGGCGTCCGCTTCGGCGCCACGATTCAATTCTGATAGTTGTAGTAATCATAGTTTTATGTTTTTATTGTTATAAATTTTATGTTTTCAAAGTTTTAAGTTAGTGTTTTGCGGTTTTTGCTATTCTAACTGACGCTCCCGCCAAGCGATTGTGACGGTTCTGTAGCATATTGTTGCGTCCGCTGCGGCGCCACGATTCGATTCTGATAGTTGTTGCAATCATAGTTGTAAGTTTTAGTAGTTATAAATTTTAAGTTTTAAGTTCTCTAAGTTTTAAGTTGAAGGCATTAGGCAAAAGTTTTTGTCTGTTGTCCGTTGTCTGATGTCCTTCTCATTTTCATTTTCAATTTTTTATTCTCGTGCCAAACTTATTACACGGTGCGTGCCAAAGTTTTATTTTGCTGATTTACAGCAATTTTAATAATTTGTAAAGTGTAAAAAAGTGTAAAGTTTTTTACAGTGGGTTTACAGTTGCTTTACAGGTTTACACAGATTTGCTCCCAAACAAGCGCAAAATATCCTCCGATTAATCATCGGAAGCCACCATGTCGTTAAATCCTTCAATTATTTAATGTAGTTTTGCCCGCAGAAACAGCAAATGCAATGTACACCGACTTTCGCGAACAACTGTGCAGCCGCCTTGCCGCCATCAACGATGCGGGGCTATACAACAGCCTTGGCACACTGATGACAACCGATGCCGTCATTGAGATTGACGGACAGAAATTGCTGAATTTCAGCACCCCTGCCCCATTTGCGCTGAATGGTTATTGTTCTGTCGGTCAAGCCGAAGGATGCCAAACCGAGACCACGGCGGCACTTGAAGCGAGAATCGCCCGCCTGCTCAAGACCGACGATTGCATTCTCTACAACTCGCCTTCCGATGCCAACACCGCTCTGACAAACCGATTGCTTAGCCGAGCAGATGCTGTGATTTACAACTCGTTAAGCCAGTTTGCCTTAAGCGGCGGGCCGACATTCTGCCGCGCAACAAAATACAAGTACCACGGTTTCGACATCGATGACATCGAAAAACAGCTAAAACTGTCACAGGCACAGCAAAATAGGCTATTGATTATTGATGCCGTCGATTTGGCGTCGGGCAACATTGCGCCACTGAACCGCATTCTTGCATTGGCCGAGCGCTACAAGGCCGTTGTGACCATCGACCAAACGCTGTCGGCAGGACTCATCGGACAAGGCGGCCGCGGTGTTTGCAGCCTTTTCGATGACATCGATGCCCCTGAAATTCAGACGGGCACACTGCAACATCTTGGCTCAAACGCAGGCGCATACATTGCTGGACGGCGCGAGATTATCGACTTTCTGCGCCAACAACCGTCGGGCATCCAAGCGGCGGCACCACTAACGCCACAAAACATTTCCACCGTCTGTGCCGCCATCGACAGCATCGTCAAATCAGACACCAAACGGCAATACCTCTTGCAGATTACAAACTATTTCATCAAAAAACTCTACTGCTTGGGGCTCGAGATTCCGCCAACAATGTCGTCGCGCTTTGCCGTGATGGTTGGCGACAGCCAAAATGCTTGCCTAATTGCGTCAACGCTTGCGTGGAAAGGCGTGCTGGTATCGGTTGCCGCCGCGCCGTTCGTTTCCAAAGATGATGCGCGCCTGATTATCAGCCTTTCAGCCAAACACACAAAAGACGACATTGAGCATGCCGCTGAAATATTCAAATCGGTGTTGCCATTATTCCCCAAAGAAATTTCGCAAACACGCTGATTATCAACACTTCTAGCCGCGCACCGACTTTTTTTGCCGCTTCAGAACAAAATTTTTGCACTTACAAAAACTTGCATTACTTTTGCACCCGCTTCAAAGCACTGGCGTATGGTGTAATGGTAGCACACCAGATTTTGGTTCTGTCAGTCAAGGTTCGAGTCCCTGTACGCCAACTGACTTAACACCCAACGGTCTGTAAGACAATCACTTACAGACCGTTATTTTTATCAACTGAAACAATACTGAAACATTTTTTTAATTCTTCATTATGGAAACAATCAGATTTAATACTTTTTTGAGTCATTTATCCGCAATAAATGGCATCATATTCTCTGGTTCAGAAAAAATAACCAAAGAAGAATACCAAATCATATATTCTTTTGTTGAAGAATTCAGTGACAAACAAAGTGAATTATCTAATTTCTTTCTTGAAGAAAGAAATAATCCCGAACTTGACAAGTTAAGTAACCTAACACACAATTTCTGCAAACACTACCCCAAACAAGAAAAATGTCTAAAAGAGAAAATTTATGCCCTGAAAAGTGTTTTGTTGGAAATAATGAATAATGTCGCCCAACCAAGCGATGCATTGATCGAAGCTGACGAAAAACTTAAATGTGAGCAAAAGAGAATGCGGGTATTACATAATACAGATGATGATGATTACGATAAAGCGAAAAAAAAATACTTAAAAGAAAATCGGAAACATAATGATGCTTATAACGAAGCTTGCAATGATTTTTGGAATTGTTCCCAAGATACTGCAGATAAATTATTCGAAATATGCAAATTCATCGATGCTGTTCTGGAGTCAGACTCAATAATCAATTGCGAGTTTATAGGAAAAGACATCTCGGATAAGATTTTCAGATATGTATGCACTTCCAATTCCAAGATCCTTAATTGTAAAAATTCGAACGAATTCTATTATATGGTAAATTTGATGTTAAATCCGAAATTATATAAAAATCGTGCGGAGGACAAAGCCGAGCAGAGAATTCGAGCTTTCATTGATTATTTAGCATTAAAAATAGCCCCTGAACACAGAGGTGATTGGATAAATCATTTTAGTAATCTTCTTGGCATTTCGTATGTTAAATTTCACCATGATAAAACATATTATGAAAGTTTGATGAAACTGTAATAATTATCTTTTTGTTTAAAACGCAAGGTGGGTTTTCCTAATAGGAAAACTTGCGGACGAAGCAGTAGCATAAGCACATTACAGTCTCATGTGCAAGACAACTTTCCGTTCCGTCGGTTGCTGGTTTGGGGAAAGGATATTGTATAGCTCGGCTATGGTTACACTTCTATAAACCGTGACGGATTGAAGCCGTTTGTCGGGTTTTTCTTGGCATTGTTCAGGATCTAAACATATAAAAAACAGGGGTGCCTATCCCCTGTTCCTATGTTTGTCGCTTGAAACAGTTTTATTCTTCACAGAGTTACTTCCCAGCAGAACTCAGCTTCACTTAAACTGCAAGTCAAAGTTATTTCATTCTAACAATGTTTCTTTAGAGAGTGTTTTTACTGCCTGCAATTTGACCTATACGCCAATAATCACTATCTTTGCCTTTGAAAAATTATCAAAATTTCAAATGTGAAATGAACGGGAAGTACTCAACAACGGATAATACTACGCTTAAGGATCGCATTGAAGCGATGCCTGAAGACACTATCCTGTTTCGGTCTGATTTTCCAGAATATCACTCTGAATATGTGGGCAGTGTGCTTGCAGAATTAACAAACAATGATGTTTTGGTTAAACTGTCGCAGGGCATATATGCGAAACCGCGCAAAAGTCGGTTCGGAGTCGTGCTGCCTTCAGTAGATAAAGTTGTTCAAGCAATTGCCCTACGGGACAATGCCGAAGTAATACCATCAGGGATGACGGCTCTGAATGCATTGGGATTGTCCACTCAAGTGCCAATGAATTACACATATCTAACCACAGGAAGCGAGCGAATAGTCAAACTGAAAAACCAACAAGTAGCATTTAAGCGTGGAGTTCCCAAGAACTTTTGTTATGGCACACGACTCATAACGCTTTTGGTTCAGGCACTCAAATTGCTTCAACAAAGAAACCTGAAAGGCACTGATTTACAAACAATACGCTCGCTAGTAGCCAAAGAGCAAGACAAGGCTACTTTGACAAAAGATGTGGATATGATGCCAGCGTGGATGAAACGAGTAGTTAAACCGATGATTGCTTAATTGATATGGGAAAACTTTGGCTTAACAATGAATCAATTTTATGATTCCCGAACAATCGGTAGAAGCGTGGCGGTCGGACTATGAGGATATGAGACGATTCTTCATATACGGCCAGTCGCTGGACTTTGACGCATTGATGTCGAGAATGGCAGAACTGCAACAACGGTTACGAAAGATGTAAAGGTTTAGAGATGTCAAACAATG
>JAFVGW010000008.1 GCA_017474765.1 Salinivirgaceae bacterium | reverse complement strand
CGTGTGCACACCAAGCATTCTGCTTATGGTGGTGCAACCTTTCCCTCGGCGGTACATCCGTACTGCCTTCATCTTAATTTCTGTCGTGTAGTAATGTGACATCCCATAAAGTTTTTTGTCCAACTTTTTGGGTTCACATCATGCACATCGTCTCTACGGGTGTTTTTTGCCTGCCTGCATTGTTGCTCAAATCTTTCAAAATTACCACATTTGCCGCGAGGCGGCAGGCAGATGCCTGCTGTCATAAATAAAAGATAAACAGAAAAATGCAAAAAATAATAAACGCACATTGCCATATCTATCCGGTGAGTATCGCCGCCAAAGCGGTTGAGGGGATAAAGAATTTCTACAGCCTCAACATGTCGCTTGACGGAACCACCGGCGGCCTCATTGCCGACGGCCGAAAAGTGGGGGTGGCGCATTATCTGGTGCACTCGGTGGCCACAAAGCCCAGTCAGGTGCGGTCAATCAATGAGTTTATCAGCGGCGAGGTGAAGGCTCATCCCGGAGTGTTCACGGGGTTCGGCACTCTCCATCCCGACAGCACCGACCTTGAGGGTGATTTCCACCATCTGCTTGAGCAGGGACTAAAAGGAGTCAAACTGCACCCTGATTTTCAGCGGTTTGCGCTCGATGGCGAGCAGGCATTTGCCATTGGCCGTGTCATCAGCAAAAATCCGGTTCCGCTGCTCATCCATTGCGGCGACTATCGCTACAACTATTCAAATCCGCAGCAGTTGAAGGCGTTCCTTTCCAAATTTCCGAATCTGACGGTCATCGGGGCGCATTTTGCAGGCTGGAGCGTATGGAAGCAGGCGGCCGAGGTGCTTGCCGGCACGCCGAATCTGTATGTCGATTGCTCGTCGAGCCTCTACAGGATAACATCGCGGCAAGCGGCCGATTTGGTTCATGCCTATGGAGCCGACAGGGTTCTCTGGGGCACCGATTATCCGATGTGGGAGAGCGAAAAGGAGATGGAGATGTTCCGAAACATCGGCCTTACTCCCGACGAGGAGGAACTTATACTTTGCCAGAATGCCGCCAAACTATTGAATATAAACATTGAGGATATTTAAAACAAATTGCGGACAGATTCGTTTAAGCATCAAATAAAGTATTGTATTATGAAAAAGATAGCCAAATTTTTCAGCATTATGTTTGTGTCGGGGGCATTGGTTTCCTACACATCGTGTGAACCTGATTTCTGCACGGGCGACCCTGTGGACAAAAATTCTGAAGTGCCGGCGGAGCCCGACAAACCAACGGAGCAGGGCGGAACTAACGAGTCGGCCGCCAGCAAATATTTCACTCAGAGCCAGTTGGAGCAGGCCACAACCACTGCCGCCGCCGATTATCTGACTGCCGAGGAGAAACTGGTCGTTTTTTACTGCAATCTGGCGCGTCTCGACGGCAAAGCCTTTGTTGAGGCCTTCCTGAGCGACTTGAAGACATCGCAGGACAGTTACGAGAAATCGCTCATTGATACGCTCGTCAAGGTGAAGGATTTCCCAATGCTTGTTCCGAACAAGAAACTGTCGGAGGCGGCTGAATATCATGCAAATGACATTGGCAAGGCAGGCCTTGTGCAGCACGAGTCAACCGATGGCACAAAAACTTTCGACCGAATCAAGAAATACTATCAGGGCGGCTATATGGCTGAAAACATATCGTGCGGCTACAACGATGCGTTAAGCATTGTCCGTCAGTTGCTTGTGGACAAAGGTGTGGAGTCGCTCGGCCACCGCAAGAACATTTTGGGCAACAATTACACCCGCATCGGCGTCGCCATTCGCGAGCATGCCACCTACCGCCATTGCTGTGTGCAGGATTTTTCTGATGCTCGTGGCGATTGACTAAAAAAAATGAGTTCTTTTGCACTCCGAAAATTCGAATTGAAATGCATGTTATAGAAAAGAAAGCAGAATTTGCTGAATATCTGGCACACTGCCGCGCCAGCCACAAAAAAGTGGGTTTTGTGCCAACCATGGGTGCCCTTCACGAGGGGCATCTCTCGCTTGTGAAACGCTCGGTTGAGGAGTGTGACGTTACGGTTGTGAGCGTGTTTGTGAACCCAACCCAGTTCAACGACAAGAACGACCTTCTGAACTATCCGCGCTGCGTTGAAAAGGACTGCAAACTGCTCGAAAGTGTAGGCTGCGATGCAGTTTTCACACCGGCGGTTGAGGAGATGTATCCCGAACCCGACACCCGCGTGTTCAGTTTCGGCACACTCGACAAGGTGATGGAAGGCGAGCACCGCCCTGGGCATTTCAACGGCGTGGCGCAGGTTGTTAGCAAGCTTTTCGATATTGTCAAACCCGACAAAGCATATTTCGGACTGAAAGATTTTCAGCAAGTTGCAATTATCAAAGCCATGGTAAGGCAACTCGGTTTGAAAGTTGAGATTGTGCCGTGCCCCATTGTCCGCGAGGCCGACGGCTTGGCCAAAAGTTCGCGCAACATGCTGCTCGAACCCGAATATCGGGCCGCCGCACCAACCATTCATAAGACTCTCTACGAGGCGACCACCATGAAGAGCGATATGCGCCCCGAACAATTGTGTGAGTGGATTACCAAAACCATTGACGCAACCGGATTGCTCAAAACGGAGTATGTGCAAATTGTTGATTTCGATACGCTTATGCCCGTCAGCGAGTTTGAAGGCCACCATGCCATTGCCTGCATTGCCGTTTGGGCCGGCAAGGTGCGGTTGATTGATAATATTGAGTTTTAGACCTATTCGGCCACAACTTCAACTTTCTCGTTCGGCCATACGTACCACAGGTAGCCGTGAACCTTTTTGTTGGTGAGTTGGCGCAAGGCATCAGTATAAACGCTAACTTGCTGATTATATTCGGGGGTATGATGGCTGGTGAACTTGTAGTCGATGACCACCACCTCGGTGTCCGATTCAAGAATGCGGTCGGGGCGTTTAATATCGCCGTTGGCCAGCATAATCGACTGCTCGGTGAATGTTTGCCATTTCGGGCTGAACCAGTCGGGTTGCCGGGCAATGAATTTTCTCACCGTGCTGATGTATTCCGGAGCCTCGTCGGCTGTTATAAAGCCCTCGTTCACAACAGTCGACACAGCACTCTCCACATCGTCAGGAGTGATTATGTATTCGAATATGTGATGGTAGAGCCGGCCGAGATTGATTTTCTTCTCGCGGTCGAAATCCACGCTGCTGAAATAGTCGTCGGAGTGGCAGACAATGCTTATCTTGCTTTCAGAGAGTGTTTTAGCGGGTTGGTCGAGTTTGCATATGGTTTCTTTATTCTTTTCCGGCACGTATGGCTCAGGCTGGCCCATGGTTATGCGGGTGCAGTCGTCGTTGCACACGATGCCGGTCTCGGCGGCCTCGGGTTTCCCCGCATAGGCGGCAATCACTGTCGGGAGGATTAAATCGTCGTTGAGGCCGTTGCTGCTTTTCGGCGGTGTCAGTGTGCAGATGCGCATATCGCGCGAAGCCCGGGTAAGAGCCACGTAGAGGATGTTGAGGTTGTCGATGTGGCGCATGAACTGCTCGTTGTAGTACTCCTTGCTGAAACATGTTGCCGCGGCGGTTTTGGTGTAGGGAATAGGGAACGACAGCGACGAATAATCGCTGAACGGCTCCTCATCGGTCTTGCACCAGATGATGTCTCTGTTGCTGCTCCAGCTGTAGAACGGAATTATAACAGCCTTAAACTCAAGACCTTTCGATTTGTGGATTGATATTATCTGAATAGCGTTCTGGTGCTCGTTCATGGCGATGGCCTGTGTGCAGCCCACATCGTTCCACCACTCGATAAACAGTTGTAGGTTTGAGCCGTTGCGCTCGTTGAATGTTTGCACGCGGTCCTCGAATTCGTTGAGGAACGGCACGTCGGCGGGGTTGTTTTGGCCAAGCAGAATGCGGTTCAGGCGGCTGCACAGCTGCACAATGTCGAGTTGCATATAGCTTGTCCGCAGTTTCGAAAACTCCTCGGGCAGCATGCTCCACACCACTTTGGCGCCGTTTTCCTGCGGCAGTTGCTGAATGGCTTCTGCGGCTGCTTCAAGGCTCTGCGATATGGAGTAATAGAGCCAGATGAGTTGCCCTTGGGCGAAAATGTCGTCGGGAGCAACAAGGAACTGCATTGCGGCCACAAGCAGCCTGACAGCCTGATTGTTGCCAAGTTTCACCGACTCGTTCGACACAAACCGGTAGCGCCCGGCTTTTTCGGGCATGGCGTTCTGAGCCTCTGCCAGCCAGGTTGCAATGCGGCTTCCGAGTTTGTTGCCGCGCACCAGAATGGCAATGTCGCCAGGAGCGTAGCCAAGTTCGGCAAGCTCGTCGAGTTGAGTGATAACCCATTGACAGGCAAGCTCTTTGTATTCGTCGGCTTTCTCAACCTCAATGCTTTCAACCGACACGTAGCCGCCCGATCCAATGTTTTTCTCCGGCACTTTTTGGGCAACTTCTCCGTAGGTGCGCTGAAAAATCTCGCTGAAACTCTTGTCGTATTCGCCTGTAGCCGTAAGTTCCTCAATCTCATGGTTCAGCATGTCATAAATCGAGCTGAAGCACCAGTTGTTGAATTTGACGATGTTCTCGCAGCTGCGCCAGTTGAATTCAAGCGTTTCCTTCTTGGTGCTGCCCCTGAACTGTTCCTCGATTTTGTTGTCGAGTAGGTTCCAGTCGCCGCCCCGCCAGCGGTAGATGGCTTGTTTCACATCGCCCACAATCAGCGATTTATGCCCAGCGTCGGTGCTGTTTTTTATGAGCGGCAGGAAGTTGCCCCAGTTCAGTGTCGATGTGTCTTGAAACTCGTCAATCATGAAGTGTCGGAGCGTGTAGCCGAATTTCTCGTAGATGAACGGAGTGTCGCTCTCATCGATCATGCCTTTCAATAGTGGCATCGACGATTGCAGCAGAAAGAGGTTCTGCTCCTCGCAAATTGTTTTTTGCAGTTCATCAATTTTGTAGGCAAGCGCATATTTGTCGATGTGCTGGAGCACCACTGAGGCCGAGCAGAACTGCCTGTAGCGGCTGCCCGTCAGCATCGTGCATATATCGCTGAGGATCTGCATCAATCCGCCGTTCGCGCAAGCAATGATGCTGTTCTTCAAGGGCGAAGTTTTGGCGTACCATTTATCAATATTATCGCAGGCCTCAATCATGGTTTTTGTGGGAAGTTCCTTTGTGCCGATTGCCGATACGCGGGCGTAAAGGTCGAATCGCATAGCAAAACTACGGTTTCCACCACTGAAGTCGGTTGGATTCAGACCAGCCTGGCGAATCATGTCGGCACCTTTTGCTCCCAAGGCATTCAGTTCGCTGATGAAATCCTTCTTTATTTTGGCCAGCATCTTACCGCAGTCCGAAATCTTTTTGGAGTCTTCGTTCTGATTGTCAGCCATGTTGATGTGCTCGAAAGCATCGTTGGCAAAATTCACAATATCGTCGCTGAATTTCCATCGGTTTCCTTTGCTGAATTTTTCATCCACCAACTGCATAATCCATTTCGATTCCTCGCTTTGGGCGTCGAAATTGTCAATCAGGCGGCTGACAGCCAACTCAAGCACTGATTTGGTGTCGAGTTCGAGGGTGAAGTTGCTGTCAAGTTGCAGTTCGTATGCTAGTGATTTTATAACCTGCTGAAAAAAACTGTCTATTGTACTGATTTTGAAATAGCTGTACTGATTGAGCATCAGATTGAGCAAGTTTTTTGCCGCATCTTTCAGTTGGCTGGCCGTGTAGTTGTGCTCTTTGCATAGTTCCTCCTCATAGCCGGTTTTTTCGCCTTTCGAAATCTTATGGATGGCGCTCAAGATGCGCTGTTTCATCTCCGAAGTGGCTTTGTTTGTGAAAGTTACGGCCAGAATGTTCTTGAAGCTGATGTGCGGGTCGAATGCCAGTTTCAGATATTCGCCCGTCAGTTTGTAGGTCTTTCCAGAGCCCGCCGATGCCTTGCAGATAATAAGATTTTCCATATCAGCACGTTACAATTTTAAATACCATTTCGCGCAGAAGGTCGGCATCATCAATTGGCGGAGCGTCGATGCCTTTTGAGTAGGCGTCGTATTCGCGCAGAATGCCGATGACGGTTGCACACTGAGTCATATTGTAGTTGCGGGCTGCCGCCTGATAGTCTTTAACAAAATATGGACTGACTTTCAGCGCCGAAGCCAGCTCATTGTTAGTGGCGTTGCGAAGGCTGTGGGTGAGCATTATTTTTGTGAAGAATCCATAAAGCACCGCAATGTCGGGAATTATGCTGTGTTTTGCCGTGGCGCCCAGGTGCTTGGCAATGAGCGCTGAGCGGTAAACGTCGCGGGCGCCGATGGCGGTTTGCAGCTCAAACGGATTGAAATCCTTGCTGATGCCCACATTCTTTTCAATGTCGGCCACCGTAATCTTATTGCCGGCACCAACGGCCGTTTTCAGTTTCTCGAGTTCCATCACAATGGCCGACAGTTTGGTGCCCATGCAGGCGGCCATAACCTCGGAGGCTTTCGGCTCGATGGTTATTCCGCGCGCTTTCAGGTAGTTGATAATCCACTGGCCAACCTGATTGTCGTACAGCGGTTTCGATTCATAAAGCACATGTTCCTTTTCGAGCGTTTTTGCAAGGCGCTTGCGGCTGTCGAGTTTCTTGCCTTTGTAGTTGATAACTAGAATGGTTGATTGTGTTGGGTTTGCAGCATAGAGCGTCATGGGGTCTTTGTCGTCGCTTGTGCCGTCGATACCTTTCACGTTTTGCGCCTCTTTGACAATCAGCACCCGGCGGCTGGCCAGCATTGGAAACTGCCGTGCGGTGTTTATTATCTGCGACAAGTCGGTCTCGGCCCCGTAAACAACTACCTGGTCGAAATCTTTCTCATCGTCGCGTAGCAGATTTTTCTCAATGTAGTCGGTTATGATGTCGATGAAGTACGACTCTTCGCCCATAAGGTAGTATATCGGCTTGTAGTTGCCCTTTTTCAGGTCCGCCATTATTTGCTCAAAAGTTTGCATAGCAGTTTGTTTTTCAGTTTGTTATGGCCGATGCGTCATGCAATGTCTATCACAAAATTAGTCATTCGGCTCACATTCACCAACTTGCCCTCCTCGTTGCGGATTTTAATCTCAGCCACGTGGGTTCGCCGACCGCGGTGGAGCAGGGTGGCGCGGGCTGTCACGGTGCCTGTGGCGGCGGCAAGGTGGTTGCCGTTGATTTCGAGTCCGCGGACATCTTGTTTCTCTGGGTCGATGTTCAGAAACGACAGGCAGCTGCCCACCGATTCCGCCAATGACATCAGGGCTCCGCCGTGGCCAATCCCGGCCGGGGTGCACGAGCGCTCGTTAATGGGCATTGTGGCCTCAAGATAGTCGTCGCCTGCGGCAGTGAAACGGATGCCCAAAAATTCAAGCATGGTGCCTTTGGCGCGTTGGTTTAATATTTCTATTTTGTCCATATTCTTGCAGTTTTTCAGCTAATGCTTGATGGCGCAATTTATGAAATCTTGCGGACGTTTAGGAGTCGTATAAAGTTTTTTGTCATTCAGATTAGTTGTGTGCGACAAAATTCGCCTCCGGACCAAAAATCTCGTAAACAACCATCGGTTGATAAATTCTGCGGCGGGAGCGAAAAGCGCTTTCCCGCCGCTTTATTTTTATGGTTGGATTCGACCGTTTGGCCGAACCGTTTAACTATCAAACATATCTATGTCGAAATTTAGCAAAATAGTGATGGCTACAGCACTTGCAGGACTCACAGCGTGCGTGCCGTCGAAACAGTTTCAGGAGTTGAAGGAGAAAAACGTGGCCATCTGCAACGAGCGCGACTCAATCAAAAGCCTGAACGAGGACCTGACCGTGCAGACCACCGAACTTGAGGCAAAGGTTGAGGAACTCAACAAGAAACTAGAGAAAGAAGCAAACACGAAAACCACCATCCGCGACTCGGCGCAGTTCTACAAAAAGCAATACAAGGTGTTCAAAACAATGTACGACGATTTGAGCGACGAGACCGACAAGCAGACCACAAACAACGAGGCCGAACTTCGCCAACTGATGGCCGATCTTCAGGTGTCGAAGCAGGATTTGCTTGAGAAGGAGCGCGACCTGAAAGCCAAGCAGCAGGAACTCGATGAGCGCGACGCCATTCTGGTGGCTCTCGACTCGAACCTTAACGCCCAACGCCGCGAGTTGGCCGAGAAGAACCGCCGCGTGCAGGAGTTGGAGAATATTCTAAATCAGAAAGACTCATCGGTGCGCGCGCTGAAGCAGAAAATCAGTCAGGCTCTGCTCGGTTTCGAGGACAAGGGGCTGACCGTGGAGCAGCGCAACGGCAAGGTTTATGTGACTATGGACGAGAAACTGCTCTTCAAATCGGGCAAGTGGGACGTTGACCCCAAAGGACAGTCGGCCATCAAGCAGATTGCAGGCGTTCTGGCCAACAACACCGATGTGAACATCCTGATTGAAGGCCACACCGACGACGTGCCGATGAAAGGCACAGGCGACATTCAGGACAACTGGGATTTGAGCGCCAAGCGTGCCACAGCCATCGTCAAGTTGCTCATCGCCGACGGCAAAATCAACCCCAAGCGTGTGTCAGCTGCAGGCCGTTCGCAGTACGCCCCAATCGACCCTGCCAAAACCGCCGAGGCCCGCGCCAAAAACCGCCGCACCGAAATCATCCTGACACCGAAACTCGACGAGATTTTCCGTATTTTGGAAACGAATTGATACGCAGTTGCGGTAGAGACGGTGCGTGCACCGTCTCATATATGAAAGGATGCCGCTTCGCGGGAAATTGAAAGAAAATTTGAAACAAAATTTATAAAAAATTGATTATTAAAATTTTATAATGGTTTTTGAATAAAAATTTCTAAAAAAACCGCACATTAAGGCGCTAACGAAAACAATTTAATACCACAACAAAATGAACCACAAACTTTTAACCATTACCGCCATCTGCGCCACAATGATGGCTTGCAACAGCAAAACCGAAATCAACGTCACCGACCGCATCGAATTGCCAGGAATGGTTGACAATGAGGCGTTTGCGGCAAATGTGGAGTCAATTTCAGTGATGAACCTGCAAATGGATGATGCCTGGACGATTGTCGATAATCCGAATCTGGCCTTTGCCGAAAACTACATCTACATTTCTGACCAAAGACAGATTTGGTTGGCTTGCTTCGACAGGCAAACGGGCGAAAAAATATCTAGTCGAACGATAAAAGGCCGCGGCCCTGGCGAGATAACATTTTTAAATACAACATTTTGTATAGATGACACGCTCTGCGTATGTACAGCAAAAGGCATCAAGCAATTCGACCGCGACTTTAAATATTTGGGCGATTTGGGTGAATTCGATGATAAAATGTATGGATATGTACCTAATCGACTAAGCAATGGAAACTATGCAATGGTGTATTCGCCATTTTCAATCGCGATGGATACGGTTCCTGTTATATTCTTGACCGACAAATCGTTTAATATCCAATCGACACATTTTACCATACAGCCAAGTACGACTCCTGTTGCTGGAGGCTCTCCCACATACTATGCAAAAGGCGATACTCTCCGCTGCTTTATGCCACTCGACAATCATCTCTACTCGCTTGTCGGTAATTCGCAACAAATAACCGAACTTGCCGTTCCAAACCCATTGACGAGCGAGGCGCTTATAGGCGCAGAAGATCCTTTTGGAAAAGCATTTGAGTATGACGGAATATTTGGTGGTTTATGTGTGTCGGGGCGGTTTATAGTTTTCGGATACCAGTGCAACCACGATGATTACATATCGATGGTTGATAAAACCACAAATAACGCAGTATCCATAATTTACAACGAAGACGAAGAACAACCAACCAGCACTATAGGTGTTATGGTTGACTTTTTCAATAGTATAGCCATTCTTCAAACCAACGATAATTACATTTATGCTCGATGTAGAATCCGCAGTATGAATAGATTGCTTGAAGGCCACGACGACCTTTTGGATGCCCGCCTGAAACAGACGCAAGCCGAGTACCACGCCTGTCTGGAGCGTAACGCGGAGTATATCAAAGGTCTTGAACCCGAGGAACGCGATGCGGCCAATGTGATATTGAAAATTAAATTGAAGGATTGAAAATTATGCAGATGCGGAACGCTGAATACACTTATCTTTAAACCTATTAAACAGCGAAGCGTTTCAACTTTAAACTTCAAAAACTTAGAACTTAAAACCTACAACTATGATATCCATTCCAATGCCATTCACAGCGGCCGACATTGAGCAGAAAGTGTTCGATGCCAAAACTCGTGCCCGCCAACTGTTCGATGTTGAGCACCTGAAACTGGCTCTCAGCCTTATCGATTTGACAACTCTCAACTCGGTTGACACACAGGCCAAAGGCGCGAAGTTTGCCGAGAACGTGAACAACTTCAAGAGCAACTTCCCCGACCTGCCCAACGTGGCCGCCATCTGCGTCTATCCGTCGCTGGTGAAGACAGTGGCCACCACGCTCAAATGCGAGGGCGTTGGCGTGGCTTCGGTTGCTGCGTGCTTCCCTGCATCGCAGTCGTTCATCGAGGTGAAGGAGTTGGAGTGCCGTATGGCCGTTGAGGCTGGTGCCACCGACATCGACATTGTAATCTCGCAGGGCGCTTGGCTTGCAGGCGATGTGCAGACCGTCTTCGACGAGATTTGCGCCATCCGCAAGGCTGTGGACAAGGCGCATCTGAAGGTGATACTGGAAACTGGCGTTCTGCGCTCGGTTGAGGACATCTGGAACGCAAGCATTGTGGCAATGGAGGCTGGCGCCGATTTCATCAAGACATCGACGGGCAAACTTGAGCCCGCCGCCACACCCGAGGCCATCAGCGTGATGTGCGAGGCCATCAAAGCCTACGCCGCAAAAACGGGCCGCAAAGTGGGCATCAAACCCGCTGGCGGAATGACCGTCTCAGAGGACGCGCTGCTCTATATGGCCATTGTTGAGGCCACTCTGGGCGACGAATGGCTCAACAACCGTATGTTCCGCCTGGGCGCGAGCCGTATGGCCAACAACATTCTGTCAGACATCGTAAGCATCGAGTCGGGCAAAGTTCAGACAGTGAAGTATTTCTGATACCAAACCCTTTCTTATATTTTCAGCAAACTGGCATCTGTAAAAAATCAGACCGCCAGTTTGTTTTTTTGTAAAAAACCATATTTTTATAGGCTTGCAAGAGAGTGGCTAAAAAGTGCGGCAAAATCAGCCAACTTGGTGGCCAGTCGAAAGCAATTGGGGGTGATAATGAATCGTTTAACTAATGCTTCTCTGACTATGAAAAAGCAATTTCTGACAATAATGGCAGTGGTTTTGAGCGTGTGCCTTGCTCTTCCATCATGCCAAAAAGAAGATGAGGGCGACGATGACAACACCTTTGAGTGGAACTCGGTTTTTGTTCCTGGCGATTTGAATGAGAAGAATCCCGCCGCGGTTTACACGGGCAACTACGATAACTCATCAACCTCGCAAGGGTTCAAGGAAGAGGGCGTTTATGCCATCTATCTTTTTGAGGATGGCACATTTGCCGAAACCTACAAGGGCATTTATAAGAACACGAACACTGGCATTAAGACACCTATTGAGAAAGGTGTTTGGAAGGGTTCGTACATCAAGGTTTCTGGCGATTATTCCAACGGCGATTTCACCATTCTGATAAACATGCAGTGGGACAATGAGTCGAACAATTGGAGTCCGCTGGCCGCAACTGGCACTGTTAATCTGAAAATATCGGGTGGCAAATTCAAGTTGGAGAGCGTTTCCTTCAACAAGCAGAACGCAGGCTCATCGGCAAGCATCCCGACAGGGCCTAACGCTCCGTTTGGCGGGACAACATGGTACGCAGGCGACAAGTCGGGCTCTTATATCGAGTGGGTTTTCGACAACGATGGCGGTGCAACATACAAAGTTTATTCTGACGGCACCGAACTGTCGAACATCAGCGGATATGCCTACAAGGTTGAAAAATCGGGCGACAGTTACACTGCCACAATCACTTATGATGGCGTGCTGCAAGGAACGCTTGTCGTGACAGATATTTCGGCCCCGAGCGCGACATTCACCAACAACAATGGAATGACGGGCACATATTATAAACTGGGTGCGGAAGCGGCTGTTGCACAGTAATATATCAATAATCACAAAATCAAACAATTATGAATCTGAAAGGAACAAAGACGGAGGCCAATCTTCAGGCCGCCTTTGCAGGCGAATCGCAAGCCCGCAACAAATACACTTACTATGCATCGAAGGCCAAGAAAGACGGCTACGTGCAGATTGCCAACATTTTTGAGGAGACGGCGGCCAACGAGAAGGAGCACGCCAAAATATGGTTCAAACAGCTTCACGACGGCGCTGTGCCAAGCACCATCGAAAATCTGAAAGACGCTGCCGACGGCGAGAACTACGAGTGGACCGATATGTACGCCAAGTTTGCCGAAGATGCCCGCGCCGAGGGCTTCGACAAGATTGCCACGCTGTTTGAGGAGGTGGGCAAGATTGAGCGTGAGCACGAGGAGCGCTACCGCAAACTGCTGGCCAACATTGAGGGCGGTCTGGTCTTCTCGAAAGACAACGACACCATCTGGCAGTGCTCGAACTGCGGCCACATTGTGGTTGGCAAAAAAGCACCTGAGGTTTGCCCCGTTTGCGACCATCCGCAGTCGTATTTCCAAGTGAAGGCGGAAAATTATTAATTATTTAGGAGTTAGAATTTAGGAATTAGGAATGGAAGGTTGAAAAAGTTGAGAGTTAAGAGGTTAAGAAGTTGAGAAGTTGAGAATGGTAAGTTATCTAAACAGCGAAGCGACTAAACTTTTAAACAATTCACCGATTCACCAATTAAACAAGAGTTTGACTTTAAAATCAATAAATCTTTAAAATTCTTACAATTATGAAGAAGAAATTTGTTTGTCCGATATGCGGATTTGTGTATGAAGGCGAAGAGGCACCTGAGCGCTGCCCACAGTGTAAACAGCTTGTTGCCGGCAAATGGAAAGAGCTTGCCGCCGACGCTGATTTGAATTTTGTTACCGAGCACGTTCTTGGCGTTGCAAAAGACACCGACGACCAGATGAAGAAAGACCTGAACGCGCATTTTATGGGTGAAGCCACCGAGGTTGGTATGTACCTGGCAATGAGCCGCCAAGCCGACCGCGAGGGTTATCCTGAGATTGCCGAGGCTTTCAAGCGCTATGCCTTTGAGGAGGCCGAGCACTGCGCCAAATTTGCCGAGTTGCTGGGTGAGGTTGTCTGGGACACCAAGACCAACCTTGAGAAACGTATGCACGCCGAGGCCGGCGCCTGCGAGGACAAGATGCGCATTGCCAAACGCGCCAAAGAACTCAATCTCGATGCCATCCACGACACCGTTCACGAGATGGCCAAAGACGAGGCTCGCCACGGGCAAGGCTTTGCAGGGCTGTTCAAACGCTATTTTGGTAAGTAATTGAGTCTCTGCTCAAATGAAAAGGGCGCGGTTGCCAATGTGCAGCCGCGCTTTTTTTTTCTCTAAACCATCTCCTCAATGATGGAGTTCAGCAGTCTGAACATCGGATAAAGCGTTTTGTGGGCTTCGGCAATGTGATTGTAGAGGTTGGGCGAGGCCACAAGTTGGTCGGTCATGTCGTTTGAGGCGATGTAGTGCTTGTATTTCAGCAGGTCGGCATGGGCGAAATTGCTGTCGTAGCCAGTTGGCACCTTTTTCAGTTTCTGATAATCCCACAAACCGCTGAAATAGCGCTTGAAATCAGCTGAATTGAGGATGTCGAGCAAATCCTCAGGCACAACATATAGTTCGTCGCGGACGGCTTTCAGAATGTTTTTGTCCTCAATCCAAAGGCCGCCGCCGCACATCGATAAGTTGTTGGGTTCCAATTGGATATAAAATCCGCAAAGTTTGCTGTTTTTGCCGCCTGGCGCAATGTTCGCCGAAAAATGGGTTTTGTAGGGCGTTTTGTCGGGCGAGAAACGCAGGTCGCGAAAGATGCGGTAGATGCAGTCTTTGGCGGCAAGCCCTGCCAAATCGCGTTCCGTGTCGGCCATTATTTCAATAATCGGCAATCAGTTGAACAAAATCGGCCTGCGCACGCTTGTACCAGTCGCGGTTTTTGTCGAACCATGGCTTGTTGTTATTCACTTGCAGTTCAGCAAGAAACGGCATTATATTGTCGGCAGGATTTATCATTTCAATAGTGTTTAAAGCGGATTTAACGTTTGTTTCCGGGGGATTCCAGCGGCATAGGCTCGGCATCGATGGTAATTTCGGTTGCCCTGCCTGTCAGAATGTCGTCAACGGCATCTTTTGCAATAAAGTAGAGAAGACCGTTCATTGTGCAGCAGAACAACGTGCCGTCGTGCATGACAATTGGCGTTGAAAAGAACTTGCCGCCGCACTTTATATAACCCAATTTCCGACATTGAGTATTAAACAGATATACATTGTTATCCATTCCGCAGATGGCGAATGCGGTGTCGTTGACCATGCAGGGCGATGAGACAACCCTCTTGCCAGCGTTGTATTTACCAGTGAGTGAGCCATCTGAACTTATGCTGTAGATGTTGCCATCGAACGAGCCGAATATCAAATTGTTATCGGGTGTCGCCATTATCGAACTGTGAATCCGTCCGTCAACTTTGTATGTCCAGAGTTTGTTGCAGAGTGTGTCAACAGAGTAGAGCCGTTTGCCGTAGGTGCCGATAGTTATCTGGTTTTCAGATGTTTCGGCAGGTTTGGCGTGCATAATCCAGCCTTTGGTTTTGAGCCGTGCCTGAATGTTGGCGCACGTGTCGATGATGCAGAACCGACGGCTGTTTCCGCCAATGGCCACACTGCCGTTGCTCAGTGCCAGCGGAGAGCCGTGAATCACGCGGCCTCCAAGTTTCGCGTAGCGCGTTTCGCCCGTGCGGAGGTTGTAGAAAGCCACCTTGCCCTTGCCTGTGCCGAAGGCAATAACATCGCCCATCTCGGCTGGCTCAGTGAAAATGCGGCCTCCAGGCTTTATGCGGCTCAGGAAGTTGCCATCCTTGTCGAGAAAATAGAAATACTTGTCGTAGCAGCCAAAGGCAATCTGTCCGTTCGAGAGCTGGCGCGGAGTGGCGTGAATCCATCCTCCTGTGGTGAATGAGTTTTGCAACTGTCCGTTGCTGTTGAAGAGGTAGATTGTCTTG
This sequence comes from Salinivirgaceae bacterium, assembly GCA_017474765.1. Classification (GTDB taxonomy): domain Bacteria; phylum Bacteroidota; class Bacteroidia; order Bacteroidales; family SZUA-534; genus RUG13583. The sequence continues at coordinate 18,982 of JAFVGW010000008.1, read as the reverse complement.
TTGTGTGAGGCTATGACCACGTTGCCGTCTGTTGTGACGATGGGCGTTGAGTAGAATTTCCCATCGATTTTGACCACCGCAGTGCCTTTGTCACCAGCAACGGCAGTCAGTGCCAGACAGGTCAGAAGCGTTGCCGCCAATCGGCGTGTCTTCGTGAATGGCATATTCCACAATGCTGGCTTCGTTGTCATAAACCGCTCGTTTAGTACACTCTAAAGCCGATTATCTTACGCACTTCGTTAAGTGTTTTTGCTGCGCTTTCGCGAGCCTTTTCGGCACCTTGGCGGGCAATCTTGTCGAGCAAATCGGTGTTCGACGAATACTCAAGAATGCGCTCGCGGATTGGTGCAATTGTCTTGACAATATCCTCGGCCAACTGCTTTTTCATGTCGCCGTAGCGCAGGGTGCAGTCGTTCCACTTGCTGTTGAAATATTCGTAAGTGTCCGGCGTGCTGGCAATTTCCATCAGAGTAAACAGGTTTTGAATCACCTCGGGTTTCTCGCTGTTCGGTGTTTGCGGTCCTGCATCGGTCACGGCGCGCATCACCTTCTTGGTTATCGTTTTGGCGTCCTCGAAAAGATAGATGCAGTTGCCCTCGCTCTTGCCCATCTTGCCGCTACCGTCGAGGCCTGGCACCTTCACGGCATGGTCGCTGAAATAGAAATTCTTCGGCTCGGGGAAATACTCCACGCCATAGATATTGTTGAATCTGCGGGCGCACTTGCGGGCCATCTCCATATTCTGTTCCTGGTCTTTGCCCACTGGCACCTTGATGGCGCGGTGTTGCAGAATGTCGGCGGCCATCAGCGTGGGGTAGGTGAAGAGTCCTGCGTTCACGTTGTCGGGTTGCTTGCGGGCCTTCTCCTTGAAAGTGGTCACGCGGCCGAGTTCGCCAATATAGGTGTTCATGTTCAGGTAGAGATACAACTCAACTGTCTCTGGCACATCGCTTTGCACATATATTGTCGCCTTGTCGGGGTCGATTCCGCAAGCCAGATATTCGGCCAGAATTGTCTTGACGCTGTTCTGAATATTCTCGGGTTTCGGGTGTGTTGTGAGTGAGTGCCAGTCGGCAATGAAATAGAGGCAGTTATATTCGTCCTGCATCTTCACAAAACTCTTGACAGCACCATAATAATTCCCCAAATGAAGGTTTCCGGTCGGCCGGATTCCGCTAACTACTGTTTCCATATATTTCTATTTGTGCGCAAACTTAAAGCGATTTCTATAAAAAAACGATTTCTGATGTCATTTTTTTGAAAGATGTTTTATATCAACAAGATAAACCGAATTAATGATACCTTTCTGCTGAGACAATCCACATATTTTTACATGGCGACCACCTAATTCCACACAAAACGGTTTTCGCTTCGCGAGAAATTTTAAGAAAATCGAATTTAAAAATTTATAAAAAATTGATTTTTAGTTTTTTTATCTCTAACCAAACGAACCCAAATTAACCAAAACGCGATTTGGGTTTTGTTTGGATAAGTTTGGTTAGACATATATTTTGAACAATTTTCTTATAAATTTTCTAACAATTTCTGCCCGTCAGGGCAACCCCGAATCTTATTAGAATTCCTCCGTCTCGTCAGGTTCCGGCTCCACAAGTTGCCTGTTGCGCGGCAAATGGTATTTCAGGTAGTGGATGGTGTTGCCGTCGTCGATGTGCAACTGCTCGTAGTAGGTTTTAATCCGAAGCACATCGTCAACCCATGGCTCGGCATAGAGGTCGGCTGTCTGGCGCTCGATTTCGAAGTTGTTGAGTTGCGCTACTTTCAGCGAGTAATGGTATAGGAAACGGCTGTCAGTCTTCAAGTTGATGCAGCCGCCATCGGTCAGGAATTTCTGATACGATGTGAGGAAAAGGCTCGATGTAAGGCGCTTTTTGGCACGGCGTTTCTTCATCTGCGGGTCGGGAAATGTTATCCAGATTTCGCTCACCTCGTCGGGTGCGAAAAACGCGCTCACAATTTCGATGCGGGTGCGGAGAAACGCCACATTCGTCATCTGCTCCAGATTCGACTCCTTGGCTCCAGTCCAGATGCGGGCGCCTTTAATGTCAACACCGATGAAATTCTTGTCGGGGAACATGCGTGCAAGGCCCACTGTGTATTCGCCCTTGCCGCAGCCGAGTTCCAGCACAATCGGATTGTCGTTTTTGAACACGTCAGCGTTCCATCTGCCTTTGAGCGGATGAGAAAAATTCATAAAATCAGTCACTTCTGGCTGAATCACATTGCCAAAAGTCTCATTCTCACGGAATTTTGCGAGTTTGCCTTTTCCCACGGAATTAAATGTTTAAATTAGTGTTTAATGATTAAAGATTAGTGTTTAATGTTTAGGGTTTAAAGTTAAATGATTAGTGTTGGAACATAGACCTGTTTTTACTGAATACTAATCATTTATCATTAATCATTTACCTTTTATCATTAATTATTAATCATTTTTTTCAATTTTCAGTCCCGCGTCGAGCACGTGAGGAAGGTTCTCAATGCGCATTGCCTGTTCAATATAGAAGGTGTACGCACCGCTCTGCGGAAAGATGATGTTGTGTTTGTAGTTGATAGTGTTCGACCATACGCTGCCGAATCCTCTTCCAAGCCATTTGCCTTTCTTGTCGGCCAGAATGCACTCCAGAGTGTCGGTTTGGCGTGAGCGGTCGGGCGCAACAATGGTGATGAACAAAAACATGTTGCTGTACGGATATTGCCCTGTTATTCGATTGCAGAACAGAATGTTATATGGAGTCACCGTATCAGTCACGTCAACTTTGAAGATAAGTACGCTGTCGCGATTCCATTGCTCGCCAGGCATGTCGAAACTGCAATCGTACATGGCGCTGTTGGTGCACGATGCGGCAAGCCACAACGCACTAATTACCGCCACCGTTTTCGCTATTGCCCGAATCATTTCTTTGATTGTTTTTGGGGTTTTGTCCCTGTTGTGGCCTCTGGTTGTTTCGGTCGCGGCCGCGATTGTGCTTTTTCTTTTTCCGCTTCGACTGGTCAAAACGCGTCAGGCTGTCCTGCCCAACCACCTGGCTGAAGTCGATTGATTCTTCCTGCGACTCCGATTCGTTCACTGTAGCCTCGAGTTGCACCTTCTGCCCGCGCTTGTTCATCTGGATATACTCCTTCACCTTTTCAACCGATATTGGAATTAGGTCGAGGCTGTTGGCATCGCCCACCGAGTACCACATCACGCGGCGGAAGACGTCGGTTTTCTGATAGTAAGCCTTGCCTGTTTCGGTGAGCAGCGGAACATCCGAAGGTGGAAAATCTTTCCGCTCATCAATATACGAATCCACCTCATAGTTGAGGCAGCACTTGAGTTTGCAGCATTGTCCGGCCAGTTTCTGCGGGTTGGGCGAGAGCTCCTGATAGCGTGCTGCCGTGGTAGTCACCGACACAAAATTGGTCATCCAGGTTGAGCAGCACAATTCGCGTCCGCACGAGCCGATGCCTCCTATGCGCCCGGCTTCCTGCCTTGCTCCAATCTGGCGCATCTCCACACGGATGTGGAAACGGTCGGCAAGCACCTTTATGAGTTGGCGGAAATCCACGCGGTCGTCGGCAATATAATAGAAGATGGCTTTTGTCTTATCGCCCTGATATTCAACATCGCCAATCTTCATGTCGAGTTTGAGGTCGGCGGCAATCTTGCGCGATTCAATCATTGTGTCAATCTCCAGCGCAATGGCCTCTTTCCACTTCTCAATATCAACAGGTTTCACCTTTCGGTAGATAGTCTTGAATTCGCTTTGCAGATTGATGTTGTGCTTGCGCAACTGGCAAAGTACCAGCGGCCCCTTCAGTGATATGATGCCTATGTCGTGGCCTGGCGAAGCCTCAACCGCCACAATATCACCCGTTGAAAGGCGCAGGCCGTTCTGATTGTAGTAGTATCCTTTGCGGGTGTTTTTGAATCGCACCTCGTAAATCTCGTTTTTATCGATTCCTTCAGGAATGTCGTTCAGCCAATCGAAAACATTGAGTTTCCCCGAATAGATTATCCGGCAATTTGTTGCCTCGGGGTCAATGTTTTTAATCGGACAGCCTCTTGATATATCGTCGCTCATATTGAAAATGTTCAAACCAAAAAATCGGGTAAATATAGTCATTTGTTGATATTCTGAAATTGTCACGCCGAAAGTTTGTTGCAAAAGTTGTCCAAAACAGCTTTAATAACCATGCCCAACATCCATCATTGAGCTGTAACAGTTTGAAAATGAACAACTATATAAAAAATATGAAAAAAAAACACCAAATTGTTGCACGAAACGTATTTTGCTCTACATTTGCAACCGCAAACGCGAGAATAGCTCAGTTGGTAGAGCACGACCTTGCCAAGGTCGGGGTCGCGGGTTCGAGTCCCGTTTCTCGCTCTTTTTTTTTGTTCTTATCTAAGGTTGCCCTGATGGCGGAATTGGTAGACGCGCCGGACTTAAAATCCTGTGTCCAGTAATGGACGTGCCGGTTCGATCCCGGCTCCGGGTACAAAACTGACGACTGGCAATCACGGGATTGGCGGTCGTTTTTTTTGAATGGGCAATGAGTTTGGCAAATCAAGCAAACGCAATGACACAAATCTCTCATCCATATTCGTTCAAGCGTGACAAGCACCTGAAAAGCCGTAAGGCCATTGGAGCCTTGTTCCAGCATGGCTGCGAGGTGCGGTCAAACCCTGTCCGCCTTATTTACACCACCGAACAGTCCGCATCATTCTCATATCAGGTGTGTTTTGCGGCTCCTAAGAAAATTCATCATTTTGCTGTGGACCGTAATCGCAACAAGCGTCTTATGCACGAGGCCTTCCGCCTCAACCATAATATATTGACCGAAGCCTTGGCCGATTGCCCCGTCAAGCTACAGTTTATGTTTGTGGCACAAAATTCGTCTAAAATGACTTTTGATGAGATGGAAGGCCGCATTAAACAAATACTTGCTCGCCTGGCCGAAAGGGTTAAGAAGGAAATGATTTGATTCTGAAGGAAACGAGGCTCACTTTTTCGCAGCCACAACAACCCATTTGCCGCCTTTGTCGGGGCCTTCACGTTTTATTATTCCGTTGTTTTTTGTTTCTTGATGTTTTCTTCTACTCCTCTTCTTGTATCAATTGTAGTCGCATTGTGCGGAAAGTACACCGCGCCTATCTTTACGACAATTCAGTTGAAAATGCTGATGCCAAATTGCAAATTCGTTTTGCCGATGGGAAAGTGGCTAAACGTTACGTTGAAGAATTGTTGGAATGGACGATGCAAATTATTGGATGATAATTGTTTGTCAATTTTGAATTGCGGAGCCGAAAGGTCGTCATAGCAAAGGCTGGGCGATTGCCCTGCTTTTTTGTTTTCCAACCGCAACCATTCCCGCCGCCACCGCGTCATACATACAACTGCAAAAAGTTTTAATTTTGGGCGTATGGCGTTTAGTAAAAACAGAAGACAAAGTGTTCTATGCTCTTTGTGAACTGATTAATTCACAATTAAAGAATGAATTTACGCGGCTATTGTATGGAGAAGGAAATTAAGAGGTTTAAAAGTCAGAAAGAGCAATTGTTTGAATTATTACTATTCAGTACAATGTGCCTATTCGGATTATATATAATAATTGACACAATTGTAAGTAGCGAAGAAAATCTAATAGCGTCTATAATGAATTGGCAACTTATTGGACGCAGTGGACAGCGTGGAGCAATTGCATTGCAGCAATTTGTCATCAGCAATTTTGGGAAAAAAGGTTTTTTGATTTTCATCACGTTATGTGAATTTGTGGTTTTATCTGAATTGTTACCTAGAATTTCAACATATCGCCGCTTCAAGAAACGAGAACGAGAAATCCGAGAAGGCTTGCGCGCCCCCGATGATTATGTGGATGATTATGTACGAGTGCCACTTTGGAGGAAAATTGCCAACCTGTTTACCAAAAAACGGAAAAAGAAATACCCTTCGGAGCGAGAAATGCGCGATTCGCTAAAGAAAAACAAGTACTATAAGGAGTAGGAAATCTGTGTTCCCGATTCCTATCGGGACAGTGTAGTCTGTGCGAGAAAAAACGCGTCATTAGTAAGAGCAGTATTGAGGCAATGGAGCGGGTAAAGAAGTGTTTGTAAAGCAAACATTTACGGCATTTCAAAACAAATCATCGAGTGTGATTTGTGCGGTAATATGTTCCGAATAGGCATTCCGCTGCAAGCCGTTTGCCGTGATAAAAGTAGGTATTACACCGCCCGCAAAACTTGTCGTTTGTTTGAAAAGAGCGATACGGTTTGTGAATTTATCGTATTCATCTTTTGACAGGAGATAAGGCTTCTCGCTGAATTTCGCCTCACAAATGTTAATCATTCGGTCGGCGCGCTCTATCACAAGGTCGATTTGTGCTTGCCGCTGCGATTCGGTGTCGGTCCCCCGCCACGAGTAATATTCTGTTTTTATACCGTCGATTCCAAGCGCGCATTTAATTTGTGAAATGTGCGTCAGGCAGATACGTTCGAACGCTAGCCCCATCCAAGAGTTGATAGTGGGCGAGTTGATACTTTGAGTCCAAAAATGTTCGTTTGAGGTTTGTTTTTTTAGAAATTGAAGATAGAAAAGTGTGTAAAAATCAAGCAATTGATATAATCCGTTGCGTGTCGATACGGATTTGTTTCTTATCCGATAGAACCGTACAATACCACAATCAACAAGGCTTTGAAGCATTTGCGTCAGATAGCCGTTGGCATTGATTCCTAACGATTCTGCAATCCCGTCGCGTGTCAGCCCGCATTTTTTTTCAAACAGGGCTTCGATAATTGCAATATATGCCTCGGGATTGGAAAACAATGTTTTATAAAGTCGGTTAAACTCTCGCTGCATTTCGCTGTTGGCTTTAAAAAACAGACGGTCGATATTTTGCGCCAAACTTTCGGCTGGGTTCAAAAGGCTTAAGTAATATGGAATTCCGCCCATTACCATATAGGTCTGCACCACCATCATCCTGTCCCACGGAAAACCGTACGATAGAAGATATTCTTCCGTTTCGCGTAACGTAAATTCCTTAAGATGAATCTCGTGGGTGATGCGGTCGTGCAGTCCGCCGTGATTGTCGATAATGTTTTTTATCATCCACGAAGTTGCTGAGCCACAAACAATAAGCATCAGGTTATCTTGCAGTGACGCCCAACTGTTCCAAAAATAGCCTAGAGCGTTTACAAAATCAGATTTGCGCGTTTCGAAGCAGGGTAATTCATCAATAAAGATAATGCAAGGGGAGTTGCCGCTCATCTTTTCAGATAGGAAGTGCCGCAGAATTTGAAAGGCATCGTACCAATTTTTTGGTGTTGGCGTGTTGGGTTGTCCGTAAAGGTCCAACGCATCGGTGAAGGCGTGCATTTGCGCTTTCTTGTCGCCATCCAATATTCCTGTCATTGAGAAAGTCAGGCGGTTTTTGAACACCTGATTGACAAGGAATGTCTTGCCAACACGGCGGCGACCGTAAATTGCCACAAATTCTGCCTTGCCCGACTCTGCGTATTTGTTGAGCAGTTCGATTTCTGCTTTCCGCCCAATAATCTCGTTCTGCATATCAGTTCTTTTTGATACAAAAATATGCAAATTTTTCAGATTCAACTGCTAAAACTCGATAAAATTTACCGATTTAGCACTAAAAGCGCGATTCAACTGCTAAAACTCGACATTTGTTGTCGGTTTAGCACTTGAATCGTATCGGGTGCGGAATGTTGAAATTGAATTTTGCTGTTGTATTCAATTTATTATAATTCCAATCCGTAATAGAAATACGTAATTCAAAACCAAAACACGCATATTTTGCGTCCATTCATAATAAAATGTCGATTTTTGCGCGGTAAAAATTATAAAGTGTAAAAATGGAAATTGTGAGGCTCGGAAACAGATACAAATTTCTCGTACCCTAAAATTCGTGCTGACAATGTTATTTTGCAAAGTGAAATCAGAAAGCGATAAAATGAAAAAGGCAATTTTGAAACTGGCCGACGGCTCTGAATATGAGGGCTTTTCGTTCGGCTGCGAGCGGTCGATGGCGGGCGAGTTGGTCTTCTACACGGCAATGACGGGCTACCCCGAAAGTTTGAGCGACCCGTCGTACCGCGGACAGATTCTCATCCCGACCTACCCAATGATTGGCAACTACGGCGTGCCTGGCGACGAAATGGTCAACGGCGTGTCAAGGTTTTTTGAATCGGACCGCATACAGTGCTCGGCGCTCGTAATTTCCGATTATTCAGAACGTTACAGCCATTGGGACTCGCGCCGCAGCCTTGGCCAATGGCTCAAGGAGTGGCAGGTGCCTGGAATCTGCGGCATCGACACGCGCGCGCTCACCAAAAAACTGCGCGAGCAGGGCTCAATGCTGGGCAAAATCATATTCGACAACGCTGACGTGCCCTTCTACGACCCCAACAAGGACAACCTTGTGGCGCAGGTTTCTACGAAAGAAATATCTACTTATGGCACAGGACGATACAAAGTTTTGCTGGTTGATTGCGGAATGAAAAACAACATTCTGCGCTGCCTTTTGAAGTACGACGTTACCGTGAAGCGCGTGCCTTGGGACTACGATTTCACCGCCGAAGATTACGACGGCCTTTTCATCTCGAACGGCCCTGGCGACCCTGCGCAGTGTACGGCCACTATCGCTCACATTAGCAAGGCTTTACAGCAAGACCGACCGATAATGGGCATCTGTCTTGGCAATCAGTTGCTGGCTCTTGCCGCTGGCGCGAAAACTTACAAGTTGAAATACGGCCACCGCAGTCATAATCAGCCCGTTAAGGTGCCTGGAACGCACCAATGCTTCATCACGTCGCAGAACCACGGATTTGCCATCGACGGCGAGACGCTGCCTGCCGACTGGGAGCCAATGTTCGTCAACCTGAACGACGGCACCAACGAGGGCATCCGCCATCGCTCTAAACCGTTCTTTTCCACACAGTTCCACCCCGAGGCATCGAGCGGACCTGAGGACACCGAGCCGCTTTTTGCGGAGTTTTTCAACAATATGGTAAAATATAGAAAATAAGATAGTTATGGAAGATTGCAAGAGAATATTGGTTCTGGGTTCGGGCGCGCTGAAAATCGGTGAGTCGGGCGAGTTCGACTACTCGGGCTCGCAGGCGCTCAAGGCCTTGCGCGAGGAGGGCAAATTCACCATCCTAATCAACCCGAACATTGCCACGGTGCAGACTTCGGAAGGCATTGCCGATTTGATTTACTATCTGCCTGTTACGCCCGAATTTGTGGAGAAAGTCATCCAAAAGGAGCGACCCGACGCCATTATGCTCGCCTTTGGCGGTCAGACGGCGCTGAACTGCGGCGTATCGCTTTATAAATCAGGAATTTTAGAGAAATATAACGTCAAGGTTCTGGGCACGCCCGTCGAGGCCATCATCAACACTGAGGACCGCGAACTGTTTGCCGAAATGATGCACAAAATCGGCGTTAAGACTGCTAAAAGTGTGGCTGTCAACTCGATAGACGAGGCGATGAGCGTTGTGCGCGAAATCGGTTACCCCGTGATTGTGCGCGCCGCCTACACGCTGGGCGGCTTGGGGTCGGGCTTCTGCTCAAACGACGCCGAACTGGAGCGGCTTGCGCAGACGGCCTTCTCATACTCGCCGCAGATTCTTATCGAGAAATCGCTAAAAGGCTGGAAAGAGATTGAATATGAGGTGGTTCGCGACCGCTACGACAACTGCATCACCGTCTGCAATATGGAGAATTTCGACCCGCTGGGCATCCACACGGGCGAGAGCGTGGTGGTGGCGCCGTCGCAGACGTTGAGCAACCACGAGTACCATCTTCTGCGCAGCATCGCCATAAAAATTGTGCGCGAGGTGGGCATTGTGGGCGAGTGCAACGTGCAGTACGCGCTCGACCCGAATTCTGACGACTACCGCGTGATTGAGGTGAACGCCCGATTGAGCCGCTCGTCTGCGCTGGCGTCGAAGGCGACGGGCTATCCGCTGGCCGCCGTGGCCGCCAAACTGGGCCTGGGCTACGGTTTGGACGAGATTCCGAACGCTGTCACCAAAGTTACTTCGGCCTGCTTTGAGCCCGCGCTCGACTATGTTGTGTGCAAGATTCCGCGCTGGGACCTTGGTAAGTTCGAGGGAGTCAGCAAGTTAATAGGCTCGTCAATGAAGTCGGTGGGCGAGGTTATGTCAATCGGCCGCACCTTTGAGGAGGCCATTCAGAAGGGTCTGCGTATGGTGGGGCAAGGAATGCACGGCTTTGTGGGCAACACCATCAGCATTCCCGACCTTGATTTTGAACTGAACAATCCGACCGACAAGCGCGTGGCCGCCATCGAGATTGCCTTTGACCGCGGCTATTCGGTTGAGCGTCTGCACGATATGACCAAAATCGACAAGTGGTTCCTGGCTCGGTTGGAGAACATCCACCGACTGAAACTCGAACTGGCCAAATGCAACTCAATCAGCGAGATAAGCGCCGAACTTATGCGCGAGGCAAAGCAAATGGGCTACAGCGATTATCAGATTGGTAAAATCGTATTGAAAGACAATAAGATAGACGCTCACGCAAAGGGCATCGAGGTGCGCGAATATCGATTGAAACTGGGCATCAAACCTGTTGTTAAACAGATAGATACGCTCGCGGGCGAATATCCTGCGCAGACCAACTACTTGTATCTGACCTACAACGGCGCGGAGAACGACATCAGTTTCGAACGCGACGGACGCTCGGTAATTGTCTTGGGTTCAGGCGCTTACCGCATCGGCTCGTCGGTTGAGTTCGACTGGTGCGGAGTGGCGGCCGTGAAGAAGATTCAGGAAATGGGCTACCGCGCCATTATGATAAATTACAACCCCGAAACCGTCAGCACCGACTACGACGTGTGCGACCGCCTGTTCTTCGACGAGTTGACGCTGGAGCGCGTGCTCGACATCTGCAGTCTGGAACAGCCGAAGGGCGTCATCGTCTCAACTGGCGGACAGATTCCGAACAACCTTGCACTTTTGCTTGACAGTCAAGGAATTAACGTTCTCGGAACATCGGCAAAATCGATTGATATGGCCGAAGACCGTCAGAAATTTTCGGCAATGTGCGACTCGCTCGGCATCGACCAACCGCGCTGGAAGGAACTTTCGAGCATCAACGACATCTACAGTTTTGTTGACGAGGTTGGGCTGCCCGTGCTCATCCGTCCGTCGTATGTGCTGTCGGGAGCGGCAATGCGCGTGGTTTCGAGCCGCGACGAACTAGAGAACGCCCTGCACAACGCGGCGGTGGTGAGTCAGGAGCACCCTGTGGTTGTCACGGAGTTTCTGCAGCACGCCAAAGAGGTTGAAATTGACGCAGTTGCGCAGCACGGCATCATCAAATGCTACGCCATCAGCGAGCATATTGAGTACGCTGGCGTCCACTCGGGCGACGCCACGGTGGTCTTCCCCGCGCAGAAACTCTACTACGAGACGGTTCGTCGTATCAAAAACATTTCCAAACAGATAGCACAGGCTCTGAACATCTCGGGGCCGTTCAATATTCAATTTCTGGCCAAAGACAACGCGCTGCGCGTGATTGAGTGCAACCTGCGGGCGTCGCGGAGTTTCCCGTTTGTGTCGAAAATCACCAAATTCAACTTCATCGGAATGGCCACGGAGATTATGCTCGGCAAAGAGGTTGAGCCTTACGGTAAAACGTTCGCCGACATTGATTATGTGGGAGTTAAGTCGTCGCAATTCTCGTTTGCGCGTCTGCTCAAAGCCGACCCCGTTCTGGGTGTGGATATGGCTTCGACGGGCGAGGCGGCCTGCATCGGCGACAACTATCACGAGGCGCTGCTCAAGAGTATGCTCTCGGTTGGGCACCGCATTCCGTCGCCCGACAAGGGAGTGCTCATCTCGTCGGGAACGTCGAAGTCGAAGGTTGAACTGCTGGAGGCTTCGCGAATGTTGAAGGAGAAGGGCTACAAACTCTACGCCACAAGCGGCACGGCGGCGTTTATGGCCGACAACGGTATTGAGGCGGAGGTGGTTCACTGGCCCGACTCGGAGAAAAAGCCGAACGTGCTCGACTGCATTGCGGCGCAAAAGATTGATTTAGTTATCAATATCCCGAAAAACCATACGCAGCGCGAGTTGGAGAACGGTCACAAAATCCGTCGCGCCGCCGTTGACCACAACATTCCGCTCATCACCAACGCCCGCCTGGCAAGCGCCTACATCTGGTCGGTCTGCAAGATTGGCATCGAGGGGCTGGGAATCAGGCATTGGGGGGAGTATTAAGGGATAGATAGAATTCTTGTTTCATTTGGTTGTTGCGAAATCAAAAACCATTGTGTAATATTGCAGTCCCAAAAAAGCAGGGATTTCGGACCCATAGCTCAGTTGGTTAGCAGCACCTGACTCATAATCAGGGGGTCGTTGGTTCAAGCCCAACTGGGTCCACAAAAGGCACTTACAAGCGTGAGTGCTTTTTTTTGTTAGTTTGCGTACCGATATGAGAATCAGAGACATTGAATTGGGAGAGAAGCCTGTGGCGTTTGCGCCGATGGAAGACATCAGCGACCCGTCGTTCCGCCGCCTGTGCAAGGAGCAGGGGGCCGACCTGATGTACTCTGAATTTGTGTCGGCCGATGGGCTCATCCGCGACGCCGAAAAAAGTCTGCGCAAACTTGACATTGCCGACAGCGAGCGCCCCGTGGGCATTCAAATCTACGGCAAAGACCCCGACGCGATGGTTGAGGCCGCCCAACGCGTTGAGCAGGCGCACCCCGACCTGATTGACATCAATTTTGGCTGCCCCGTGAAGAAAATCGCTGGCAAGGGCGCGGGGGCAGGACTTCTGCAGAACATTCCGCTCATGATTGAGATTACGCGCCGTGTGGCTCAAGCCGTGAAACTGCCCGTGACGGTGAAAACGCGCCTTGGTTGGGACGAGACCAACAAGCCGATTGTGGAACTCGCCGAACGCCTGCAGGATGTTGGTGCCGAAGCGATTACCATCCACGGCCGTACTCGCAGCCAAATGTATAAAGGCGAGGCCGACTGGACGCTCATCGGGCAGACGAAAGCCAACCCGAGGCTGCACATTCCAGTCATCGGAAATGGAGACATCGACAGCCCTCAGAAAGCCGCCGAAATGTTCAGCCGCTACGGCGTCGACGGCATTATGATTGGCCGCGCCGCCATCGGCAATCCGTGGATTTTCAGCCGCACAAAACACTATCTGCAAACAGGCGAGCTGCTGCCCAATCCCACTATTCCTCAAAAAGTTGAGCTGGTGAAGCGCCATCTGCAGTACTCGCTCGAGTGGAAGGGCGACTACGTGGGCGTTTTCGAGTTGCGCCAGCACCTGTCGAATTACTTCAAGGGCCTGCCCGATTTCAAAGACACCCGCATCCGCCTTGTCACCGAGAAGGACCCCGTTGTGATTTCGCAAATCCTCGACCTGATTGCCGAGCGTTGGAAAGAGTTTTAGCCACCTGTCGTTCGATGGGTTCGGACAAAAATCCTTTTTAAGAAATTTCGACGAAAAAGACAATCGTATCGTTTTTCATATATATTTGTGTATCGTTTTTCATCTATATTTGTGAGTTTGAAACCAAATTTAAGCAATAAAAGAGGCCACTTGCTCAGCATACACAACTTGTTGAATAGTAGCCTTTTACCCCCCCCCATTGCCATATCTTGCTGATTTTAAGGCAAATAGATATATTTTTCGAGGTAACATATTTATTTTTAACCATTTATTGTGTGCGGTTTTTGCGTCATGTAACAGCCATGCGCGAACGGGACTGGTGTGTGCCTGTGGCTGCATTTAAACGGAATTTGATAATTAACTGTTTAACTTATAAATAATTATACTATGAAAATTAAGCGATTACTATTCACGATTGCCACAACGCTGGCCACCATGGCAGCCGTGGCACAGACCGACGGCTTTGCCTATCAGGCCGTAGTGCGAAACGCCCAGGGCGAACTAATCAGCAGCAAAGATGTTCAGTTGCGGCTCACGCTAACAGCAGCCGACGGAACAGTGCTCTACCAAGAGACGCAGAAGGCGCAGACCAACGCCTACGGCGTGCTGAGTGTGACTGTTGGTGCGGGCCAAGCCGTGCAAGGCAAGTTTGCCGATGTTGATTGGTCAAAAGGCGACATTGCCATGAAGGTGGAGATTGACGCCAACGGCGGAACCGAGTACACCGACCTCGGCACAACACAGCTGCAGAAAGTGCCGTACGCATATTTTGCTGCCACATCCACCACCAGCAAGGGCGACAAAGGCGACCCTGGCGAGAAGGGTGAGCGCGGCGAAAAAGGTGAAAAAGGAGAGAAAGGCGACCCGGGAGAAAAAGGTGAGCAGGGCGATGTCGGTCCGCAGGGCCCGCAGGGAGCCAAAGGTGAGAAGGGTGACGCAGGAACAGGCCTCACCAACCGCGGCGCATGGAAAAGCGGAACGCAATATAAGACAGGCGATTACGTGTTTGCAGCAAGCAAGACCAACGCAAACGCCAACACCATGTGGATAGCGCAAGGCGAGTTCACATCTTCTTTACAACCGAAAAGCGACGCCACCAACTGGGTTGAGTTCACCGCACCTGCCGGCGAAGCCGGCACGGGTATTGCCAACGCGGTTTTCGACGGCGGCGTGCTGACCATCACCACCACCGACGGCAATAACTATGTGTCTGGCAATCTGAAAGGTGAGAAGGGTGACAAAGGTGATAAAGGCGACCCCGGCACTAACGGAAAAGACGGCACCAATGGAAAAGACGGCGATAAAGGTGCCGACGGCGTTGGAATTGCCGGCGTAACCTTCGCCGACAACGTGATGACCGTGGCCACCACCGACGGAAACAAATATGTGTCGGGCAACCTGAAAGGCGAAAAAGGCGACAAGGGTGACGCAGGAACGGGCTTAATCAATCGCGGTAATTGGACCAGCGGAACACAGTATAAATCAGGCGACTATGTTTTTGCATCGAGCAAGAACAGTGCAGCAATAAACTCGATGTGGATTGCACAAAACAACTTCACATCGACAACCGAACCGAAAAGCGACGCCACAAACTGGGCTGAGTTCTCCGCTCCTGTTGGCCCGAAGGGTGAAGATGGTGCTAACGGCGTTGGCATTGCCAGTGTCACTTTCACCGACAATGTGATGACCGTGGCCACCACCGACGGAAACACTTATGTATCGGGCAACCTGAAGGGCGAGCAGGGACCGCAGGGCCCCAAAGGCAACGATGGTATGCAGGTTTCAGGCACCAAAGGCCAAACCCTTGTGCACGACGGCTCAACATGGGTTGCCACCGATGAGATTGCCGTTAAGAAACTCGATGTGAAAGCCAAAACAAACACTGAAGAAGCTCTGTTTGAAGTGAAGGACAAAGACGGCAACGTTGTGTTTGCCGTTTATCCGAACGCCGTGCGCGTGTATGTGGATGAGGATGCCAAGAGCGACGACAAGGCAATAGCCACAGGTTTTGCCGTGGCCGGCCGCCGCGCTGGTGCCAAAGATGGCGCGGGCAAAGAGATTTTTGCCGTAAACGCCGAAGGAACAAAGGTTTATGTTGACGAGCCCACCACCACAACTGGCAGCAAGGCAATTGCCACAGGCTTTGCCGTTGCAGGCCGTCGTGCTGGTGCCAAAGACAATGCCGAGGACATTCTGAAAATCAACACCGACGGAACCACCGTCTATATTGATGATGACGGTAAGGCAATTGCAACTGGCTTTGCCGTTGCCGGCCGCCGCGCTGGAGCCAAAGATGGCGCAGACAAAGAGATTTTTGCCATAAATGCCGAAGGAACAAAGGTTTATGTTGATGAGCCCACCACCACCACTGGCAGCAAGGCAATAGCCACAGGTTTTGCCGTTGCGGGCCGTCGTGCCGGTGCCAAGGACGCTGCCGAGGACATTCTGAAAATCAACACCGACGGAACCACCGTCTATATTGAAGATGACGAAAGTAAAGCCATTGCCACAGGTTTTGCAGTGGCGGGCCGCCGTGCAGGAGCCAAAGACAGCAGCAAGGACTACCTCGCGGTAAGCACCACTGGCACACAGGTTTATTTTGATGACACTGCCAAAGCTGACGGCGGCAAGGCAATCGCCACAGGTTTTGCCGTTGCTGGCCGCCGCGCCGGTGCCAAGGCCGATGAGACCAGCGACTATTTTGCAGTTAACAAAGCCGGCACACAAGTCTATTTCGATGACACTGCCACGACCGAAGGCAGCAAGGCCATTGCCACAGGCTTTGCCGTAGCGGGCCGTCGCGCTGGAGCTAAAGCCGTTGAAACCAGCGATTATTTTGCAGTAAACACTGACGGCACACAGGTATATTTCGATGATGATAAAAAGGATGGCGGAAAAGCAATAGCAACTGGTTTCGCCGTTGCTGGCCGCCGCGCTGGCGCCAAAGATGGCGAGACAAACGACTATCTTGCAGTTAACCCGACAGGCACGCAAGTTTACTTCAACGACACTGCCAAAACCGATGGCGGCAAGGCAATAGCAACTGGCTTTGCCGTTGCAGGACGCCGTGCTGGTGCAAAAGATAGCAGTAAAGATTATTTGTCTGTTAACACCACAGGAACACAAGTCTATTTCGACGACACAGTTTCGACTGATGGTTCAAAAGCCATTGCTACTGGCTTCGCCGTTGCCGGCCGCCGTGCTGGTGCAAAGGCCGATGAGACAAATGACTATCTCTCAGTTAACTCATCACGTACTCAGGTTTATTTTGATAACGAGGAAGGCACTGACGGCTCCAAAGCCATAGCCACAGGTTTTGCAGTGGCTGGACGCCGCGCAGGAGCAAAAGATGGTGCAGCTGATGATTACCTCACCATAAACACCGACAGCACCCGCTTCTACATTGATGCCGCCAACAGCGCCAAAGGCTTTGCCGTTAGCGGACGCGAGGATGGCGGTGCAAAAGAAGGTGATGCCTCAGCGGGCAGTTTTGGCGTTAGCGGCCGCGACGGCTCAAAAGGCTCTGCCGCCAGCAACCTGTTTAATATTGACCTTACCACAGATGCAAAAACACTCAATGGCGAAAACCGCGTTTATTGGTATCCTGAAAAGAACGCCTTTATGGCTGGTAATCTGAAAGTTGACAGTGCCGCACAGGTTGGTACAAACTCATTCAGCGCAGGTTTCCAGAACACCGCCAAAGGTGAATACTCGCAGGCATTGGGCTATAAATCGCAAGCATTGGGTGATTACACCACTGCCATTGGCCGTGAAGCAAAGGCAGATTCTGCTAACGCCTACGCTTTTGGTAATTCAGCACAAGCAATAGGCGTAGGAAGTTATGCCATTGGTGCGAAAGCGAAGTCCGACTCTACTAATGCCTACGCTTTTGGTAATTCAGCGCGAGCATTAGGTGTGGGAAGTTATGCCATAGGTGCGAAAGCACAGGCTGAAGGCACAAGCAGTTTTGCCATAGGTAGTGATGGTTATGTGGATATATATGGTACAAAAGTATACTTTAATAGCCCACAGGCTACTGGTGAATATTCTTATGCTTTAGGAGGAGGTGCCAAAGCAACGCAACCATTCGCGTTTTCATTAGGTACCTACACTACAGCATCTGGTAAAAATAGTTTTGCTTTGGGCTATATGACAGAAGCATCAGGAAATGGTGCCATATCATTAAATGGTGAAAACGCCAAAGGTGGTTCTTCTTTAGCAGCAGTACATGCTACAACCGAACAATATGCAACAAATTCTGTCGCAATGGGTTATGGTTCTAAAACTCATGGTAAATATTCTGTTGCAATAGGTTATAATGCAGAAGCCCATTCAGATTATTCTGTCGCTATTGGAAGTGGAACTAAAGCATACTCATATAAAGAATTCGTAGTTGGCTCTACAAATACTTCCTATACCCCTACTGTTAGTGGCTCGATTGATGGCACGATCGCCTGGTTTCCAGCTGACAGGTTGTTTGTAGTTGGCAATGGTTCAAGTTCGGGTAGCGATGCCTTAATCATTTACAAAAACGGTAATGCCGAATTCCGGGGAAATGTATATCCAAGTAATGAGAGTAATGTACATACGTTAGCCACTTCCTACACTTTAGGCACTTCAACCAACAAATGGAAAACTGTTTACGCCACCAACGGCATAAACAATTCTTCCGACAAACGACTGAAAACAGATATAAAGCCGCTTGAGAAGGCATTGGATAAAGTGCTCACACTCAATGGTGTAACCTACAGTTGGCGAGTTAAGGAATTCCCTGAAATGCACTTTGATAGCGAGAGGCACGTGGGCGTTATTGCTCAGGAGGTTGAGGCCGTTCTGCCCGAGGCCGTCGAGACAGGCGAGGATGGTTACAAATCAGTCAACTACAGCAATATCACTCCACTCTTGATTGAGGCCATGAAAGAGCAGCAAGGCATAATAAACCAGCAGCAAGCCACAATCGAAGGTCAGAACAAGAAGATAGAGAGCCTCGAGAAACAAATGGAGGAGATGCGAAAGATGATGGAGGAGCTGATGAAGAAATAAGACGAGGAATAAAATAATTGGTTTTGGGTTTTGTAGAGACGGTGCATGCACCGTCTCTACGTGTTTAAGGGGTGTTTTTTTTTTAATTGCACGCCCTGTCGGGCGGAAATTGTAACAAAATTTATAATAAAATTATTCAAAATCAGGCTCTAACCAAACTAATCCAAAACAATCCAAAAATCGTTTTTTCGGATAAATTCTGGTTCGTTTGGTTAGAGATAAAAAACATAAAATCAACCTATTATAAAATTTTGTTCAAATTTTTAAAATCAAATTTTCTACAAATTTCTCGCGTCAGCGAAAACCGTTTATTCCGCACAATTGTAGAGACGCGCCATTGATGTGAACCCAAAAAGTTGGACAAAAAACTTTATGGGATGTCACATTACTACACGACAGAAATTAAGATGAAGGCAGTACGGATGTACCGCCGAGGGAAAGGTTGCACCACCATAAGCAGAATGCTTGGTGTGCACACG
>JAFVGW010000007.1 GCA_017474765.1 Salinivirgaceae bacterium | reverse complement strand
GTTCCAGTTACCACTCCAGTATCTGCAACAATAACTGTCAATAAGTCTGCCACGCCTCCAACCATAACTTGGAATCCTGCTACACCTATTGTTTACGGAACCGCATTAAATGCAGAGAAGCATCTGAATGCATCATCCGAAGCTCCAGGAACCATCACCTACTCGGAAAATGGCAATAATGTGAAAATTGGAGATATACTTAATGTTGGAGAACACACTATCACTGCAACATTGCCTGAATCTGACAACTACAACCAAGCTACCAAAGTTGTTACTATTATGGTAAATTACGCTGACGCTAACTTGTCATGGACTCCTGCGGTTACTGAGATTACTTATGGAGACGCTCTTCCAAATGAATTCCTGAATGCATCTACCACCACTGGCGGCACAATCAGTTACAAAGAAGGTGGAAACATCGTGACTTCGGAAACAATTCTCAATGCAGGCGAACACACAATCACTGCAATATTGCCAGCTTCGGGTAACTACAATGAATCTACTGCCTTGGCTATAATCAATGTCAACAAAGCCACACCAGTAATCTCTTGGACACCTGAAGATTACACTTACGGTGATTCTGAAGACATGATTAACACCAAAATCAAAAATGCATCTGCCTCGTTCAACGGCGCAAATGTGCTTGGCGAATTCGCGTATGTTCTTCCTAAAAAACCAGGAAGCGAGCAACAAGCAGTCACACTCACGTTCACTCCTACTGATGCTGCCAATTTCAATTCTGTGAATAATGAATCGAGAAACATCTATTTCAACAAAAAAACACCTGTCGTCACATGGGACAACCTTGACGGAATCACATACGGAACTGCATTGACTAAACAACAGCAATTAAACGCTGACATATCCAACAATACAGACATTGTTGGTAAAGTCAAATACACTTTGGCCAATGGTGATGACGCCATGAATGCCATTCTTGATGCAGGCACTCATGAAATTACCGCCACTCTTGCCGAATCGGCATACTACGAAAAATGGGAAATGACCCAAACAATAACCGTCACTCAAGTTGAGCCTATCATTGAATGGACTCCGAATGCTGTGGCATGGGGGGCTTCGGAAGAAGAGATAGAGAGCAATGTCAAGAATGCTGTGGCAAAAGACGCTAAAGGCAACGTTCTTGAGGGTGAGTTCGCATACACTATTCCTGAACTTACGGCTGCTGGCGAGGTTGAAGTTAGCGTGACATTCGAGAACAAGAATTACAAAACCGCTGCTGCGACAACCAAGACGCTAAATGTCACAAAGGCCTATCCTGTCATTGCTTGGACTCCGCAAAATATCACCTTCGGGGCATCATCTGATGAAATAGTGAGCAAAATTGATAATGCCCAAGCATCGTACAACGGCGAAGAAGTTAAAGGCGCGTTCGAATACGACACTAACATTCCGAACCTGAATGCAGGAACACATGTCGTCACAGTTAAATTTACGCCACAAGACGGCGAGAAATTCAATGATGTGGAAGAAACTGCAGAACTCACAATTGAAAAAGCCACCCCGACAATCGTTTGGGAACCGCAAAATGTCACTTATGGCGCTTCATCAGAAGAGATTGCTGCTGCATTGGAGAATGCCGATGCACAATTCAATGGTGAAACTGTGAGCGGAGACTATGAATACATTCTTCCTCTTACAACCGATTTGCAAGTTGGCTTGGAAGAAATGGATTTAATTGCCGTAGTCACATTCACTCCGACAGGCGATGATACTACTAACTTTGAGGCAGCCTCAGCATTTGTAAATGTAGTTGTTGAAAAAGCAACTCCAGTAATCACCTGGAACACTCCGGAGGATATTACTGTCGGAACAGCCTTGAGCGCTGCCCAACTGAACGCGACAGCCAATGTTGAAGGCAATTTCGCTTACACTCCTGCCGCTGATGCCGTTTTGGAAGTTGGCGAGCACCAGAAACTCTCAGTTGTATTTACTCCGACTGATGCCGTTAACTACAATAGCGCCAGCGACTCTGTATTCATCAACGTTAAGGCAGCATCTGCTGATACAACTCAAATTGACTCGACTGCTGCAATCGTCTGGGCACCAAGCGCAATTGTTTATGGCACACCTGTTGGCGAGACATTCAACGCCACAACCAAAGTCGAGGGCGAAATAACCTACTCGCTGGCAGCCGACTCTATTCTGAATGCTGGTGAGTATAAAGTAACTGCAAAACTGTCAGCCGTGAATGGCAACGACACCACAATTGAAAGAATTGTCAAGGTGACTAAAGCCGAACTGACAGCAACTGTCGCCAACGACACCATAGTGCAAGGTGATACGATGCCGACGTTTGAAATCAACTATGCGGGTTTTGTTGGCAACGACAATGCAACCAGCCTGACCACCGCTCCCACTG
This sequence comes from Salinivirgaceae bacterium, assembly GCA_017474765.1. GTDB lineage: Bacteria > Bacteroidota > Bacteroidia > Bacteroidales > SZUA-534 > RUG13583. The sequence goes on along the minus strand of JAFVGW010000007.1, from coordinate 137,564 downwards.
CCACTTGCAGCGCTTCGACTGACTCAGTTGGCTCATTCGAGATTGTGATTTCGGGCGGCGAGGCCATCAACTACGACTTTATACACGTCAATGGTTTGCTGACAATTCTGGCAAAAGGCGATACTCTGCAGCCAATTGATACCGTACAACCGATTGACACAACAGGCGTAGCAATCATCACATGGGCACCTGCTGTCAGCACAATAACTTACGGAACGCTCATCGATTCAACAATTCTGAACGCAACAGCCAATGTTGAGGGTACATTCATCTATTCGGCAATAAAAGTTGAATTCACAGAAGGTGACACAACCTCTATCGTCTATGCTCTTGGTGATTCGGTTATTAACGATACCATTATAGTTGAACCAAATACGACTTACACCACTCGCAGTCTTGCCATTGGCGACACACTGAATGCAGGCACATACAAACTGATAGCGACATTCGTTCCCGTCAACAACACTTTGACACAAAACGAGCCCTTCATTACCGACACTGTTAAATTGACTGTCAACAAGGCTACGCTGACGGTTTCGGTTGCCGATGTAACAATCAAGCAATTCGATGAAATACCTGCCTCGTTTGAAATTACATACGAAGGATTTGTACTTGGACAGAACGAGAACAACCTGACATGGATTCCAAAAGCAAAAGAGCAAGTTTCGAATGCTGATGAAACAGGAACATTCGACATCATTCTGCTGGGCGGACAATCTGACAACTATGAGTTCGACTACCATCACGGCAAGTTGACCATTCTCAAACAAGACGACGATGTTGCCATCAACGAGTCAGCCGCGATTTTCGAAGTGTACCCGAACCCGTCGAACGGAGCATTCTTCGTCAATGCTGGCGACGACGCACAAGAGGTTCGCATCTTCAACTCAACTGGCAAACTTGTGAAGGTTGAAACCATCGATGGAGTTACCCGCATCGACATCAACGAGTATGCCAACGGTATGTACTTTGTCAAAGTTGGCAACCAGACAAAGACTATCATAAAGCAATAAGCAAGATTAAATATCACAGAAACGGTCAATGTTCAACATTGGCCGTTTTTGTTTTATTTTGCATTGATGGAATCCGCGGTTAAATATATCATTGATTTTCTGCTGAACGGCAATACGCAACTGTCTTCACATGTCGGCTATACGGCCAATGCCGCCGAGTTTGCGACCTACAGCGTTGTCATCGCGCCTTCGGGATTTTTCGATAGCGGTACCTATGGCACAGCGGCGACAGAGCCGCAACTGCCGCTAAAAGAATTGGACGGCACCCCTATCCTATTCGGCGCGCCCGAAATCACACGGAAGGGCGACACAATCGTCATTCAGGCCGACATTGTTGCGAGCACATTCTTTCTGCTTGCGCGATATGAAGAATTCATCCATCCTGCCGACAACCGCGACGCTCACGGCCGCTATATGGGGAAAAATTCGCTGCCCTGCCGCGCCAATTTCATCAATCGGCCCATTGTCGACGAATATAGCAACCTGCTGCTAAAATGCCTGTCGGACGCGGGCTGCACGGTTTCGTTTCCGCCTGCCGCCTACAAAAACATCTATCTCACACACGACGTTGATTTTCTGACAAACTATCGTCATTTGCGCGGATTTTTGGGCGGCATCAAACGTAACATATTGTCGATTAGCGGCTTGCGCAGAGTCGTAAAATCTGTATTCAAATTAGAGAACGACACGGCCTACACCTTTCCTTGGATTTTGGAACAAGACAGCAAAGTGATTGGCGCACAATCGGTTTTCTTCCTGAAATCGGCTGTAGCTCAAGCTTCCAGCGATTATCCAAACTACAATTTAAAAGGAAAAGATTTCAAAAATCTTGTTCAACTGCTGAAGGTCAACAAATGCCAATTCGGATTGCACAGCAGTTATTATTCCGCTAACCATTTGGAATACATAGAGTTAGAAAAGCAAAAATTAGAGCAGTGTTTGGGAATGACCATAACTGCCAACAGGTGGCACTTCCTTCGAACACTGCAACCATCTGACTATAAAGAACTTCTGTCGGCAGGAATAACCGACGATTTCACATTGGGCTACGCTGACGTTGCAGGATTCAGATTGGGGACTTCGCGTGCTGTGCGTTGGATAAACCCAGAGAATCTTGAAGTTACGGATCTAACTCTGCATCCGCTAACAGCAATGGACTGCACTTTCAGCAATCAGGAATACATGAATCTGACTGAAAATGAAGCCTTTGAAAAAATTATCGAACTGCTGAACCAAATTAAAAAACATAACGGCGAAGTGGTACTTTTGTGGCACAACACAGTTTTTTCGAAAATAGACGGCGGTTATCATAAATCATTATATACCAACATTATAAAAGAACTTGCCAAATGAAAATTCTCACCATAATCGGGGCAAGGCCGCAATTCATCAAAGCCGCAGCCGTCAGCCATGCCATTGGCCTGCACAACAAACGTGGCGGCAATCGCATCGACGAACTGATTTTACACACAGGCCAGCACTACGACCACAATATGAGCCAGATTTTCTTTGACGACCTTGAGATTCCGAAACCCGCATGGCTGCTCAATTGCAGCGCCATGCTGCCCGAACCAATGTCGAAAGAGATAATCGCTACGGTGAGAAACGAGAAGTTCGACTGCGTGCTACTTTACGGCGACACTTATTCAACGCTAGCAGGCGCGTTAGCCGCTGAAAATCTGCAAATTCCAATTGCTCACATCGAAGCGGGACTGCGCAGTTTCAACAACGCCATGCCCGAAGAGCACAACCGCATTGAAACCGACCGACGCGCCGAATGGCTGTTCTGCCCCACCGCAACTGCCGTCAGAAACCTTGCAAACGAAGGCCGAACACGCAATGTGCACCAGGTTGGCGACGTAATGTACGACGCCGCGCTCATGTTCGCAGGCATTGCCACTCAAAAATCGGACATTCTCGGGCGGTTCAGTCTTCGGCACAAAAGTTTTTATTTGGCCACAATTCATCGTGCCGAAAACACCAACGTTAAAAACCTAACCAAAATATTTTCAGCACTTTCCGACATTGCCACTGCCGAAACGCCAATTGTTCTGCCACTGCATCCGCGAACACGGAATGTGATTGAAAGCGACAACAGCCTAAAAGCGAAAGCATTCGGCAACAGCGCCATAAAAATCACTGAACCAGCCAATTACCTTGATATGATTATGTTGGAAAAAAGCGCCAGTCTGATTCTGACCGACTCGGGCGGTATTCAGAAGGAAGCCTATTTCCACCAAACGCCATGCATCACGCTTCGCGAAGAGACAGAATGGGTTGAAACCGTGAGCGCAGGTTGGAACAAAATTGTGGGAACCGACGCTGAAAAAATCAAATCGGCGATAAACACACCTTTTGCCAAACAGCCCATAACTGATTATGGCACAGGCAATAGCGCACAAAAAATCATTAAAATACTATGCAACGGAAACTATTGATAGTGTGCGACGCGTTTCCGCCCGATTTTGCCCCGCGGATTGGCTATCTGTGCAAATTCCTGAACGCCGACTATGCTGTGACGGTTGTTACAGAAAATACCAGCCGAAACTCGTGGCCCGTGAGCATAGAGCGGCACAATTTAACTCTGCACCGTTTTGCGCTGACTTCCGCTAACCCACTGATTTGCAATCTTCAAGCCATAGGCGACTATCTATTTATGCGCCGTGACCGAAAACTATACAAGCAAGCGGTTAATGCTCTGAAAGACAGCAAATTCGACATGGTGCTATGCACAAGTTACTACATTTTTCCGCTCTTGTGCGGCAAAAAACTTGCCCAGCACTTCAATATTCCGCTCTGCATCGATTTGCGCGACATTAAAGAGCAAGAAGCAAAACCTATTGGATTACAACGAATTAGACATTTTTTTCGCTTGCAATGGCTCAATATTTGGCGACGAAACCGCATACTGAAATCGACCAACTGCGTGACAACCATTTCGCCGTGGCACGTTGAAACGCTGTCGAAAGTCAATGGCAATGTGAAATTGATTTACAATGGCTACGACGCTGAAGAATTTCGTTACAAAGAGACAAAAACCGACTATTTTACAATCACTTACACAGGTCGCATTCTCGATTTGAGTTTGCGGAACCCAATACTGCTATTTGAAGCGGTAAACGATTTGTGCAAAAACCGCGACTTTGCCAAATCGCTAAAAATCAAATGGTTTGTCGATAATGCAAGCATGAGCCAAATTAGTGATTTGACTGCAAAATACGGCTTGACCGAAGTGACCGAAGTGCACCCGACAATATCAGCCAAACAAATGCCAGAAGTGCTGAACAACAGTTCGATAGCACTTGTTCTGACCAACCTGTCGACACCGAAAGGCCCGCACGGAATCATGACCACAAAATTCTTTGAAGCGCTAGGGTGCGAGCGCCCGATTCTGTGCGTCCGCAGCGACGAGAGTTGCCTTGCCGCCGCCATTGCCGAGACCAACGCAGGACTTGCAGGCCGCAACGTCGAAGAAGTTAAAGAGTTCATTATGAATAAATTCAGCGAATGGCAGCAAAATGGTTTCACGCATCAAAATGTCCGACTGAAAGAAAAATTCACACGGCAGACACAAGCCTCGCAATTCGAAGAAATCATCGAACAAACCATACTGAAGCAATAACTCTATCGCATTGTCGGACACCAAAATGTTTCTTTTCTGTTGATAAAATGCAGTCGGCAATCTATCGGCTCTGATTACATTTGCAAAAAACAGCGGCAATGTTACAGATAACTGAAAATGCGCAACTTAAAGAGTTCAACTCGTTTGGCGTGGAAGCCTCGGCGCGGTGGCTCTGCACCTACAACTCGCCCGACGATATCCGCCAACTTATTGGGCATTTCGGTCACCTGACCGACATGCATATTCTGATTATCGGTGGCGGATGCAATCTTTTGTTTGTCAACAATTTCGATGGGTTGGTAATTCACCCTGCCAACACATATATCAGCATTGAGAGCGAGACTGACGACTACTGCCTTGTGAAGGCTGGCGCTGGAACTGAATGGGACAGCCTTGTGTCGTGGGCCGTTGAGCGCAACTTGGGCGGACTTGAAAACCTGTCGCTTATTCCAGGGACGGTGGGCGCTTCGCCCGTGCAGAACATTGGCGCGTACGGCTGCGAGGCCAAAGACGCCATTGAAAGCGTAAATGTTGTGAGACTGCCGATGGCTCAACTGCAACATTGAGCAACGCCGAGTGCCGTTTCGGCTATCGCGACAGCGTATTCAAACACGAGTTGAGAGACAAGTATCTGGTTGATTCTGTGGTATATCGGCTAACCAAAAAGCCGCAGTTTGTAACGCACTACGGCAGCCTGAGCGGTGAGATTGAAAAACTGGGAGGCGCGTCGTTACGTACTATCCGCCAAGCAGTTATCAACATTCGCAACAGCAAACTCCCCGACCCGAAAGTGATGGGCAACGCTGGCAGTTTTTTCAAAAACCCAGTAGTGGAACAGACTGTAGCAGAACGACTTAAAGCTCTCCACCCCGATATTGTGACCTACCCCGCCAGCCATGGTCTGGTGAAGATTGCCGCTGGCTGGATGATTGACCGCTGCGGCCTTAAAGGCTACACCAACGCCGCCAAAACGGCTGGAGTGCACACTCAGCAAGCACTGGTACTTGTCAATCTGGGCGGAGCCACTGGAAACGAGATTATTGCAGTTGCCAAGCACGTGCAAAATGCTGTGTATGAAAAATTTGGCATTCAAATTGAGCCAGAAGCGATTATTATTTAGACTTCTAACTACTGACAAAGCTTATAACCTTTTAACTTAAAACTTTAAACTCCTAATTCCCAACTATTAACTTCCACCTAACAAAATGACTTTCACCACTTTAATCGACTACATTGGCACATTCGCCTTTGCGATAAGCGGCATACGCATGGCTGCGGCAAAAAAGTTCGACTGGTTCGGTGCTTACGTTGTGGGGCTGGTGACAGCTGTGGGCGGCGGCACCATTCGCGACCTGCTTTTGAGCCAGACGCCATTCTGGATGCTTCAGCCTTCGTACCTGATTGTCACTGGGTTTGCGCTGCTGGTGGTGATAATCTTCGGCAAGCACCTGATAAAAATGAACACCACAATGTTCCTGTTCGATGCAATCGGGCTTGGACTGTTCACCGTAGTGGGCTACGAGAAGAGCCTTGCCGCAGGATTCCCAATCTGGGTGAACATTATCATGGGCACACTCACAGGCGCGGCGGGCGGCATTCTGCGCGACACGCTTATCAACGAAGTGCCGCTGATTTTCCGCAAAGATGTGTATGCAACTGCCTGCATATTAGGCGGTTTTATCTTTTTTGTCTGTCAGAAAACGGGCGTTGGGAACGCCATGTGCGAGATTTTGAGCGCCCTGTCGGTGATTCTGATTCGCATTTGGGCCGTGCGCAAAAGCGCAAGTCTGCCGTTGATGAAAGACGACACCGCCGATGAAGACGAAGCGATGAAAGGGCGAAGTTGAGCGTCACTCCGCCCTGTACTCATTCGGAGTCAGCCCAGTCTGGCTCTTGAAGAATTTCGAGAAAAACGACTGGTTGGGGAAGTTAAGTTCAATGGCTATCTCCTTGACAGTCATATCGGAATATTTTAGCATTGACTTGGCCGACATAATCACAAAGCCGTCAATCCAGTCGGGGGCCGAGCGGCCGCTCACCTCACGCACGACTTTCGATAGATATTTCGGCGTAACGCACAGTTTATCAGCATAAAAGCCCACCATTCGCTCGGTGTTGTGATTGTCTTTCACAAGTTTCATAAACGCCTCGAACATTCGGCGCTGGCGCGTGTTGTCGGGCAAGGCGGCGGCGCGGATGTTCTCGTCGCGCAGATAATCGTCGACGTAACTGGCAAACTGGTAAAACACCGACGACATAACCGCCCCCACGCTCTCGCGCACATATTTGGCCGTCGAGCCAGTGATTTTGTAAATCAGGTCGACATAGTTGGAAAGCAGGCGTATCTCGCTGTCAGTTATCTTGATACACGGATTCTGCAGCAGTGCCAGAGCCTCGGAGAAAAGCGAGTTGAAATCGACGCTCGCATTCGAGATGTAATCGACCGAAACGGCTATAAACGTGAAACTTGCGTTGCTCAGAGCCTGTTCCAAATCGGGCGAGGTGATGCGCACAATGTTGCCTGGCGTGATGACCATAAGCATTCCGCGGCTCAGCGTGTACTCGTTCATATTCAGCATACACGAGATGCTGCCGCTGCTGCAAAACACTGCCATATAGCAATTTATGCGCAACGGATGGCTGAACGCCGAAATGTTGTTAAGGTTCCGCTGCCGCGACACAACAAAATCGTCGCCGAGCGAGACGTTTCTGCCCGACGTAAGTATATTGTTGATAACCAGCGGCGTAATGTACGTTTCCTTGCTTTCCATAACTATTATTTATTGGTGAATCGGTAAATCGTTTAATCGGTGAATCGTTTAGAGGTTTAGATGGTTAGAAGTTTAGAGACTAAAACGAGAAGCGACTAAACTTCTAAACAGCGAAGCGACTTACCCCTAAACCCTTACCAACACCCAACACCATTATATACATTCACTAACTCCTAAATTCTAACTCCTAACTCCTAAATATTCTCCGTTCCCTTTTGGAAAACTTTCGACAAATAAAACACAAAATCGGCATATTTGTATTAAACAAGTCGATTTTTTCGACCTTTTGACCATTTTCGGCTACAATTAAATATCGCGCAAGCGGAAAGCCCGATATACATTTGCAACCGAAATAAGGAACAGTTATGAAAATTAGAACACTTCTAACATTGATTACGCTTGGAGCGATGACTCAAACTACTATGAGTCAGACAGTTCTGACGCTCCAGGAGTGCCGCGACAAGGCGCTCGAAAACAACCAGCAGTCGAAAATATCGCGAGAGAAACTGGCTGCCGCCGAGTATGACAAGAAGGCCGCCTTTGCCAACTATCTGCCAAAGGTTTCAGCCACAGGTGCTTATCTCCATAATTCGGAAAACATTTCGCTTGTGAGCGACGACCAGTCGGCTGCGCTGACCAATCTGGGTACGAATATGGCGACTTCAATCGGCAGCCGCCTGCCTGGACTTATGAGCGACCCCGCGCTTGCAAATATTATCCAGAACAGCCCTGCAGTGCAACAAATGATAGGGAAACTGCAGACTGGCGAAATTGCCACCGCCCTCAACGAGATTGGTGCCGACTTTGCCAAAGAGTTCGAAATGGACATTGCCAACGTGTATTTGGGCGCGCTGACCATTGAGGAGCCGCTTTACGCTGGCGGCAAAATCCGCGCATATAATAAGGTAACGGCCTACGCCAAAGAGTTGGCCGAAACGCAGATGAGCGGCGAGGACCAGAAGGTGATTGTGAACGTTGACGAGGCCTACTGGCAGATTGTGTCGATAGCCAACAAACTGAAACTCACCGAGAAATATGTGGAGTTGCTTCGGAAACTGAACGGCGATGTTGAGAAGATGCGCGGCGAAGGTCTTGCCACCCAAGCCGACCTATTCTCGGTAAAAGTGAAACTCAACGACGGCGAGATGAAGTTGCTGAAAGCCCGCAACGGCCTGGCTCTCTCGAAGATGCTGCTCTGCCAACTCTGCGGAATGGACCTCCACACCGACATTATGCTGGCCGACGAAACCAATGAGAATCTGACAGTTCCAGCCGATACGGTTATCTACACGCAAGAGGAAATCGACGAGAACCGCGTTGAACTGAAAAGTCTGAAGTTGGCCACCGAAATGTATAACCAAAAGGTGTCGATTGTCAGGGCCGACTACTTGCCAACCGTCGCATTGTTAGGCAGTTACACGCTCACCAATCCGTCGGCGCAGAACGGTTTCCAGAACAAGTTCGGCGATATGCTGAGCGTGGGCGTTGTGGCTCGGATTCCGCTCTTCCACTTTGGCGAGGGAATGAACAAGGTGAACAAGGCCAAGGCCGAGGCTCGAATCGCTCAATACCAATTGGACGAGGCCCGCAACAAGATAACGCTGCAAGTTACTCAGTATGAGCAACGTATCAAGGAGGCCGACTCACGGCTCGAACTTGCCAGCGGCAATATGGAAAACGCCGAGGAGAACCTGCGGATGGCAAATATCGGTTTCAAAGAGGGATATCTGGCCTCGACTAGCGTGCTTGAGGCGCAAACAGCCTGGCTGCAAGCCCATTCCGAGGAAATCGACGCCAAAATCGACAAGATAATGGCTCTGGTTTATCTGCGACAAGCGACAGGACAGTTGAAATAGTGAGGATTTAGAAGTTAGGATTTAGGAATTGTAGGGACGTCACATTGTGGCGTCCGAATCAAAAATCGAAAATCAAAAATCGAAAATTCAATAAATCAATAAAATAATTACAGTTATGGCAATCAATCAACAAGAAAAAAACATTTTTCTATCGCTGGCCGCGCTGGGCTCGGTCATTGTGATAGTGTGCGTTATCGGCATTGTGATTTTCCACCAGAAAGAGACGGAATTCATTCAGGGACAGGCCGAAGTGAACGAGTACCGCGTGTCGAGCAAGGTGCCTGGCCGCATTCTTGAAATCCGCGTACGCGAAGGCCAGCACGTGAAGGCTGGCGACACTCTTGCAATTCTTGAGGCCCCCGACATTCAGGCCAAACTTGCTCAGGCAAAGGCAGTTAAGACCGCCGCCTCGGCACAGAACGCCAAAGCGCAAAAGGGCGCTCGCCAAGAGGAGATTCAGGGCGCATACGAACTTTGGCAGAAGGCCAAGGCTGGACTGGAGATTATGGAGAAATCGTACAAACGCGTGGAAAACCTTTATAATGAAGGTGTTGTGAGCGAGCAAAAACGCGACGAGACCAAGGCTCAGTACGATGCCGCCGTGGCCACCGAGAAGGCCGCTCACGCACAATACACAATGGCGCAGAACGGCGCCGAGAGCGAGACCAAGGCAATGGCCGCCGCGCAAGTGCGTCAGGCTGAGGGAGTTGTGGCCGAGGTGAACGCCTATATCGACGAGACAATCCTCACTGCCTCAATCGACGGCGAGGTGAGCGAGATTTTCCCAATGACGGGCGAACTCGTGGGCACAGGCGCACCCATTATGAACATTGCCGTTATCGACGACCTTTGGGCAACTTTCAACGTACGCGAGGACCTTCTTCGCGACTTGAAGATGGACGCTGAAATCACAGGCTACGTTCCCGCACTCGACCGCAATATCAATCTGAAAATCAACTATATGAAAGATATTGGCTCGTATGCCACCTGGAAGGCCACCAAAGCCACAGGCCAGTACGACCTCAAAACATTCGAAGTCCGCGCCGTGCCCACCGAGAAAGTCGAAGGCCTGCGCCCAGGAATGTCGGTGCTGATTGAGAAATAATTCAGAATTTAGAATTCAGAATTTAGAATATAAGGATTTAGGAATTGTAGGGACGTCACATTGTGGCGTCCGATTAACCGAAAACGATTCGCAGATTCACCAATTTTCACGCATTCAGTTATTCAATCATTCAATCATTAAAGAATGTCCTCACGAAAAAAAATACGATTACTGCTGTTGTTGCGGCGCGAGATGCGGCGGTTGGCTTCGCGGCCGATATACCTGATGAGTATGGTCGGTGCGCCGCTTATCTGCTTCATTTTCTTCACCTCGCTGATGCGCGACGGTCTGCCGCAAGACATTCCCGTGGCCGCCGTCGATGCCGACAACACCGCCACCTCGCGGTCGATTCTGCGCAACCTCGACGCCTTCCAACAGACCGAGATTGTGCACCAGTACTCCAACTTTGCCGAGGCGCGCAAGGCGATGCAGGAGGGCAAAATCTACGGATTCTTCTACATTCCCGAGGGCACCACGCGCAAGGCCAACCGCAGCGAACAGCCGCGCATATCGTTCTACACCAACGCCTCGTACCTCATTCCCGCGTCGCTCGTCTATCGCGATATGAAAATGATGTCGGAACTGGCTGCAGGAGCCGCAGGACGCACCTCGCTCCTCGCCCGCGGCTACACCGACGACCAGGCGATGGCCTTTCTGCAGCCAATCAAAATCGAGACGCACGCAATCAGCAATCCGTGGCTCAACTACTCTGTGTATCTGAGCAATACGCTGTTGCCAGCCGTGCTGATGCTGATGATTTTCCTCGTAACCATTTTCTCAGTTCAAACCGAACTGAAAGACGGCACAGGCCGCCAGTGGATTGAACTTGCGGGCGGCCGCACGTGGCTTGCGCTTTTTGGCAAACTGCTACCGCACACCGTCATTTTCACAATAATGATGGTCTTCGCGCAGATTTACCTCTATAAAATACTCGACTTCCCGCTCAACGGCGCAATGTGGCATATGCTGCTGCTGGGGCTGATGTTTGTGCTGGCCTCGCAGAATCTTGCGCTGTTCATTTGCGGACTGATTCCGTCACTGCGGTGGTCGCTGAGCCTGGCCACGCTGTGGGGCGTGCTGTCGTTCCCAATCTGCGGCTTCTCGTTCCCCGTGATGGCAATGCCGCCAGCCATTCAGAGCCTTTCGGCGATGTTTCCGCTGCGATACTACTACCTGATTTACGTCGACCAGGCCCTCAACGGATGGTCGCTGCAATATTCCGCGCAATACTATGCCATATTGCTGATATTCATAGTATTGCCGTTGACCGATATGCACCGAATCAAACATTCGATGCTCAATTACGAATACCTTCCATAAACCATTGGCTATGAGTTTCATAAAGAATGTCATAAATGTTTGGAACGCCGAGACGCGCAAATTCATTGTCGATGAAGGCGTGCTGGTTTTCTTCCTGATAGTGCCGTTCCTCTACCCTCTTCTTTATATGTATCTGTATAGTAACGAGGTGGTTAGAGAGGTGCCCGTAGTGGTTGTCGACGACAGTCATTCGGCCTTGAGCCGCGAGTTTGTCCGCAAGGTCGATGCCACGCCCGACGTGCAGATTATTGACCACTGCGGCGACATTGAGACGGCCAAGTTGCAGATTAAGAACCACAACGCCTACGGAGTTATCTGGATTCCAGCCAGTTTCACCAAAGACATTGCCGAAGGGCGGCAGACAATGGTGAACATTTATGCCGATATGAGCGGCCTGCTCTACTACAAATCGCTGCTGAGTTCGTGCACCGAGGTCTCGCTCAGTATGAACAAGGATATCAAGGCCGTGCGGCTCTCGGGCCTGAGCGACCGCGAGAAGGAAGTATCGGTGCAACCCATTGAGTATGACTACGTTCCGATGTTCAACTCGCAGAACGGCTTTGCCACATTCATTCTACCCGCCGTGCTGGTGCTGGTGCTTCAGCAGACTCTGGTTTTGGGCATTACAATGATGGCTGGCACCGAGCGTGAGCGCCGCCGCCGCAAAAACCTGCGCCTGACCGAGGAGTATGGAAGCCCTATCGATGTGCTCACAGGCAAAGGCCTGGCCTACTTCATTTTCTACTGCCTGATAGCGTTCTACGTGCTGTGCATTGTACCGAAGTGGTTCGATTTCAACCAGTTGTGGAACTTCTTCGACCTGGCGATGTTCACCATTCCGTTCCTTTTGGCCTCGGTTTTCTTCGCCATAAGCATATCGTGCTTTGTCCGCGACCGCGAATCGTGCTTCCTGCTGTTCGTCTTCATTTCGGTGCCGCTGCTGTTCATTTCGGGCATTTCGTGGCCAGGCTGCAGCATTCCAACATTCTGGAAATATGTGTCTTACATTTTCCCTTCAACGTTCGGCATTAACGGCTTTGTTCGGATGACAAACTCTGGCGCCCTCCTGCCCGACGTCAAAACCGAGTACATTGCCCTCTGGGTGCAGGCTGGCGTTTACTTTATGACCGCGCTGCTGCTCTACATAAAACTCTACCGCTCCGAATCAACCCCCGAAACCGAGGAGGAGATTGCGGTGGACTTGGATGTGGAGAATGACTGATGCAATTGTAAATTTCTATCTCTCAATATATCAGCAATAATAAAAATGTATATCTTTGGATTTGTTTAAACTTAAAATCCTAAACAATGAAGAAGATATTACTATCTGCTATCTGCATTGCCGCATGCGCTTTTACAGCCAATGCGCAACTTGGCAGCAGCATGCTGAAACAAGCTGCAAGCAAAGCCGCAAAGAAAACCACCGAAAAAACGATTGAGAAAGCCACCGAGAGAATTTCGGACAAGGCCTCCGATGCAATCGATAAAGAGCTTGAAAAAGGTTTGTCGAGCGAGCCTTCGCAATCACAGTCGCAGTCGCAGGCCCAATCGCAAGAGCCTGTTAAACCTCAATCGATTATCGATATTATGAAGCAACTGCCTGCCGTTCCAACGGTTCAGCAACTGGCCAACTACAAATCGGCCGAGCTTAACGAGCAGACTATAAAGCTGTTGGCAAGCCCTGTGACACAGTTCAAAACAAAATCGGCCACACTCACAATTGAGGCAATGACCTTCTCGTACGCCAATGCCGACAGCGCGCAAGTGATGGAAACCGCCTACAAACAAGCCGAATTGATGACAGGCCTGACCCGCGAGGAGATTGACAAACTGTCGGAGATGTCGGAAGAGGAGCAGCAAGCCTACCTCGAAGCGCACTATAAACAAGGGCAGGCTGAGGCCGCGCTCCTGGAGCAAGCCGCCGACGCTGGCGAGTATCTGGAGCCGCTCCAACCTCTGATTGACGAGTGGGACGCCATTGGAAAGAAAGTTGATGATATTTTTGCCGATGCCGACAACCAATGCAAAACAATATACGCAAAATATGCCAAAGACCTTGAAAACCAAGGCGAAGCTTACAAATCGGCCGCTTTGAAATACTACACTGAGATTGCGCCAATTCAGCGCAAGGCCGTTCTCGAAGCAATGAAGATTCGCATGGACGAACAGATTCCCGCAGCCGAGAAAATCGAAAAAGAGATGATTCCAATCCGCGCCGAGCACCACGATTTAATATCAGCTCTATTGAACTATCCGCAAATCACTGCTGGTCAATACTTTTCTGACACCGCACGTCTGTTCGACATTCCTACCTACAAATAGGAAGAGCAGCACAACCATTGAACCACCATATCACAACCTCTAAGGCTGGTATGGTGGTTAATTGTAATTGTAAAACACTTAAAACATTTATTTTATGGAAATTAAAATGCCAACAATGCCGTACGCATCCGATGCGTTAGCACCAGTCATCAGCAACAAAACCATTGATTTTCACTATGGGAAACATCTGCAAGGCTACGTGAACACACTTGCAAAACTAATCGAAGGAACCGAGTTTGCCGGCAAGAACGTTGAAGATATTGTTCGTGAAGCTCCCGACGGGCCTGTTTTCAATAATGCAGGTCAGATTTTCAACCACACTTTTTATTTCATGCAGTTGCAACCCGCCAAAGCTGACAACAAGCCACAAGGACGTTTGGCTGAGGCTATCAATGCCGCGTTTGGCAGTTTTGAAGATTTTAAGACTCAGTTTGCGCAAGCGGCAACCACACTTTTCGGTTCTGGATGGGCCTGGCTTTCGCAGGATGCCAATGGCAAACTGCTGATAACCAAAGAGACAAATGCCAATTGCCCCCTACGAAACGGTCTGAATCCGCTGTTTGTGATTGATGTTTGGGAACATGCCTATTACATTGACTACCAAAATCGTAGAGCAGATTACATTGCCGACTTCTGGAGCATTGTGAATTGGAATGTAGTGGCAGAAAGACTGAAATAGCAGCACTTCTCCCCTCACACTCTCTCGCTTTCAATTATTTAATCATCGCTTCCGCAACCAGTTCGGCAACATCCTCAACGGGTGCCATTTGGGTGCGGGCAAGGGTTTTCTTGCAGAGCGGGCAGGCGGTGGCCACCACGTCGGGGTGGTTGGCGGTCAGGCTGCACATTGCCTGCTCGGCAATGCGCGCTTTGTCGGCCGAAGGCAGTGTCAGGTTGGCAAGGCTGCCGCCGCAGCAGAGCGAGTTCTTGCGCTCGTTGGCGGTGGTTTGCAGAGTGGCCACGCTGCTCAAGACATCGCGCGGTGGCTCGTATATGCCTGCACCGCGACCGAGTTCGCACGGGTCGTGGTAGGCAACGGCCAGATTTTTCTTATCAACCTTTATCTTTCCGCTGTCAATCAAGCGTTTAATATATTCGGTATGGTGCAGAATCTCAATGCCTTCGAGATTGTAGTCCTCGCGGAAAACCTTGTAGCAGATTGGGCACGACGTAACGAGCGTGCGTGCTCCGCTGTCGATAATCGATTGGCGGTTTTTGGCCATCAGTTTTTCGGCGGCATCGGTCTGCCCTGCAAGTTTCATCGGACGGCCGCAGCAAATGCCGCCATCAGCGTCCATAAACCAGTAGCGGTCGCCCGAAGCGTTGAGAATCTTCACCATCGCGTCTTTGGTTTTGGGAACCAGGTGGCCCATACATCCTGTAAAGAACACCACATCAACCTTTCGCGCCTCAGCGTTATTGTATTGCGGCACAAAGGTTTCGGGCGTGAAGTTCTGACGGTGGCGCAGACGGATTGCGTTCAAATCTATCCCGACAGGGCAGACAGACTCGCATCGGCCGCACATCAGGCAGTTTTTGGCCTGCGCCGAGTGCTGCTCGTGGTTGCGGATTCGCTGAAGGAAATAGACGGCCTGTGTGTCGTGGTTGCCCACGGCGGTGTTGAGTTGGCAGCGGTCGATACAAACGCCGCAGCGCGGGCACGAGAGCACCATCACCTCCTCGAGTATCGGATTGTCGGGCTTCAAGCGTATGCCCCAGTTGCGGAAGAAGATAAGCACCATCTCGGTTGGAATGTGCATATATCGGCTGAAGGGCAGCCCAATGAAGAACAGGCAAAGGTCGATTGAGTAGGCCCACCAGAGCGGGTATTCCATCGCCTCGAGCGGAAGCGTGGCGGCCATCAGTTGGCCTACGGGATAGGTCAGGAAGCCGCCCGAGCCGTGCAGGCCGCAGGTGGCGCTTTCGGCCAAGAGCCTCAACGGGAAAATGAGCCACAGCGAGTAGAGCACCATCTTATCGCGCAAGCGCAGATTGGTTGTGCTCCGCATACCCACAATGCGCTTGTAGAACCGCTTGACAATGGCCACCACCACGCCCGACAGCACGAGCAGCAGCGACGCGTCCATCAGTTGCACAAAGCCGCGGGCGAAGAAGAACGACTCGTCGTCGGGCACGAAATAGACGAAGAAAATGGGGAAATAGAACGGCGCGGCGCCGCCCATATAAATGTGCGCCTCGAACGCGCCAATCACTATCAGCAGAAACCAGCCGAAGGCCAGGCTGAAGTGCATATAACCTAACCGCCTGTTTACCAGAAACATCTTGCGGTGAACAAGGCTCTCAAGGAAAATCTCTTTTACGGCTTTGAGCGATTTCAGGCTGAAGAGCCCGCGCAGGATTCGCAGTTTGTCGTCGCGGTCGAAATACCAAATCCAACTTGCGTATTTCAGTATGAGATAGGCAAATAGCAGGCTCATTCCGACGGTGAACGGCAGCACGAATATGTCAAATGGTGTCGGATTCATATTTCATCAAGGCTTCGCGTGTGTTAAGAACAATGTTGCGGATATTGACGCCGCGCGGGCAGACGAGCGTGCATTTGCCGCAGAGCATACAGTTGTTGAGTTCGTTGCGCAGTTGCGTGTACTCGCCGCGCTGCAGCAGGGTGTTCAGGCGGCGAATGTTGAATGTGGGCAGCAGATTGCCCGCCGAGCAGGTGGCGGTGCAGGCTCCGCAGGCCATACAAACGCGCAGCGACGGCTCGTTCTCCAGAACCGTCCGCATTATCTCCTTGTCGTTGCGGTCGTAGTTGATACTCTGCGATTTTGCTATCTTAAAGCCCCACATTTCTTAATGTTTAGAAGTTTAGAGTTTAGAAGTTGTTGGTGTTTAAAATTTTCCTTTTTCCAGTAGAGACGTAGCGCGCTACGTCTCTACATCGTAATTTCTAATTTGTAATTTGCAAATATTCATTATCTGAAATTGGTTCAAGTACCCCGTTTATTATGCGTATCTTTCTATGTTCAAACAGCCATTTATGACTATTGGAAAACTCTTCAACTTCTTTCGCTGACATTAATTTATAGCCTTTTCCTCCGAATTCCTTTTTATTATAATCGTACTCATACAAACGGTTGTTTTTACGCAAAAAAGGGTACCCTTTATCGAAACCAAACGAAGTAGGTCGTTTTTCATCAATTAAGATTGTATCATTTGAAATGATATACTCAAATTGGTTAAATGTGTCAATATCTGATTTACCATTAAATACAAAGCCTACACCTTTAGAACTAAACCCTATAGTCATCCATTTCCATTTATAAAAAGCATCAAACAATTGATTTTGGCTTTGGACTGAAAGCGACAAAATCGTAAATACTATCGAAAGAAAAAACGCCTTCCTCATAGTTGGTATGGTTTTAAATTTTCCTTTTTCCGTAGAGACGCGGCGCGCCACATCCCTACATTTTTCAATTTTCAATTTTTATTTCAACGGACGCCATAATATGACGTCCCTACAATTTCAATTTTCAATTATCAATTTTCAATTTCTAAATCCTAAATCCTAATTCCTACCTCCCAAATATTCGTGAATTGAAATCGCCGCGGCGCGGGCGTTGGCAATGGTGTCAATAATGTTCATTGGGGCGGTGCAGGCGCCAGCGGTGAACACGCCAGGCAGGTTGGTGCTGTTGTAGCGCGTGTAGTTGTCGGCCGAGCGGAAGAAGCGGTTTGCGCCGCGCTCAATGCCGAGCGCACGGGCCACGGGCTCGTCGGTGTCGGCCTCCATTCCGCACATCAGCACAAGCAGGTCGGTGCGCATATGCAGGGGCTTGCCAATGAGAGTGTCTTCGGCTTTAATCTGAATCTCGCCGTCAAGGTTGGCGGCCGCCTCCGAAATCTTGCCGCGCACAAACGTCACTTTCCATTTCTCCTGCGCCTCGCGGTAAAGTTCCTCATAGTAAGGCCCGAACATTCGAATGTCCATATAGAAGCAGAAGACCTCGGTTTCGGGGTGGCGGCGCTTGATTTCGATTGCCTGTTTCACGGCCGTCACGCAGCAAACCTTTGAGCAATAGTGATTTCCGACCTTTTCGTCGCGCGAGCCAATGCAGTGCAGCAGAATCACCCGCCGCGGCACTTCGCCTTTCACGTTCTTGAGAGCGTTGTTTTTCAGCATCGCCTCGAGTTCGAAACTGTTTATCACGCCAGGATAGATTCCGTAGCCGTACTCTTCCTTGCGGGCGGCGTCGAAAAGGCGGTAGCCTGTGGCCATCAGCACGGCGTCGGCTTCAAGCGTCTGCCCGTTGTCGGTTTTCAGCGCAAAGCGATTGCCAGTCTGCTTGCAGTCAGTCACTTGCGTGTTGGACAGAATATCGATATTCGGATTTTTGGCGTGCGAGAGCATCTCCTGCAGCACCTCGTCGGCGGGGCGCTTGTCGGGGAAAAGATTGTACATCAGCCTCAAATGGCCGCCCAGTTCACTCTCTTTTTCGATTAGCCACACGTGGTGCCCGAGCCCCGCAAGGCTTGCTGCAGCCTCAATTCCAGCGGGTCCGCCGCCAATTATTGCTATGTTTTTCTGTTGCATAATCATCAATGTTTTTTGCCCGTCCATTTGTCGCGCGGTGTGTATTGAATGCCCATCTTGTCGAGCAGCGGCTCCACGGGCACTTGGTGCATCTGCAGACCCAGTTCCCACGGGTCGTAGCCGAGCACAAGGCCCGCCATCTCCTCGTAGGTGAGCGACGGAATACCCTGTCCGTCAGCGCCGTAGGTGGTGCCTTCCATCTGTTGGATTGTGTATTGCCAGCGGTCGAGAAACATTGCGCAGCCAGGGCAGTTGGCCACAATGAAATCGGGCTTGTAGGGCGCCATCGACTCAAATTTCTTCTTCGAGTTGGCCACCGAGTAGCCGCGGTTGGCCATCACCAGATAGTTACGGAAGCCGAAACCGCAGCAGTGGCGGCGTTCGGGGTAATCGACGGGTGCGCCGCCCCACGCCTCAACCATTCCTGTGAGCACGCGCGGAAACTCGGCTCCGCCCACGCCTTTGGTGGGGAACATCTTGGCATAGTGGCAGCCAATGTGGTCAACCACCTTCAACGGCTCGCCAGTCTTCACATTCACCAGCGGGCGAGTCATTTGCGCGGCAATCTCGTTGCGGAATTTATAAATGGTGTCCGACGTGTGGGCAATGTTTTTCGGTTTTTTGAACTCGCGGCGGGTGGCGTCCCACAGATATTGGCGCACGCGGGCCTCCTCTTCGGGATATTCCTCCCAGGTATGCAGCAGTTCGGTGTAGAGCCCGAACGACGTGACGCACGAAATGGCCATATTCTCGTATCCCGCCTCGGTCATCAGCGCAAAATGGCGCGCAACGACGGTTTCGGTGGTCTGAAGCGGCACCAGGTCAGAGTGGTAGGCAATGCCCGTGCAGGTGGTGTGGTTGGGGTCGTCGAAAAGGTCCTTGCCCAACTTGTCGCGCATAATGTTCAGATAGGCGCGCTCCGACGCGGGGAAGAACGTCTGCCGAATACAACTCCGACAGTAGTAGTAGTGGTCGTCGGCTATATCTTTCTGATATTTAGCCCACAAGTTCTGTTTTGCAACGCATTGTTCACTCATCGTAGTCGGAATTTGTTTTGAAAACCATATTCAGATAGTCGCCGTTCTCAATATCGACGCCCATCTCCTTGGCCTTCTCGGCCGAATATTTCTCAATGCAGTCATACATCTCGGTTCCGCCCGTCACATCGAATATTCGCTTGAGTTCATCAAGGTTCTTTTGGTCGATTTTGCGCAGCGGGCCCGCACCCTCTTTCTTGTACGGAATATCCAACTTGGCCATAAACTCCTCGGTGTTGTTGTAGATACTCTCCCAGTTGGGGCCCTGTTCGGGGTGCATCCAGGGGGTGACAATGTCGGGATAGACGCAGTAGCCGCGCTCCAGAATGCTCTGCCCCACGGTGCGCTTGATTGCAAACTGCTGACGGCCCTTCTCCGAGCAGGTGAAGTAGCCCAGTTTGACCGACAGTTTGCGCAGCGCCTGAATGACGAATCCAGGCGTGTTTCCGCGCGGACAGCGGGTTTTGCAACTCATACACTGCCCGCAGTACCAAATGGTCTCCGATTTCAGAAGGGCCTCAATCACGGCCTCGTCTTTCTTCTGCACCTCGTCCACAATGCGGCGCGGGTCGTAGTCGTAGAACTCGGCGGCAGGGCACACGCCCGTGCACATTCCGCAGTTCATACAAGCGTTCAGTCCCTCGACAAAACGCACATCTTCCATCAATTGGTCGTAAAGTTTGCCCATACCCACCTATTAACGCTGCAAAAGTAGGGGTTAGTAGGCAGACGCGATAGCCATTTTATGCCTAAAAAAAGGTGGTATTTATACTTAGTGGTGGGGATTTTTCGGGGGAGAGAAGGACAAGATTGTCTGATTTTTGGCGGAGAAAACCGGTTTTTTAGCAATTTTGCGCCGTGCAAAACAAAGGAACTGATATGAGAGCTAACCACCAATCACGTAACCTCTGCCTGACAGCCAGTCTGCTCCAGCGAGGTGTTGCCGTGTGCGTCATGTTGGCGGCACTTTCACAACCTGCGGCAGCCGCGTTCCGCGACAGCGTTCCTGCCATCGACGACACACCTTGCAAGTTTCGCCCGCAGCAACTAATTGCTCCAGCGGCGCTCATCACGGTTGGCGCCATTGGTGTCTCAAACGACTGGTTTGTTGACCTGAAAAACGACTGGCGCGACAATCTCTACGACTGGCGCGGCGACCATCGTTTCCACATCGACGACTATGCGCAATATCTGCCCGTCGCATCAAACGTGGGGCTCGGGCTAGTGGGTGTGCCAGCGCGTCATCCGTTCCGCGAACGACTGGTGGTGTCGGCCACAGGCTACGTTGCGATGCAGACCATAGTGTCGGTCACCAAGCATTTTGTGAACGAGAAACGCCCCGACACAAACGGCCGCAACTCGTTTCCTTCCGGCCACACGGCGATGGCCTTTGTGGGTGCCGAAATGATTCGCAAGGAGTACGGAAATACCTGGGGCGCAGGCGCTTATGTATTTGCAAGTGGCATAGGCTTCATGCGCACCTACAACGACCGCCACTGGCTCAACGATGTGATTGGCGGCGCCGGCTTCGGCATTCTGGCGGCAAACATTGCCTACTGGGCGCTTCCCCTTGAACGCAGAATCCTGCATTGGGACTCTGAATCTGCTGAAATGAGCATCCTTCCCGTCTATAACGCCGACAACAATGGTTTCGGGATAGCTTTAACTGCAATTTTTTAAAATCCTTCCGCAATATAGTGGCACAAGTATGCCAGAGTAATGTGCCATTAATGCATGGTCGGTTGTATAAAAAAATCCGCCAGCCCTTTCGGTCTGGCGGATTCAATAAACTTATTATCCAACCTAATTTTTAAGCCTCTGCGGTGGCCATTTTATCGGCCTTGACAGTCTCGTTGACTGTCTGTTTTGCTGTTGCGGTTTCCTGTACGCTGGCGCTGTCCTCAATAGTGCGGTTAAGCATCGATTTGTGGTAGTAGCGCAGGCTGTGCTCCAACTGACGGGCCGAGCTGAAGTTCGAAACGCGTTTCAAGTAGCCGATTACGCGTGTGCCGTAGTCAACGTTGGTTGAGCCGCATTTGCTGCACTTCTGCAGGGTGCGTTTGTCGATATAGTTGCACTCGTTGCAGATGGTGATTTTAATGTTGAAGCAGAAGTAGTTGCAACCAGCTTTGGCGGTAGCCTCGAGCAGACGAAGGAATCCTTCTTTGGTTGGTGCCTCCTCCAGATTCAGGTGCAGAGCCGAACCGCCGTCGAGATACTGTATGATGTCGCGGCCGTGAAGGCTGATTTTGTCCAAAATGTTGATTGTCGGGTCCTCAACCGGGTAGAAGTACGAGTTGTAGCGGTCGCGCGGAACGAACAAGCCGTCCTTCTTGTCCCACATTGCGTTCTTCACGCCAAGATTCTCGGCCGGCACAAACTCGGTGTTGAACATACAGCCGTATTTCTTTTTGGCCTCTTTGTTCACCTCGTAGATAACCTTCAGGTGTTTCGATACAAAATCTTTGTACTCCTTGGTGTTGCGAGCCGAAATGCCCTGGCTTTCGGCAGCTTCAACCATTCCGTTAATGCCGATTGTCGAGAACTGCTTGCTGAGCGAGATGAAACCTGCCGAATAAACCGGAAGCAGACCTGCGTCAACATATTGCTCGATAATCTTGCGGTAAGCAACCTGATATTTGATGATTTTCCAGATTTCGGTTCTTAAATCGCGGCCTTGTTGAACCAGACGGTTCATATTCAGTGTGATGACGTTTACCGAGCCGGTTGATACGCCACCGGCGCCAAGTGAGTAGCTGAACGTATTGTCCGACAACTCGTTGCGCAAGCGGCAGCACGATGCAAGGCTGTCGGCGTTTTCCGACTGATAGATGAAGAACGAGTTGCCCTCGCTCAACTCCTGGGCAGCCTTGTTGGCGAAATCCTGGTCAACAGGTTTGCCGTCTTTCACAAGCATTGCGGCTGTTACAACAGGGAAAGTCAGAATGGCTTTGGTGCGCTCCTTGTTGAACCAGCGCATAAAGTGCCATTGAAGTTTATTGAGAGTTTCCCAGTTAGGTGTGGTCATATCAGGGAAGACAAACGAGCCGAAGATGCTTTGGAAATACTCTTTGTCGAAGATTGAGATGTTCCAGAACACCGATTGGTAGCCACGAGCGGCGGCAGGCTGGTTCACAGCGAAGACTACGTGCTGCAGGTGGTTGTCGATGGTGTATTGATGTGTTTCAAGGTAGTTGTCGCCATAGTCCTTGCGAGCGAAATAGTCGAAGTACATAAGGAACTCAACTGTTGCCAGAGCACCTGCAAACTGCGAGCTGATGGCGAATGTCAGATTGACGAACTCACCGCAGAAGCTCTCCAGGTGTTTCGGTTTCAGGCTCTCGCCGCCGAGTTTTGTCAAACCGTCGAGCAGGAACGGGAACATACTGATTGACACGCAGTAAGGTTTCAGCGAAGTCTCGTCGTGAACGTAGATTTCGTGAGCCTCAATCTGGCGGATGTACTCGTCAGCTGTCTCCTGACCGAAGAGTTCGGCGATTTTCTCCTTCACCAGGTAACGGTTTACCTGAATGTTGATGTCTTTGTTCAACTCCGATTCCATTGTCGCAATGTTTTTCGACGTAACATTGGCGTTGGCATCCATTTTTGAACCGTCGGCAGCGTTCGAAGCGCCGATGTAGTCTTTGATAAATTTGGCTTTGGACTTTAATTGGTCCTCTGTTAACCGCATCATAGCCTTACAAAGTTTTTAAAAATTGGTTATTAATAAGTTTATTAGTCTTCACTTCAACAAAACGCTGGTTGGTTGTGGCGCTCGCCAGTCCGCCGCGCTCCTCGATCCACGGGCCGGTCTTTAGCCACGTCAGGTTCGATTTGATGTCATCAGAAACTGTTTCCTGCCCGGTGTAGAGGCAAGTGTCGAAACCGAGTTCCTTTGCCGTTGCCAGCTTGTGCACAAGCTCGTCGGGATGCCACTCGCCGCCCATAAAGAGCACGCAGTTGGCAAAGCCGCGGTATTTGTTCAGAATATCGACGTAGCGCTCATCGGTCAGGAGCTCGCCGTTGCCTTCCTTCCAGAGGAATGGCGAGTGGCAGCCCTTGCAATGCAGCGGGCAACCCGAGATTGAGAAGCAGATGCTTATCTGTCCGGGCACTTCCTGAAGCACTATGTCAACGTCGTAGCAATACATTCTATCTTCGTTCGTTTAGGCGAAAAAGCCTCTTTCACCCCGTCTCGCAACGGAATGTTGTTCAAAATTTCTTAACTCTTTAATTAGGTGATTGATGAGTGAATCTTTCGATTCTCCAACCATCGATAGCAAATTTATTATCGAAACCATTGGTGCATATACACCCCGCTTTAATGTTATTAAACAGTTATTAACAATATTGATATTCAGTTCGTTACGAAAAATTTTTCTTGATAAGTATCTACTATCCAAAGACTTGTTGTTTGTTAACAGACGAGTGTTAAAAGGTTGAAAAAAGCTGTTGCGGTTTTGGCCGATTTTTTGATTATAAAGATTGCCGAAGCACAAATTTTGAATTCAGTCTACAGCACATTCAAAACCTCACACCAACAGAGGGACCCCTTATCAACCGATTGTCATATTTTTTTCGCATTTCACCTTATTTTATCGAACTGACATCAAATATTCTTACCTATATTTGAGCCCGATTCATAAACGTATGAGCCGCTTACTTCTACTTATCACTGTCTCCACAATTCTATGGTCGTGCTCGAACGGGCCTACTGGTGAAATGCTATGTCTTGCCGATATGGACACAACCGTGAAACCGCAAGACGATTTTTTCAGATACGCTAACGGAGGCTGGCTCGACCGCAACACCATTCCAACCGACAAAGGCTCGTACGACATCAGCGATGCGCTTGAGGAAAAAATCAACAGGCAACTGCTCGACATATTGGACAGCCTGGCATCGAGCAAACTCAAAAAAGGCTCCATTCAGGAAAAGCTCGCTATGTTCTATAAGAGCGGGATGGACACTGCAACCCGCAATACTAATGGAATCAAGCAGATACAACACATTCTCGACTCCATCGACAGAATTGCCGCCATTGCCGACCTGCAGCACATGATGACTGAAATGAGCCTCTTCAATATAAACACACCTATTCATCCGCGCTGCTACCCCGACATGAAAAACTGCAAAATGAGCATATTCACCATTTTCCAAGGCGGCATTGGCATCGATGAGAACTTTTTCAAATTTCCAGGCTCCGACGATGTGATTGCCGAATACACAAAGCACATTGAAAGACTGTTCACCATTGCTGGGTACGACAATGCCGCGCAGATGGCCGAAACTGCTGTCGGTGTTGAGCGGAAACTGGCAGAAATAATGGCCGACTATCTCCAGCTACAAGACCCGAACTATACCTATAATAAAATAAGTTGCGCTGAACTGAAGCGGCTGATGCCAGTGTTCGACTGGGACAAATATTTCACCGACCTTGGCTGCCGGATTCCAGCCGAAATTGATGTTACACCAGGAACGAAATTCATCAGCGACTTTAATAATCTGATAACCAGCATACCGCTCAACGACTGGAAGATATATCTGAAAACCCGCACAATCAACGGTATGGCCGAATCGCTAAGCGAGGATTTTGCGAACGAGGATTTTGAATTCTACGAACGATACTTGAGTGGAGCCAAAGAAAAAAGCTCACTGCCGATGCGTGTCTTGAACCAGATGAATGACAATTATGGCGACGCTCTGGGACGCGAATATGTCAACCGCTACTTCTCACCCGCAACCCGAAAGATTGCCGTCAAACTATGCCAGGATTTGAAAAACGCTTTCTGTGAGCACATTACAAAACTCGACTGGATGAGCGATGACACAAAAAAAGCAGCACTCGAAAAGGTTGAACGGATGGAAATAAAGATAGGCTATCCCAATAAATTTGTTGATTTTGCCGAGTGTAAGGTTGGCGACAACTATCCAGTCAACATCATGAATAATTTCAAAGCGCAAACCAAATATGAGCTGCAATCTGTCGATATGCCAACCGACAACAATACGTGGTGGTCAACGCCGCAAACCGCCAACATGTATTATATGAGGGCTCAGAACTTCATTGAAGTGCCGGCGGCAATGCTTCAACCGCCTTTCTTCTACCCCAACGGCGACGATGCTGTAAACTTTGGTGCCATTGGTGCCGCCATCGGGCACGAGATTACTCACGGATTCGATGATGCCGGCCGCTTCTACGACAAAGACGGCAATTTGGCCAACTGGTGGAACGAACATGACAGTATCGAATTCGAACGCCGCTCACAAAAACTTGTTGACCGCTTCAACTCGTTCATCGCCATCGACACTCTGCACATCAACGGCGAGCAGACGCTGAGCGAGAACATCGCTGACCTGGGCGGAATCTGCATCGCCTACACGGCCTTCAGCAACAACAAGCGTGGCAGCCGTCAGCAACAAGGCAGCCTGACCCCCGACCAAATGTTTTTTATCGCCTACGCCCGTACTTGGGCAGGTGCTTACCGCGATGAAGCGGCCCGCACTCACGCCATGACAAACGTGCATGCCATGGGCAAATTCCGAGTTGAAGGCCCCCTGCCTAACATCAACGCCTTCACCGAGGCCTTCGGCATCAAACCTGGCGACCGCTATTTCATCGCCGATTCGCTACGCACGGAAATATGGTAATCCAGACATTTCCCTCCTATTCCGAAAAAAAATATTCAAAACGACATTAAATTCCTGTTTGCAGCCGTTTTTTGATATTTTTGGAATCTTTAAAAGTGAACATACCTAAATGATATAATATGAAAACAAGAAATTTAGTTTTAATCGCAATTGCCACTGTTTTTTGCAGTTGCAACAATTCAGAGAAAGCAAAACAGGAAGTCATCAGCAAATACAGCCAGGAACTGGTTGAATTTTCAAAAATAAGCAGCATTGTTTCT
Source organism: Salinivirgaceae bacterium (assembly GCA_017474765.1). GTDB lineage: Bacteria > Bacteroidota > Bacteroidia > Bacteroidales > SZUA-534 > RUG13583. The sequence continues at coordinate 111,055 of JAFVGW010000007.1, read as the reverse complement.
GGCGTGTCAAATGTCGGCCGCCCGAGCATCAATGTCGATTCATTAGCCAAAACCATCAACAAGAAGGATTCATACGAACGTAATTTATTGAAAATAAACGAAATGCAATTCACCATTGCTAATGAATTGTCGTTCGCATGGGTTAATATGTCGATGAACAAATATCTGCACACCGACGATGCAGTGGTGAGCCTGAGCAATACCAATGACAAGGATTCAACAGCTTTCCGCAAAGCCATTGTGCAAAATCTCATCGACGCTCGCTCAACGCTCGAAGAATGCTATGACCAAGACGAGCCCGACCTGCGCTCGCTCAGCGAATTGTCGTTCTCCACACTCAAGGCTTTCAACACCTTCTGCTTCTGCTTCTATTTTGTTACCGATAACACTGATTATCTGACATTTTTCTCGTCGAGCAGCGAAAAACTCGACGCTTTAAGCTCTGTGGCCGACTCGCTCTTCACTTGCGGCGAACTCACTGACAAAGAGGCTTTTGAAATGGCCGCCACACTTGAGGCCTCAGCTTTCATAAACACCATGAACACACTGTCGTTCAACATCTTATGGAGCAAAAATTCCGACAAGATGCAGGAAATGGCTGACTTCTTCAACAAATACTCGGAACTGACAGCTTCATGCTTTTTCGACTCGGCCTTCAAAGAGCCCATCTTCAGCAAAAAAGAATACACTGAATTCCTGAAGCAATCTACTGATTATAAGGTTGAACTGATGGAAATGGTGTTGAACTCACTGCGTCAGTCATTCCAACAGAAATAACCTCAACAAATAGCAACTATGAAACCACAACTACTGACGCTGCTGGCAACAGTGGCACTGACAGGCGTAACGGCTCAACTGCGGGCTCAAACGCCTATCTATCTTGATGTAAACCAACCTATTGAAAAGCGCATTGATGATGCATTGAGCCGAATGACCACCGAAGAGAAGGTGGCTCTGCTTCACGCGCAGTCGAAATTCAGCAGCGCGGGCGTCAAGCGGCTCGGAATACCCGAAGTGTGGTGCTCCGACGGTCCGATGGGCATCCGCGACGAGGTAAAATGGGATGAGTGGGAACAAGCCGGCTGGACAAGCGACTCGTGCATTGCCTTTCCGTCGCTCACCTGCCTTGCGGCAACATGGAACCCCGATATGGCCGCGCTCTACGGCAAAAGTATCGGCGAGGAAGCGCTCTACCGCCGCAAAACCGTGCTGCTCGGTCCGGGCGTGAACATCTGCCGCACACCACTCAACGGCCGCACATTTGAATACATGAGCGAGGACCCGTTCCTGAACTCGAAGTTGGTGGTACCCTACGTGAAAAGCGTTCAGCAGAACGGCGTGGCGGCTTGCGTCAAGCACTTCGCGTTGAACAATTTCGAGATTAACCGCTCATCGGCAAACGTGATTGTGAGCGACCGCGCTCTGCGAGAGATTTATCTGCCGGCTTTCCACGCCGCAGTGACCGAAGGCGGCGCTTGGGCCATTATGGGCAGCTACAACCTTTATCAGAAACAGCACTGCTGCCACAACAAAACGCTGCTCTGCGACATTCTGAAGGGCGAATGGAAGTTCGACGGCGTGGTCATCTCCGACTGGGGCGGCTGCCACAGCACCGACGAAGCCGTACACAACGGTCTCGACCTAGAGTTTGGCACCTGGACCGGCGGAACAACCTGGGGACGTAGCAACTCATACGAGAATTATTTCCTTGCCCGCCCATATCTTGAAGGCATCAAGAGCGGGAAATACACCACTGCCGAACTCGACGACAAGGCTCGCCGTGTTTTGAGACTGATTTTCCGCACAACAATGTCGGGACAGGCGAAATGGGGCTCACTCTGCTCTGACGAGCATTACGCCGCCGCACGCCAGATTGCCGGCGAAGGCATTGTCCTGCTCAAGAACGACCGCTCCATTCTGCCGATTGACGCAAGCAAGAAACCGAAAATCCTTGTTGTGGGCGAGAATGCCATTAAAATGATGACTCTTGGCGGCGGCTCAACATCGCTCAAGGTTCAGCGCGAACTGTCGCCGCTCGACGGATTGAAAAACCGCTTTGGCGCTGATAACGTGACGTATGCACGCGGCTATGTGGGCGACACTGTAACTTCGTTCGACGGCATTGAGACTGGTCAGAAACTTGCCGACCGCCGCTCGGCTCAAGAGTTGACCGACAAAGCCGTTCAAATGGCGAAAAATGCGGATTTTGTGATATTTGTAGGTGGAATGAATAAGAGTGGCGGACAAGATTGTGAAGGCACCGACCGCCGTTCTCTCGAACTGCCTTATAATCAGAACAATGTAGTGAGCGAGATTGTGAAAGTGAACCCGAATCTGATTTTTGTGAACATCACAGGCTCGCCTGTAACAATGCCGTGGCTCAATCAGGTTCCTGCCGTTTTGCAGGCTTGGTACATCGGCTCTGAAGCCGGCAACGCCATTGCCGATGTTCTCACTGGCGATGTGAATCCGTCAGGCCGTCTGCCGTTTACCGTTCCTGCAAAACTCGAAGATATTGGCGCTCACGCAGTTGGCGACTATGTGAACAAACCAAGTCGCACGGTTGTCGATGTTGAGTACAAAGAAGATATTCTGGTGGGTTACCGCTGGCTCGACACAAAGAAAATCAAGCCGTTGTTCGCTTTCGGCTATGGTCTGTCGTACACCACTTTCAGCTATGGCAAACCGTCGCTCAGCCAAGCCACAATGACTGCCGACGGCAACGTAACTGTCAAAGTTGACGTCACCAACACTGGTAAACGCGCCGGTGCCGAAGTGGTGCAGCTCTATATTGCTGACCTGAAATCGAGCCTGCCGCGTCCCGCCAAGGAACTGAAAGGATTCAAGAAGGTACAACTCAATCCGGGCGAGACAAAAACTGTTGAGTTCACCATCAACAGCAGCGCTCTCTCGTTCTACAACGACACTAAAAAACAATGGGAAGCCGAGCCAGGCGCATTCGAAGCCATCATTGGCGCATCGGCAACCGACATTAAAGGAAAGATTAAGTTTGAGTTGAAATAGTAGTAAGTTTTAAGAATAAAGAGAAAGGCATATGTGATTATCACTTATGCCTTTTATTTTAATACCAATTCTGGTAAATGAAAATAATCATTCATTAAACTTTGCTACAGCGCGAGAGATTTCCTCAACCAATCCATAGTTGCTCTCAATCGAAGTGCCCACCACAACAATGTCGGCGCCTGATTTTAAGGCAGTTGTGACGTCGGCTGTCGAACGCAGACCACCGCCAACAATCAGCGGCAGACCAACCGCACGGCGCACGGCCGCAATCATTTCGGCACTGACGGGTTTGGTGGCGCCGCTTCCGCCTTCCAGATAAATTGCCTTCAAACCCAACATCTGACCAGCCAGAGCCGTAGCAACCGCAATGTCGGTTTTGTTGTAAGGTATTGGCATTGTGTTACTTATGTAGCGAACCGAAGTGTAATTTTCTTCGCCAATCAGCATATAGCCCGTGGGCAGAATCTCAATGCCCGCTTTGGCCAAAGCGGGTGCCGCCTGCACGTGCTGACCGATAAGAAATTCAGGGTTGCGGCCCGAAATGAGCGAGAGCAACAGAATGCCGTCGGCCTTGTCCGAAACTTGCATTGCGCTGCCAGGAAACATAACCACAGGCTTTTGCGTGTGGCGCTTCAGGGTAGCAACCGTTTCATCGATATTGCTGAAAAGCAGGCTTCCGCCAACCAAAATAATGTCGGGACCATTGACCGAGTTGATTTTTTCGGTCAGGCGCAACAAATCGGTTTCATTCTGCTTGTCGGGGTCGATAAGCAGGGCGAACATCTTGCGGCCTTTGGCAATATTTTCTTGAATATCAGTCAGTAACATATTCCGTTTTTCTACCCGATAATATACGACAAAATATTGTCGCCGATTAGTTGCGAGTGGCAGTTTTTCCTGACAGGCGTGTTTTTGCGTATAACGACATTGTAATCAGCCACTTGCGTGAAGTTTGGATTTTCTTCAATCTCAACTTCGGTGTGCTCCAATCCGCAGCCAATCAACTTGTAGGCGGCTTCCTTGACCGTCCAGACAAGAGTGTGCTCGGTATCGGTTTTGCACCAATCCAATTCACTGCCAGTCAAGAATTTATGGTGGACTTTTGTTGTCCGCGCGGTAATCTGCTCAATGTCGATACCCAAATTCTGTTCGGCAACCATCACGGCAACCATATTTTTTGAGTGCGAAATCGATATAAAACTCTTGCTTTCAGCGATATATGGTTTGCCGTTGCTGTCGTGGGCAATAGTTACATCGCGGTTGAGCAACTTGCGCAGCACGATTCGCGTTGTAAGCCATTCGGTGCGGCGGCGGTCGTTGCCAATTTGCTCATACACAGCCTTATCCGCATCGTGCAAACAAATCATCGGCAAAAGTTGCTCCGCAGTTTCCTGTTTGCTCCAAACACCTAATACAGCATCGCCAATCGTCTGTGTAAATAGCAGTGGCATAGTTAGTTCCAACTAAAAGTCTCAATCAGGTGCTTGATATCAGTGTTAATGAAATCGAGCATCGGCGCGAGCGAATCTTTGTTTGGCACCACGTTGAAATAGAGCGCGCCGCGCACAAAATGGTGCACGCTGTCAGTCACATAGAACTGCACGTTTGACGCCGCATCGCCGCTGATTTCGTAAAGCAGACCATAAACCTTGCGGTCAGGATTGTCGTACGGCGTCTCGCTAATGGCATCGGCTTTTATTGTGTGCTTATACACAAAGTTGTGTGCATCAGTAATATAACTGTCCAAATTATGGTCGATTGCCTTGTAACTCAAATGGATTTTCGCGTTGAGCGACTTGAAGTTGACATCGGCCCAATAGCGCTCGTCGGCGTTTTTTGAGTTGCGCAAATCGAAGGTTGCGTAAGTTGGATACTCAAACCGATACGGCACCTTGCAATCGATTGATTGATAACTTTTTTCAGGCATATCCACTCGGTAATAACCGCGCGGTTTCGGCACATAGTCGTTGCCGCAGGACACCAGCATCGCGACAAGCGCAAACAATGAAACGATTTTTGTCATAATCAGCAATTTGGTTGCAAAGGTAGCCAAATCATTGGTCGGCAGGTGCGGGTTCGGCGGCAATTTTGCGGTGCACCTTCACCGAAGTGATTCGCCGCCTATCTACCTCAAGAACAGTGAATTCGAAACCACAGCATTCAAAATGCTCGTTCTTGCGCGGCAGTTCGCCCTTCATCTCCAGAATCAGTCCCGCCAGCGACTCCGACTCGCCTTGCGCTTCGGCAAATGTCTCAGAATCAATCTCTAACTCATCGCAGAAATCCGAAAGCAGCGTCTTGCCTTTGAAAATGTAGGTGTTCTCATCGACACGCGTAAAGTCGGATTCTTCCTCGTCGAACTCATCGGAAATGTCGCCCACAATCATCTCAATAATGTCCTCCATCGTCACCAGGCCCGACGTGCCGCCATACTCGTCAACCACAATGGCCATATGGTTTTTCTGCATCTGCAATTCCTCGAGCAACTCGTTGATTTTCTTGTTCTCGGGCACAAAATGCGGCGGGCGGATAAGCGTCATCCACTTGAAGCCGTTTTTGTTGTTCACATACGGCAGTAAATCTTTAATATACAGAATGCCAGATATTTGGTCGAATGTATCGGTGTAAACAGGGATGCGCGAGTAGCCTGATTCGGTGATTTTCTTCAGCACCTGCTCAAACGGCTCTTTCGACTCAATGGCCACCATATCCACGCGCGGGCACATAATCTCGGAAACCTCAATGTTGCCAAACTCGATAATTCCCTTCAGCATCTCGCGCTCGCTCATCAATCCCGACGGATTCTCCTCTATCACATCCGATAGTTCGTCCATCGAAATTGACTGATTCTTATGTATTTGCAATTCAACGTGACGATTGTTACGCGCCACGAAGAATGTCAGCGGCTTCATTATCTTGCTCATTATCAGCAGTGGAATCGACATAAAGCCGATTATCCCGTCGGGATTTTGGCGGGTGAGCATTTTGGGCATCACCTCGCAAAAAACAAGCAGTATCGGTGTAATGATAACTACTTGAAGAACAAGGCATAACGCGGGGTGCAGGAATGAAAGCGGCTGACGCGTGACGTACATAAACAGTATGGCGACGGCCACATAGTTAATGCAGTTGAGCACCGACGTGAGCGCAAGCAGTTCCTCAGGTTTGTCGATAAATTTGAGTGCTGTGCGGGCGGTGATTTTTTTGCTTTTGCGCAAAGTTCTGATTTGCTGTGTGTTAATTGACAGAAAAGCAACTTTGCTACCCGACACAAGTGCGGCGGCTATCATTAGCAGAACGCCAGCAACTATTGCGGCTATCAGCGCCGCATCCGTTGAAAAGCAAGAGCCAATTGCTTGTAAATCAGCAACTGTCTCTTGCGTATAAGGGTCGTTTTCCAAAATCTATGCTATTGGTTAAACTTAAAACGGCAAATCGTCGGCTTCCAACGGTGCCTGAGTTGGTTGCGGTGCCGAGTCGTAATTAGTGGCAGGCTCACCAACCGAACCGCCCGAATTTGAACTTCCGCCGTTGCGCGAATCGAGCATTTTCATCTCGTTGGCAACAATTTCAGTTGTGAAACGGTCGTTGCCGTCCTTGTCTTTGTATTGGCGGTAGGTTATTTTGCCTTCGATATACAATTTTGTGCCTTTGTGCACATATTGCTCAATAATTCCCGCAAGTCCGCGCCATGCTACAATTCGGTGCCATTCGGTGCGCTCTTGGCGCTGGCCCGATTTGTCTTGATAACGCTCGCTTGTTGCCAGCGAGAAGGTTGCCACCTTTGTGTCGTTGTCCAAAGTACGAATTTCGGGCTCATTGCCCACATTCCCGACTAAAATTGCCTTGTTGATCATTGTTAAAATTTGTTTAGTGGTTAGAAATAAGTGATTTACGCTGTTTCGGTTGTGCCAGTCTGCGGTTGATATTTGCCGCTCAAAATCTTCATATCGTTGGCAATTACCTCTGTCACAGTGTGTTCCTTGCCTTCGCGGTCGGTATAACTGCGAGTCGACAGTTTTCCGTCGATATAAAGCATTGTGCCCTTGCGGATATATTTTTCGGCCACCTCAGCCAGATTGCGCCAAAGTGCCACTCGGTGCCACTCGGTGTGCGTGGTGCGGTTGCCCGATTTGTCGGTGTAAGTCTCGTTGGTTGCCAGCGAGATAGTTGTGCTTGCAACGCCTTCATTCAAATAGCGGACCTCGGGGTCCTTGCCCACGTTGCCAATCAAAGTTACTCTGTTTACCATAGTTTTTTTCGTGAAAAATGAAGTTAAATATACAAACATTTTGTTACACGCAAACTTTCGGCAAATATTTTTGGGGAAAGAAGCAAAATCCCCAAAGTTGTACAACTTTGGGGATTTAATTCCTTAAAGTTGGGTCATTTGGGTGGATTACAACAAAAATGCCTCGATATTTTCAGGCGAAACAACGCAAAACTCAGTCTCGGGATAGGCTTGCGTGAAAGAGATTGGCACAACGGCTTTTCGTTTTGGGTTCCACTTGAATTCAAAGGATTTAAGCCTGCCATCAGTCTCCTCTATCAAATCAATTTCCGACTGCAATTTGGTGCGCCAAAACCAATGATTGCTGAAATTCTGCTGATAATTAGAGCGTTTAATCCTTTCGGCAATTGCAAAATTCTCCCATAATGCTCCAACATCATTCCGTAAACCAACGTCAGAAAAATTGCCGATAACCGCATTTCGGATCCCGTTGTCGTAAAAATAAATTTTCTTACTGAATTTCAGTTCATTACGCAGATTTTTAGAAAACGACGGCAACCTGAATATTATAAACGCCTGCTCAAGCAATGCAATGTATTTCTCGACTGTCTTATTGTCAAGTCCGCACAAATTGCCTAATTCAGTGTAAGATACCATCGCCCCAACTTGCAATGCAATGGCTTGCAACAGTTTGTGTATTTTGTCGGACTTTTTCAAGTTCTCCCAAATCAGCACATCTTTATATAAATAACTCGAAGCCAAATTGTTAAGCAATTCGCGGCAATTTTCGGGATTACACACAACATCGGGATAGTATCCATAAATCAGGCGTTGGTTCAGTAATCGTTTCTCCTCAAAAAGCCCGTGGTGCGCCACCATTTCGGCAAACGACAAAGGGAAAAGCCGATATTCCAATTTGCGTCCTGTGAGTGGCTCATTCATTTTATTGGCAAGGTCGAACGAAGAACTACCCGTTGCAATTATCTGCAAATCAGGCATATTATCGTGTATCAATTTCAGGCAGCGGCCGATATTCAACACATTCTGCGCTTCATCAATAATAAGTGTCTTGTAGGCTGAAAACGACAGCGATAAGTTCTGCGAACTCAAATTTTCCATCAGATTTCGCGTTTCACTATCCTCGCCATTGAGCCATAATGTATTCGGATTCCCGCCAAAAATCATTTGCAGCAACGACGATTTCCCCACTTGGCGAGCACCATACACAACAATAACTTTTTTTAAATCAAGTTTTTGACGTAAAACGTTTTCAAGTTCGCGGTGTATCATAATCTCTTATTTTTCCCGACAAATATAATCAAAATCCCCAAAGTTGTACAACTTTGGGGATTTAATTCCCTAAAGTTGTACAACTTTAGGGAATATAAAACTCTTTTTCGCACAGTCCCGATTGCTATCGGGAACACTGAAAACACAGATTATCACAGATAAAAAAAAGGCGATACAAGTTTTGTGTATCGCCTTTTGAATGTGGGGCAATGCTTCCTTGCTTTTCTATTTTGGTGATAATGGCGGAAGTGTCTCTTCCGTTTCATAACTTACTGGACAAAAAACACAGTTGCCTAATCCATCGCTTTCCCAAATCCACGCATCAGTGAACCACGAAACATCATACGAATGAAACCAATTGATTTGTTCTTGAGCCTTCTGGCGGGTAGAAAAACAAACGCGATAGACAGTGTTGCCATTTGACGTACATTTATATATCCAACTTTCCATTCCGTCAGGAAGATTATTGTTATATATATGTGCGCTTTCTAATGTTCTGAAACTACCCAACACAACGTAATATACTTTTTGTGCCGAAGATTTTTCTATTACCGTTCCCGCTTCATCATTGGCATAGACGAACTCTCTACATACTGGCATTAATACCAAAAATATCAGCGGCAAAAAGATTTTCCTCATATTTTGATTCTGTGTAAAAAGTTAATGCCGCTACTTTATATTTTAATTCCTTAACAACTCACCCATCGAGAATGAGCCTGATATTTCCTGTACTTCAATCTGACCACGCAAAATGGCAAAAAAGAAATCTCTAATGTTGCTGTAAGTCAACTGTTTTGTAGTGCCGTCGGCAGAAGGTCCCAAATCGTATGTCTTAAGCAACTGCGGACCTAACGCTGCGGCAGTCAGCAAAAAGTGATTTTGAAACTTGTCAACATCTATCATATCTGCAGCCAAAACTTTGCCGACAACCGTATATGAGTAATATGCTTTCTGCGTATCTGGACCTGTCAGGCTTGTCCGAATGTTGTCGGCATCAATGTTCATCGGAATCTTACCCGATTCGGGCGCTTGCTCGTTTCCTTTAAATAATCCGCCCAAATCGGCAAGGCTCAAATTGAAGAATTTTGTGTCTGGCTCAACCAACATTTTTTGTCCCGAAAAAGCAGTAGGCAAAAGAAGTTGTATAATGCCTTTGGATTCCACATTTGGCGCGTTGAAAGTTCCCACAATACTATCCTTCAGGCGTATATCGGTTGTGGCAAACACACCGCCAATAACCACACAATTGTCTAAAGTAACTTCATCGGCATAAATGCTGCCTGCAACAAATGCATTGGTGAGCGATACTTCTTTGGCATTAACATCAGAGCAGAATGTAACATCTGCGTTCAACGCTCTTGTTGTTATGCTTTTGGCCGACGCCACCGACTTCAAGAAACTTACAGTTCCCTTAGCGCTGGAATTGACATATATCTCCTGTTGCGCAAACACAGCGCCTTTAATTTCAACATCACCGCTTTCAACCGTTATCTTGTTGGCATAAATGGCTCCTTCGACAACAGTGTCTTTCTGTATTGTAACGGTACGTGTCAATTCCGACATCTTTTCAGGAAGAATGCCGCCTTTAACCAAATTTCCGCTAAGCGTAAGAGTGTTCCCGTTTACTCTTATTTCTTTCAATCCGCTCATAATTTATCCAATATAAAGTTTGTTTATAGTGTTGATTACACGAGTATCGTGTTCGTTTTTAATATTTTGGTGCGCGTTCTGCATAATGGCGTTGAAAAATTTATCCACGCTTTCCTGCTTCTGAACGCCACTGTCTCCATCGCCATTATTTAGAAAAATATCGTCTGCGATTTTTTTGTCAACGGCATCGGGCAAATGTTTTTTGCTGTAAACACACGACTGATTGACAATGTTTCCGCTGTCGGTGGTTTCAAAGTAACACACAGGCAGGAAAAAAATGCTGTTATCTGCCTTAAACTTTGTTATGGAACTTTGTCTTATGGCATTGTCTGTTCCACGCTGAACCGAGAGAAAATCAGTTGCTTGCACCATTGTTTGCTGCGCTTTCTTTTTGGTAAGTGCCGCTTGAATTTGAGACGTTAGAATAGAATTTTCTTTGGCGACAATCGACGCCACCTCCGCAGAACCTGTCTCTGTCATTCGTTTGCTTGATTTTTCAATCAACGCTGACATTTTAAATACTGGTTCATCAATGGCTTTAACCCTGTTTTCGAGTTCTTTGTTCAGGTCTGTGATTATTTTGGTGTAATCCGATTTCCTGCGTTGATAATCATTCTCCAACTGCTCTTTTAAAGCAACCAACCTCTTTTTTTGTTCATACAGGTGCATCAATCTTGCTTCTACTTTCTGACTCAATTCAAGAATTTTTGTGCTGATTTCGGCTTGCACATTCTTAAAGAATCCTGTTATGATAGTTGACGCTATCTGTTTAGAGTTTTCGTTTATCGACGCAACTTGTGCCGCTTCGGTTGCCGCCACACTGCCTGTGAGCAGGTTTATATGATTGTTGCATTTCGAGACGCTTTCATCGAAAGGGTCGGTATCCACTTCAATATTCACTTGAACAGTCTCGTCGTGAGTAAGGTCACGATTGCGGTGAGATTTTCCTGAAGCCCCTATATCAATAGGTGTCCTATCTCCATTGAAATTTATTTCAACACGTCCATTCTCTATTGATATGAATTTTTTTATGTCATTGGCTGAAATCTCGACGCGTCGGCCTCCACTATCCACGATTCTATTACCACTACTATCTGTAATATAGGCAGCCTCTATCGGAAGCACAACGTCATCTATGCTTACTGAAGGTTCTTCAACTTCAACATTCAGCGGAATGGGGAAATCCTTTCTAAATCGTTTAGTGTAACTCATAGCAGTTTCTTTTAGAGAGTCTGTGGTTTGGATTCTTCATACAACACATTGACCATAGATTTTACTCTGTCGGACATCTCGCTATTGTAAACGAGTTTAGCAAATTCCTGACGCACGAAATCATTCATTTCCTTCTCTTTCCAATCGAAATTGGCCGCCGACTCGTACATCTGACTGACAATCTCTTTGGCGTTTGGACTTGCAATGTTTTCTGGCACAACCGTATCGTAGGCGGTATTTCCGTTAGCATCTATCTGGGTTTCAATAATTGCAACAGGGAAATGTTCAACACCTTCATCGCCCGTTACGCTGCGAAGAAGAATCTTGTCAGTTATTATTTTCTGCTCATTCATCTGCCGCAAGAAACTCTCAGTCGCATTGATAACTTTTGTGCTATCGTATTTCATATTCGACATTGCAATCTGCTGTGTTGCTGTGACGCCCTCAATTTGACATATTGGGACAACAGCCGACAGCGATTGACTGCGCGTAAAACTTCCTGCTATTTCGCGCGTGGCAAAATTGAATGTCGGGCGGTCAAGTTCCATCACGCGCTGTTTCAACGCCTTATTAATGCCCGCAAAGACTCGCGCATAACGAGCCACAATCATATCATAGTTGCGTTCCATAGCCGATTTAATAGCAAGAAGGCGTTTCTTTTGCGAAACGAGTTCCATTGTAAGTGAATCGACACGGCTTTGGTGGGCGGCGATTTTCTGCGAAATTTGTGAGTGCATCAGCGTGAAGAATCCCAAATTCACGTTCTTGCAAACGTGTTCCGCACCTTCTTTTTCCGCCTTCAAAACTGCCGATTTAAAAGCCCCGACGGCGATTGTTGTTTCACCAACCTTTTTCGATACAGTATCAATGCTGTCGGCCATTGGTTGGGTGTCAACCAAACAATCTATTTCGTGTGTTTCTTCAAATCTATCTTTCATAAGCATCGTTTTTTATCAGACATTGATACTCTATCATTCATCTTCTTCCTTTTCATTTTTCTTTTTCTCAATCAGTGTTTCAATCACATCTTGAATACCCTTTTTCTTCTCTAAATCCAAAGGTTCAGTTTTGTCTGTTTCTTCTTGTGAATCGTCTGTTATAGAAGAATCATCATCAGTCGGTTCTTTCTGAACATCATCTTCTGACTCCTCAACAAATTTGAACACGTCTCCATCTTCGTTTTCTTCTGTGTTCTCATCTTGTGTTTCGGCATCAACACTGTCGGTTTCCTGTTCTTCGCTATCGGCATATTCTTCGTTGTCAGCAGGGTTCGCATCTTCTTGCGATTCATCAACGCCTGCCCCCTCTTCGGCTTCAAATTCTTCAGCGCTATTGTCCGTTTCCTGTTGCCCTTCAGTTTTCTCTTTAAACATATCGTCCAAATTCTGAAGCGTGTTTTGCGCAAGTGCCGTTAGATTCAGCGACAAATCCTCAAATGTTGAATCCTCAACATTAGGCACAGGCGGCAACTCCGAATCTTTTGCAAGCAACGGATTTATTGACGCAAGCGGTTTGCGGCGGTCATCGAGTTTCGACACTTCATTCGACGCAACGGCCACCTGATTAGAATAGCCGTCGCGCAATTTTGCGTCATAGTATTCAACGTGACCAAATTCTTCGGCACGACGTTCGATATCCTCCTGCAAACGGTCCATAAAATCGCTGAACTCATCTTGAGCCGCCTGGAATTCCGACGCTTGCATTTCAAACGAAGCAGCGGTTTCCACCGAATTGTCAATTTCTTTCACAATTGCCGAATCCAAACCGCCTTCTTTCTTCATCGACTCTTCGGTTTTTTTCAATTGTGAAAGAGTGTTGTACGCTTCAACATACTCACTCAAAGTCTTTTGCATATTATTTATAATGTCAGCGCTCTGTTCCTGACTTGAACGGTAGAAAGCGTCAACATCCTGGTGCCACTTGTTGACATAACTAACTTTTTGGTCGTGGATATGGTTGTAGATTTTCAATCGTTCAATTCGGTTCTCGTTCATAAGATTCTGAACCACAGGTGCCACAATTTCTTCATAAATCTGGTGCAATCCGAACGGCACTGCTTCAACGTGTCCGTCGTCGGCCACCCACTCATCTGCCAACAGATTGTATTTCACTCGCGAACTTTCGCGCAATGTGAATGGGTCGTATCCCTGAACTGAATCAGAATAATCGAACTTCTCGTTTTTGATACGTTCAATTTCCTCTGCTTCAAGCATTGGTGAATAATGATTGTACGGCGATTTTAATATCTTGAATAGCAAATAGTTGGAATCATTAACCAATTTGTCGGTTGACGCCAACTTCATTGACGATATTGTTTGCACCGACCTTGCAACAGTTTTGATAAGCGTTTGCAGAACATCTTCAAAATTCTGATTTTCAGACGATAAAGAATCTTTCAATTTATTGAGTTCCTGAAACTTGTTTATGCTTTGTGTATACCGTTCTTTGTCAAATACATCAACAACTGTGGCTCCGTCAGGCAATGTATTAGTTGCAAATTCCTGCAAATAAGTCAGATATTCGCTATTGTCGTGTACAAGCGGCAAGTTGACAGAATTAGTCTCAATATCGTTCATACAATAGGCAATTGTCCGCATTGCGCGGTCAAGTTTTCCTAAATAATCGCCTTGCTTGATTTCCTGAATCGAAAGCGAATACTGGTCGGTTGAAATTGTTTCGGGTTCGTGCGAAGTTTCAACAATTGGCACATTTTCAACAGATAATTTAACTGAGAAATGGCATTGGCCAACAACTCATTCTGCCGCGACATTTGCAGGGTTATCTGGCTCTGCGCGACATTGCCTGTATAATCAACAATGAAACTGTTGTCGTCGTATTTTATTTGTTGAGCCACAGGCACGTAGGCAACGCCAATTTTCTTAACCTTGTAATCTCTGAATATGTTCTGATACTTTTCTTTTTCTTCGTCGATTTTTTGATTGATAGCCGCAATCTGTTTTGTACACTGGCTTTTCTTAACCCAATACATAAAGAATGCGACAATTGTGAGAAGCCATTTCCACGCAGCAGAACGTTCTTGTTCCACTACCGCTCTGTCTTCTTCCAATTCGGCAATTTTCTTTTCGATTTTTTCTTCTTCAGCAACTATGCGCTCTGCGGCTTGCTGATAATAGTTGAAAAGAATTTTAGCCTCGTCTTGATAAACATTACTCGACTCCTTGAAAATTTTACCCGTTGCTGGCATATTATTGGTTATTTATTAGTTATACATTTTTCTACGATTCTCAACTATATGTTTGAGCAGACTTATCTGCTTCGCAATCACGGCCTCGTTCTGTGCGTAATTCGAGAAAGCCGCCGTGACTGTGGCGACATTCGCCAAATAGTCTTGCTCAAGTTCGTGCGCCGCATCGTTCTTCAATGGCGACAGGAAACGAATATCCTGCTGTAATCCGTCAATCATATTTCTTATGCTTTGGTCAACACCTGCAGTTATGAATGCGGTATCTTGCAACTTTCGAGTGGCATCTTTCATTTGCTTGAGATACTCTGTTTGCTGCTGATTGCTTTTACCAACTTTTTCAACTTGTTCGGCTGCAGAATAACTGAAATACTGGAATATAGCCAACCCGAAGATTAGAATGCCGTGTATAAGAAGTTGCCATTTAATGCCTACGGGCGAAATGAATGGCAGATAATTCATAAACAATACAAGCGCAATCGCCACAATTGAATAGACATTGAGCGACATAAGATTGATTCCCAACGAGCCAATCCACGCATCGCTTTCGTCGCTGCTGCGGTCCCAACGCACAAACAATATCCACACAAAAGTCACGCATGCGAGTGTGCACACTATTCCGTTCAACCACAGAATGTTATTGGGCAAATCACCCCTAAACAGCAGCAACAGGGCAATAATCAGAACTTCACCCAAAAGCGCTGCAAAAACCGCAAAGAATTTTTTCATATTCATAACTATTGACGTTTAAAACCACACGACGGACAAAAAACAGTTGAAGGTTGTAGGTGTGCCCCGCAACGTGGACACGTATTGGGGTCGGCGGCTGCCGCAGGCGTACCGCAGACACTACAAAAAGCGGCTCCATCGGGCAATTGTGTTCCACATTTGGCACAAACATTTGCAACACTATTTCCCGCACTGCCCAGTTGCGCACCGCAACTCACGCATCGTTTTGCATTCTTGCTGTTATCGGCGCCACAGCGCGGACACGGATTATATTCTGTGCCGCAGTAAGGGCAAAAACGTTCGGTTGCCGCACGTTTTTTTGAGCAATTTGAACAGTATATTGTTTTTACACGATTTGGTTGTGCAAAAGAAGACGCCGCACCTTGCGGATTAGCATTTTGCGCTCCGCCCTGCGCACCAAATGACGGCTGATTATACTGCGGGTTAATCATTCCTCCGCCCATCGAGCCCTGCATATTATTCATCATATTCAACGCCATCAGGCTACCCAAAAGACCACCGCCACCTTGACCGCCAGCCATATTGCCGATTTGACCGATTGTGTTGTTTGCCAAATCAAAGGCTTTTTCCTGTTGCCAAGTTCGACCTGTCAGTTTAAATGCCGCTTGTTGAGTAATGGCTTCGCTTATTTCCTTTCCTTCTTTTGTATTTGTATCAATTTCAATCGCTTCAATATAGAACTTCAGCATATCAATGCCGTAATTGTTCCAAAACGGTGATATATTAACTCTTAGGTAATCCTGCAAATAATCAAAATAGCCTGAAATCTGTTTATATCCAATATGATTTTCAATCATATACCTCTGAATGGCCGATTTTGCCTTAGACGTAAATTCACCTTTAGCCTGTCTTGTCAAATCCGATTCTGTAAACTCAGCCTTTTTCCCAACCATATTAATCAGAAACCGTTCAGCATCAACAACCTGAACGCCATATTTTCCGCTAACGCGAAGCGGAATTGTTGTGTCGAAATCGGGGTCGTGAATTGGAAGTTTATCGAAATCCCAACTCAAATCGGCGGGAATCAGTTTGTTAACAAACCAAACTTCCGCAGTAAAAGGATTTTTTTTGTTAAACGGGACTCCAAAAAGTTTACTCAAATACGGTATGTTTTCTGTACTCAAAGTGTGTTTTCCTGGACCAAACTTTCCCATCAACTCTCCCTTTGCAAAAAGAAAGGCTTCCTCTGATTCCCGAACGATTAATTGAGCGTTTGTACTCAAATTGGTTTCAGGGAAACGCCAGGCAAAAACAAAGCCGCGGGAATTTCCATAATTAGATTGAACAAATCAATAGCCTTCATATCGTACCTATTTTATATAGTATCGTGTGTTTAATTATAGGGCAAGTTTTATCAGTGTGACATAAAAACGGCCACAACAGCAATGATTACTATCACTATGGAAATTGCAAGAGCAAGTCTCTTTATACGCTTTTTCCTATAATAACTCTTTGGTCGATTTTGAAATTTATGCGGAATTCCCGCAGCGCTTTCCTCTATGCGTAACACCTGAACTAATTCTTGAATTTTTCTATCTATGTTAGCACGTTCTTCAGCATTGGATTTTCTGAGTTTTTTTTCCAATGCATATATTTCTTCTCTCATTCCTTCCGCTCTTGCTTCAATGTCTTGAATGTTTTCATCTTTTAACTCGGCTCTTCTCTCCTCAACTTTTTTATGGAATTCTTCTCTTTTTTCCCGTAATTGTGCTTTGAGTTTCTCCCGACGTTCTTCATTCTTTTCGGCACTTGAAATTGAAATCGGTAATTCTGCCATAATGCACTTAATTTTAAGTTGTTAATTACTTTATTTAACTCAATATATAACACAATATAAGTAAGCCCACTATTACACCTATAATTATCTTTATGATTCTCCATATTCTACCCAAACATCCTAAATTTTCAGATTTGTCATCATAAGCGTGCTTACTTGTCTCACTCGCTTCAGCCTCGTGTTTACACTGATTCGAACAATAATGTTTGTTGAACCCCAATAATATTCCCAATAATCCACCACCAGAAACACCACCATTATCTGGTATTTTTCTACCACACCAATCGCATCTTGCCATAGTAATTCGTTTTAAGTTTATAAATCATTTAAAATTCACATCCTAAAACTACTCACATCGCCGCCACAGCCTTAACACCTTACCGTCAAAATTGTTGACGGTTTGCGTCAAAGTTACTGACGGTCTAAGTCGTTTAATTCATTAAGGAAACGGGCAACTTTTGCGGCTTTACCGCTATCTAAATCGGTGATATTCAAATTTATGCTGATTGAATGCGAAGGGGAATCTTGATTTATTTCGCAATGAATTGCAATATCGTTTAAAAAGTTATGATTCAAGGCTTTACAAACGGCAACGAGTTGCTTAACATCAATGGTGCTGCGTTCGAAAATGGAATAGACATTTGGTCGTCCGCAGTTTATGCGCCGCGCAAATTCGGCCACGCTCAAACCGCTCTCGTCGAAAACGGATTTAATTAGTTGCCCAATGTGAAGATTCTGTTGCGTGGCCATTGCGTTATCGGTTTACAATAAAAAAGCGTGGAAATAACTACTTGTCTAACACTCGGGCTTCCACACCCACACATTCCGACAAGTATTCCACGCCATCTCACAATGGCACAATGGAAACTTATTCTTGAATGTGTGTCATAAAATGACGATTGTGGAAGTTTGAGTGTCAAGAATAGCCTCTAATCGCTATTTATAATATGTTATATCAATATTTTACTTCATTCACTATTGTTTATACGTTTTATACAATCAAATCCGCACCAATAATTGCGGTTCGGGTTTGCACAAACTTACAAAAGAATATCTGATTTTGCAGCAACGGCTGCGAATTTGGAATCGGAAAATAAAAAATGGCCCTGATTTTTCAGGGGCAAAGAGTTTTATTCGTTGCCCTTTCAGGGCGCTTGCGGTGATTGTAACATTTTCCTGTGGCGCCGCTTCGCTTTGCCATAGGCTATTTTAAGTTGCGCTTTCAGCGCGAAGTTGACAGTTGAATTTTCATTATATGGCGCCGATTCGCTTTGCCTTTGACTATTATCAGTTGCCTTTTAGGGCGATATTGTTGTAAATCAATAATTTGAACGGTGCCAAAAACAGAAACGCGCTGAAAGCGCAAATCAAGACAGCCCAACGCAAAGTGCACGAAGAATGAGTGCACGGCACGTTGGGTTATAGGCGGAAGTGTAATTGGCGCGCTGAAAGCGCAACTCAATCTGTCCACAAATACCGCTCGTCATAATCAATGTTATATTGCTTCAAAAACAACAGCAACTCTTCTTTAAACGAAGCCTTTTTGTGGTGATTCTTCTGATTCTGAATGTAATTGAATGTTTTGTCGTACAACGACGGACTGACTGAAAAAATTCCATATCCGCTTTGCCAGGCAAAATTCTTGTAATAGTCAGAAAGGTGTTTTATCCATCTGCTACTGTGCCTTTTAACATCTTCAATAAGTTTCGCTGCGGCGATATTTTTCGAAAGCGAACAGAAAATATGGATATGGTCAGGCATCCCATTGATTATTATTGGTTTGGATTCCAAATCGTTGAGAATAGAGCCAATGTAGGCATATAGAGATTGAGAATCTTCGTCTTTTATTAGGCAACTTGTGCTTTTCACGTGGAATGTGATATGGGCAAATAGTTGCGATAGTGATTGTGCCATTTTCTTGATAATTATTGTTTTGCGAAAATAGCATTTTTTTGAGTTGCCCTTTCAGGGCGCAGACTAAGACTGTCCCTTTTTCCTATGGCGCCGCTTCGCTTTGCCATAGGCTATTTTAAGTTGCGCTTTCAGCGCGAAGTTGATAGTTGTATTTTTCATTTATGGCGCCGATTCGCTTTGCCATAGGCTATTATAAGTTGCGCTTTCAGCGCGATTTTCGTGTGTTCCGTGGTTACCTCACACCAACTCCGCGTAAAGGTCGAATTCGTCGGCATCGGTGACGCGCACGCTGGCAAAGTCACCGATTGGCAGGTTGGCGCCCGAAACGAGCACTTCGCCGTCAACTTCGGGTGAGTCGCCCTCGCTGCGGCCAACAAAATATTCGCCTTCCTGTCTGTCTATCAACACTTTTATGGTTTGTCCAATTTTCTTCTGATTGATTTCCAGCGAAATCTGCTGCTGAATGGCCATAATCTCCTCCATTCGCCGTTGTTTCACATCTTCGGGCACGTTATCGGTGTAATTTTCAAAGGCATAGGTGTGCTCCTCGTTCGAGTAAGTGAAGACGCCCAAACGGTCGAAGCGCACATCTTTAACAAAATCAACAAGTTCGGCAAAATCTTCATCGGATTCGTCGGGGTGGCCCACAAGCAGAGTGGTGCGCAAAACAAGGCCAGGCACGCGCTTGCGGAACTCGCACACAAGATTGTAAGTTTCTTGTTTACTGATATTTCGGCGCATCCGTGTGAGCATATTGTCGCTGATATGCTGCAGGGCAATGTCGAGATAGTTGCAAATGTTGCTGTGGCGCGCCATCACGTCGAGCACATCGAGCGGGAAGTGCGCAGGATAGGTGTAATGTATTCGCAGCCAAGCCAATCCGTCGATTTCGGCAATCTGCTCCATCAGTTCGGCAAGGCACTGCTTCTTGTACAAATCGACGCCGTAGAACGACAAATCCTGAGCAATCAGAATTATCTCCTTCACACCCGAAGCAACCAACAGGCGGCACTCTTCCAAAATCTCTTCTTTTGGTCGCGACTTGTAACTACCTGTAATATTGGGAATTGCACAAAATGAGCAGGTGCGGTTGCAACCTTCCGAAATCTTTACGTAGGCATAATGTGGCGGCGTTGTCAGCGTGCGCCCAGGCTGCAGATTGCAGTGATATTCAGCGTTGAAGTATTGCAGCATCGGCTTCAGTTCAAACTTGCCGAACCACGCGTCAACCTCGGGTATTTCGGCCTTCAACTCCTCGCGGTAACGCTGACTCAGGCAGCCGCAAACAACAATTTTGCCCACGCGACGGTGTTTTTTCTGCTCGGCAAACTCAAGTATCGTGTTGATTGACTCTTCTTTAGCATCGTTTATAAATCCGCAGGTGTTGATTACCACAAAGTCGAATTTTCCCGACTCGGCCTCGTAACTCACATCGAAACCATTAGCCACGAGTTGGCGCATAAGAATCTCGCTGTCAACGCGATTCTTTGAGCAACCCATTGTCAGAAGGTTGATTGTCTTTTTCATTGCAATTTCGGGCAAATGATTGATTATGAAAATAATGAATCAACGAATTCGGCTGGCACAAAATCCTGCAAATCATCGATTCCCTCGCCCACGCCAATGTAGCGCACGGGAATTTTGAACTGGTCGGAAATGCCGATAACCACGCCGCCTTTGGCCGTGCCGTCGAGTTTGGTGATTGCCAGCGACGACACTTCGGTTGCCAGCGTGAACTGTTTGGCCTGCTCAAAGGCATTCTGGCCTGTAGAGCCGTCGAGCACAAGCATCACATCGTGCGGCGCCTGCGGGTCGATTTTCTGCATCACCTTGCGGATTTTGGTCAACTCGTTCATCAGGTTCACCTTGTTGTGCAGTCGGCCAGCCGTGTCGATAATGACCACATCGGCGCCGTTTTTGGTTGCCGACTCAAGCGTGTCGTAGGCCACCGAAGCGGGGTCGGAACCCATACGCTGCTTGATGATGGGCACACCAACGCGGTTCGCCCAAACCTCGAGTTGCTCAATGGCAGCGGCACGGAAGGTGTCGGCAGCGCCAATCATCACCTTCTTGCCCTGCTGTTTGAATTTGTTGGCTAATTTCCCGATTGTTGTTGTTTTTCCTGCCCCGTTAACACCCACAACCATAATCACATACGGTTTGCCCGCAATGGTTTCAATGGCGTTGTCGTGTGAATTGGCTTTGTTCTCGGCCAAAAGGGCGGTAATCTCGTCGCGCAGCAGAGCGTTCAACTCGTTGGTGTTGAGATACTTGTCGGCCTTTGCACGTTCCTGGATTCGCTCGATAATCTTCAGCGTGGTTTCAACGCCCACATCCGAAGTAATCAGCACTTCCTCCAGATTGTCAAGCACTTCATCGTCAACGGTTGACTTTCCCACAATGGCGCGGGATATTTTTTTGAACACGCTCTCTTTGGTTTTCGCCAAACCCTTGTCGAGTGTATCTTTTTGAAAACGAGAAAATAAGCCCATAATTCAAATCCGCTTAAGTGTAATGGAACAGCCGCCAAATAAAAAGGCTTTCCCCGAATACGAAGAAAGCCTTTTTAATGGTAAATCAAAAAATTATTTCTTGAAAAAATCCTTTGCGTGCTCAGCATTAACAACTTCTTCCTTGAACTGGTAAGCGCCTGTCTTCGGCGATTTTACCATCTTAATGCATTTTACGAAACTTTTAGCGTCGCCTGTTTTCAGGGTTGCAACTACTTTCTTTGCCATAGCCTATTATTTTATCTCCTTGTGAACTGTAACCTTCTTCAGGAATGGGTTATACTTACGCATTTCCAGTCTCTCGGGGGTGTTTTTGCGGTTCTTAGTGGTAATATACCGCGACATTCCTGGCACACCGCTCTCTTTTTGCTCGGTGCATTCCAGAATCACCTGAACTCTGTTACCTTTTGCTTTCTTTGCCATTTCGAACTATTTTTTAGTAGTTATTGATATAACCTGCGGCTTTGGCCTCTTGCAGCATCTTGTGCAAACCTTTTTTGTTGATATCGCGCAAGCCGCTTGCTGATACTTTCAAGGTAATCCAACGGTCCTCTTCAGGATAGTAGAATTTTTTCTTGAACAAATTTGCATGGAACTTTCTCTTGGTCTTCAAGTTAGAGTGACCAACGTTGTTACCAACCATGCTACGTTTTCCTGTTACTTGACAAACTCGTGACATATAACTTTTTTTATATAGTTTTCTTCTAAAAATCGGATTGCAAAGTACGTGTTTTTAATTCAATAAAGCAAATGTTTTTTTGGTGTTTTTTTTGACACTTTATGTTGTTTCGCAAAGCGATTTCGGTATCAGCCATTTGCGTGTTTTTCAGATTGATTTTCAGATTGATATTCACACGTTGGCCAGCAGCGTTTCGAGTGCGGCAATGGTGAACCGCTCAATATTCCGCTCGCGGTTTGTGCCAAAAACCATGCGTTGCGACACCACTTTGTCGGGTGTGGCCACGCCAATATACACTGTTCCGACGGGGTCGTTGGCGGTGGCGCCGGTTGGTCCGGCAATGCCTGTGGTGGAAACGGCGAAATCGGCACCCGTTGCGCGCCTTGCGCCTTCGGCCATTGCCTCGGCCGCTTGGTGCGAAACCTCAGTGTATTGCTCAATCAGGTCCGGCGGCACGCCCAGCACTTTCATTTTCACTTCATTTGTGTAGGACACCACTCCCCCTTTGAACCACGCCGAACTGCCCGGCACAAGCGTTATCCGGTGGGCGATGTTGCCGCCGGTGCAACTCTCGGCCGTAGCCACCCACGTGCCCGCCGCCAGCATTTTTGCGGCCAGCCGCTCAACCAAAATCCTTGATTCGTCCATAACAAATTCTGTTAGCAGAAGACGAAAGTAGCAATTTTTATGTTTCTCGGTTTCAAGTTTATTTTTGCTACTTGTTTTCAAAAAAAATACCGATAAGCAAAATAATTCCGGAAATGTTGCGTTACAACTAAGCAACACTAAAAACTTATTGATAAAAAAGGGGAAATGCCTATGGTGAAATGTTTTACTATTTTATTCAAATTCAGTAACATATTAAGCAAAAAAAGCAAATCAGCCGAAATTCTGGAAACAGGGCTACGCAATCAGTTCTGCCCCTCCGATGCAACAATCGACAATATTATGGCATTTGCAAAAGCTCATCGTTCTGAAAAAACTGAAAATGCCGGTTCAGTTGAGTTGGTTCTCAATTAGTTAAGCCGAAACACGGCATCACAAGCGGAGACTAAAGTTTCCGCTTTTTTTGTGTCCGTCATACACATATATTATATTATATGTGTGCATACAGAGCGACAGCAGAGCCTTGCTACGTGTTAAAAATGTTTTCTAACAGCCCTACATTTACCAGATGTGCATTTTATTTAAATTCTAACATGATTACATTAAACATCAGGAATCTCGGCCACTGTGAACGTACTGCCTCCGATGAAGATGAAATCGTCGGGGGCGGCGCTTTTTTGGGCGGCGGCAATTGCTTCGGGCACCGTCGGGTAGCATTGGCCGTGCAGACCAAAGACGGCGGCTTTCTCGGCCAAAAGCTCAGCTTTGAGCGCACGAGGCACCTGGGCGTTTGTAAAATAATAGGTGGCATCGGTTGGCAACTGGCTGAGCACTTTGGCGTGATCCTTGTCGCTAACCATTCCAATTACAATATGCAAATGATTGTATTTCTGTAATTTCAACTGTTCAACAACCTGACGGATGCCATCGTCGTTGTGGCCAGTATCGCAGTAGGTTTGCGGACAGTCGGCAAGTTTCTGCCAGCGGCCTTTCAGACCTGTAGTGGCGATGGTCGAAGCCGCACCAGCCAGAATATCATCGTTGCTGACGGTGAGTTTGCGGCACAGAACATCGAACGCCGCCAGAACCGTCAGGATATTTTTGCGCTGGTAGCAACCCATCAAGTCAAGCGAAAGACAGTCGTATTCGGGTTTCCCGTTGCGGCTGATGGCAAGGTTCAGGCGGTCGGCCGTCAGCACGGCGCTCTCGATGTGGCGGATTTGGTCGGCAAAGACAAGCGACGAACCTTCGGCTGCGGCTTTCGCTTCAAAGACGGGCGCTGTTTCGGCATCGGTCTGCCCCACCACCACTGGCACACCCGGCTTGATGATTCCAGCCTTCTCGCCTGCAATGGCGGCAAGCGTATCGCCAAGCATCGCCGTATGGTCGAAACTAATGTTGGTAATGACTGATACCAAAGGAGTTATGATATTTGTCGAGTCGAAACGACCGCCCAAACCAACCTCAACCACCGCCACATCGACAGCGTTGCGGGCAAACCAATCGAAAGCCATCAGTGTGGCCATCTCAAAAAACGATGGTGCTATCTCTCTGATTTTCTGCTGATGACGCTCGACAAAACTAACCACCTCGCTTTCTGGAATCATCTGACCATCGATACGAATACGCTCACGGAAATCCTTCAGGTGCGGCGAAGTGTAGAGTCCTACCTTGTAGCCAGCCTTCTGCAGAATTGCCGCCGTTATGTGCGATACCGACCCTTTGCCGTTGGTTCCAGCCACGTGAACGGTGCGGAACTTCAAATGCGGGTGCCCAAAATACTCGTCCAAAGCCACAGTATTGCCCAGTCCTGGCTTGTAGGCATCGGTGCCAATATTCTGATAAAGTGGCAGTTGCGTAAACAAAAAATCGAGTGTCTGCTGGTATGTCATTGCCGTTTGTTTATTCGGTGAAAATAGTTAAAAAAGAAAGTTTGGAATTGAAAAAACAATTGTAACTTTAAGCAAACACTAAAACGTACCACTATGGCAAAATCAAACATCAAAATCTTTGTGTTAGACACGAACGTTTTGCTCCACGACTACAAGTGCATCTATAATTTTCAGGACAATGACATTGTAATTCCCATTGTAGCGCTCGAGGAACTCGACAAGTTCAAAAAGGGCAACGACACTCTGAATTTCAACGCCCGCGAGTGCACCCGTGAGTTGGACGAACTCATTGGCAAAGCCGACCCGGTGAAGGGAATTCCAATCGGCAAAGGCCACGGGAAACTCTATCTGGCTCTGGGTCAGAAATATCCCGACTCAATGAAGGTGTCGTTCCCCGAGCCGACCGCCGACCACCGCATTCTGGCCATCGCCGAAAAGGTGAGCAAGGACAATCCGGGACGCAAGGTGGTTGTGGTGTCGAAAGACATCAATCTGCGCGTGAAGGCCAAATCGCTGGGCATTGCCGCCGAAGACTACACCACCGACAAGGTGCAGAACATTGAGGTGATTTACAAGGGGATAGACACCATCGACAATGTGGACCCCGAGTTGATTAACAAGATTTATCAGGACCGCGCCGGCGTGAGTGTTGACGAGTTCAAGTTCAGCCGCGAGATTTTCGCCCACGAGTATCTGATTCTGAAGGGCGACAACAAGAGCGCACTCACCCACTACGACCCGTTTGAGCGCCGCATCAATCTTGTCGAGAAACGCAAAATCTACGGCATCGAGCCGCGCAACGCCGAGCAGGCTCTGGCTCTCGACGCTCTGATGCGTCCTGAAATCAACCTTATATCGCTCACCGGAAAGGCTGGAACTGGCAAAACCTTGTTGGCTGTGGCTGCCGCTCTGCAGCAGGCTGGAACCTACGAGCAGATTTTTGTGGCGCGCCCAATCATTCCGCTCACCAATCAGGATTTAGGCTTCCTTCCGGGCGACGTGAAAGAGAAAATCGGGCCGTATATGATGCCACTGTTCGACAACCTTGGCGTCATCAAGCACCAGTTTGGCGCCAACAGCAAGGAAGTGCACAAGATTGACGAGATGCTGAAAGACGAGCGTCTGGTAATCACGCCGCTGGCCTACATCCGCGGTCGCAGCCTGTCGAACGCGTTCTTCATCATTGACGAAGCGCAGAACCTGACGCCGCACGAAGTGAAGACCATTGTAACACGCGCCGGCGAGAATGTGAAGATTGTGTTTACTGGTGATATTCAGCAGATTGACTCACCATATCTCGACAGCACATCAAACGGTTTGAGCTATCTGACCGACAAGATGAAGGGACAGAACCTGTTTGCGCATATGAACCTTGTGAAGGGCGAGCGCAGCGCACTGGCCGAACTGGCGAGCGATTTGCTATAATATTGCATATCAAACGGAAAAGAGCCGAGACAAATGCCTCGGCTTTTTTGTTTCCGCAATACTGAACCGCGCATTTAATTTGATGAATAAGATGGCAATATCTTAGACTTAAAATAAAATCAACTAGTAAAGTAGTCTCACCTATACGTTTTACATATTATTGTAAATCAACAACTTCTCCATAATATTCACTAATAAATTCCGAAATCACACAACATTAGATTATTTTCTTAAATTTGGCGCACGAGTTCTGTTTTGGGGTTAAAGATTAAATACACTAATAGTTAACCTGATAGAACATTTTTGGATATTAAAAAAAAGTAAAAATTATGTACACGTTAGGAGTAGATGTAGGAAGTTCGTCGGTGAAGGCAAGCCTTGTCAATGTCGAGACTGGAAAATGCGTTGCCACCACATTCTTCCCCAAAACTGAAGCAAAAATTATAGCCGTCAACCCTGGTTGGGCCGAACAGGACCCCGAAAGTTGGTGGGAAAACCTGAAACTGTCGGTTCAGACAATTATGAAGGAGAGCGGCGCCAACCCCGCAGAGGTTAAGGCCATTGGTATCTCTTACCAGATGCACGGTCTGGTTTGCGTCGACAAGCACAAAAACGTTCTGCGCCCGTCAATTATCTGGTGTGACTCGCGCGCTGTGCCTTACGGCGACAAGGCTTTCAAGACTCTGGGAGCCGAAAAATGCTTGAGCCACCTACTCAACTCGCCGGGCAACTTCACCGCTTCGAAACTGGCTTGGGTGAAGGAGAACGAGCCCGCCACATACGAGAAAATCTACAAGATTATGCTTCCGGGCGACTATATCGCTATGAAGATGACCGATGAGATTTGCACCACAGTATCAGGCCTTTCTGAAGGTATGATGTGGGACTTCAAAGAGAACAAACTGGCTACCTTCCTGCTCGATTACTACGGAATCGACCAATCGTTCATTCCTGAAATCAAGCCAACATTCAGCGACCAAGGCCACTTGTCGGCAAAAGCCGCAGCCGAACTCGGACTGAAGGAAAGCACTCCTGTAACATACCGCGGTGGCGACCAGCCGAACAACGCATTATCACTCAATGTTTTGAATCCAGGCGAAATTGCCGCAACAGCCGGCACTTCGGGTGTTGTTTACGGTGTGAACGGCGAGGCCAACTACGACCCGCAGTCGCGCGTCAACTCGTTTGCACACGTCAACCACACTACCGACCAGACACGCATCGGCGTTCTGCTCTGCGTGAACGGCACCGGAATCCTGAACTCGTGGGTTAAGCGCAACATCGCACCCGACGGCATCTCATACAACGAGATGAACGACCTGGCCGCCAAAGCACCTATCGGCAGCGCCGGCTTGAGCGTTCTGCCTTTCGGCAATGGCGCAGAGCGTATGCTGGGCAACCGCGAAATCAACTGCTCAATCCGCGGTCTAAACTTCAACGTTCACTCGAAGCACCACATTGTGCGCGCCGCACAAGAGGGCATTGTCTTCTCATTTAAATATGGTATCGACATTATGGAGTCGATGGGTATGAAGGTGAACAAGATTCACGCCGGACACGCCAATATGTTCCTTAGCCCGATTTTCCGTGACACCCTGGCTGGCGTAACTGGTGCAACCATTGAACTTTACGACACTGACGGCTCGGTTGGCGCAGCAAAAGGCGCAGGTATGGGCGCAGGTATCTACAAGAACAACACCGAGGCCTTCGCTTCGCTTGAGAAACTGGCAGTTATCGAGCCGAACCAATCGGCCCGTCAGGAGTATGCCGACGCTTACGCTAAATGGAAGTATCGTTTGGAGAAATCGATGAGTAAATAACCTAACAATTTGAAATAAAATGAGTTCGCTTTGCGCGGCATCGTTTTAAAATAAATTTTATTAATAATAACTAAAACATTTAAAAAATGGCACAAGAGTATTTTCCACAAATTGGAAAAATCAAATTCGAAGGAAAGGATTCAAAGAATCCTATGGCATTCCACTATTATGATGCCGAAAAAGTGATTATGGGCAAGCCGATGAAAGATTGGCTGCGCTTTGCAATGGCTTGGTGGCACACTTTGTGCGCTGACGGTAGCGACCAATTCGGTGGCGGTACCAAATCGTTCCCCTGGAACAAGGGCGCTGACGCTGTTACCATCGCTAAACAAAAGGCTGACGCTGGTTTCGAGATTATGGAGAAACTTGGTATTCCTTACTTCTGCTTCCACGATGTTGACCTTGTTTCTGAGGGTGCATCAGTTGAGGAGTATGAGGCTAACCTGAAAGCTATTGTTGCTTACCTGAAAGAGAAAATGGCTAAGACCGGCAAGAAACTTCTGTGGTCGACTGCTAACGTATTCGGCAACAAACGCTATATGAACGGTGCTTCTACAAACCCGGATTTCGACGTTGTTGCTCGCGCTATCGTTCAGATTAAGAACGCTATCGACGCAGGTATCGAACTTGGCGCTGAGAACTACGTGTTCTGGGGTGGCCGCGAGGGTTATATGAGCCTTCTGAACACTGACCAGAAACGTGAGAAAGAGCACATGGCAACTATGTTGACTATGGCTCGCGACTACGCTCGCAAAAAAGGCTTCAAGGGTACATTCCTGATTGAACCGAAACCAATGGAGCCGTCGAAACATCAATACGATGTTGACACTGAGACTGTTATCGGCTTCCTGAAGGCTCACGGTCTTGACAAGGACTTCAAAGTTAACATCGAGGTTAACCACGCTACTTTGGCTGGCCACACCTTCGAGCACGAATTGGCTTGCGCTGTTGATGCCGGTATGCTCGGCTAATCGACGCTAACCGCGGTGATATGCAGAACGGCTGGGATACTGACCAGTTCCCAATCGACCAATACGAATTGGTTCAGGCTTGGATGCAGATTATCCGCAACGGTGGCCTTGGCACAGGTGGTACCAACTTCGACGCAAAAACTCGCCGCAACTCAACTGACCTTGAGGACATCTTCTTGGCACACATCAGCGGTATGGACGCAATGGCCCGCGCTCTTGAGAACGCAGCCAAATTGCTCGAGGAGAGCCCGTACAAGAAGATGCTGGCTGCTCGCTACGCATCGTTCGACAAGGGCGAAGGCAAGAAGTTTGAGGAAGGCAAGATGACTCTTGAAGAGGCTTACGAGTACGGCAAGAAGGTTAACGAGCCGAAACAGACTTCAGGTCAACAAGAACTTTACGAAGCAATTGTTGCTATGTACGCTTAATAAGCGGTTTGCATATAAAGAAAAGGCGGAACCCAAGGTTCCGCCTTTTTTTGTGATATTGAGCAAAGAAACTTAATACAATTTCTCGCGCAGTTCGGCAATATGCCCGTCGCTGATGTAATCGTCGTATTCCATCATCTTGTCAATCATGCCGTTGGGGCCGATTTCGATGATGCGGTTGCTGACGGTTTGGATGAACTCATGGTCGTGCGACGACATCAGCACGTTGCCCTTGAACTTGACAAGCGTGTTGTTGAACGCCTGAATTGACTCAAGGTCGAGGTGGTTGGTGGGTGTGTCGAGGATGAGGACGTTGGCATTGCGAATCATCATCCGCGCAATCATGCATCGTACGCGCTCGCCACCCGAGAGCACGTTGGCTTTTTTGTTCACTTCGTCGCCCGAGAATAACATTTTGCCCAGATAACCACGCAGATAGAGGTCGCTCGTGTCTTCAGAGAATTGCGCGAGCCAGTCCATCAGTGTGATGTCGTCTTTGAAGAATTTCTCGTTGTCGAGCGGCAGATAGGCCTTTGTGATGGTCTGTCCCCAGGTGTACGAGCCAGTGTCTGGTGCAAGGTGGTCTTTCAGAATCTCGAAGAGCGTGGTCATTGCGCGGGTGTTGCGCGAAAGGAAGACGATTTTGTCATCCTTGTTCACCGTGAAATTCAGATTGCTGAACAATTTCACTCCGTCGACGGTCTTCGATAGGTCTTTCACCTCAAGAATACGGTCACCGCACTCGCGGGCTGGGGTGAAGATGATGCCTGGATATTTGCGGTTCGACGGCTTAATCTCTTCAATATTAAGTTTTTCCAGCATCTTCTTGCGACTTGTGGTCTGCTTGCTTTTGGCCACGTTGGCGCTGAACCTACGGATGAACTCTTCAAGTTCCTTCTTCTTCTCTTCGGCCTTTTTGTTCTGCATTTGTTGCTGACGCAGAGCAAGTTGGCTCGACTCATACCAGAAACTGTAGTTGCCAGCGAACATCTGAATGCGGTTGAAATCGATGTCGACAGTGTGGGTGCAGATTGAGTCAAGGAAGTGGCGGTCGTGCGAGACTACAAGCACCGTGTTCTCAAACTCCGACAGGTAGTGCTCGAGCCAGGTCACGGTGTCGAGGTCGAGGTCGTTGGTTGGCTCGTCGAGCAGCAGGTTATCGGGCTTGCCGAAAAGCGCCTGTGCCAGCAGCACCTTCACCTTCTCTTTACCGCTCAGCTCACGCATATATTTCTGGTGCAAATCTTCTTTGATGCCCAGTCCGCTCAGCAGCGTTGCGGCGTCGCTCTCGGCGTTCCATCCGTCCATCTCGGCAAATTTCTCTTCAAGTTCCGACGCCTTGATGCCATCTTCTTCGCTAAAGTCGGGCTTTGCGTAGAGCGCGTCCTTCTCGTTCATCACGCGCCACAGTTCGGCGTGGCCCATCAGCACAGTGTTGAGCACAATGCAGTCGTCGAATTCAAAGTGGTTCTGCTTCAGCACCGACAGCCGTTCGTGCGGTCCAATGGTGACGGTTCCGCGCGTGGCGTCGATTCCGCCGTAGAGCGTCTTCAAGAAAGTGGATTTTCCAGCGCCATTGGCACCAATAATGCCGTAGCAGTTGCCTGGTGTGAACTTAAGATTAACATCTTGAAAAAGAATGCGTTTGCCAAACTGAACGCAAAGATTTGATACTGTAATCATCGCCAAAAATTTTGAGCAGCAAAGGTACGAATTTAGTGGCAATAAAAAAGCAGCTTCAAAAAGCAAAATTATGGCTCCAAAATCCTATTTCTCTCCTGCCCGATTCTCACCGCAAAACGTTAACAAAACGTTAAACCCAGTTAATTTTTGTTAATAGGTGTCAGCCCTATCAAATGTTTTATCAAATTTGCGCCGTTGAGTTGAAAAAACAATAAGAAACCGAAAACATATAAAACAATAGTTATGAGCGAAATTGTTGATATCAAAGAACTTAACGACCGCATACAGCGCGAGAGTTCGTTTGTCGACCTAATCACTATGGAGATGAACAAGGTGATTGTGGGTCAGAAGCATTTGACTGAATGTCTGCTGATTGGCTTGCTGTCCGATGGGCACATTCTTCTTGAAGGCCTTCCAGGATTGGCCAAGACATTGGCAATTAACACGTTGGCGCAGACAATCAACGCGGGGTTCAGCCGAATCCAGTTCACACCCGATTTGCTGCCTGCCGACGTCATTGGAACAATGATTTACAGCCCCAAAACCGAGGAGTTCAGCGTCAAGAAGGGCCCGATTTTCACCAACTTTGTGCTGGCCGACGAGATTAACCGTGCCCCCGCCAAGGTTCAGAGCGCACTGCTCGAAGCGATGCAGGAGAAGCAGGTCACCATTGGCGACACCACTTTCCAACTCGAAAAGCCGTTCCTGGTGATGGCCACCCAAAACCCCATTGAGCAAGAGGGAACCTATCCGCTGCCCGAGGCGCAGATGGACCGTTTTATGCTCAAGGTGATTATCGGCTACCCGAAGAAGGAAGAAGAGCAACTCATTGTGCGTCAGAACATTCAGCGCACCTTCCCGAAGGCCAACAAGATTCTCTCGACCGACGAGATTGTCAAGGCGCGCGAGGTTGTGAAAGACGTCTATATGGACGAGAAAATCGAACGTTATATTGTTGATATTGTGTTCGCTACACGTTACCCCGACGAGTACAAACTCGAATATCTGAAAGAGATGATTGGCTTTGGCGGTTCGCCGCGTGCCAGCATTAGCCTGTCGAAAGCCGCAAAAGCCTACGCGTTCATTAAACGCCGCGGCTACGTGGTGCCCGAGGATGTGCGCGCCGTCTGCCACGATGTTCTGCGCCACCGTATCGGTTTGACGTATCAGGCTGAAGCCGAGAATATTACAACCGAAGACATTATCAATGAGATATTGAACAAGGTGGAGGTACCTTAATTAGGTGTTAGGCATTAGAAATTTTAAATTACGAATTATGAATTACGAGTTACGAAATCGGAATTGAACAATTGGAATTCGTAATTCGGCATTCGGAATTAAAGATTAAAACCCAATACCACTCTGAAAATCAATCAATAATTGGTTATGGAGACTTCGGAATTATTAAAAAAGGTACGGCACATTGAGATTAAGACACGCGGGCTGTCGAACCAGATTTTTGCGGGCGAATATCACAGCGCCTTCAAAGGTAAAGGTATGACATTCAGCGAGGTGCGCGAGTACAACTACGGCGATGCCATTCGCGACATTGACTGGAACGTGACGGCGCGGCTCAACCACCCGTTTGTCAAGGTTTTTGAAGAGGAGCGCGAACTGACCGTGATGCTGCTGATTGACGTCAGCGGTTCGAAAAACTTCGGTACGCGCAGCCAGTACAAACTCGACCTGATGACCGAAATCGCCGCCGTGCTCTCGTTTTCGGCCATTAAAAACAACGATAAGATTGGCGTCATTATGTTCAGCGACAAGGTGGAGAAGTTCATTCCGCCGCAGAAAGGCCGCAAGCACATTCTGCGCATTATCCAGGAACTGCTCAACTTTGAGCCGCAGAGCCGCCAGACCAATGTGGCAGCGGCTTTGGAGTACCTGACCAGCGCCATTAAGAAACGCTGCATTGCGTTCGTCATTTCCGACTTTATCGATGAGCGTTTCAACGACGCGCTCACCATTGCCAACCGCAAGCACGACCTTGTGGCACTGCGCATTTACGACCAACGCGAGACCGAAATGCCGTCGATTGGACTTGTGCAGATGACCGATGCCGAAACGGGCGCCACGCAATGGGTTGATACGTCGAGCCGCGCCGTGCGCGAGGCCTACAGCCATTGGTGGACGTCGCTCTCGCTCAACGTCGAGTCGGCGTTCAAGCGCAGCGGTGTAGATTTCGCAACCATTGCCACTGGCGACGACTACGTGAAGCCGCTTATCGGACTGTTCAAGCATAGAAGCATGTGAGATTTAGGAGTTAGGAATTAGAATTTAGGAGTTAGTCAATGTATAGAATATGGTGTTAGGTGTTGGGTGTTGGTAGGGATGCGATTTATCGCGTCCGCCCCCGATAACAATCGAAACACCTGTTAAACAATTAAAAATTAACAATTAAAAATGAAGGCAGATGAACATAGTTCGGATTGAATCTGATAAAATCTGATAAAATCTGATAAAATCGGTTAGAGATATAAATCAGTGTTAATCAGTGTATTCTGTGTTATCTGTGCGAGAATCAAAAATCGAAAATCACAATTCAAAAATGTCTAAATATCTGACAATATTGGTAATGGCGATGATGCTGGCGATGGGTGAAGCCCACGCGCAAGTGAGCGTTTCGGCCAAAATCGACACGTCGATGATGCTCATTGGCGACCAAACCAATTTCCGTGTAGAGGCTTCGTTTCCTGATGGTTACAAGGTGATGCTGCCCGTTATGGCCGACACCGTGTCGCGCGGACTAGAGATTGTTGAGGCTGGAACGGTCGATTCTGTGCTGACCGACGGCATTGTCCGCATAAGCCAAAAATATGTGGTCACCAACTTCGACAGTGGCTGGTACGCAGTGCGCCAACTGCCATTCGCCATTCTCGACCCGAACGGCAACACCGACACAATCTATTCGGAACAAGTGTATTACGGAGTAATGACAATGCCGCTCGACACGGCAAACGCCAACGCAATCTGTCCGCCGAAACCGATGGCCGAGGCGCCGTTCAAAATCAGCGAACTGGTGCCATACGTGAAATGGGCGATGCTGGTGCTGCTTGTGGCGGCCATTGTGGCGCTTTTGGTCTATGTGCTTGTCAAGCGCAAGCGCAACGAACCGATTTTCGCCAAACCCAAACCGCAGGAGCCAGCGCACGTTATCGCTCTGCGACAGTTGGACCAACTCAAGGAGCAAAAACTATGGCAGCGCGGGCTGGTGAAAGAGTTCTACTCGTCGCTCACCGACATTGTGCGCGTCTATCTGAACGGCCGATTCGGCGTGCAGGCGATGGAGAGCACCACGGCTGAGATTATGCAGATGACCAAGAATGTGCCCGAAATCGACAAAGACCTGCGCAGCAACTTGCAAGACCTGCTTGAGCGGGCCGATTTTGTGAAATTCGCGAAAGCGCAGGCCGAGGCCAACGAGAACGAGGCAAGTTTCGCCTTTGTTGAGCATTTTGTGCTGACAACCAAGCCTGTAGAGCAACTTCGCGACGATGAAGATGCGCCCGAAGGCGAGGCCAAAGTCGAACAAAACGAAAAAACGGAGTAGACTATGGAAAATATAACATTCAACAATCCTAACCTGCTGTATCTGTTGCTTTTACTGATACCAATGGTGGGTTGGTACGTATGGAAGCACCGCGATATGGACACGTCGGTGCGCCTGTCGACTCTCGACGGATTCGCTAGCGCGCCGCGTACTTATAAATGGTATCTGCGCCACGTGCCCTTCGCCCTGCGCACGCTTGCAATGGCTGTGCTGGTGGTGGCTCTGGCCCGTCCGCAGTCGACCGACCGCTGGAGCAACACAACCACCGAAGGAATCGACATTGTGGTGGCGCTCGACATTTCGGGCAGTATGCTCGCCGAGGATTTCAAGCCCAACCGCCTTGAAGCCGCCAAAAGCGACGCAATAAAATTCATATCGGGCCGCCCCAACGACCGCATAGGCCTTGTGGTGTTTGCTGGCGAGAGTTTCACGCAGTGCCCGCTCACAACCGACCACGCCGTGCTTATCAATCTGATTAACGACGTGAAAAGCGGAATGATTGAAGACGGAACGGCCATTGGCGTGGGGCTGGCAAACGCAGTGAGCCGCCTGAAGGAATCGACAGCCAAAAGCAAGGTTGTGATTCTGATGACCGACGGCGTGAACAACCGAGGCGAGATTCCGCCGCTCACCGCCGCCGACATTGCGCAGGCAATGGGCGTCCGCGTCTACACCGTGGGCATTGGCACGCAAGGTCAGGCGCCATATCCGTTCACCGACGCCTTCGGCAACAAGCACTATCAGAATGTCGATGTCGAAATTGATGAGGAGGTGCTTTCGCAGATTGCCAACCAAACCGACGGCCGCTATTTCCGCGCCACTAGCAACCGCCGCCTGCAGGAGGTTTACGAGCAGATTGACCAACTCGAGAAATCGAAAATCGAGACCAAAGAATACAGCAAGAAAAACGAGGAGTACCTGCCGCTGCTGCTCGCAGGACTGGCTCTGCTCGCCCTTGAACTGCTGATGCGCAACACCGTGATGCGCGGAGTGAGTTGAGGGGGAAATTGACAATTGACAGTTGACAATGGAAAATGAAAATTAATAATGAATAATTAAATGGTGTTGGGTATTGGGTGTTAGGTGTTGTAGGGACGTGGCGTGCCGCGTCCGCCACGACAACAATCAATTCACCGATTAAACAATTCACCGATTAAACAATAAAAAAAATGTTCCAATTTGCTAATCCACAATATCTTTTGTTTCTGCTGCTGGTGCCTGCCCTGCTGCTCATTTTCATAGCGGGACGGATGATGCGCCGCCGCGCGTTGCAGGCTTTTGGCGACAGCGACCTTGTCAAGGGCCTGATGCCCGACGTTTCGGCTTCGAAGCCTTGGGTGAAACTGATTTTGGGGCTGGTGGCGCTTGCGCTGATAATCATTGCCGCCGCAGGTCCGCAGTTCGGCACAAAGTTGCGCGAGGTGAAACGCACTGGAATTGAGTTGGTTGTGGCACTCGACGTGTCGAACAGTATGCTCGCCGAAGACATTACGCCCAACCGCCTTGAGAACGCCAAACGCGCCATTTCCAAAATGATTGACGGCCTGAAGGACGACAAACTGGCGCTCATTGTCTTTGCTGGCGATGCCTTTGTACAACTGCCGATGACGAGCGACTACACCGCCGCCAAAATGTTCCTTTCGTCAATCAATCCGTCGCTGGTGACAAATCAGGGAACGGCTTTGGAGAAGGCTATCAATCTGGGAGTCAAGTCGTTCACACCAGGCGACGATAAAAATAAGGCAATCGTCATTATCACCGATGGCGAGGACCACGACGGCGACCCAATCGCGGCAGCCACCAAAGCCAACGAGGCGGGAGTAACCATTCATATGGTGGGTATGGGACTGCCGCAAGGCGCACCAATCCCCACCGTCAACCGCAACGGCCAACGCGACTATCGCACTGACGCACAAGGAAATGTGGTCATTTCGAAACTCGAGGAGACGACACTGAAGCAGGTGGCAGCCGCGGGCGGCGGAAAATACATTCGCGCCAACAACACCAAAAGCGGCTTGAGCGCGCTCTTCAGCGAACTGAACAATATGGAGAAGGTGGAGATGGAAGCGAAAATATATTCGGAATACGAAGAACAATACCAGTATTTTCTGGGCTTCGGACTGCTGATTCTGCTGGTTGAGGTGTTCATTCTCAACCGCCGCAACCGCCGCCTGAACGCTATCAATTTCTTCAAGAACTCAAAACTGACGCTTAAATAGTAAAGATATGAAAATCAAAGGTTTGTTTGTTGCAATTCTGCTTTTGGCAATCGCGCTTCCGCAGATGGCTGGGGCGCAAACCGAACGGAAATATATCCGTCAGGGAAACCGCCAGTTCAACAGCGCCTTCGCCGACTCGACAAGGGTTGACTCGGCACGTTTCGCCGACGCCGAAGCAAGTTACCGCAAGGCTTTGGAGCAAGACCCGAACAGTTGGGACGCGTCGTTCAACCTGGCCAACGCAATGATGAGCCAGGGCCGTATGGACGAGGCCGCGCGGCAGTATCAGGCGCTTGGCTCGAAAACCGATGTGGATAAGACCAAACGCGCCGCCGCATATCACAATCTGGGCAACTGCCTTCTGCAGTCGGAGAATCTGCAAGGTGCTATCGATGCCTACAAAAACGCTCTGCGCAACAACCCTAACGACCTGGAAACCAAATACAATCTGGCTTGGGCACAGGACAAGATGAAGCAGCAGCAAAACGAGAATCAGCAGAATCAGAACCAGAACAAGCAGGACCAACAGCAGAATCAGGATCAAAAACAAAACCAGGACCAGCAGCAAGACCAGCAGCAGAATCAGGACCAGCAACAAAAAGACAAGCAAGACCAGCAGAGTCAGGATAATCAGCAACAGCAGCCGCAGCAAGCACAGCAGCAGCCAGAGCAGAACGACGAACAAATGTCGAAGGAGGACGCGATGAGGATTCTGGAGGCCTTGGAGAACGACGAGAAAGACGTGCAGGAGAAAGTTCAGAAACAGAAAGCGCAACCGCAACGGCGCCGAACGCAGAAAGACTGGTAGTGGTGCAGTGAATCGGATAATCGATTGAACGATTCACCAGTTAGCCGATTAGCCAACTAAATCACTATCTTCGCAACTTTGAAAAAAATGAGAAAAACAATATAAAAATGAAACTGACAAATTTACATAAAGCCTTAAGACTGAAACTGATGGCGGCTTTTACATTGTTGCTTTCGAGTTTCAGCATTTCGGCTTTTGCCGACGATGTAACGTTCACCGCCAGCGCGCCGCAGGCCGTCGAGGTTGGCGAGCAGTTCCGCCTTCAGTTTGTGCTGAACGCCAAAGGCAGCAATTTCTCGGAACCGAACATTACTGATTTTCAAGTTCTTTCGGGTCCAAACACGTCGTCGAGCAGCAGCATTCAGTGGATTAACGGCTCAATGTCGCAGAGCACAACCTACACCTACACTTTTATTTTGATGGCCGACCACGAAGGAAAATTCACCATTCCGTCGGCAACCATAAAATCGGGTGGCAAAACTTACCAGTCGAACCCCGTGACCATTGAGGTTGTGGCGGGGTCGCGGCCAGCGGCAAGCCAGAGCCAGGGCGGCCAGCAGCAAAGCGGAAGCAGTGCGCCAGCCACCACCACCAATCCCGACTTGAGCAGCGACGACCTTTTTGTGGCAATCACTGTCGATAAGAAAAAACTGATTCAAGGGCAGTATCTGGTGGCAACAATAAAACTCTACACCCGCAAGGATATATCTGGTTTTGAGGATGTTAAGTTTCCGCCGTTCACTGGTTTCTGGAGCAGCGACCTTGAGGCACCGCAGCAAGTCTCGCTTCAGCGCGAAAATGTTAACGGTCAGATATATACAACAGGCCTGCTGAAAAAGGTGCTTCTAATGCCGCAACGCTCGGGCGAACTCACTATCGACCCGATGGAAATCACCATTCTCACTCGCACCCGCGTGCGCAGCAACAACCCGTTCGATGACTTCTTCGGCGGCTCGTACCGTACCACGCCCTACAAACTCGTCAGCAAACCTGTGAAGATAAACGTAGAGCCGCTTCCTGCGGGCAAACCCGCCGATTTTTCGGGCGGCGTGGGCAGCTTCACGCTCAACGCGTCGGTCGATAAAACCGAAGTGAAGGCCAACGAAGCAGTGACACTGAAAGTTAAAGTGTCGGGCACTGGTAACCTGAAGTTTATCAATAACATAAAGATTGATTTTCCGCCCGACATTGACGTCTACGACCCCAAAACAACGCAGAATATCAAGACCGACGCCAACGGAATGTCGGGCTCGGTAACGTTCGATTATCTGTTCATTCCACGCTATGCGGGCAACTACCGCATTGCGCCAATCACGTTCAGTTATTTCGACACAAAATCAAAGACTTACAAGACGCTGACCACGCAAGAGTTCAACATTAGCGTTGAAAAAGGCGATGGCGAAGCCGAAGCCAATTCGGGTGTAGTTCAGGCACTTGCAAAGGAAGATGTCAAATTCATTGGCAAGGACATTCGCTACATTAAACCTGTTGAGCGGCTCGACCGCCGCCAAGAGATGATGTTCGGCACGCCGCTGTTCTATGGCTGCTACGCCGTTCCGCTGCTGCTTTTTGTGGCGATAATCCTGTTCCGCTTGGCGCAGATTAAGCAGAACGCAAATCAGGCCGCAGTCAAGAACCGCAAGGCTAACAAGGTGTCGCGCAAGCGGTTACGTCAGGCTGCCAAGTATATGAAACAAGGTCAGGAAGCGCAGTTCTACGACGAGATGCTGAAGGCCATTTGGGGCTATCTGAGCGACAAACTGTCGATTCCTGTGGCCAACCTGTCGAAAGACAATGTGGCAGAGATTTTGTCGAGCCATTCAGTTGACAGTCAGTTGGTTGACGAACTTATGGATTTGCTCAACTCGTGCGAGTTCGCGCGTTACGCGCCCGCAGCCGTTTCGGGCGGAATGGACGAGATTTTCCGCAAAGCCGACAGCACACTGTCAAAACTCGACCAAAAAGTGAAGTAAAAGGTGAGAGGGAAGAGTTTAGAGGTAAGAGTTCAAAGTTTAAAGTTGAGAAGTTTAAAGTTATAAGTTATTGAAATTGAATTGAATTGAATAATCAGATAAATGACAACGTAGGGACGCATAGAATGCGTCCGCAGACTGATGTCCGTTGTCTGATGTCTGAAGTCTAAAAAATGAATGACAATGAAACAGATAGCAAAACACATTATAATAGCAATTGCGGCAATGATGCCAATTTGCAGTTCGGCAGCCGATTTCAAGGCTCAACTCGATTCGGCGGCGGTATGCTACCAGGCTACAAAATACGAGCAGGCAATTAGTATCTACGAAAGTATTGTGGCTCAAGGATATGAGTCGTCGGAATTGTATTTCAATCTGGGCAACGCCTACTACAAATCGAACAAATTTCCGTACGCCATTGCCAACTACGAGCGCGCACTGAAACTCAACGCCACCGACGAGGATATTCAGTTCAATCTGCAACTGGCTAACACACACGTTGTTGACAAGATTGAAGTGCTGCCCGAATTTTTTCTGAAATCGTGGGGGCAGTCGCTTGTGCGGGCGCTCACGTCGAACCAATGGGCCGTTTTGAGCATTGTCTCATTTGTGGCGGCTTTGGTGCTTCTGCTGCTCTTCTTCCTGACGGACCGTCCGCTGCTGCGCCGATTCGCCTTCTGGATTGGCTTGTTGCTAGTGGTTGAAGCCGCCTTCTCGTTTAGTTTCTCGTCCAAGCAGAAAGCCGCCGTGCTCAACGAGCCCGAAGCCATTGTTGTCACGCCGTCGGTGGTGGTAAAAAGTTCACCCGACGCCGCTGGCACCGAACTCTTTCTGATTCACGAAGGCCTTAAAATCAAAGTCACCAACCACAACGGCGACTGGTCGGAAATCCGTTTGTCAGACGGTAACAAAGGCTGGGTGAAAACTTCGGATTTTATTGTTATCTAAGAGAATAGAATTGGAGCGTTGAATTATTAAGGCGTATGTGTTAACACGTGCGCCTTTTTGTTTTTAAAAACTTGTACCCAACGCCTAAATTCTGATTCCCACCAACAGAATATCGTCGACTTGATTGATTATTTCTTTGCTCTTGGGGGATTTTGACAGCGCGTAGTTGATATATTCGGTCTGCTCGGCAAAAGGTTTGTCATAAACGAGAGTCAGCAGATCGGTAAGTATGCCTGTAGAATATTCCCATTCAGAGTTCAACTGCTGCGCAATGCCGTCGGTGTAGAAATACAAGACATCGCCTTCCTGCAGCTCCATCGATATGTTGGTGAATTCTGCCAGGCTGTCATCGCTGTCGCCAATATGTATATCGTCCGATTTTATCTCTGTCAGCTTGCCGTCGCGCACGATGAACATCGGGCAATGGGCGCCTGCATACTGCATTGTATTGCTTTCGGAATCGATTATGCACAAAGCAATGTCAATCATATTAGCGGGTTCAGAACCTTCCGAGTGGGGAATTGCATTTTCTATTTTGTTGCGCAGCTTGTCGAGCATCGACGAGGCTGTGGGGCAATGATTATCAGGAACTTCCAAAGTGGCTATATCACTCAGCGATGTAATGCCAAGCATACTTGTGAACGCACCCGGAACGCCATGCCTCAAACAATCGCCAACGGCTATCAGCTTATATCGGCCTTTTTGGGTTGCCCAATAGAAATTGCCCGATACAATATCAAGTGGCTCCCAAATGACCAGATTGTCACCAAAAATAGAGTTCATTATTTTTGTCGACGGAATAATCGAGTTCTGAATCTCTTTGGCATAACGTATTCCGTCAGTTATTTGTATATTGATGGCAGACAAAATGTTACGCTGATATTCGTACTCTTCTTGCTGCTTGAGCAGCATTATATTGCTTCTTTGCTTATGACGCATCTGGCGCAACTTGACAATCACAATCACAATCAACAGAATTATCAATACTCCGGCTGCAATGTTGATGATTCTCACCATCTTCTTGCGTTCCTTGAACATCAGCTCACGTTTTTGTTTGTCCTTAACCTGTTGATGCAACATTTGTTCAAACTCATCTTTTGTGCTCGACTTCGACGAGTTGAGAGTTGTCTCCAAATAATATTCCTGACCGTCCGATAGGGCTTTCAGTTTTCTGTATTCCAGAGCTTTTTGGTAGTTTCCCATCGCAATATAGCAGTCAATGTAGCAGTCGTAGTCAATTATCGGATCTTCATCAATATCAATATCTGACTTTTGTCTGACAGAATCAAGCTGGTTCAGACATTCGGCATACCTATGGTTAAGCAGCAGGTATCTTGCACGACAGTTTTTGAGTTTGTAATAGCTTGAGTAATAACCATATTTCACAACATAGTTCAGGGCCATTTGGTATATGTAATCGCAATGATCGAGAAGGTGTTTTTGGGCGGCCGAATCGAGAATGCAGACATAATCCAGACAAATAGGCAATGAATTCTGAATGGTATAGAATATATAGGTTGAATCATCAAGCCCCGAAGCTGTGGCATACGACATATCACTGTAACGTTTGGCCAAAATGATGTTTGTACGATTGTTAGACTCATGGTACTCATCATACTCAGTTTCAGCCATGTAGTTATAGTCGATAGTCATGCCTGTAAGTGAGTTGTTTGCAGAATCAATTTCTATGGCATCACGGAAATATTTTCTCGCCGTTTCAAAAATCTTGTAATCCTTGTACATGGAGCCCAGATTACGGTAAATCGACGGAATTTCCGATTCAAGTCCCAGTGCGTTGTATATGTCGAGCGCCTTATGGAAGTACTCATCAGCAGAATAATAATTTTTCAAGTCGAGGAAATCTTCTCCGGTTGCATTGTAACAACGTGCCATACCCAGTGAATCGGCAATTGAATCGTAGATGATAAGCGCATGATAGTGGTTAGACAATGCTCTCTCGTAATTACCCATGTTTCCATGACACCATCCAAGAAACTGATGAGCACGGGCCAGTGCGCCATAATTGTTAATCTGCTCAGCCAAAGCACGCATCTGTTCGGCATAAAGCTGCACCGAGTCAACACTAATGTGCTGTGAGCATATATCGTGCAGAACATTCAGTTTCTGCTCGTCATCAGACACGACACTCAAACTGGCAGTCAGGCTGTCTATGTGCGTCTTTGGCTGGCTGTTCAGATTCAAGCTCCAACCAGTCAGAGCAATAATAGCAAAGATTATATGTAAGTGTCTGATTCGCATACTGTCAGATTTTAACGCCCAAAAGAATTATGTCATCAGTTTGAGCTATCGATTTTTTGTTTGCGGGCGCGCGCCAATCATCTATACTGTCATTGATAATCTTTTTCAGCTCATCGAACGGTTTCTCGCAGTTTTCTTTCAGCAAAGCAAGTAATTTCCTCGATGTGTATTTCT
Organism: Salinivirgaceae bacterium; assembly: GCA_017474765.1. Classification (GTDB taxonomy): domain Bacteria; phylum Bacteroidota; class Bacteroidia; order Bacteroidales; family SZUA-534; genus RUG13583. The sequence continues at coordinate 68,057 of JAFVGW010000007.1, read as the reverse complement.
TTTCTTCGCCATCCTGACCATACCCGAATTGATCGGTAATGCCATCGGAATAGATGAAAACCTTGTCGCCTTTCGATAAAGCGATTTTTCGGGTGACAAACGGTCTTGGATTATCTGATATGTAACTAATTGGCATTCTATCTCCTTTATATTCAGTCATTTTTCCATCGCTTATTACTATCGCAGGTCTGAATGCGCCCGCATACTGCATTTCCAATGTTTTGTTATCGATTATGCAGATGGCCATATCCATACCGTCAAGTGACATGTGGCTCTCTTTCGATTGGCGGAGCGATTCGACAACTTTGTCGCGCATAAGGTCGAGTATGTTGCCAGCACTCATTTCTCCTGACTTGAATTCGGGCATCAGAGTGATATCTGATAGAATGGATATTCCGAGCATACTCATGAATCCGCCAGGAACACCATGCCCTGTGCAGTCGGCAATTGAGAACAAAGTCCTGTCTCCCACCCTGCAAACCCAATAGAAATCGCCCGAAACTATGTCGAGCGGCCGCCACAATATAAGTGTGTCGTCAAACAATGCATTCATTTGTTCATCGGTTGGCAGCATAGATGTCTGCAGATGGTGGGCGAAGTTTATGCCAGACGCAATCTGGTCATTAATGACTTCGAGCTGGTCCTTTTGAGACTCAAGTTCCTCATTGCTCGACGTTAATTGCCTCTCCACCGTCTTTCTACGTTTCAAGCCACCTTGGATGACAATGATCAGAATAACAATCATCACCAGCGCCAAAATGACTGCGGAGGTTATGATTCGAAACCTTATTTCCTGCTCGTGACGTACAATATTTTCGTTTTCCCTGTCGATTTCGTTTTGCTGCAGAATGCTGGCGAAATCGTTCTTGATGCTCATTTTAGCCGATTTAACTGCAAACTCGCGGTTCAATTGCCGTTTTTCAGATCTCGCTGCTCTGTTCAACCATTCGTAAGCCAATCTGTAGTAGCCAATGGCTTCATAGTAGTCGGCCATGGCATAGCCATACTCAACCCTGTATGAGTCGGACGTACCGTCGTTGATGGAAGTGGCTATCTGCCCGAACAGATTCCATGCCTGGTCGAACTGATGGTTTTCAATTGCATATTTTGCTTTCCACAACATAAAATCGACCGAAAGAGAATTTAAATTGAGCTCCTTCATAATCTTAGAGCCGATGTTGTAATACATCAAGCTACTGTCGAGCATTGATTTCTGTCGCTGTCCTGTCGAGTTTCGTGCAATTTCAAGATAGATGTCCATCAGATTCTTGCTGCTGTAGGCCATACCAATCTCGTTTTTTGTCTTCGACAACATTTTGTAGGCCTTCAGGTTTTTCGACTTGGCCTGTTGCAATGTTCTGACGCTGCGAGTATCGTGATATTTGTTGATGTCGGCGTATCCTAAATACAAATAATCAAAAGCCACATCATCAGTAAGATTGCCGCCTGTACGGATACTCATAATGGTATCGATGCCGAGTGCGCGGTTCAGATATCCTGTCCCGGTTCTATACAAATGGTGCTGGATGCACATAATTCCTATAGCCTTGCACACATTGCTGATTGCTTCCTGGTTGTTGAGCTCGTAGTACAAGTTGAGTGCCTTGTGGTTGTATTCGTTAGCCTCGTTGAATTCGTTCATCATCGCCAAGGCATTTCCAAGATTCTGGCAGCAGACGGCCATATTCTTTTTGTCTTCCACCGCCACACTGATATTTAGTGCGCTTCGGAACATTTCAACCGATTTATGGAAATCGTTATTGTTGTAGAGATACCAACCGATATCATTGTATGCATTTATGCTGTCTTTGGCCGTTTTTGCAGAGAACAATTCTTCGAATGCCTTATTGAGCGATGTGTCAGACGGAGCGGAATCGTCGTCAGGAGCGGCGCAGACCGCCTCTGGCACTAAAAATGCGCACAGACATAAAATTGCTGTGAACATGAATGTTATAGCCGTTGACATCGTTCTCTTTACCATACCATCCGCCATTCAGATGTAAACGATAAATATGCGATTTTTTTACAAGATTGTCAACAAAAATCAATAGTCAGGGTATTTTTTCACTTGCGGGCAATTGAAACAGACTTAAGAAAACAAAAAGATAGCAGGCCTGTAAGCCAGGTTCTGTCCTTGCCAGAGCAAGGTCCTGTCATTTATCTCGAATTGCGGTTGCCCGCAACCACTATCGGCCTACCCCTCACAACATTTGTCGCCAAAAACAAGACGAGCAACCTTGTCCGCCGAAGCGGGTTGTGATATACATGGCCTTTCAACTCGACAGGGGCACAGCGGCCACGGTCACCCGCGGCTCTGGTGGTCTCTTACACCGCCTTCTCACCCTTACCGCTTGCGCGGCGGTTGTTTTCTTCTGCCCTTCTGTACCCTCACGGACACCTTTCTTTCGGAAGGTCGATGCCCTGCGTTGCCCAGACTTTCCTCACTGCTTGCGCAGCGCGACAGGACGGCCTGCTATCGGGCGCAAAAATAAGTTTTATTTAGGATTTAGAAATCAGGTTTTAGGATTTGGGAACAAAGACAGACTGTTGGCCTTTTGTTTGCTTAAATGTTTGCGTTTGCGTTGCTAAAAACACTAATTTTGGCGGCTATGGTGAATAGAATTAAACCGATGATTTTTTTGACGCTTTTGTTGCTGATGGCCTTCGCCGCCTGCAATAATGAGCCACCCGAGTGCACCACCGAGCAGTACCCGCCGCTGCGCTGCCGCCTGACGACACTGTCGGGGCGGAAAATCGACTCCACCATCATCTACATGCCAAAACTCGACAGTGTACTGTTCAGAGGCAGTGCCTTGCCGACATCGATTTCAATTCCGCTCGACATTACGGGCGACACAACACAGGTTCAGTTCACCATTGTCGGCGTAACAAAAACCATTACCGAAAAATGGTGCAGCGTTGTGGGGGTCGCCTCGCAACCCGAGTTGAGCATTGTCAATCTGAGTTGCGGCGCATTCTACGTCTTCCATGACCTTGACTACACCATGTATTCAGTAAAGGACTATCGCCCGACTTACAGGTTTGATACTGTTCACGTTAAGGTTGTCGATTCGGTGCCGTTCGTAAAATACGACACCACTTACACTTTCACGTCAGACACCACCGAGCCAGAAATCAAAGTCAATACGATACGCGGCTGGGACAAGTTCGAAACCACATATACCTACATTGACTCCATCAAAACGGGTGTCGAACAATATTATATGAATATGGCTGTTGATTCCATTCATTATTTTACCGACGAAATCGACCAAGACTATGAAATGCATGCTGAAATATTCTTTTAGTCTTCTGCTTGTGTGCTCATGGTTTTGCGCCACAGCCCAGTTTGAGTTCGACGAACTGCCTCGCCGCCAGGTGTTTGTGCGCGTGGGATACGATTTGTCGCGCCTTGCGCTGCCCTATGTGCGCGAGATTGGTTCGCACGGAATGGAGTTTTCGGTCGATGCCGAATTGCATTACAATTTTTTCCCCGTGATTGAGTTTGGCAACCAGTCGCTCAAGCATAACACTGACAGTTTACGATACAAAATGAGCGGTCAGTATGCTCGAATCGGCCTTGACTATAACTTGCTGAAATACAAGCACCGTCTCGACCGCGACATTTTCTTTCTCGGCCTGAGGTTCGCAGGCACAAAGTTCAGCCATGAGGCGCCTTATGCGGTGGTGTCAGGTGTTTGGGGCGATTCTGTCGATGGCATTCCTTTGTCAAACATTACCGCATATTGGGGTGAAGCGGTTGTCGGTGTCAAAGGCGAATTGCTGAAAAACCTGTATATCGGGTTGACAATCAGAGCAAAAATGATGTTTTCGCATACTGATTACAAATCAATGACTCCATACATCGTGCCAGGATACGGCAAGGGCTTCAATCGGTTCAATGCAGGCATGAGTTACTCCATAATGTACGCTATTCCAATCCGCAGTGCTGGCAGCGACGGTTATGAAATTGAGTAATGACCGCCGATTCGGCAAAATCCGTTACTTCTTGAAAATGAAATAGACAGCCAGAATCAGGAAACAAAACCCGATGATGTGGTTGAGACGGAATGTCTCGGTTTTGAAAACCGTGATGGTGAAAACTGTGAAGACCGTCAGCGACACAACTTCTTGAATCACTTTTAGTTGTATCAGATTAAACGGTCCTCCGTTAATGTTTGAGCCGATGCGGTTGGCTGGAACCTGAAAGCAATATTCAAACAAAGCAATACCCCAACTTATGAGAATTATTGCCCACAGCCCGAGGTCCTTGAATCCGCGCATCTCGCCGAATTTCAGATGGCCGTACCACGCGAAAGTCATGAATGTGTTTGAAACAATAAGCAGCAAAATTGTAATTATCGGTTTCATAATCAGTTTTTTTTGTAAAACGGCCGCAAATGTATCAAAGTTTTCAGTAGTGTGTAATTGTTTGATGGCCGATATACTTATATATATGTCTGTCCGTATTTTTTCGAACAACAATTAAATTGGAGTTCAGAAAAAGCAAATTGCCTTATCTTTACGCCACAAAACCAATGCGGTTTCGATGTTGTGGCAATCGTCCGCATTCGTGTTAAAATATTGAATTTTAATTGATTTTCAAAATGATACAACGAATCCAATCAGTTTATTTGTTTGTGGCTTCAGCGCTCACATTCAGCCTTTTCGGCCTGCCGTTTGCTGGCATAGGCAACGGACTTCTGACATTCAACGTAACCGCTTGCCATCTGTCGCCTGCAGTTCCAGAAATGCAGCCGACAACCATGCTACCGCTCGGATTCGCAACTGCCTGTGTGGCTGTGCTTTGCCTGATTAACATTTTTCTTTTCGGCAACCGCACGCGGCAGATGAAAATTGCAAGATTAAACATTGTACTTCAAATAGTTATACTATTGGGTATGACTGCATACTGCATTGAGTTGCAGCGAGCAATGGGAATGGGCGCGTCAGTCAGCCCGAGGTTTGCCTTCGCCATTCCTGTTGTCAATGTCATCTTGCTGATTTTGGCGCACAAAGGCATCAAAGCCGACGACGACCTGGTGAAATCAGCCGACCGTCTGCGCTAATTGGTAATTGTAAAACACTGAAATCGTGCGCAATACTGCATCATGGCTTAAATTAGTGTTTTTGTTCAGCCTCCTTATGGCGAATTCCATCGTCATCGGGCAGAATCAAGACCAACTGACCGACAGCCAGTTAGCCATGCAGTATTACCGTTTGGGCGTGTATCAGAAGGCTGCCGACCTGTTTGAGAAACTCTACCAGAAAGGCCGCTCCGATTTCTATTATGGCTACTATCTGAATTCGCTTCTGCAAATACCTGATTATGAGAAAGCGGAATCGCTCATCGAGGGGCAGATAAAGTTGAACCGCAACAATCTGAAGTACAACGTCGATTTGGGAAATCTTCAGGAACTAAAAGGGAATCCCGACCGCGCAAAGCAAATTTACCATCAGACTATCAAGAAGTTAACTCCAAGCGTCAGTCAGATTAACAATCTGGCATCGGCATTCATCGATAAGCGCAACTACGAACTTGCCGAAGAGGTTTACGCCACTGGCCGCAAACTGATGAAAGGCGCTTACGACTTTCGTATTGAAATGGCGCAACTCTATTATTATCAGCGCAATTACAGTCAGATGATTGTTGAGTTTCTGGAATTGCTCAACGTGAGCGATGTCTATATGCAGCAGGTACAGAACTATTTTCAGCAGGCCATTTACAACGATGCCGACGAATCGCTCAACCAACTGCTAATTGACAAACTGCTCGAATACTCGCGGAACTATCCTGATAATAAAGCCTTTGCAGAGTTGCTGATTTGGATTTATGTTCAAAACCGCAATTTTCCGATGGCTCTGATTCAGGCGCGCGCGCTCGACCGTCGGCTCAGCGAAGACGGCCATAGGGTGGTGGCTCTGGCGCGGCTGGCAACTGACAACAACGACTTTGCAACGGCCGTCGAAGCCTATCAGTATGTCATCAATAAAGGTGGAAATCAAGAATATACAAATGCCGCGCGCACCGAAATGCTTCAAGTGATGTACCGACGGATTGAGTTGGGAATCGATAATCAACAATCTGATTATGAGCAACTTGAAAAAGCACTCACCGATGCGCTTCAAGACATGGGCATAAATGCCGAGACCATCGATTTGGTGCGCAGCCTGGCAAAACTCAAATCCATCTATTTGGGCAAAACCGCCGATGCGCAGTTCCTGCTCGAAGACGCGCGCACGCTCCGTCTTCCCAAAACTGAAATTGCCGCCATCGACATTGAACTTGCCGACGTCTATCTGATGCAGGGCAACGACGTTGATGCAACTTTGGCCTATGCCCGCGTTGAGGACAACAACAAAAACAATCCCGTTGGTTCGGAGGCAAAACTGCGCAAGGCGAAACTTGCATATTATATAGGTAACTTCATGTGGGCTCAGGCACAACTCGACGCGCTGAAAGCCAGCGTTGAGAAACTTACTGCCAACGACGCCGCCTACCTGTCGGTGCTCATTGAGGACAATACGGGTTGGAGCGATGCTTCAGACACGGCAATGCTCATTTACGCTCATGCCGATTTGCTTCATTATCAGCATAATGACTCTGCCGCATTGCGATGTCTCGATTCAATAATCGCCAACTATCCCGATGCTCCGATTGTTGATGAGGCGTGGTATCTGAAAGCGGGAATCTATCGGGCTAAAAATCAGATTGACAAGGCGATGGACGCATATCGCACAGTGGCTGAAAAATATCCCGACGATGTGCTGGCCGATAACGCAAACTACACACTTGCAACACTTTACGAAAACCGCCTCAACGACCGAGAGGCGGCAATGACGCACTATCTGAAGATAATCACTGACTACGCCAGCAGCATTTTCGTCACCGATTCGCGCAAGCGATACCGTGCTTTGAGGGGCGATAAATGACAAAATTCGCCCCATTAATGCAGTTTGAGGTTTAAACCTTGCAAATTGCCGCTTCCCTAAATTGTAGATTCACAATCAACCACGCGTTTTGTGGCAAAGAATCGCAATAAAAACGTCTTTTTACTTGCTTTTATCGCGTGGATGACTAACTTTGATATACTATGTTTTTAACAAAACACAACAAAAATACACGCTTATGTATAACCAACAAGAATTAGCATCAATCAAGGCTCACAATCTTGAGCCAAGGGATGTAGAGGAGCAAATCAGACGATTTGCAAAAGGATTCAATCCACTGGACATAGTAGCGGCAGCGACCGCAAAAAACGGCATCAAATGCCTGTCGGAAGCGCGTTTGCTCGAGTACGTGAAATTGTTTGAGTCGTCGAAAGCACGTAAGTTGAAATTCGTGCCTGCTTCGGGCGCTGCCTCGCGGATGTTCAAGAAATTGTTTGAAGTGATGTACTCGTACAAAGGTCCGCAAGATTACGATAAAGCAATGAGCGACAAGGCAATAGCCGATTTGTGCAACAACATCACAAAGTTCGCTTTCTACGATGATTTGCAAGCCGTTTTGAAGAAACAAGACACCTGTGTCGAAGAATTGTTGAAAAACAAGCAGATAGGTACTTTGTTGAGTGCCATCTTGACCGATAAAGGCTTGAACTATGGCAAGTTGCCGAAAGGTTTGCTGAAATTCCACAAGACTGCCGATGGCTGCATCACGCCGTTTGAAGAGCATCTGAAAGAAGGCGCTGCCTACGCTGCCGAAAATGGTGTGGCAAACTTGCATTTCACAGTGTCAGAATCGCATAAAGAGTTGTTTGAGAAGAAGTTGGAGGAAGTAATGCCGCTCTACAGCAAAAAATACAACTGCCGCTACAAGGTTTCGTTCAGCACACAAAAGCCTGAAACTGACACTGTTGCGGTTGACGAGAACAACAAGCCTGTTCACGCTCCCGATGGCGGTTTGGTTTTCCGTCCAGGCGGACATGGCGCGCTCATCGCCAATCTGAACCAGGTTGACGCCGACATCATCTTCATCAAGAACATCGACAATGTGATGCAGGACAGCAAAAACGCCGATACCTTGCTCTATAAGAAGGCGATAGCGGGTATGTTGCTTTCGAATCAGGCCAAAGTGTTTGAGTATCTGCGCAAACTCGACGAGAATCCGACTGAAGCGTTGATGATTGAGGTTGAGGCATTTATAAAAACAAAACTGGCAATTCTTCCGCCAGCCGAGTTCCCGCTCTATTCAGAAAACCAGAAACTCGATTTCCTGCGCAACAAACTGAACCGCCCAATCCGCGTCTGCGGTATGGTGGTGAACGAAGGCGAGCCTGGCGGCGGCCCGTATTGGGTGAAAGGTGCCGACGGTTCAATTCAACTGCAGATTCTTGAAAGTACGCAAATACCTGACAACAAAAAAGATATAATGGCACAGGCCACCCACTTCAACCCTGTTGATTTGGTATGCTCAACCATTGATTATAAGGGAAATAAGTTCGATTTGCCGATGTTTGTTGATGCTCAGACTGGTTTCATCAGCAGCAAGAGTATCGAGGGCAAGACCGTTCGCGCACTTGAGTTGCCTGGTCTTTGGAACGGCGCAATGAGCGACTGGATTACTCTGTTTGTGGAAGTTCCAGCCAGCACGTTCAATCCTGTTAAAACCGTCAACGACCTGCTGCGCGAGGCACATCAGTAGTTGACAGTCAGATGGTTGAGAAGCATTGCAGGCGGCAGATGACACGTAAAGTCAAACGTTCGATTTTGATTGGTGTCGCAGCGCTGCTGTCCGCAATGCTTTTTAATTTCCTGAATACCCATTTGCTGAAGGCCGACGGCATTGAACTGCGTGATGGCCAAACAGTTATCACTGCTGATGACGCAAGTTATTTGTCCCCCGCCGATAATTTCCTCGAAAATGGTGTGTGGCGGGCAAATTCGCCAAGTCTAAACTCATACTATCTGCGCTCGCCTGGTTACGGCGGCATATATTTGATTTTAAAATATTTGTTCCCGCAAAATCCGCTGTTTTGGCTGAAGTTTTTTCAGATATTGCTTTTTGCTGTTTCGGCGGCGTTGCTCTATTGTCTTGCGCTGAAAATTATAGACAACGAACTTGCATCAGTCTGTGTTGCAGTTGTTTATGGTTGCACACCATTCGCTTGCGGCTTCCTTTCATATACGCTCACCGAGGGCGTAACGCCAGCCTTTGTCATCGCATTTTTGTTTCTGCTCTCAAATTATGTGCAAAACGGTCGCCTTCGATGGCTTTATGCGTCAGCTGCTGTAATTGCCATTTTGTTTATAATCAGGCCCGTATTAGGTTTATTGCTACCGCTTTTGCCGCTGGCGATATTACTTTCAGGCAGTCGCAAACTGAAATGGCGCATTGTCACAATGGTTGCCGCATCAGCCTTCGTTCTTCTGCCGATGACCATTTGGCAAGTGCGTAACTACAACATTGCCAATCAGTTTGTCGGCTTGCATCCGATTTATTCCACCGATTCGCCCGACTTGTTCCGACCTGCGCATAAAGCGGCGTGGAATTTTGCCCGCACGTGGTCGCCGCGCGGCAACGAGTTTCACTCTGCCATCGGAGCCCTGTGGCAGTCGGTGCTCAATGGTGACACCACTAATGCCGCCGTTGAACGTGCAGTGGCGTTTGTGCCGCAGAAAGTGACTGATGCTGTGGGCAACGATGCAATAATTGGAGCTTTCACCGATTACCAGAAATTACTTCGCAAACAAGCACCTTTTTTCAAGAGTCAACAATGTGTGCCTCAATGGTTTGTCGAAGATGAAAAGCTTGTTGTAGCGCGTTTCGACAGCCTTACGTGCTGTGTTCGCCGCCATTGTCCGCTGATGGTGCATATCACTGGGCCGTTGAAGGTTTACGGGCGTATGGCTCTGCACTCCAACTTGTCGATGTATATGTTCCAAAAAACGTTGAGAGGCAATGTTCTGATGGAGTTTTTTCGCGTGTTATTCTTCTTGTTTCACGGTTCGCTTTTTGTACTGATTTGGGTTGCCTTGGCCGCAAGCAGACGAATATGGCCAAAGTTTGCAATTTACACCATTGCCGCCGCGTATTTGGTCTATCTAACTTGGTTTCAACGAGGCATAGAGGAACGATATACTCTACCAATGTTGCCAATTCTAATGATTGCGGCGGGGGATGCTGTAGTCTTGGGAAAGCAAATGCTGAATAAGTTAAAATATCACAAACAAAATTCGGATGCGAAAAGATAAGGTGTACATTGCACGACTATCAAATATAAACGCAGAAACATTAAGTAAGAATGTTTGATAATTGCATAATGTTTGAATTTGTTTTTCGTTTTTATGTAAACCTATTTTGAATTATGAGCGACAACGACTTTTTTGCACACGAATCAGCGATTATTGACGAAGGTTGCACAATTGGCAGTGGCACAAAGATTTGGCACTTCTCGCACATTATGAGCGGCTGCACTATCGGTCGCAACTGCAACATTGGGCAGAACGTGGTAATCTCGCCGCAGGTGGTGCTGGGCAACAATGTGAAGGTGCAGAACAACGTGTCGGTTTACACTGGCGTGACGTGCGAGGACGATGTTTTTCTCGGCCCTTCGGCGGTGTTCACCAATGTGATTAACCCGCGCAGCGCCATTGCCCGCAAAGACCAGTACCGCCCAACGCTTGTGCAGCGTGGCGCGTCGATAGGCGCAAACGCAACCATTGTCTGTGGTCATACTATTGGCCGCTACGCCTTGATTGGTGCGGGCGCCGTGGTGACCAAAGACGTGAAGCCCTATGCGCTTGTGGTTGGCAATCCAGCCCGGCAGACAGGCTGGGTTAGCGAGTACGGCCACAAACTGAAATTCGACAGCAACAACGTAGCCGTATGTCCCGAAAGTGGCAAACGCTACAAATTAACTGACGGAGAAGTTTCGGAAATTTGAAGGAATCTATAAATTTGCCAATTGGTAAAAAACATTGAACGAATGAAGAATTTTGCACTGATTGGTGCGGCCGGATATATCGCCGTTAGGCATCTGAAGGCTATCAAAGACACTGACAATCTGTTGGTTGCCGCTTTGGATAAATTTGACAGTGTTGGCATTATGGACAGTTATTTTCCAGATGCTGATTTCTTTACTGAATTTGAGCGTTTCGACCGCCACATATATAAATTGAAACGCAATGGAACTCCAATTGATTATGTAAGTATTTGTACGCCAAACTATTTGCACGATTCGCATATCCGATTTGCATTGCGTCAGGGGGCCGATGCCATTTGCGAGAAGCCGCTTGTGCTCAATCCGTGGAACGTGGAGGCGCTGAAGGATTACGAGCGAGAAACTGGCAAAAAAGTGTATAACATTTTGCAGTTGAGGCTTCACCAATCTATTGTTGACTTGAAGAAGAAAGTCGACGCTGGCGACCCCAATAAGGTGTATGATATTGATTTACGGTATTTTACAAGCCGCGGCAAATGGTATCACTACTCGTGGAAAGGCGATGAGAGCAAGTCGGGCGGAGTGGCCACCAACATTGGCATTCATTTCTTCGATATGCTGACGTGGATTTTCGGACCTGTGCAGGAAAACATTGTGCACGAGCGCGATGCGTATCACGCGGCAGGATTTTTGAGACTGAAAAACGCCCGAGTGCGTTGGTTCCTGAGTATTGATTACAATGACATTCCCGATGATGTGAAGGCTGCAGGGAAACGCACATTCCGCACCATTCTGATTGATGGCGAGGAGTTTGAGTTCAGCACAGGTTTCACCGAACTGCACACCGAAACCTACCGTAACATTCTGGCAGGCAAAGGTTTCGGTCTCGATGACGCACTTCCGTCGATTGAGATTGCCCACCAAATCCGCAATGCAACACCAGTTGGTTTGGTCGGCGATTTCCACCCCGATTTGCTGAAGAGAAAAAAATAACGTTGAGCCAAGACTCAAAATTTACAACTTCGAAAACTTAAAACTTATTATAAAATGAAAGGCATAATTCTCGCAGGCGGTAGCGGAACTCGCTTATTTCCAATCACTAAAGGAGTTTCAAAGCAGTTGCTGCCCATATACGACAAACCAATGATTTATTATCCGTTGACGGTGCTTATGCTGGCTGGAATCAAGGATATTCTGGTGATTTCGACACCGCACGACTTGCCTGGTTTTAAACGTTTGCTGGGCAGTGGCAACGAGTGGGGTATCAACATTGAGTATGCCGAGCAGCCTTCACCCGACGGACTGGCGCAGGCGTTTATCATTGGCGAGAAATTCATTGGAAATGACTCGGTTTGCCTTGTTTTGGGCGATAATATTTTCTATGGTCATGGCTTGCCGAACCACTTGGCTGATGCACGCCGAAACGTTGAAGAACAAGGCAAGGCAACGGTTTTCGGTTATTATGTGAACGACCCCGAGCGTTACGGAGTGGCCGAATTCGATAGTACTGGCAAGGTGATTTCGATTGAGGAAAAACCGAAGGAGCCGAAGTCGAATTATGCTGTGGTGGGACTCTATTTCTACCCGAACAGCGTGGTTGAGATTGCCAAAAACATTAAGCCGTCGGCACGTGGCGAGTTGGAGATAACCACTGTAAATCAAGAATATCTGAATCGCGGCAGTCTGCAAATGGAACTTATGGGCCGCGGCTTCGCCTGGCTCGACACTGGCACCTACAGCAGTCTGATTGAGGCCAGCAACTTTGTCGAGACGCTGCAAAAACGCACTGGCCTAATGGTTAGTTGTCCCGAAGAAATCGCTTTCAAGCGCGGATTCATTACCCGTGAGCAACTGGCCGAACTTGCCAAGCCGCTGATGAAAAACGATTACGGCCAATACATTATGAAGTTGGTTAACAACAAGATATAATGCAATGAACTTTATAAAGACTGATATTGACGGAGTTGTGATAATGGAACCGCAGATTTTCGGTGACCGCCGAGGATATTTCTGCGAGACATTTCGTGAGAATCAATTTATTGAAAATGTATGCAATACACGGTTCATTCAAGATAATGAATCTTCGTCGACGGGCGGTGTGCTGCGCGGCCTGCACTATCAAATGCACCCTTACTCGCAGTCGAAACTTGTGCGCGTGATTGAGGGTGAAGTGTTCGACGTGGCCGTGGATATACGTCGCGACTCGCCAACGTTCGGCAAGTACGTGGGAGTTGTGTTGAGCGCCGAGAACAAGCGTCAGTTCTTTATTCCGCGTGGATTTGCGCACGGATTCCTAGTTTTGAGCGAGCACGCCACATTTGTCTATAAATGTGACAATTACTACAACAAAGCCAGCGAGCGCGGTATCCGCTTCGACGACCCCGATTTAAATATTCAATGGCCGAAAGTGAATTTTGAATTAAATTTGTCGGACAAGGATTTGGCGGCTGTCAATTTGAAAGACGCTGATTTATTTAACTTTACGGATAAATTATATTAAAATATGAGCGTATCGATTTTAGTAACAGGTGGAGCCGGATTTATCGGTTCGAACTTTATTCCTTATTTTATTGATAAACATTCTGATTATCACATTATTAACCTTGATAAACTGACTTATGCCGGCAATCTTGCCAACCTTTCGGAGGTTGAGGACAGCGACCAGTATACGTTTGTTCAGGGCGATATCTGCAACCGCGAACTTGTTGAGTATCTGTTCCGTCAGTACGATATCCGCGGGGTGATTCACTGTGCCGCCGAGTCGCACGTCGACAACTCAATCAACGGTCCTGAAATCTTTATCAAGACTAATATAAACGGTACGTTCACGTTGCTCGATGTGGCCCGCAAATATTGGATGGATGCGCCTTTCAAGTACAAAAAAGACTATGAGGGTTGCCGCTTCCACCATATCTCAACCGATGAGGTTTACGGCACGTTGGGCGAAACTGGGTTCTTCACCGAAACAACGCCGTATGCGCCAAACAGCCCGTATTCGGCGGCCAAAGCAAGTTCCGACCTGATTGTGCGCGCCTATCACCACACCTACGGAATGAATGTTACAACAAGCAATTGCTCAAACAATTACGGCCCGAAGCAGCATAATGAGAAGTTGATTCCGACCATTATCCGCAAGGCTTTGGCAGGCGAGAATATACCGATTTACGGCGACGGCAAGAACATTCGCGACTGGTTGTATGTGATTGACCACTGCGCTGGCATCGACCTTATCTATCACCGCGGAAAGGCTGGCGAGACCTACAACATTGGCGGCCGCAACGAGCGCACCAATCTGCAGATTGTCGATACCATCTGCACCATTCTCGACGACCAACGCCCACGCACTAATGGAAAATCATATAAAGAGTTGATTACCTTTGTGAAAGACCGCGCTGGCCACGACCGTCGTTATGCCATCGATGCCACTAAAATTGAGAAGGAACTTGGCTGGCGTGCCGACGAGAATTTCGAAAGCGGAATTTTGAAAACGGTGGAATGGTATTTGAATCGAAAATAGTTACACAATCTGATATTAACAACAAAGCGGAATCTCTCGATTCCGCTTTGTTGTTTTTAGACAACCACTTAGGCTGTCTCAAAAACCTATTTTCCTGCCACTTCCTTACAAGCCGCCAGAATGCCGTCGAACATCGGGCGAATGTCTTTTTCGGCAACGGCCGAGAAGGCAATGCGGATAAGCCCGTTGATGTTGATGGTGCCGATGCTGTACTTCTCAATGAGCAGCATACGAACCTTTTCGGCATCGATTCCGTCGGCGGGCTTGATGCACATAAAATAGCCCGAATTGTAAGGCAGAGCCTTGAAGTATGGTGCGTATTTCGGGTCGCTCAAAGTGTTGCGCACGGCGTTGTAACGAGCCTGCATAATATCGAGTTTGGCTTTCTTTTCGGCAGCGTATGTCGGTGATTCAAATGCCTGAACCAAAAGCGATTGCGAAAGGTTGCTTGCATTCGAGATATTGCCACGCACGGCACCTGCGGTCTTGTTTTCAAGCGCTTCGTAGAGTTCAGCGTCGCCACCTTTGACGGCATATGTGATGAATCCCACACGGAAGCCCCAAACATAGTCTTCTTTTGTCGGGCCATCGACTTTCACAGCAAGCACATTCTCGTGCAAATCAGCCAGATATGCAAACGGTGACTGACGGTCAACGCCATCTTCGTAAACGAGTCCGAAGTAAGCGTCGTCGCAGATGACGGCGATTTTCTTGCCCTTCTCGGCAGCGTTCTTGATGGCAGCAACCAGAGCCTGCATCTCGTCGGTGCGCGGCGAGTAGCCCGTCGGATTGTTCGGGAAGTTGAGCAGAAGCACCTTCTTGTCGCCATCGGCCAGCAGAGCGGCAGAAAGCGATGCAATGTCCATCTTGTTATCAGCAAACAAGTTATACGGTGTGATTTTTGCGCCGTAAGCGCTGCTCAGAGCCAGATTGTAGTTGCCCCAATAAAGGTTCGGAACCAAAATTTCCTGTCCGTCGTTCAGGAACATATATCCAGCCATACTGATGCCGTGAGTGAGCGCGCTTGTTGCGATGGGCAGACTGATGGTGATGCCCTTCAGACGCGGATTCTTCTCGGCAATCATTGCCTGCCAGCGTTTGCGGATGTCGGGACGGCCGAAACTTGGCGCGTAAAGGAAAGCCTTGTCGGCCGAAATGCCCAACTTCGAACTGATGCTTTCAAGGTGCATCGGCGAGCCGTCGTCTTCAATGGCCGTGCCGATGGTGGCGTTGATGCGGGTGCCTTTGGCTTCGGCGCCCTGCCCCAAAATACCTTTCTTCGGGAAGAAAATGTTCTTGCCCCGTTCTGACAACAAATCAAATACCGCCTTGTTTTTTGCGGCGATAATCTCGTTCAAATTCTGTGCTTGCGGATTCATACTGCGTGAATTTTATCGGGGTGCAAAAATACACGTTTTTCACGTGATTTCAATATGGGTTTTACGTATCGGCTTCGACAAAATAACATACATATAATATATATTTTCTGCTAAAAATCAATTACCAAGTAGTGCCATTGCTTTTTCTTGCAAACTATTTCCTCCACATAATTCCATATGCGAGAAAAGCGAAACCAAAATGCAAACTGACGCAAAATTAGGTACCGTTTTTATGCAATATCGCGCTTTTTTGCGCAAAAAACCGCCGTAAAACGCTTTTTGTGCAACTTTTGCATAACCACGCAAACGTTTTAAATCATTCCCTGAATAGCTGACTATTGCTTGTTTTGACACTTTTTTGATGTTTACTAACAAAATCTATGCGCAACGTTTGCATTGCTATAATTCATTATTATTCAATATTTTATTAAAGGTGTTTTTTACCTTAAAAAATTTATGCAAACGTTGCATTAAATTTTTCTCTTGACGATGAATAAACGCACCATATACCTTTGTCGCGAGAAAAAGAAAGAACAAATAATTTTAAAAGTAAAAACGATGAAACTTTTAAACACAAATGAAAGCCGTCTGATGAGATCAGACTACTTTGTAATCATGGTTAGCTTGCTTACAGCAGCACTTATTATGTTGCCCTTGTTTATGTCGGCAAAAAGTCGCGGAAACGAGATTCCCGCAGTAGTGAAAATGGAAGACAGCCTGTCGTTCCGCTATGTGACATGCACCCGCGCAGCAATTGTTTTCACAACACACGAGGCTGGCAAATGCAACCTGTGCGTTGAGACAAAAGATGGCAACGAGGTTCTTTACAGTGAGACCATACGCACCATCGGCAAATCGGCCCGTGTGTTTGATTTCCTGAATCTTGAAGATGGTTCTTACAAGATTGTGGCAAAAAAGAACGGCAAGACACTTGAGCGTGCATTTACTATCAAAGGTGGCGAGCTGATTTACAATGGCCGCGTTGTGGTTGACCCAATTTTCAAAACAAGTGGCACACGTGCAATCATTGAATTACCCAACGAACATGGGAAACAAGTATTGGTTAAAGTGTTCGACTCGAGAGGTGAAGAACTTTATTCGGCCATCGAGACCAAAGAAATCCGCAAGAATTTCGAATTCAGCAATGTTGAGGCCGGCCGCTACACTGTGTTCGTTGATGTTGACGGTGACAACTACGAGTTCGACTACAGCAAGCAATAACCCCCCAAAAAACAACAAGACCAAAAGAGGCGAACCAGCGGGGTTCGCTCTCTGACAGAGGATGGATGGCTAAAAAAGCAATCCTTTTTTTGTTTATAGAGGGGCGATTGTTTGTGGGGAATAGAGTTTTTTAATTGCCAATTCATTTATATTTGCACCGAATTTTAAAAACAAGAAAACATGAAGGAAATCTTATCAGTTTCAGGTTATTCCGGACTATTCAAACTGGTTTCAAGTACAAAAAATGGAATTATAGTTGAAGATATTGAGACAGCGAAGCGCATGCCTGTCTATGCACAATCAAAGGCCAGCTCATTGAGCGACATTGCCATTTTCAAAGACGACGGCGAGGAAGTTGCCCTGGTTGAGGTTCTGCGCAACATCCGCACAAAAATGGACGGCAAAACAGCCATCGACCCTAAAAAGTCAGACGGCGAGGCTCTAAAATCATTCTTTGCTGAAGTCCTACCAAACTATGACCGCGACCGCGTTTATGTGTCACACATAAAAAAAGTGCTGACTTGGTACAACCAGTTGCAACGTTGCAATATGCTCAGCGAACTTGATGAGGAAGAGAAAACTCAAGAAAAAAACGAAAGCGAAAAATAAAATGCGACACTTATAAACAAAGAAGCCCCTGCGAGGGGCTTTTTTTATTGTATGCTGCTCTGTTGCAGGCTATTTTGTACCAACATAGATGGCTGCAATTCCCATTGATAGGGTTCGGCAACGCGCTGATGAATAACCGCACCGTTGCATTATCGATTGAAATTCTGTGTATTGTGGAAACGCCTTTACGGATTCAGGAAGATAAGTATATGCAACTTTATTGCTTGAAACCATCCGGCCAATCAGCGGAAGTACACGACGGAAATAAAAGTTATAAAGCTGCTTTACAGGGAATTTTGTGGGCAGCGTAAACTCAAGGATGAAACAACTTCCGCCAGGCTTCAGCACTCGCAACATCTCGGTCAAACCTTTTTCAAGATTCTCGAAATTGCGCACCCCAAAGGCCACAGTGATGGCATCGAAAGTGTTGTCGGCGAAAGGCAGATTCTCGGCATCGCCTTTCTGCACTTTGATAATGTCTGACAGACCAGCTTTCTGCACTTTCTGCCGCCCGACATTCAGCATTTCTTCCGACAAATCGATGCCGCAAACCGACTGCGGACGCGCCTTGCGGACAACAGCAATAGCAAGATCGCAAGTGCCTGTGGCTACATCAAGAATGGCAGCCGGGGTGCTTTTGTTCACCATACGGGCCACTTTGCGACGCCATATCTTATCGATATTCAGCGAGAGAGTGTGGTTCAGCAGGTCATATTTAGGAGCAATGCTGTCGAACATGCTCTCTACCTGAACTTTCTTCGAGTCAGGGTTCGATTTGTCAGGGACAACTGTGCTCATGCGTTACTTCGTTTTGTATACGTAGGTTTTACGGCTTTTCAAACGTCCTTTTTCGCTGTACTCTGATTTTTCGATGCGCAGATTGTCTTCGTTATATTTGTATTCGAAGCGTTCCTTTTTGCCGTCGCTTTTTGTCTTTATCTCGCTGATTTTGTTGCCTTTTTCATCATAGGTGTAAACGTGTTTTTCCGACACCTTGCCATCTTCGTATTCGATGGTTTCAATCTCGTTGCCAAAGCTGTCAAACTTGCTTTCGCTCACTTTCTGTTTTTTCGATGTGCCGTCTTTGTTGAATTCTTCTTCAAAAACCTCAACTGATGCAACGTTGGCGTGGCGTTTTTGTGCGTAAAGATGGTTGCTGCAGCCGATTGTCAGGATGGCAGCTAATGCCGCTGGCATAAATAGTCTTGTGTTCATTGCGGTTTATTTTTAATGCGCGTGAAGATAGCTCTTTTAGTTTAAATCCAACCTCATGTTGCCATAAAACGCACCGACAACATTATTTTATTACCGAATCGGGCAAAAAAAAGGCGGCTTTTGAGTTTCCTCCAAAAGTCGCATTTTCCTAAAGGGAAGCTGTACTGGTTATAATTTGAACGTTGTCTTGTTTCTTTAACGATTCAAAAATATAACCGATAACTCACCCCATTTTTGCAAATGTAAATATGGTTGCCGCCGATTAAAATTTGGTTGCTGCGAATTATAATTCGGTTGCGAGCCAATACTTAAGTAAGAATACCTACCCAACAACCTTTTTTGCTTCGTTCCAAAGCTGGTCCATCTCTTCAAGTGTACTGTCTTTCAGCGTTTTACCCTTTTCTTTGATTTGCTCTTCAAGATAGTTGAATCGGTTGATGAACTTCAGATTGGTGCTGTCGAGCGCGTTTTCAGGGTTGATTTTGTAGAGCCGCGCGGCATTGACAATGCTGAAAAGCAGGTCGCCGAACTCTGATTCGGTGGCTTTCGACGACGGGTCGGTCTGCAACTCGGTTTTGAACTCTTGCAGCTCTTCTTCAACTTTTGCCCAGACCTGCTCACGCTCTGGCCAGTCGAAGCCAACGCTGTGGGTTTTGTCCTGAATGCGATAGGCCTTCACCAGCGCGGGCAGCGATTTTGGCACACCCGATAGCACGCTCGGCTTGCGGCCTTTCTCTTTGAGTTTCAGTTGTTCCCAGTTTTGCAGAACGGCTTCGGCCGAGTTGGCTTTCTCGTCGCCAAACACGTGCGGATGGCGGTATATCAGCTTCTGACACAGCGAGTTAATAACGTCGGCAATATCAAACTTGCCCTGTTCCGAGCCCATTTTTGCATAAAAAACGATGTGCAGCAGCAGGTCGCCCAACTCTTTTTTCACTTCGTCCATATCGTTGGCCAGAATGGCTTCGGTCAGTTCGTACGACTCTTCGATGGTCTGCACGCGCAGCGATTCGAAGGTTTGTTTGCGGTCCCACGGGCATTTCTCGCGCAACTCGTCCATAATGTCGAGCAGTTGTCCGAAGGCTTCAAGTTGTTCTTTTCGTGACATTTATAAAAATTTTATCAAGACTGATGTGTTACATTCAATTTTTGCCAGGTCGGCCAGATAGGCGTCGCGGATGGCGATTTCGAGCAGTCCGAGCGAGTTGAACAGCGCCAGCAGGTCGCCAGTGCGAACGTCGCCGTAGGTGCGGCTGATTTCGGTGATTTTGTAGGTGTCGTTCTTCACCACAATCTCGAAACGGCGGCCGCCACGCACGCTCTCGAACGTCTTCCGCGTGATGTTGGTGATGGCGTTTTTGTAGGAATCGATGTAGATGACGCTGCCCGAGATGCTGTCGTCGGTGCACGACGGACCGAGTTCCAGAATCGAGAATTCGTCGGTAGCGTCGATGCCGATGTCGTCGAGCGTGGCGCCGTTGGCAAGCATACAGGCCGCGGGCGCCAGAATGGTCAGCTCGGGAAAGGTTGAGTTGGCGAACTTTTCGGGCGACAGCACCACCACTTTTTCGGGCTGTCTGGCAAACATCACCTTCATCGCGCTAGTGTCGCAGCCAATAAAATATTGTCCTTTGTAACTGATACACACAGGGTTATGCTTCTCGTTCACTTCGCTGTTTGTGCAAATCAGATGGATGGTGCCTGGCGGAAAATGCGGGAACGTGCCGCGCAGAATGAACGCCGCGTGCGCCGATTTGTAACTCTCAATCTTGTGCGTGATGTCGACAATGGTAGCCCCAGGGCACTGCGACAGAATCCTGCCTTTCATTGCCCCGACGTAGAAGTCGTCATTGTGCCAGTCGGTTGTGAGAGTTATTATTGCCATAACAGCGCAAATGTAGTCAACAATGACGAAAAACGTAAACCGAAAACGCAAACGAAAAAAAAGACACCGACAATCCGCTCTTTTCTCGGCTCTCTACACTTTACAATTTAAACATTACACTTTACTCATATTTTGAATTACATTTGCCCAATCAATGACTGATTATGGCAGAAAAAATTTTGCATCTCGAAACGGTTGAGCCACTGGACCTTTACGGCGCCAAGTGCTCGCGGCTCGACATTCTGAAACGCGCTTTTCCGAAGATTCAGATTGTGGCACGTGGCCACGATGTGAAAGTGCTGGGCGACGAGCAGCAGATTGCCGATTTCGAAGACAAATTCCGCCAGGTGATGCATTTCCTGGACACCTTCAACCGACTCTCGGACGACGATTTGGTGCAGATTCTGAACAATCAGCAGCAGCACCAGAACGATGTGCCCGACGACCTGATTGTGTTCGGCAACAACGGCCGCGCCATCCGCGCGCGCAGCGCCAACCAGCAGCGAATGGTGGACGCGGTGGCACAGAGCGATATGCTTTTTGCGCTTGGTCCCGCGGGCTCGGGCAAGACCTACACCGCCATTGCATTGGCCGTTAGGGCGTTACGGAATCGCGAAGTACGCCGCATAGTTTTGAGCCGCCCCGCAGTTGAAGCAGGCGAGCGCCTGGGTTTCCTGCCTGGCGACCTGAAAGAGAAAATCGACCCATATCTGCAACCGCTCTACGATGCGCTCAACGATATGATTCCCGCCAAGAAACTCGAGTCGCACCTTGAAGAAGGCGTGATTCAGATTGCGCCGCTGGCCTTTATGCGCGGTCGCACACTCGACAACGCCTTCGTCATTCTCGACGAAGCGCAGAACACCACGCTGCCGCAGATGAAAATGTTCCTGACGCGTATGGGTATGAATTCGAAATTCATCATCACGGGCGACGTTACGCAAATCGACCTTCCGCGCACGCAGGACAGCGGTTTGGTGCAGGCCATCCGTCTGCTGAAAAAGATTGACGGCATCAGCATTGTCGAACTCGATGAAAGCGACATTGTACGCCATCGTCTTGTGAAAGAGATAGTTAAAGCCTTTGATAAAGGAGTGAAGGATTGAATAATTGAATGACTGAATAAAGTGCTAACCGATTCAAGCCGATTTAAACCGATAACTTATTCTGATATAATCGGATACAATCGGTTAGAAAAACAAAAAAATATCAGAACGTTTAAACATAAAAACTCTAAACTTCTAAACTCTAAACTTCTAAACTCTAAACTTCTAAACATTTAAAATATGAACACAGTATCAAAAACAAACTTCAAATTCAGCGGCCAGAAAGGCGTGTACAACGGCAAGGTGCGCGACGTGTACAACATCAACGACCAGTATCTGGCAATGGTTGTGAGCGACCGCATTTCGGCATTCGACGTTATCCTGCCAAAGGGCATTCCGTTCAAAGGCCAGGTTTTGAACCAGATAGCGTCGTATTTCCTTGACGCTACGGCCGACATCGTGCCAAACTGGAAAATCGCCAGCCCCGACCCGAACGTGACCATCGGCCACAAATGCGAGCCGTTTGCTGTTGAAATGGTCGTTCGTGGCTACCTGACTGGCAGTTCGTGGCGCCTGTACCGCGACGGCGGACGCGAGATTTGCGGTGTTGCGCTGCCCGAAGGCTTGCGCGAGCATCAGCGTTTCGACCACCCAATCATCACCCCGACAACCAAGGCCGACATTGGCACTCACGACGAGAACATCTCGCGCGAAGACATCATTAAAAACGGTTTGGTTTCGGCTGAAGACTACGCTCAACTTGAGAAGTACACGCTGGCTCTGTTCCAACGCGGCACCGAAATGGCCAAGAAAATGGGCTTGATTCTGGTCGACACCAAGTACGAGTTCGGCAAAAAGGACGGCAAAATCTACCTGATTGACGAAATTCACACACCCGACTCGTCGCGTTACTTCTACGCAGACGGCTACGAAGAGCGTTTTGCCAAAGGCGAAGCACAGAAGCAACTCTCGAAAGAGTTTGTGCGTGAGTGGCTTATGGCCAATGGTTTCCAAGGCCGCGCTGGCGAACAGGTGCCCGAAATGACGCCCGAAATCATCAGTCAGATTTCGAACCGCTACATCGAACTCTACGAGCACATTGTTGGCAGCAAGTTCGTTCCTGGCGACGTAACCGACGTGCAGAACCGCATCTTCAACAATGTTGAGAACTACATTAAGGCTAATCTACTGAAATAGAGCGATAAATGCAAAACCGGCTCAAACGAGTCGGTTTTGTTTTTTGTTTTCCGAAAAAAACTATTTTTGCCGACACAAATGCGGGCATAGCTCAGTTGGTAGAGCATCAGCTTCCCAAGCTGAGGGTCGCGAGTTCGAGTCTCGTTACCCGCTCAAAAGGCGAAGAATCCTTGCTTTCGGACGATTGCAAGGATTTTTTATTGAACTATGCGAATACAATGCCAATAAAAACTCTGTTAGTGAACGCTCTCAGAAAATCCAACACCACAAACCCGCCACTGACCAAAAATGCGCAACCTTAAAATTCTGCGAACGTTCAAATAATTGTAATTTTATTTTGGAATTAAAAACTACTGATTATGAAACGAATCGTTCTATGTTGCCTGTTCGCGTCGATGATATCGACACACAGTGCGTTTGCTGTACGACACCACGAATGCAGTTTGAGTTATGGTGTTGGCACTCACAACGAGATAGTTAACGGTTTTGCCAATGTCGTTGGCACGATATTCACTCTTGGCTACGCCGATATTACCGACTTAAAATGGTCGGGAGCATACAATATGAAATACGCCTATCACCCAGTTAAATTCCTCGGATTGGGTGTTGTTTCAAGTTATCAGACCTCAAAAGGCGACATAGTTGAGGGCTCAAGTAAAAACAAGGATAACGATGCAAGAGTTGTTGTCGGCAAAGCCGAAGGAAAATATTTTGCAATAATGCCATCCATCTCACTCAACTGGTTCGATTTCAATTATGTATGCATGTATTCAAAAGTTGCAGTCGGTTATTCTATGTCAAAATCGAAACAAACCAGATTTGAGTCAAAAGAGTACAAAAAAACTAGCGAAAACAATTGGGCATACCAACTTACGCCTGTTGCTTTAGAGGCAGGAAGCCCTTTGGTTCGCGGATTTTTTGAGTTGGGTTTCGGCCATGAAGGAATCTTGGCCGTTGGTGTAAAATGCAAATTCTGACTTAATTATAGCATAATCAACAAATTACTGAGCGAATCGGATTCAGACGGAAGTCATTTTGAATCCGATTCGTTTTTTTCGCCACCAACAGGTGCAATTTTTTTTCTACCAACTAAAGTCAAATAAATAAGGCAGACTGCACCTACAATCAAGCACATTCCATTTGTTGTTGAATGACTGATTAGTGCATATATCTTGCCATCAGCAATCTGTACTCCATATACGGCCAACGTTTGGAACACCATGAAATGCCATGGCCCTATCCCACCCTGCACAGGCACCAGCATGGCAAACGCGCCGACCACAATGGTTGTTACCGCAACGCCAAATGAGAGTCCGCTGGTGGGCGCGAAACTGAAAAATGCCACGTAAAACATTGTGAAATAGGCCAAATAGACAAGCACCGAAACGAACACAAACAACGGCCAATGTTTGAGCCTTAAAATTGATTTTATTCCGTTCCAAAACTTGAGAATCAATTCCACAACAGGTTTCAATAATCTAATTTCGAGCAGTTTGTGTCGGAATTTATACAAAACAGCGATTGTCACGCACCCCAAGGCAATTGCAGCAATCCAAAAAAATGGTGAAAACAGAAATGCAAAACGGCTGAATATTGCATCACTATCTAACTGACTGACAAGACTTTTTATAAAGTCGAGTTGGAAGAAAACAGTAAAAACCGATACTATCAGCAAAATAAGCATATCGACAGCACGCTCCACAACAACGGTTCCCAACAATACGGCGAACGGTATTCTGTCGGTTTGTGAAAGAACGGTGCAACGCACAATCTCACCACCACGAGGAATTATCAGGTTGACAAAATACATAACCATAACCGAACAAAAAGTGCGGAACCGACTGACACTATATCCTGCTGAATCGATTAGCATACACCAACGTATCGCCCTGAATATGTGGCTAATAACACACACCAACAACGACAGGGCTATCCACCACCAATTGATTGACGATACCTGCTCCTTCAATTCGCGGAATTCAACCTCACGATAAATATAATAGAACACCACAAGCCCGATGGCAAGAAAAAGCAAGTACTTCAATACATTAACAAGTTTTTTCATCCGATTATGTGTTTTGAGTTCCGCAAAGATAACAGCCAATTAAAACAATTGCCTGCCAATTCCCTTAATGCCCACATTTTTTTTAGTTTTGCACTGAAAAACAAATCTGGTTCAGATGATAAAATGGTTATTCGACAGAGTGGTTGCGTTCACAATGCTGATTGTGTTGATGCCTGTCCTGCTGATAGTTGCATTGTGCATTCTGGTGGCCAACGGCACTCCGATTATGTATATTCAAGAACGAATCGGGCAAAATGCCAAACCATTCAAACTCATTAAGTTCCGCACAATGAAAGGCGAAGAAGAGAGCCCCGTGGCGGCGGCAGAACTGAACCGCATTACGCGCGTTGGCCGATGGCTGCGGCGCACCAAAATTGATGAACTGCCCGAGTTGCTCAACATTTTCGTGGGCGATATGAGTTTCGTCGGGCCGCGCCCCGATGTGGCAGGTTACGCCGACAAACTCGAAGGCGACGACCGCCGTCTGCTGACGATGAAGCCTGGGCTGACTGGCGTGGCGTCGCTCAAATACCGCAACGAAGAAGATTTGCTGGCCGCGCAGCCCAATCCGCAGGAATACAACGACAAGGTGATTTGGCCCGACAAGGTTCGGCTCAACCTTCTCTATATGGAACGGCAGTCGCTTTGGCTCGATGTCAAAGTGCTGATTTGCACGGCATTGGGCAAAACACTGAAAGGCTTTGAATAGTTGGTGGCTGGCCGCAAAACATTGATTCAATGAGTATTGTTAAAAAAATATTTGGCAACACGATAATCAAGAACTTGAGTTATCTGGTCACAGGCACTGCCTTGGCGCAGGTGCTGATAATTCTGTTCCAACTCATTCTGCGCCGCATTTACACACCTGCCGATTTTGGTGCTTTCGCAGTGTATATGAGCATTATAGGCATTATTGCAGTGATTGCGTCGCTGCGCTACGAGCAGACGATTATCCTGCCCGCCGACGACAACAAAGCCTACAATCTGCTTTATCTCTCGTTTGGCATTGGGCTGATTGTGAGTGTTTTAACGGCTATTTTGCTTTTCGTGTTCAAGCAGCCGATAATGCAACTAATCAATTTCCCTGAAAAGTATTCCTATTGGCTTGCATTTGTGCCGTTATCGCTGCTGTTACTAACAATATATCAGGCACTTAACTATTATTTGATTCGGCTGAAGCAGTTCCGACTTTCGGCTTCAAACAAGGTTGAGCGCCGCATTGCCGAAGGTGTAACGCAAACAATTTCAGGCTATTGCGGCAACCAAACAGGGCTCGTTTTTGGCGACATTGCGGGGCAGTCGGTCAATGCGCTGGCAGCTGGGCTCAAGGTGCACAAGTTTGTCGGCGGCCTGAAGTTGTCGTGGGCCACCATAAAAAGTGTGGCGGCCGAATACAAGAGTTTTCCGTTGCAAAACAGTTTCGCAGCGTTCCTGAACGCATTGAGTCTGCTTTTGCCCACCATTTTCATAAACCGCCTGTTCGACGAGCAGACCACGGGCCTTTTCGACCTTGCGCGGATGCTGATGATTATGCCGCTCTCGCTTGTCACCACGTCGATGGGGCAGGTGCTGGTGCAGCGGTTCACCGAGTTGCGCAACAAGCGCGAGTCAATCCGCCACGATTTCTGCCGCATTGCCGCACTGCTGGCCGTTTTGGCGCTGTTGTTCGCCGTGGTGGCCTTCCTTCTGGCGCCGTCGCTTCTGGCGCTTATTTTTGGCGAAACTTGGCGAGAATCAGGCATTTACGTGCGAATTATGGTTTGGGCGTTCGCGTTCAAATTTGTGGTGTCACCGTTCAATATGGTGTTCACGGCGTTCGAGAAGATAGGCCGTTTGTCGGTTTGGCAGACTATCTATTTCTTGCTGATTTTCAGCCTGATATTCATTCCTGTCAGCGACATTTACGGTTTTCTGCGCTGCTATCTGGCGGTTGAATTGTTCAGTTACGCCATTGTCGCGCTGATGACGCTGAAAGTTGTCCGCGAGTACGAAAAATCAATAGCCGATTGATTATGAACGTTTTATATCTGACCGAAGATTACATTGGTTCACGGGTTCACCACAACCTTTGTCGCTCTATTGTCGATGCTGATAGTCAGATAGATATGACCGTTTTCGCATTCAATCGGTCCAATTATCCATTGCGCGACTTGCGCGGCACCTACACCGATGCCAACTATCGGCTGATTGAGTCTGCTTTCGGTGGTAATATGCTGATGTACAGGGCGTTGTTTCCGTACAAAATCGGATGCAAATACCGTCGGTTGGCGCAAAATGTTGATATTGCGAATATTGACCTTGTTGTGGCGAGCACCTTGTTTTCCGATGGCGCGGTGGCCTATAGGCTTTGGCGCGAGCGCGGAATCCCCTATGTGGTGGCTGTTCGCGGCACCGATGTCAATCTCTACCTGCGCTTGATGCCGCAGTTGTATCACCTTGGCCGTCAGATAATTGCTAATGCCCGCAAGGTGGTTTTCATATCGCCCGTCCAGCGGCGGCAATTTGAAAATTCACTGGCTTTCAGGCGTTTGGCCGCCAACTTACAGCCGAAATTGGTAACCATTACCAACGGAATTGACCAAATTTGGATTGATAATCAATATTTTGCCGACGACAATCGCAATCCCGACACCATATTATATATAGGTGTGTTCGACAAAAACAAGAATGTGGCAACGCTCATTGAAGCCTGCAAAATGGCGCGCGAGCAGAATCCGCGTCTCACGTTGAATCTGGTTGGCGGTGGCGGCGCGTGTGAACCGCAGATAATGAAGCAGATAGAGCAAAATGCCGACTGGATAAAATTCCACGGCTCCGTTTACGACAAGCAGAAACTGATGCAGATTTGCCGCGAAAACGCCGTTTTTGCAATGATTTCAAAATCAGAGACTTTCGGGTTGGTTTATCTGGAAGCGCTGACGCAAGGTCTGCCCGTTATTTACACTGATGGTCAGGGATTTAGCGGTGTAATGCCCGACTTGAATGTTGGTTTGGCCGTCAATCCGAAAAGCGCGGCCGATGTGGCCGAAAAACTAAAAACAGCGCTTGCCAACAGAAAATCGATGGTGAATGATATACGGAAAGTGGATTTTGACGAATTTTGCTGGCCGAATAAAGCGCAAAAATGGTTAAGCGTCATTAAGTAGAAAAATGGTACAACTTTCCGTCATAATTCCCTGCCGCAACGAGTCGAAATACATTGCAAACTGCATTGAATCGATTGTAAATCAAGACTATCCGAAGTCGGATATGGAAGTGTACCTTGTCGATGGAATGAGCACCGACGGCACGCGCGACATTATTGCCGACTACTGCGCGAAGTTCGACTATATCCACCTGATTGACAATCCGATGCACTACGTCCCGTATGCGTTGAATCTGGGAATCGGAAAGGCTGTCGGCGAGATGATTATGCGCCTTGATGTCCACACAACCTACGACGCCAACTACATTTCGGTGCTGGTGCGCAAACTTAAAGAACTCGATGCCGACAACGTTGGTTGCGTCTGCCGCACCGATGTGCTTTCAAAAACGCCTAAATCGTTGGCAATCAAGGCAGTATTGAGTAGCAGATTTGGTGTTGGCAATTCTGATTTCCGCACGGGCGTAGCCAATGTACAAATGGTTGATACAGTGCCGTTTGGCTGCTATAAGCGTTCGGTTTTCGAAAAGTACGGATTGTTCGATGAGCGGCTTGTGCGCAATCAGGACATTGAGTTCAACAAGCGGATTGTGAACGGCGGCGGCAGTATCTATCTGATTCCGCAGGCGCTCTGCACCTATTACGCCCGCGACACCTTCCGTGCAATGAGTCGCAACAGTTACAGCAACGGCCGTTGGAACATTCTTACCGTAAAGATTACCAAGCGGTTTAGTTCCTTGTCGCTGCGGCATTTTGTGCCAATGTTGTTTGTGCTTTCGCTGATTTGTCCGTTGGCTCTGATGCCTGTCGATTTGCGGTTTGGATTGCTTTCGGCGGCTTCGGCTTGCGCCTATATTTTGCTCACTCTGTTTATGTGCGCGAACATTAGCGCGCAAGGTAAGGGGTTGAAAATTAAATATTTATTTGCGGCATTTGTCGTTTTACACTTGTCGTACGGTTTTGGCTCACTGATTGGTTTATTCTCATTTCGTAAGAAAATCAAATAGTTATGGATGTGCTCAAAAAAAGTTTCTTTTTTCTGGCAATGCTGACACTGGCAATTGTTGCCTTCTATCCATTATGGTCTGAAGTGGCTGTAACTCTGCTTTTTATAGTCGGAGTTTTGGCTGGCGGCACAAATGGTTTACCTCGTTTCAAAAAGCAAAATTCTGTTCTGCCGTTGCTGATGTTAGCCTTCTTTGCAGTGTATGCTATCAGTCTGATTATGAGTTCTAATAAAACTGATGGGTTAGATAATCTGCACACCTATATTCCATTTGCCGCACTTCCAATTTTAGTGTTGCTCTACCGAAACAACCTATCAGACAGCAAAATACAATTGATTAAAGTGTTGTCTGGCGGAATTTTGGCGGCATCGGCGTTGTGCCTGATTTTGGCCGTTTGGCGTTCGTTCTATTTAATCGATGGCCACGTAGTTTTCAATCCTTACATTAGTTACCGCAATCAATTCGTATATACATATCTGTCAGTATTTCAATATAC
Organism: Salinivirgaceae bacterium; assembly: GCA_017474765.1. Taxonomy (GTDB): domain Bacteria; phylum Bacteroidota; class Bacteroidia; order Bacteroidales; family SZUA-534; genus RUG13583. The sequence goes on along the minus strand of JAFVGW010000007.1, from coordinate 38,395 downwards.
TAACACCTTTGCAATGATGACCGTCTTTGTTGTGGCGGCGATGCTTTGGGCACTAATGTTTCGTAATGTAAAACACCGCAAGTGGATGATTTACACTGCGATAGGCCTATCGATTCTGATGGTTTTCCTACTCTCGTCGCGCACCAATGTTTATGCGCTTTTCGCCGTGCTATACTATTCGGTCATCATCTTCTATATCAAATTTAAGAAACTGATTCACAGTTTGTTGCTACTGGTTGGTGTGACTGGCCTATTTGGGGTGTTCCAAACTTGCAACTATCGCGTGATGAACCTGTCGCAAACCGTGACGAGTTACATTACCGAAGAAGATGTCACAATGGACAACGGATATGTGATTAAACATCCAGAAAAGATTGAAAATGTAAATATTAGATTCCAGATGTGGGAGACTGGTTTCAAAATTGCCAAGCGATATTGGTTGCAAGGGTGCGGAATCGGCGATTTCAAAAATATGTTACGTGAAAGATACGGCCAGGACGGAATCGCAGAGGCATACGAAAAATGCTATGACCAACACAATCAATACCTTGAGACATTAGGAACAACGGGCATTCTTGGGCTTGCGTTGCTTGTCGCAATGATGGGTTACGCTTTGTATCAGGCCTGGCGGCATCGGAACTATCTGCTGTTTTGCAGTCTTTTCATATTGGCACTCAATATGTTACTTGAGTCGATGTTTAACCGATACAGCGGCAGTTTGTTCTTTGTGGTCTCGCTTTTGCTGGCGTCTGCCGTTGGCGGCGAAACGGAAAAAGTGTGCGAAAATAATCGCAACGAAGCAATAACACAATGATTATTAAAGTGATATAGAAATGAGCAATCAGTACATAGAAATAAAGGGCGCGCGTGTTAACAATCTGAAAAACATCGATTTGAAGATTGAGCGTAACAAACTGATTGTCATTACAGGACTGTCGGGCAGCGGCAAGTCGTCGCTGGCGTTCGACACGCTTTATGCCGAAGGGCAGCGGCGCTACGTCGAGAGTTTGTCGGCATACGCGCGGCAGTTTTTGGGCCGCATCAACAAGCCCGAAACCGACTATATAAAGGGCATTCCGCCCGCCATCGCCATTGAGCAGAAGGTTTGCAGCCGCAATCCGCGCTCGACAGTTGGCACATCGACAGAGATTTACGACTACCTGAAACTGCTTTTCGCGCGAATCGGCAAAACCTACTCGCCAATTTCTGGGCAATTGGTCAAGAAACATTCGGTGCAAGATGTTGTGGATTACCTACTTACGTTCCCCGAACGGACAAAGGCAATCATTGTGGCGCCGCTGAATCTGGCAAATGGTCGCACCATCGCGAAAGCGCTCGAAATACTTAAGCAACAAGGTTTTAGCCGCGTTGAAGTGAATGACGAGATTGTTGCCATCGACGATTACAAACCCGCGGCCAACGATGTTGTAAACATTGTTGTGGACCGCATTGTGGTCAGCAACGAGCAGGACAACATCAGCCGTATTGCCGACTCGGTGCAGACCGCTTTTTTTGAAGGGATGGGGGCGTGCACGGTGAAGGTTTATCGTGGTGAAACTGTTGTCTGTCAAGATTTTTCGAATCGGTTCGAAGCCGACGGAATGACTTTTGTCGAGCCAACCGAGCACCTTTTCAGTTTCAACACGCCGCTGGGCGCTTGCCCCACGTGTGGCGGTTTTGGCAGCACCATCGGCATCGACCCTGACCTTGTCATTCCCAACAAAAGCCTGTCGATTTACGAAGGCGCGATTGTCTGCTGGCGCGGCGAGAAGATGCAGGAATGGCTTAATAAACTGATTTACAACGCCGATAAATTCGATTTTCCAATCCATAAGCCTGTCAACGAACTCACTCGCGAACAATACAATCTGCTTTGGACGGGCAACCGTTACTTCCACGGAATCAATGATTTCTTTGAATTTGTCGAGCAGAATTCCTACAAAATCCAATATCGCGTGATGATGTCGCGCTATCGCGGACGCACGGTGTGCCCTGCCTGCCACGGGTCGCGGCTCAAGCCCGAAGCCGAATATGTGAAAATAAACGGCTACTCGATTGTGGATTTGGTGAATATGCCTGTCAATGAGTTAAATAACGTTGTCAGAAATTTCGAACTCGACGCTCACGAAGAGAAAGTCGCAGGCCGTCTGTTGGTCGAAATCCGCAATCGGATTGGATTCCTGAAAGACGTCGGACTGGGCTATCTGACGCTTTCCCGCACATCGTCCACGTTGAGCGGCGGCGAGAGTCAGCGCATCAACCTAGCCACATCGCTCGGCAGCAGCCTTGTCGGGTCGCTCTACATTCTCGATGAGCCTTCAATTGGTCTTCATTCTCGCGATACCGAGTTGCTAATCAAAGTTTTACGCAACTTGCAGCGCATCGGCAATACGGTGGTTGTGGTTGAGCACGACGAAGACATCATCCGCGCCGCCGATGAGATTATCGACATTGGGCCGTTGGCTGGACGGCTTGGCGGTGAAGTTGTCTTTCAGGGCGACCATACGAAGTTAGAGTCTGAAAGTCAAAGTCTTACAGCGCAATACCTGACTGGAAAAATGAAGATACCCGTGCCCGAAATCCGCCGCAAATGGCGCGATTACATCGGCATTGAAGGGGCTTGCGAGAACAATTTGAAAAATATCGATGTAAAATTTCCGCTTGGCGTAATTACCGCTGTTACAGGCGTTTCGGGTAGCGGAAAATCGACTTTGGTGAACAAAATTCTTTACAAGGCACTCGCCAAATACTTTGGCGGACAGAGCGATACGCCCACAGGCAACTTCCGTCGGATGTATGGCGACCTGAAGCGCATCAGCCGTGTTGAGTTTGTCGACCAAAACCCGATTGGACGCTCAACTCGTTCAAATCCTGCATCTTACATAAAGGCTTACGACGAAATCCGTAAACTTTACGCCGACCAACAGGCCGCCAAAATAATGAATATGACACCGTCGTTTTTCTCGTTCAACGTTGATGGCGGACGGTGCGAAGAGTGCCAAGGCGAAGGAAAAATCAAGATTGAGATGCAGTTTATGGCTGATGTTGAGTTGGTTTGCGACAGTTGCCACGGTCAGCGTTTCAAGCAGGTTGTGCTCGATGTGCGCTACCGCGATAAAAACATCAACGATGTGCTGAATATGACTGTGAATGAAGCAATTGAGTTCTTTGGCAGCGACAGCAACGCAACCTGCCGACGCATTGTCGAGCGTCTGCAACCGCTTGCAAATGTAGGACTTGGATACGTCAAACTCGGTCAATCGTCGAGTTCGTTGAGTGGCGGCGAGAGCCAACGCGTCAAACTGGCGTCGTTCCTTGGTTCCGACGAGCCGAACTCGCCAACGCTCTTCATCTTCGACGAGCCAACCACAGGCCTTCATTTTCACGATGTTAACAAACTGATGGAAGCCTTCAACGCCTTGGCCGACCGCGGTCATACGGTGCTGATTATCGAGCATAATCTGGAAGTGATAAAATGCGCCGACTGGGTTATCGACCTTGGGCCCGAAGGCGGCGAAGCGGGCGGCAACGTGGTGTTCGAAGGCACGCCCGAAGATTTGGTGAAATGCGACGCTTCATACACAGGTAAATATCTGAAAGAAAAATTGTTATGATTGAGAATAAAGAGCAGTTGATTGTTGCCGTCGGCAATGCGATGGAACACTATCTCGATGAGTTTGCCGCAGGCTGGTACATCGATTACACCACGCAGGATGTGGTGATGATTGAAGATTATATTTTCGAACTCGATGACAATCAAAAATCTGAAGTTCAATGGGAAAGCGATATGGCGGAAATTGTCCGAACCCATCGCCTTGAGCGCATCGACCCGCCATCGGACGAAACCAAGCGCCGCGTGATGATGGATTTTGCTGAAAGTCAGCCTAATAAAAATATATGTGGCCATTTGAGTTTCTCAATCATTCAGCAGCAGGAATTCGCATCGTTCAAAAATGTTGTGCGCGAACTTGGGCTCGAACGTTCGTGGGCACAGTTTAAAACTGAAGAGTATCTGCGGGTTGCAAAAAAATGGATTAAGAAAAAACGGTTTGATTTCGTCGACGGGCAACTCGTCAGGCGGACCGATTGAACACCATTCTAATTCAATCATTATAAGCAATATAAATGAACGGCTGTGTCAAAATAACCATTTTGTCCGATAAGTTGGCATTACCAGACTTTGAGGGGGAGCATGGATTATCGTTCATTGTTGAAGCCGATAGGCAAATCCTGTTCGACACTGGAGCCTCCGACTTGTTCTTGCGAAATGCCGACAAACTAGGCGTTAACCTAAAAGAAATTGACACAGTGGTAATTAGCCATGGGCACTACGACCACGGAAATGGATTGCAATACATCAGCGGGAAACGCATCATCACTCATCCGTGCGCTTTTACAACCCGATATTCAGGGCGTTCAGGACGCAATCTGACAATTGCCGTAACCCGCGAAAACATTGAAGCCCGCAACACGCTTGTCGAAAGCCGCGAGCCACTCTGGCTTTCCGAGAGAATTGTATATCTTGGTAAAATAGAGCGAACTATGTCATTCGAGCGGGAACTGGTTCCTCAGTTTCATTTTGCCGGCGGCACGGCCGACCCAATTATTGACGATTCGGCAATTGCCATAAAGACAGCCAAAGGCATCTTTGTCATTTCTGGTTGCGCCCATTCTGGCATCTGCAACATTGTGGAGCAAGCCCGCAAGGTCTGCCAGCAAAGCAAAGTTTATGGAGTGATTGGAGGATTTCACATGACCGAAGTCAACGAGCAATTAAGCCAAACCATTGATTATCTGAAAGAAACTGGCTCTGAATACGTTTTGCCATCGCATTGCACAAGTCCTGAAGTCATAAACGAATTTCGGAAAAACTTCAAAGGCGAGAATGTAAAAACAGGTATGATTTTTGAATTTTAAAACAGAGCAACTAACTATTACAAAGCAGTTTACACCGATAATCACTGGACTTCGACAAAACTAATCGGGCATTTAATCAAATCGGTAAACTCCTCTCCCGTTTCAAGCATATCCTCATCATTATGCTTGTATTGCCATTCAATTCTGACATTTAACCCGCACTTAAACAATTCATTAATAAGCAGGACTATGTCCAAAACATACTTCGCAGACGACGAATTGAAATACTCAAAAAACAGTTTGAAAACTATCGGATTGCTCTGGAATTTTGCCAGCAACTCATCGTTGATGCTTATCTTCAAATCGCAAAGCCAATCAACAATCGGCTGATAAAAAACCACGACATCCTCTGGTCGCGAACATCCTGTAATTTCAAACTTGTTGTTATCAAGGTCAAAAACAACCGCAGGAGACGTTTTGGTTTCTTGAATTCTGATAGAGTTCATTGTCATTGTGGTCCGCTTGGTAAACGTCAGTAATTCTGACTATTATGTTAAACAAAGATATATTATTATCGATTGCGACAAATTCATATTTTATCGGCTGGCTTGCACATCGGCGAATCTTCATCAATCCTACTCTTGCCCCGCCTTTTTCTGATATTGTTGTGTGATAGATTGTTTCAAAGTATAATTTTTTCAATTCCGCTGGCGAAGCCGCGTTAATCCGCTCAATGTAATTTGCCAACGGTCCAATCTCATCATTCTTTATCTTATTCTCAACAAAAAGGACAAAATCGGATTGCTGATTCCACAAATCGACAGTTACTTGATAATCCGAACCTTCTATATTATGTCTGTACGCATTCTCAAGACACTCAACAACAATGGAATACAATCGCATCCGGCACTTCACGCTGCAAGTGGCAGGCATTTTGCGCTGATATTCATCCAACAAGTCATTGACTTTGTCGAATGTTATTTTGCCCTTATAACTCAATAAACTAACGCAATTGTCCATTATTAATACATGGGGTTCATAAAAGTCAATACAAATATAAAACTTTTATAACAACAATTGCACCAAATTAATCGGCTCTGTTTTATTTTTTACTACAAAATGTCGTTTTTGATTGAGTCCCCTATTTATAGGCACCGCGTTTCAGCATTGCGATTTCTTTTTCAGTGAGGAAACGCCATTTGCCGCGAGGTAGATTTTTCTTGGTCAACCCGGCATAATAAACCCGGTCAAGTTTCCTTACCCTGTATTTCAACGCCTCAAACATGCGACGCACAATGCGGTTTCGGCCATTGTGAATAACAACACCTACTTCAGCAAGGTTTTCCGGATTGCAGTATTCTATTTCATCGGCGCTTGCCATACCGTCTTCAAGTTCGATTCCGCTTACCAACTTTTCAATGTCTTCTGCCTCCACCTTGCGATCGAGTGTTACATGATAGATTTTCTGCTTGTTATACTTCGGATGGCAAAGATGCTCAGCCAAATCACCATCATTAGTTAACAGCAAAAGTCCTGTGGTTGCCCTATCAAGCCGACCGACCGGATAAACCCTGTTCTTTCCAGCATCACCAATAAGATCCATCACTGTTTTTTCAGCATGCGGATCTTCTGTGGTTGTAACGTAATCTTTTGGCTTATTGAGCAAAATGTAAGTTTTTCTTTCTGGCATCAATGGCGCGTTGTTGAACTTGACCACATCGCCATAATGAACTTTTGTGGCAAGTTCGGTTACGACCTTACCGTTGATGGTTATCACTCCTGCCAAAATATACTGTTCTGCATCACGACGGCTGCATACGCCTGCGTTTGCGATATAGCGGTTCAGACGGATTCCGTCATCCTCCTTGTATTTCGAAAAATACTGTTGTTCGGCATCATTTTGATTACGCTCAATTCTTGGACGCGCAAAACGTTGATTCTGACCATTATTGTTTTTGTCACGATAGTTGCCACGCATTTGTCCGTTGCCGCGATACTGCCCGTATCCGCGATTTTCGTTGGTGGAACCGTCATTGGAGCGATGCATCTGACGCTTTTCACCGCCATTACCTTGGCGATACCGTCCGTCCGATTCCCCGTTCTCGCCATAAGGCCGATGACCGAATCTTCTGGTCGCGTCACTTTTTCCAAACCTTGCTCCTTCGCTTTTTCCAAAATTTCTGGATTCTCTGCCCGAATCGTTTTGCCCGTAATTATTCCTGTTACGGTCTGGCTTTCTGTCACTTCTGTTGTCTGATGTGTACCGCATACTGACTATTTTTAATGAACTGCAAATGTAAAGGTTTGTTCTATAGAAATAACACGAACTAAAAGATTGACAAAGATTTTTTTGTGCGAAAAAAATATTGATTTTAATCGCTCACATATATTTGCCGAAAAAAAGATGAGCACACTTGATATTCTGATTATAGCCGTTGCACTTGCAATGGATTGCTTTGCGGTTTCCATAACTGCAGGGCTGATGATGGAGAAGCCCCGATTAAAGACAGCCTTGATTATGGCAGTTTTTTTCGGAGGTTTTCAGGGTATTATGCCCGTAATCGGATGGATGGCAGGTGCCAGTTTTGCCAATCTCATCGACTCTTTCGACCATTGGATTGCCTTTGGGTTGTTGGCATGCATTGGCGGAAACATGATTCGTGAATCACTCAGCGAAAAAGAAGAAGGTCATTTTGACACAACGAGTTACAAGGTTTTGCTCGGGTTAGCGGTCGCCACTAGCATCGATGCGCTCATTGTTGGCGTAAACTTAGGATTGATGCGAAACACGCTGCTCTCCCCTTCCCTGACCATTGCTGCAGTTTCGTTCCTGATGACCATTGTCGGGGTCTACCTTGGCGCCTGCTTCAAACGCATCTGCCAGTTCAACTTCGAACTGATTGGCGGAATTGTGCTGATTCTGATTGGCTTAAAAATCCTTTTTGAGCACTTGTTCACTCACTGATTGTTCGGCCCCAATTCTTTAAGAATCAACTCGTCAAAAGAACAACTATCAGAGTAATATCTCTTTATAGAAGAATCCACTCTGCTGTCGTTATTCAGCCAATTCAGCAGATTATCTCTATTATATCGCGGTGCACTTTCCGCAACAGCTGCCCTGCAGATCGACCTGCGAGTTGCCTCATAATTCCGTGGCCCGGACTCTATCACCAAAGGCAGCTTCAACATATAATCAAGAGCTTGCTTGAACTCTCTTTTATTATAATGGATAATAGCCATATCGAACAATGCCTGACTATTACGCGGCGACATTTCAAGAACCCGTTCAACATATTTTATTGCCTCGTCATATCGCTGCATCCTCATCAGCGATGCTCCCAAGCCGCAATATGACAACATATGGTTAGGATGTTTTTCAAGTGCCTGCTCGAACTCGCCAATTGCAGCCTTATCGTTATCTTTAAACGACAATGCCACACCTCTGTAATAATGGATGGGCACAGTATAATTGTCCAAAGTATACATTTGAGCATCGACATTCCGTGTCAACCTGACAACGGCATTCCAATCTTCATGATAGTAAGCTGCCAAAACAAGTCGGCCATTCTTTTCTCCTTTATAATATGCCCATGTCTGCCACAAATGCAAACCACTCACAATCAGTCCAAACACCAGAATTGTCATCGTGATTGTCGGGTTCCCCGACTGTTCTGCCTGATTATCAGCAACAACCCGCTTTGCGTAGTCGGCAAGCACTATTGCCGAAATGGTCAGATAAAACACATTATGCTCAATACGTTCATGAGGATAATCCAGCAGCGAAACCACTATCCAACCAGTTAGTGCAGCAACAGCCACAATATTAAACAATGCGACTCTACCATTGGTTGTACGTTTTATATTTGACAATCCGGCAAATAGAATGCCAACATAAAAAATCAAATACCCGAGCAAACCTATTATACCTACTTCTGATGCAAACCACAAATAATCGTTATGCGGACGCTGGAAGGTTAGTGAGCCGTCGCGCAGTTTTGCGCCGAACTCATCGAGACCATATTTGGGTAGTTCAATCTGCCACTGACCAGGACCTGCACCCAATATCGGATGATCCTTTACCATCTCCAAAGTCTTTCCCCAAACCAACTTTCGCATTGCTACAGAAGACTCGCCATGTTCATTGTCCCTATAACCATACTTTTCAGGATTGAAAGTTATAGCGACTCGTTCCACTACTGTCCGTTCAAGCTGTGTGTCGGTCAAGGCAAACACTGCAATCATAATAACCACAAGCCCCGCAGGTACACCTATATATATAAGTTTCGTTTTCAGCGAGACCTTGCCTCCGCTTGTCTGAACCTTTCTAGCATATGAAAGGATATAAGCCACAACTAATGCCAAAGCTAATGCAGCCCAAACGGTTCGTGTAAGCATTATGATAATCAATGCCAAATCGGCAATCGACACAATTCCTGCAAAAATCTGCCACGACAGCGACAATGCCCTGTGGCTGTCGTCGTGGCAAAACATGCAATACACTGATACTGGCAATGTTAAGAATAGTATTGATGAAAAAAGATTCTTGTTTGAACAAGTGGAATAAATCTCCTCAATTATAGAATTAAGATAATATGACAAGTTCCTGGTTGACTCTTCAAATTTTGAGAAATCAGCCTTCAGGAATTGGATGATTCCGATTATAATGAAAACCGCACCCGCCACAAGCAGAAATTTCAGAATCAAGTCTCTTCCCCGATAATCATTGACTATCAGCTGATAGATGAAAAGAAAAAACAAACAGAACCCAAATTCCTTCACGGTACGGAAAAAAGCCTCATATCCATTGACCACTCCGAAAGCCCATGAGATCAGGTGCATTAGCATAAAAATTGCCAATCCGCCAAAAACAATTTTTACGCATTTCCCATCAAAGCAGAAACGTTGTCCTTTAAAAAACAGAACCGCAAACGTAACCGTCATAGCGATCAAAAAGAACGACAACGCCAATTGCCTCGGCAACAACGAGGCATCGAGCATATTATTCAAATCCCAAACAAAAGGCAGGATTCCAAGAAACACGACAACAGGTAAATACTTTGCCCAAGGCTTTATTTTGCTGATAAATTCTCTCATAAACTCCGTTTTTGTTGCAAATGTAATTCATTTTTTCAAAACCGAACCCCTACAATTTATCACATATTAACATACTTTCATATATAAAAAAAGGTTATTAATCTGACAAATACACTCTTTTGTGAAAAAAAACAAGTCAACTATAACTGCAATAACTTTTTTTTATACTTTTAGACCAGTTTCTATAGTGTATTTGTTCAATTTAAAATTGGGGAATTATGAAACGTTTATTATTACTGATTTTTGCAATCGTTAGCATAAACTTTAGTTATGCTCAAGCAGCTAAACATAAGGCCATGTTCATATGTAACTTTACAAAAGAGATTGAATGGCCTGCGAGTGAAAAGACTGGTGATTTTGTTATTTGTATCGTTAACCAGAACGATGTTCTGAACCAAGTCAGGACATTTACAAACGGCAAAATGGTTGGCACCTGCCCCATTTCTGTGGTTGGTGTTAAGAGCATCGACGAGATTTCAAAATGCCATATTCTCTTCCTTCCCTTTGCCGACAGCAAAGCTGACAAACTCAGCACTGTAATTGCCAAAGTGGGTGATTCATCATCAACCTTGATTCTTAGCGACAGACCGGGAGCGCTCAAAAATGGTTCCTGCATCAATTTCTTTTTAGTTGACGACAAACTCAAATACGAAATCAACAAAAAAGCAATTGACGACCGCAAGCTGCACGTAAGTACAAACCTCATTACTCATGCGGCGTCTGCCGAATAGGGTTTCGGACAACTCAAAAAGAGCCTTCACAAAATGAAGGCTCTCTTTTTTTATAACAATCTGAATTTAGTCCGATAAAATTTTCAGTAGATAAAAATAAAATTCTATTTTTGGTGAGAAACAAAAATGTTAGATAATGAATGCGCGTTTAACAATTTCTAATAAACTGCTTATAGGCTTCGGCTCATTGCTTCTGGTGGTAATCATCAATGGATTAGTGACATATTCCACATCAAACACCAACAGAAAATTGAATGAGGACATTCTCAACATCTACAATCCATCATTGTCCGGACTGCAAGAATGCAATGCGATGGTGAACAATTCACAGATGCTCATCAAAAACTGGGTTTATATCGAGAAACAACCCGGCACTCCCGACAAACGCAAATTGCAAGCGATGCACGATGTGCAATTCCCCAAACTGCAATCGGAGTTGATGGAGATATCAAAGAACTGGGAAGAGGAAGAACGAGCCGCTCTAACGCAAATATTAACAGCCATTGGAGATACGTTGTTCGGATATCATAAGGACATCATGGAAAACCTCAAATCGTTGCTCGACTACAATGAAGATATTATTCGTATGGAAGCAGAGATGATGGTGGAAGATGGTGGCGATGTTATTGAAGAGACTTATAAAATATTGAGCGAAATAGAGGCTCTCACAGAAATAATATCGAAAAAGACCGAAAATGCCAACCGCGAGATGGCCTCATCGTTTGCATGGTTCCAAAATTTCGTTGTGATTTCAGTCTTGATAATTGTGGTTATTGTCATTATAGTTAGTACCATAACAATAAGAAGCATTGTTGTTCCTGTCTATAAACTCAAGGAATTCCTGATTACAATGACCAAAGGTATTCTGCCAAAAGAAAAGCTAATTACAAAGAACGATGAAATTGGTGACATGGGCGACGCACTGAACGGGTTCATTGAATCGCTGCGCAAAACATCAGAATTCGCTGTCGAGATTGGAAATGGCAACTATAATTCTGATTATGAGGCATTAGGAGAAAGCGACACTTTGGGAAATGCGCTGCTTGAAATGCGCAAGAACCTACGTGCGTCAGACGAAGCCAACAAGAAACGCCAGCACGAAGACGAAATCCGCAACTGGACAACCAAAGGCCTGGCCGATTTTGGCGACATTCTTCGTCACAACTCAGAGAATATGGATGTTCTGTCGAGCAACGTTATGCGTCATTTGGTTGATTATTTGGGAGTTAACCAGGGCGCTATCTATATTTTGAACGAGCAGGACAAAGACAATCCTCACTTTGAGATGAAAAGTGCGGTGGCATACAACCGCGAAAAATACTTGAGAACCAACTTTGGCGTGACCGAAGGTCTTGTGGGACGTTGCGCATTTGAGAAACTGCCTGTCTATCTGAAAGAAATTCCAGAGGAATACATAAAACTCACATCAGGTTTGGGCGGTGCAGAACCAAACTATCTGCTTCTTGTCCCTCTTGTAATAAACGACAATGTGCTGGGAGTTGTGGAATTGGCATCATTCAACGAAATACCTCAGTATCAGATAGATTTCTTGCAGACGCTTGGCGAAAACATCGCTTCAACAATATCGAATGTAAGAATCACAGAACAAACCAACAAATTACTTTCAGAATCAAAAATGCGTGGCGAGGAACTGTCTTCTCAAGAGGAAGAGTTGCGCCAGAACATGGAAGAGCTGCAAGCCACTCAAGAAGAGGCCGTGCGGCGTGAAGGCGAGATGAGGCTTGCCTTTGATGCAATAAATAACACTCTCGGCACTATAGACATTGACCTGTCAGGAACAATTATTGATGTTAACGACATGATGTTGCAGTTATCGCGTGTGGAAAAGGTTGAATTTGTAGGCAAACGTTTCATCGATTTGTATGTTCCGAACGATGAAGCCAAGGCTAGATTTGACGAGGCATGGTCGCGACTGATGACTGGAGAAAGTGCCACATATGAGTACACATCAAATTTCAAGGAATTGGAAATGTCTTTCACCCACTCATTTACCCCATTCATTAACCAACTGGGCGAGGTAGAACGCGTATTCGACCTTGTTGTTAACACAACTGGTCAGAAAGAAGTGATGGACAAAATTGCCACACTGAGCCTTACCTATAAAAAAAAGTAAAATAACACAATAGTATTTTAACAGACCAATGTCGGCTCGGCATTGGTCTTTTTTTAAATAAATGTCACTGCCAACAATAAAATTTATCAGTCTTTACAGACTAACAACCAGTAGAATGCAACAAAAAAAACTGATAATACTGACGGGCCCCACGGGCATTGGCAAGACCGACTTGAGCATTGAACTGGCTCTGAAGTTGGGCACCGAAATCGTGTCGTGCGACTCGCGGCAGATGTATCGCGAATTGCAGATTGGCGCTGCGCCACCGTCGGCAGAGCAGTTGGCCAGAGTGAAGCATTATTTCATTGGAAATCTCTCGATAACAGACTATTACAGCGCAGGACGGTTCGAACTGCAGGCGCTCGATTTGCTCGACACTCTGTTCGCTACGCACGACAAGGTGCTGATGGTTGGCGGCTCGGGAATGTATATTGATGCTGTTGTGCAGGGCATTGACGATTTACCGACAGCGTCGCCCGAAATTCGCGAGCAGATGATGCAACGTCTTAAAAATGAAGGTATTGACGCTTTGCGCGCCGAACTGGCCCAACTCGACCCCGACTATTACAACACAGCCGACATTGTGAACCCTAAACGTGTGCTGAAGGCTCTTGAAGTGATTGCGCAGACGGGCAAGACATACTCGTCGCTGCGGACGGGACAAAGCAAGCAGCGGCCTTTCGACATTGTGATGGTTGGCCTGACAATGGACCGTCAAAAACTCTACGACCGTATCGACAGCCGCGTTGATGCGATGCTTGCCGCAGGTTTGGAAGCCGAAGCTCGTAATCTGCACCAATACAAGCAGTTGAACTCACTCAACACGGTCGGCTACAAAGAGTTTTTCGGCTACTTCGACGGCGAGTATGACTTTGACGAAGCCGTGCGCCTAATCAAAAGAAACTCACGGCGTTACGCAAAAAAACAGATGACGTGGTTCAACCGTTATCCGCAAATGCACTGGTTCGACCGTGCCGACGAAAAGGCAATATTTGATTTCGTACTAAACCAATGAGCAGCAAGGTTTTATACATATCGTACGACGGAATGACCGACGCTTTGGGGCAGTCGCAGGTGCTGCCGTACCTGTGCGGACTGGCGCAGCGCGGACACCAAATCACGCTCATAAGCGCTGAAAAGCCCGAAGTTTTTGCTGCTGGCCGCGCCACTGTCGAAAAGATTGTGGCAGAAGCAGGAATCGATTGGCAACCAACGGTTTATACCAAACGTCCGCCAATCGTGTCAACGCTGAAAGACATTCTGAAAATCAAGCGTTTGGCACTGTCGCTGCAGCGGCGCGGTGGCTTCGACATTGTGCATTGCCGTAGTTATATTGCTGCTTTTGTGGGACTTACGTTGAAAGAGAAGTTCGGGTGCCGCTTTGTGTTCGATATGCGCGGCTTCTATGCCGATGAGCGCGTTGATGGCAATATCTGGAACACCAAAAAACTGATTTACAGGCTTGTATATAACTTTTTCAAGCGTAAGGAAAAGGTGTTTATGACCGAATCGGATGATATTGTGAGCCTGACCAACGCCGCCAAAAGCGAGATCCTGCAATGGAATTTGCCCAATGTAACGGCCGACAAAATAACGGTTATTCCCTGCTGCGCCGATGTCAAACATTTTGATTATAACACTGTGAATCAGGCGGATATTGATAATTGGCGCAAAAAATTAAATATCAGTCCCGACACATTCGTGCTTTCGTATCTGGGCTCGGTTGGCACTTGGTATATGCTGCCCGAGATGATGGATTTATTTAGCGAACTGCTTAAGTATAAGCCAAATACACAATTCTTGTTTATCACTCGCGACAGCAAAAAAATGATACTCGACGAAGCCGAGCGGCACGGAATCAGCACCGACCGCATTGTTGTGCAACCCGCCAAGCGCAGCGAAGTACCGTCGCTGGCAATGCTGTCCAACGCGTCGCTGTTCTTCATAAAGCCCGTTTGGTCGAAAAAGGCGTCGTCGCCAACCAAACTTGCCGAGTTGATGGCGCTTGGCATTCCGTGCCTGACCAATCGCGGCGTGGGCGATGTCGATGAGATTATGAGCCGCAACCCGCAGGGCGTGCTGATTGACGGCTGGAATAGCGCCGACTATGCCGCAGCAATTGAAAAAATGCTAAAATTGCCGCCCGATGGCCGCAGCCAATCGCGACAGATGGCTTGCGAGATGTTCTCGCTTGAAAATGGCGTGGCGGCGTATAATATTGTGTATGAGAGAATAACCCTAACACCTAACACCCAACACCCAAAAATAAATGCCGTCAAAACTTCTATATATCGCCCCACACCGCCCTGGACGCTCGCCAGGACAGAGATTCCGATTCGAGCAGTACACTGATTTTCTTGAGTCTGAAGGATTTACAATTACATACTCGTTTCTGCTCAACGCCTGGGACGACCGCCATTTCTACCAGCGCGGCAACTATCTGCTGAAATGCTGGATTGCGTTAAAATGCGTGATTATAAGGCTGTTCGATGTTTTGCGCGCGTGGCGTTACGATTATGTGATTGTCTATCGCGAAGCGCATTTCTGGGGGTGGGCAATCTTTGAGAAACTGCTCTCGATGAGCCGTGCCGCAATGATTTTTGATTTCGACGATGCTATCTGGTTGAACGACACGTCGGAATCGAACAAGAACTTGAGTTGGCTCAAGAGTTCGGCGAAGACCGCCAAAATTGCCCGCCTGGCCAATGTGGTGACCGTAGGTAATTCATTTTTAGCAGATTACGCACGTCAGTCGAATCAGAATGTGGAGATTGTGCCGACCGCCATTGACACCAATGCGTACAAATATCGTGGGGCAGTTGATTCTGAACCAGTTACGATTGGTTGGATTGGCAGCACCACCACGCTGAAGCACTTTCAGAACGCCATTCCCGCCCTGACGGCCATAAAACAGAAATATGGCAACCGTGTGAATTTCAAGGTGATAGTGGATGTCGACTATGAAGTGCCCGAACTTGGGCTGAAAAGCGCCAAATGGCACAAAGACACTGAAGTAGAAGAACTTAACAAGGTTGATATTGGCATTATGCCGCTGCCCGATGACCGCTGGTCGTGTGGAAAATGCGGCTTCAAGGGCATTCAGTATATGGCGTTGGGCATTGCCACGGTAATGTCGCCCGTGGGCGTGAACACCGATATTATTGAGCACGGCGCGAACGGTTTTTTGGCTTCCACCGACAACGAATGGATAGATTGCTTGTCGCAACTGATTGAATCTGTGGAACTTCGGCAGCAATTAGGCAAAGCGGCCCGCAAAACTATTGACGAGCGCTATTCGGTCCGTTCACAGCAGGGTAATTTGCTGAATGCCATATTGTTGGCGGGAAAGTTGAAAGGCACTAGGAATTAGGATTAGGAATTAGGCACTAGTTAATTACGAATTATGAATTACGATTCACCGATTAACCAATTCACCGATTCACCAATTAAACATTAAACTATGGAATACACCGAAATAGAACGTAAGTTTTTGGTTAAAGGCGAGTTTCGTCACCTTGCAACGGCTGAATACAAAATCTGTCAGGGCTACTTGGCTGCGGACCCGCAACGCACTGTGCGTGTGCGAATTAAGGGCGACAAAGGCTATCTGACCATTAAAGGCGCCAGCACCGCCGACGGTCTGAGTCGTTTTGAGTGGGAAAAGGAAATTGCTGCGAATGAAGCCGAAATGCTGCTAAAACTCTGTCTGCCAGGCGCAATCGAAAAAACGCGCTACATTGTCCCGTTCGGCGGCCTGACATTTGAAGTTGACGTGTTCGGCGGTGAAAACGAAGGACTTACAATGGCCGAAGTTGAAATCGACCGCCCCGACCGCCCCGTGCAACTTCCCGATTGGATTGGCCAGGAAGTAACGGGCGACAAGCGGTATTACAATTCGTATCTGTTGCAACGGCCGTTTAAGATGTGGGGAAAGTAGCCATTACAACCTAATAAAGAAAAATATATCTTTACAAAGATGCTTCGTGTGATTTGTGAAACACTTGATTTTTAATTTATAAGCGATGAAGTTAGACAAAGAATATCCTGCGACACATTCAATGTCAACTGCGTGGTATATGGTTGACGAAGACGGAAATGTTGGAATTATGGATTTCAATGAAAATGGGCCAGTGCCTCGATTAGCGAACCCAGAAATATCCGTTGAAGATTTAGTATATGGTTATGATGCTGACTACAAAAACAAAATTTTTTGGCAAATTACTTTAACTGATGACCAAATTGATGATTTGATGGAAAAACCACATAGTCCAGAAGATGAGGATTATTGGGGATTTAATACAATTATTCAGATTGACATAAATAAGGAAAATGAGTTCCTAAAACTGGCTGAAGACAAAAATTTTGAGATAGAATTTTGTATTTCAAAAAGAAGAGGAGTGTATTCAATTGATGCCTTCGAATGTACGAAAAATAATGGTAAACCATATGTGCATTCTGTTCTTAAACGTATGATTGATAATAAAATAATTATTAATGTTTATAAGGAAAAGGATTTCGATTTGGATGATGATTGGAATAATGGTGCTATTATTCACACTAAAAAATTCTCGTCTGCACCATATTTCATATTTCACCAACCTTATTGGGCAGAGGCTCTTCCGAAATGTATGAATGTTCCACAAAATCCAGTTAAAATCAACCAATTACCACCTGATTTACAAAGAACTGCTTTGAAAGTTCCTGTCAAATTCAGTGAAAATGGTACTTTTCAAATCGCGGAATGGTATCCGAGTTTCGCAAGCGAAAATCCTATAATTGTTGATGGTTGTGAATACTCACTTCTTCCTTTGTCTAATGGAACAAATGCTTACATAAATACTAGGATTATTAAAGAGCGATGTTTTATCAACTATTGTTCTCAAAGAACCATATACGAATGTGATGATTGTACAAGGCATTGCTATTCAAGTCAAATTCATTATTATACCAACAAACCTACAATTCTTTTTATAAAAAATATATTTGATAATCACGTATATCCTATGTCATTTACAGACACAATTGCTCGATATGGAATTTGGTTGCCAATAATGCCTCGTATTCCGATAAAAATACCTATCGGACCTCACGTTTTGTCAAATAGTAAATATGAAGGCTATGTATCTGAAAGTGATATTAAAAAACATATTAATAGCGGCATTCTGAAAGAATTGTTTCAAAAGAATTACAAATGGCTTGAAGACGCTGTTATGCGGTTCAACCCATACGTTATTATTTTGGAAGACAAAGAGAAAAGCATACTTAAATCTGTTTTTCAGATTGTGAAAAATCAGATAATAATTGGCGAACAGGCATTTCCATTGTTTATGATGTCGAAGTTGGAAGAAAACCGTGCGGAAATAGAACGTTTGGCACAACAACCATATCGAGGAAATGTGATTCCTTATATCATTTCTGTTAAAGAAATGGAAAAATTAAAAAAGGCAGGAAAATGTTGCGAGTGCGAGTCATAATTTAGTATGATTGAACTTCTGTCTATCGACCTATCGAATTATTGCAGTAAGCAATGCTCTTTTTGCTATAATCATAGTTCACGCAACGGCAACACATTTTGGAAACCGCAAGAAGTTATCGATTTTGCAACTGACTGCATAAAGAGCGGTGGGGTGAAGGCAATTTCGCTTGGCGGTGGCGAACCATTTGAATATGAGGGTGTTTTTGATGTAATTGAAGCGCTTTATCCGCAGTGTTATCTGTCGGTTACTTCAAACGGATTGCCATTGGAAGAAGTTGGTGTGTGGAATAATCTCACCAAACACAAACCAGACAAGATTCACATAACCATACACCAGCCTGAAAATCAGTCGGAAGTTGAACGTGTCGAATATTTAACCAAAAGAATTGCGGGAATAGGAATTAAGCCAGGCGTGAATCTCTTGGTCGGGAAGAACAATATTGCCAACGTAGAAATCACATATCAACGATTACTCAAATATCTTGCGTCAGAGCAAATTATTCTTGTTCCGCAACGTTTTTCAAACACACCAACGGCAAAAGAATTGTCGGCTGTGGCAGGTGGAAAACCATTTCAAAGTCCGTCGTGTCTGTTGAAATGCAACCGTCCGCTGAACTTTTGTTCTGTATCTTGGAATAAAAAAGTCAATTCGTGCAGTTTCGCAAAAGGGAAAATACCATTGGAGACATTGGATTTCAATGGTTTACAAATGGCATTGAACAAGGTTAGATGGCAAGAAAACTCGTGCTTGAAGAATTTATAAAAGCAATTTTTCTCACTTTCTCTACTTCATTCCCCCTTTTCCCAAGGATTGTTTTCCTGCCAATGGCGGAAATTGATGTAGCCATTTTCGGGTTGGTCCCAGTCGCTGTTGCCGTCGTAGAGCACTTGCGTCGACAGCAGAGCGTCACCCAACAAAGGTTTGATATACTTTAGGTTACTAAAGAAATCAGAGTTTATTGCCGTAGCCGATTTAATCTCATAAGCCCGCAGTTCGTTGCCATATTCCTGCAAAACGTCAACTTCGTGCTGCCCCTTATCTCGATAAAAATAAAGATTGCTGCGTTTGCCTTTGTTGTAACGGGTTTTGAGCATTTCCGTCACCACCAGATTCTCGAACAGATTGCCGCGCAAAGGGTGCGTTGCAACTTGCTCTGGCGACTGAATGCCAAGCAGATAGCAGGCTAATCCCACGTCGTAGAAGTAGATTTTGGGTGTTTTCACAAGCCGCTTTCCGATGTTGCGGAAAAAAGGCTGCAGTTCGTAGCAGACGTACGATGTTTGCAAGATGCGGAACCATTCCTTTGCAGTTATAACGCTGATACCCAATTCGTTCGACAGTGCCGTGGCGTTAAATTCCGAGCCAATTCTCACAGCGCAAAGCGTGATGTATTTGCGGAACAACTCAAGGTCTTTGATGTTGACAATCTGCCGCAGGTCGCGTTCAACGTATGTGCTCAAATAACTTTCAAGCACATAGCCAACTTCGCGGCCATTGCCCCAGATAGCAGGAAAGAATCCTTTGTAAATCAGTTCGTTGGTCGATATTTTTGATGTGTCGCCCAGTTCGCTCAAGGCCAGCGGCAGCAGGCGCATAACCGCCACGCGGCCAGCCAGCGACTGCGTGATACTTTTCATTAGCAGAAAGTCGTTGCTGCCCGAGAGCACAATCCGTCGGCTTTGGTCTTCGTCCACAAATACTTGCACATACGAAAACAACTGTGGAATCAGTTGTGCTTCGTCAATAATCAGGCCGTTGGGGAATGCTCGCAAAAATGCCGACGGGTCCTTTTGTATTTCAAGCCGCGTTGGTATATCTTCCAGATTCACATACTTATACGTAGGAAACGCCGTTTTGCACAATGTGGTTTTCCCAGACTGACGCGGACCCGTCACCGAAATGACGCACCATTTTTCCGCCAGTTTCAAAAGTTCGGTCTGTAAGTTCCTTAAATACATAATGTTATAACTTGTTTGGATAAAATATATAGTTCACTATCATATTTGTCCACAAATATGGTGCTTTTTGTTTGATTTTACAAACTATTTTGCAAAAATAGTAGGTAAAATTGCTTTGTTTAGCACAAATTACGCTCTATATATTGCAGTAAATAAATAAAATAACTACTAATCGGACAAAATATATAGTTGACTATATGTTTTGTCCAATATCAAAAGTAAAACGTCAGGTAGCGGGCCAATTGAGCGGCTGTTGCAACAAAAAATCCGCCCCTTGTGCAGGGACGGATTATAAAGTAGAGCCGACTGTTCGGTGCGCTTATTTCAGTTTTTGGCCGTCGGCGAAGGCGTTGCCGACAGTCTTTCCGAGTTCGATATATGTGTGGTGCACAGGGTCGAAGGTGATAATGCCCATTTTCTCGACGTCGGGTTTGCCGTCGGCGGCCAGGTACTTCTCGTCGCACAGAATGTTGACAATTTCGGCCACAAGGTTGAAGCCGCTTGCGTCTTTGCCAATCGTCTGCTTCACGCGGCACTCAAGCGTCATTGGGAACTCGCCAAACACAGGTGCGTTCACGTTGGGCGCTTTCGCGATAGTCCAGCCCGTTTTGGCCATTTTGTCGGGTGTGTTGCGGCCGCTCACAATGCCCACATAGTCGGCGGCAACCATTGTGGCCGCGGTGGCGAAAGTGACGGTAAACTCGGGATTAACGTCCAGATTGTCAGTGGTTTGGTGCGAGCCGAGCGAAATGGCGATTTCGTGTGCGTCCCATTGTCCGCCCCAAGCGGCGTTCATTGCGTTCGGTTTGCCGTTTTTGTCATAAGTGCCGATAATCAGCACGGGTTGTGGCAGCAGCCACGCGTTCGATTTAAAACTTTTCATTTCCGTAGATTTTTTTGTCAATATAAAATATTCATTTTGTTATAGATACATATTCTTGAAATGTCAACCAATGGTTACGTGTCGCGTTTCAGGTTCTTTTTGAGTTGCGCAATCATATCGTCGAGCGTTTGGAACAGAGCGGGCACGGTTTCGGGCGTCAGGCTTTTGCAGGCAACGGCGCCTCCAACGGCAAAGGGCACATCGGTCAGGGCGGTTTGCAGTTGCTGACCCTTATCTGTCAGACTGACAATTATTTGCCGAGCGTCGTTCGTCCCTTTCGCGCGGGTGACAATGCCCTGTTTTTCCATTCGCTGCACGAGCGGTGTCACGGTGTTGGTCTCCAGGCAGAGCCGTTTGGCAATGTCGTTGACAGGCTGCGCGTCGTTCTCCCACAAAACCAGCAGAACCAAATACTGCGGATAGGTGAGCCCGTGTGCCGAGAGCAGCGGATTGTAGGCCTGCGTGAGTAGCCGCGACGCAGTGTATAGCCTGAAACACAGTTGGTTATCGAGCCGAAACTCTTCTTTCATCACAGCAGGGTTTTAAGGTCGGCTTCAATCTCTTCGGGCGTTGTGGTGGGCGGGTAACGCTTTACGGTCTTGCCGTCGCGGCTGATAACGAACTTGGTGAAGTTCCACAGAATGTCGCCATCGTTAACAGCCGAGTTGCTGATTTTTTTCAGCATTGTGTGCGTCGCCTTGGCTTTCAGGCCTTTGTACTCCTCGGTCGGGGCTTGGCTTTTCAGATACTCGAAGACGGGGCTCGCATTGCTGCCGTTGACGTCAATCTTTTTCATCAGCGGGAAGGTGACGCCGTGGTTCAGGCGGCAGAACTCGGCAATCTCCTCGTCGGTGCCAGGCTCTTGGTGCGCGAATTGGTCGCAGGGGAAGCCCAGAATGACCAGCCCTTGGTCTTTATATTTCTGATAGAGAGCCTCCAAGCCGTCGTATTGCGGCGTGAAACCGCACTTTGAAGCGGTGTTGACAATCATCAGCACTTGGTCCTTGTACTGCGCAAGGTCCACCTCGGCGCCCTTGTTGTTCAGGGCTTTGAAATCGTAAATTGTAGCCATTTTGTTGTTTTTTTGCGTGCAGGCCGTCAGTGCCAACGCAAGGCAGACCACCGCACTTGTTATACTTTTATTTATTGCGTTCAGTGTTGATTTGTTCTTTTTCATCGTTTTGAATCTTTAAACTGTTATTTATATCGTTCGCGATACAAAAGTAGTGGAATTATTTTATATCGCAAGCGATATATTTAAAAAATTATCAAATGGGGTTATAATTTTGGCTGAAAATGAAGGGTTTCGCACTGACGACACGAGACAACACTGATTTTTAGTTAACCACGGAACACGCGAAATCCCGATAACTATCGGGAACGGAAAGGGGCAACCTGACGGTTGCTGTTTTTGTGGCTAACCAAACTAATCCGAATTGAACCGAATTTGGGGGCGCTTAACATATAGGGAACATATAGGATACATATAGGGAACTTATAGGGGTTTTGGCGCTAACCGATTCTGACAGATTTAACCCGAAAGCGTAAGAATCATCAAAGGCACAATGGTTCGTGCTAATCGTATTGATTTACACTGATATATCCTATGCTACATTATTGTATAAATGACGTAATTCTGTGCGTATTTCAGGAAAGGTTAACGAGAAATTTAAATCTGCATTCAGTCCCGTGTTAATAACTACAATAAATGATTCTTTGCGATAATACTTTTCTCCAACTTGCCTTAATGAAAGTTCAATCGTTTGAGATTTTGCAAGTAAGCATACAAGTTGATAGTCGTGATTAATGATTTGCGTGCGGTTATTTGGGTGCGCCTTTGTATAATGTTGTGTCGCTGTGAGTTTTACAAGATTTTCCAAATAATGCGCAATTGCAGGAAATTCTGATTTTGGAAATATATGGTGCACCTGCGTCGCATCACCATTTGCATATTGGTCTTTGACCTCACTCTCAGTTTGTATCTTTCGCAACAAATTCATAGCCTTGGTTACTTGGTAAGCATCATATTCTTCTTGTTGCCTAATATCTTCCGCAGTTGCCGCTTCTTGGCGAGTCTGGGCTTTAGGTTTGTCTGTATCTCGCCAATTTTTGCGATTATACATTAAATCTGAAAAAGTGATATTATAATTGGACAATCTTCCCTTTTCTGTTCCTCGTATGTCATTCTCCGCAGCATAAACATTAATAATCTTAGTGAAAATTCTATATACTTCTACCATACCATTAATTGCCGTATTACCAATAATAAAACGAGTGTACTTATCTTTTAATTCCCTGTAGTCTTGTTTCGTCACAGTATTGTTTTTGCATTTTTCCTTAAATGTTTCAAAATGTCTCAACATATTGCTATCCGCAAGAACTTTAATGATATAGGCATATAGAAAATTGTATGCATTGCGCTCTTTTGTGGCTATAAAATCAAGAATGTCAAGGTTCTCAATGCTGTAATAATTGGTAGCTCCGCGTTTCTCAATACTTAAAACGTGTGCGTATGCCAACATTCGCAAAGGTTGTTGTATAAACTTGTCATATTCGTGGCGTGCGGTTTCGTTTCGGGGACTCGGTTTGCCAAAGATTGCCGAAGCACTCTTGATAAAGTACTGCATATCCCATATATCTTGGACAGTGAATTCTCCTTGTGGATTCAAATTCAGAATGCAATCTGCAATAAAGCACACAACATCTGGGGTGCATTTTTGGTCCATAAATCTGGCATCACCTGTTTTGCGTACATCTAAATCATATTGATTCAGATATTCAGTTATTTCTTGAATCATATTCGTTTTAGTTTTTTAGTTTACCAAAGAAAAACACTGAGTTGTTATCAATATTTAATGACCGTGTACCACGGTTTCTCGCTATGCTGTAGAACTTGCAAAATTCATCAGTGGCGTAGTATGCTAAATCATCGGTGGTAATATTGCAATCGGGTGGTGCGGTCAATATAGCCACAGAGCCATCTGCAATACAATCATTGGGCATAAAACAAGCACGTGGATAATATGATAGATTTGGAACCAATACACAATCAGTGCGATTCAAGTATTTTCCAACCTCCAGATTGCCAACATCGTCAATATAAGTGTCATAGCCTTCTATGTCTATAATTTCATTGCTACCAATGTTTCGAGATTTTAGCACGCGTATCTTGCCTTGTTGTAAAGTGTTTGATTTTGTAAGTACGCGGTCGCGGAAAGCCTTGAAAATACCGAACTTCAATTTTTCAGCCACAGTGTCAAAGTCTTCGTTTCGATATATCAGCCAATATGGGTAATCTGAAGACGAAATATATTCTTGGTTTTTACTCTCAACAGAGTTCGTAATGTACGATTCGACCTTCGTTAGGTGTCTATTCTCTCGCTTGTTTATTACAAATGCTATTGTTTCAATTTTAACCCCTTTGAAACCACGTTCTCCGAAATCGATAATATTTGTAATAGGCAGTTTGTTCATCATCTCACGAGTTCCGCCAAACTCGGGCGCATTGATTAAACTTTTAGGAACAATCAAGGAAACCACATCGCCCAATAGCAATGCCTTTTCTATGAAAAATGAGAAAATATTATTTGTGTCTTTGTTTGTCACATTCTGTTTATACCGCTTTAGTAAATCCTTATTAGTCACTTTCATATATGGTGGATTTCCTACTACTATGTCATACTTTTTGGTGAATTTTTCTAACAAGGTGTCTTTGTTTATAAAATTCAATCTGACATTTTCTGGTTGTGGCAGAGACTGTAATATTTGTTTTAGCAAAGCAATGCTGTCCGAATTAATGTCAATCACATCTATATGCAACTCTGCGACATTTGCATATTTTAGAAAAAGAGACGGTAAGAAATTCCCTACTCCTGTGGCAGGCTCAAGAATATGCAAGACTTTAGAATCGGGATAGTCGGGTAAATTTTTGACTACAGCATAACAAATGTCTTGTCGAGTGTAATACGCGGCGGTTTCTGAACGAGCACAATTCGCATATTCTGCAATTTTGGACAAGCGGACAAACCCTAACTTTTTGTGTTTCTTAACAAATCCCAACAATTTTTGCGAGTTAGTTAAATCGTTTTTGTTAATGATTTCCTGTACGTCTTGTTCGGTCAGTTCAGTTTCTGCAACTTTTTCTTGTATTTTATGTGCAATTTGCTGAAAGATAATGGTCGGCACCGCTTCTCCTAAACTTTGACGGATATTAACATCTTCTTTCTTCAAGTATTTTTGCTTTTCTTCAAAAGTCATAGCATTAAGTTGTGCATATGGTATGGCACTCCACATAAAATCTTGTGGCACAGACATCATAAGCATAACTTCGCGGATAGAAAACACTCGGTTGTCGGTGGGGTGAATTGTGTTTTGACTTGCCAAAATATCGTTTCTGGTATGTACGCAAGGTGGCACTTTATCCCAATATTGACGGGTGTATTTGTCGCCGTTTTTTCGCTGGTTAAATACGATTCGTCCATCCCTTTCTGTGTGCGGAACTCGATTAACATCTTCATTATCGAATGCGGACTGTCCTTCTTTTATGTTTTCTATCCAAGCCTGCATATGTGGGGCATAGGGGCGAAATGCGTGATAAATGTCATTTTCCCAAATTTCCTCCATATGGTGCAAATGTGGTAAATGGCCTATTGTTTGTCGAAGCGTCTGTTCTTCTTGGCGGTCGGGGAACAATTCAAGTGGCGTGATTTCTTTTTGGTCTTTTCGCACACCAATCACAAGAGTACGCGTACGGCTACTTGGATTACCATAATCCTTGAAATTGATAACTTTTGAAGCAATATTATAATGACCAGCAAGGTCCAATTCAATTGCTTCCCGAATTGGTTTATCAATGCCGTCAAGGTCAGTGCAAATTGATTTAAGGAATGCTGGCACATTTTCAAAAAGGAAGAAACGCGGTTTTATTTCTTGTATGAATTTGATTGACTCAACGACAAGGGAATTGCGTTTGAGTTCATCGCCTTTTTTATGATTGGCAACAGACATTCCTTGACAAGGTGGTGTGGCGATTACAACATCTAAATCCGTCAATCGCTTTTGCTGTTGCCACATTCGGATTTCATCGAAAACTTTGTCTTGAGTTTCTTTGAGTGTAATATCACCGCAGATATAACCGCTGTCAAATAAACACTTATGGTTATATTTCTGCACATTTAATCGGCGCTCAATTAATTCGACTGTTGCTACACAATCATAATCTTCCTGTTTGAATCCATAACAACCAACTCCAGCACAACTAAACAGACTGATATAGGTAAGTCGTTTTAGATTTGTTCGCCTGGGTTTTGTTTGGGAATTAACAAGTTCTTCTAATGTTGAGTCCTCATAAGTATGCCAAATGTGTAATGTTTGTTGGCGGTAATCATCGAAAAGGTGTTTAACAAACTGTAATTCAAAGACAATACGTAAATCATTCGGGTCGTTGTCAAGTTCTCCCTCTCGACGAGAACCGACACGTGCTATTTTGATTAAGTAAAGGTCACGAATGCCATAATAATCAAGGTCGCACTGTTTGCCTATATATGGAATAAAATAATATAACTTATTTAGTGCTACTGTATTAGGGAAACGCTTTCCCGAATAATAGATTTTTGCTGTACCATCAAGAAAGTGTCGGACATTGTCCTTTTTGACATTACAAATTAGAACGTTTTTAGACAAATCAACGTCTTCTACGCTACTCTCTACTATGGAATTGTTAATTATCGTTTCAGGATACTCGGCTTGTAATTGAAACAAGTCAAGAAAAGTTAATTGCTCTGGCACAAGAAATTCGTTTCTTTCTCATCCGCCAAACACCCCGAATCGGACCTTATTATCAATCTGTTATCCTACAGCCACAAACAAAAAAACGTGGGTATCTGAACCTTTACCCGTCGCTTTCTGTGGTGTAGGAAGACCATTGACTTAACGAGCAAAGAGACCCCACGTTGCGTGTATATAGCCCGCAGAAGTGTGCAGGGACAAAGTTGCCCCAATGCACACCCACGGAATGCTTATACCACACCCGTAGCATCGTCTTTTGCATTGTTTTTGAAGTCGTTTGAAATTTCCTACGTTTCAGAAAGCCAAAAACAAGCATCAGGCTGACGCCTTTATGTATGTAGCGCAGCGGCAAAAAAATTGCGTGCGGCAAAGGCAAAGGTAGAAAATGTTGGTGGAATTTTGGAAATGGGAAATGTTAAAAATGAAAAAATGCTGGGGAAGCGGTGGTGTTTGGGCGAGATTTGGGGCTTTTCTTATTGCAATTTGTTCAGCAAGTCATCGGTCGTGATTTCCATTTTGCTGAAGGCGAACCACTTCTTGCCCAAATCTTTGAGCGAAGCGCCAATATGATAGACCGCATCGTCAATGCAAAGGAAACGGTCGTGGGCATTGGCGAAGGTTTCGGCTGCAAGTGGCGGATATTGGGCGTTGTGTCGGTCAATGTCGAGTTGCAGTTGCTGCGAGATTGTTTTTGTGAGAATGCGAACCGTTACGCCGCTCTGTCGCTTGTCGAGCATTGTGAGCACGGTGTCGTCAACATAGTTGTCGAACAGGACTATCCGCTTTTCGGCCGCACGCACAAGGTCGCACACAAACGTGTAAGCGTCAAAAATCTGGCCGTCGAAGAATATGCCTTGTGTGGGTGGAAGCGAAGTTCTGACAAAGAAATCCACCTTTTCTTCAAGGTGTTGAATCCTTTCGGAATGGTCTTGCAACTGCCCGTTTATTTGAACTATATTCCGATTAATGCTGTATCCTTGCAAAAGGTGTTCTTTAAGAACTTCGGTAGCCCATTTGCGGAACATTATGCCACGCTTGGTGTTTACTCTGTAGCCCACAGAAATAATCGCGTCAAGATTATAATACTCCAACACTCTTGTAACATTTCGCGAGCCTTCTTTTTGAACTGTTCGGAATTTCCGAACAGTTGCTTCTTTCGACAATTCGTGTTGTTGGTAAATGTTTCTAATGTGTTCACTCACATTCGCCTTGCTCGATTGGAAAAGTTCAACCATTTGCATTTGCGTCAGCCACACGGTTTCCTCCGACAATTGGACGTCCAAACGCAGCGAATCATCATCGCTTTGATATACGATTACTGAATTATCTTCGGGTTGGTACAAATCCAATTTTTCATCCATAAACATATTTTTAATATGTGGCGTTTGTCTGGCAATTTTGCGCGCAGCAAAAGCAAATATAGAAAATGTTGGCGGAATTTGTGGAAAAGATTGGCGGGGAATTAAAAAATGTGCAGCCCAGAACGGGCGGCATAGTACAGGCAGGGGTGTGAACCCCTGTATAGTGAGTGTTAACACCACATTGGGAACCCCGAAGGGTGTGACACCGACAATCAATCAGTCAAAAGGTAATCGGGATTGAATTCGACCTTGTACGCAGCCAAAAACGCCTTGTATTCATCGCTGAACGAAACTGTTTTATGGTGTTCCGCTTGATTGTTGATATAATCGATTGTTTTATCGATTACCGACGGACTGACACTGAACGCCCCATAACCCGTCTGCCATTCAAACCCCGCATAATGTGACCCCAATGTTTTTATCCAACGGCTTGAGTTGGCCTTAATGCTGCGGACAAAATCGGACAGTGCCATCGTTTTGGGCAGCGTGCAGAGAATATGCACGTGGTCGGCAACACCGCCAATACACACAGGAACAGATTGTTGGTTCCCGATTATGCCACCAATGTATTTGTGAATGAGTGGAATGTCGTCTTTCCGCATTTCCACGCTCGTTGTTTTGATATGGAAAACAATGTGTACGTCGATTTTGACTAATGTGGCTGCCATATTGCCGATTGTTTATATTGGTTTGTGCCACCCCTTCGGGGTTCCATATATGTTTGATTTCTGTATTACAGGGGTTTACACCCCTGCCTATGCTATTTCACCCCCTTCGGGGTTCAAAAAACACTTTATGTATGTAACGCCACAAGTGCTAAAATGGCACAAACGGCTAACGACAAATGTAGTGAATTGTGGAAAATATTGGCGGGGAATTAAAAAATGTGCAGCCCAGAATGGGCGGCATAACACAGGCAGGGGTGTGAACCCCTGTGTAATGGCATTACCATCACGTCGTGAACCCCGAAGGGGTGGTACTAACAATCAATCGGCCAAAAGAAAATCAGGTTTGAAGTCAACATTGTATGCCGTCAAAAAAGTCGCGTATTCATCGTCGAACGAAACCTTTTTGTGGTGCTCGGCCTGATTGTTGATATAATTCCAATAAATTCAATTGTATTCCTGTTGCGTATTCAATTAGCAATACCTATCTATCAGTATATAAAGTATTTATGGTTGCGGTGCGGCTTGCAACTCAAGTTTGTAGCAGACGCATTCCGCATCGCGGTAAAACTCGGTCGCGCCCCAGCGCTGCCAGTATTGGTGGGTTTTCAGGCGGTGAAGCACGGGAATGAAAAGGAAGTCGTAGCGGGCTTTCAGTTCGGGCATTATCGACATTAACATATTGTAGTTCAGTTGTGTGCCGCGGTAGGGCTCGGCGACAATGAACGAGAAAACCGCCGTGTAGCGACGGGCGTTGAGCCGCGCAAGCAAATCGGGGGCGTCGGTGGCAATCTGCGGCACTTCGTCTTGAATGCGGTAGTCGCTCATATTGAGCAGGCCGATAACCTTGCCGTCAGCATCTATCGCCTTGACACTCAGCGGCCAGTTGAAGTGCAGCGTGCGCACCCATTGCTCCACATCGGCGCGGTCGAAGCCGTATTGGCGCACCATCCAGTCGGTGGTCAGCGGGGCGTCGGCGGCGGTCATCCGCTCCAAAGTGTAGGGTTTGCAGATTCTTAACGTGTTGTAAGTCAGCAATATTTCGGGGTGGTACGACAGTTTGGCCTTTCGAAGTCCAGGCAGGCCCATATCTTCTTCGCGGTTCAGATAGGTGAATTGCTCGGGCAGGTGTGCGGCAAATTGCTGATTGATAATGGCAAAGGCGCCTTCAATGTGGCGGTCGGCCTTCTCAACGCAGACGTCGAACGTGTCGGTGGTGACGGCGGCGCCGTAGGTGAAGGCCACCATCTGCCCGTCGATAAAAATGCTTCCGCCAGTCATTTGCAGGGCGTCCCAATTGGCGAAAACGGTCTCCATCACGCGCTGCTCGGCCAGAATGGTGCGGTTGGCGTCTTTCTCTTCGAGCCACGTTGCCGTGAGTCGTCGGCACTCGTCGAAGAGTTCGGGCGCAAGCGGACGGTACTCAAAATCGGGGTGCTCGGCGCGGAAGCGGTTCGCGTGGTTGCGCTTGGCCTGATAGGCGCCGCCCTGAAGCGTGGCAAGGCTGCTGCGGCGGTAGATATAGTCGTATTGGTTGCGGACGGCTTCAGCCTTGATTATCAGGTCGGAATGCTGACTTTCGACGGCCTGCACCTGCGAATCTTCAAGGCCGAGCAGCATCAGGCAGCCGCCGCTGTCGGCAAGAAGGTCGCTCAGCAGTTCGGGCTGAAGGTTGCCCGCCGTGCAGACCATATAGGCCCGTCGGCCATCGAAGGTGAAGCGCAGCACCACGGCGTCGGCCAGCACGCAGACTTCGGTTTGAAACCAAAACTGCCAGCCCACAAGGTTGGCGAAGTCGTAGTTGCAGTTGCGCCGTCCAGCCTTGAGCGACACGGCCTGCACAGCCGCGCGGTCCGTAACTGAAAGGGTGTGGAACGTCAGCATAAAACAATTTCCATTGTGGTTTTCTGCACCAGCATTCCCATATTTTGGTAGAACGACAGGGCAGCGTCGTTGCCTGCCCAAACATTCAGCGTAATGTTGTGGCAACCAATCGATTGTGCATAGTTGCGGACGTGCTCGAACAACGATTTGCCAACGTGGCGGCCGCGGGCGTTCTCGTCAACGCAAATATCGTCAATGTAGAGCGTGCGGGTGTCTTGCAGCAGTTTATTGTTCTGAACTTCAGTGATTTGGCAAAATGCGTAGCCGAGTACGCCGCCGTCGTCGAAAACGAAAATCGGCTTGTTGTCATCGGTCAGCATTTGGCTGAGTTCCAACTCGTTATACTTGGTAGTGTGCGGTTTGAACAAATCGGGGCGGATATGGTAATGAACCATATTCACTTGGTGCAGCAAGCCAATAATCGGCTCAATATCGGCAGTGGTTGCGCGTCGAATCATTGTCTTGATATTCATTGCTTTCCGCAAAAACAGCGAAATTATTCAGCGTAGAATTTCGTTTTCAGAATCTCAAAGCCCTGCTCGGCGGTGGTAATGCTGTTGAGCGTAGAATCCATCGGGCATCGGCCTGTGCTGTCGCGGTTGAAAATGATTTCGCCTTCGTTGGCTGACACCAATTTAACGCCCGCCTGCTCAAGAATCTTCCTGGCTGCGCGGGTGACGTAGTTGGTGTGCACTTCGCGAACCCCGCCGCAGGCAATGAGCGACGCCGCGGCATAACCCACTTTCTTGTCGGCAACCACGGCCCCGCGCAAACGCTCGGGCTCGGTGGTCACAAGCCGCATCAGGTCGTCGACCCGCTGCCCTGCGTGACGGCTGATACTGTCGCCATTGCTCACCACAAGCGAGAGATTTTCGTCGTTCAGTATCTTGAGAAGTTGTGCGCCGTCGGGCGATTTCTGACTGCACGCTGCAAATGCGAAACCAACTGTGAATAAGATAATTATCCGTTTCATTGCTTTGATTTTTTGTCGGTCAAAGATATGTTTTTTCAGAAATTTAGACACCTACTTCAAAATTCTGATAATCTGCCTATCAGACGCTTCTGGCAGTATTCTTCTAAGGTGCTCGAAAATCTTTTCAAATGATTCATTAGGCGAACAATCACATTTGCACGATTCAAGTCCATATAGCTGCTCGGGAGTGGTGAGCAACGACCAGCCCCAACCATACTCATGACCGTGGCGGTCGATGGGATAGACAAAATCTTCAGTAACAATGCGGCAAGCCATCTGCAGGCGCGTGATGTAACCGTCGAACTTACTGCGCATGTTTGAGCCTGAGAAACCGCAAGCCGCACGAAGGTCGCGAGTAATCAGGCTACCTTGCGTCTGTAATGTGAACAATATTGCTTCTTCGATGGTGCCAGCAGAAGGTTGCGGATGGATGCTACGGCGATAGTTGCAGAAATCAGGCCACCATTTTCGACTGACAAAACCTGCCTTGCCAGCAAAGAATTTGCCATACACAATGCTTCCTTCCGTCAAAATAGAGCCTTTCCATTTCCACAACATCCATTCCCAACCGCCATCGGGCAATGGCGAGTAACGACATTCGTCACTTACCATTTCTTCGGCAGAATAGCCGCTGATGCCGCTATCAAGCAATGGCAGAAAACCAACCTCATGTATCAGCTCTATCAGTTGGGCTTGATTATCAATATTCTGACAAGATACCACAACAAATCTCCGTCACAAGAACAATAGTACCTTTCAAACAGCATTAAAACCTAAACCCAGCCGTTATCACAAAATTGCCAACACGGCTCTTCATTTTGGTCTCGCTTTCTCTATAGGTGTAAATGTATTTGGTCTCCTTCTTTGTTCGTAAATTGTACCCTAGGTCAATGAAAGCCCAATGTCCACGATACCCTGCGCCAATGCTGTAAACCATCTGGTGAGCCGATGAATTAACATGACTGCTTTTGTAAGGACTGCCGTAGAAACCGAAACCTGCACGGGCAACGGCGGGGCCGAAAGTCATTTCGCCACCTGCACGCAAGTTAACTGTTGTGCGAAGCTCATCAGATATACGACCGTTAAGTTCATCGTATTCATTGCCAATTTGGATATCGTCATCGTTGATGGTGGCGTCCGAATATTTAACAATCTCACAATCAACATCAAACATTCCATGCTCATGTGCTACAAAAGCGATACTGCCGATAAATTTACACGGCATCGTCAAACGCCAGTCAACAGTACCTGTCGAATTATAGCTTTGTTTTGTAGTGTAATACGAGACATCATTAGTATTGTTGTCTTGCTCACTATACCACACAGAAGATTCAACTTTTGTGCCATAATCGTCAGTCAACGACAAGATAGTAGGCGTGTGGAAAGCTAATCCAATTCTTAAATTATCATTCAACCAACCAATCACACCCAGTTTAAAATTGACTCCGCTTCCCATAGTCCAGAATTCGTCAGTAACATTAAAATAATCAATTGTAAAATCTTCTATATCAGGTTCTTCTGTATATTTCGACACATGACGGTAATCAACATGGACAATGTTCAGCGAACCTCCGATATAAAATTCATTGTTGATGTTTGCACCCAACAGAAAATTGTATTCTCCAAGACTGCCATCAGTTGTCACCGACTGGCGCTGATTTGAACCATATACGCCAAAATCCTCATAATCATTTATATATCTATGCCAAGATGAGTCATAAATAAACAAATCAGCATTATAGAACGGATCTCGGTCCCAATAATCGATATTGAAATCGTCCACAGCCTTATCGAGCAGCGAGCTGACATCATTATAGCCTTTCACCGAATAACCACCATCGAAAGTGGCAAGGCGGTTATACACAAAGCCAATATTGAACGATACCAAGCCGGTTTCGTCAATTGGTAAAGCAGAAGCCACTCCCACATTCGAAAAGCGGAAGCTGCTTGAATTTGATTTCGCCGTTGTGCCGTAATATTTTGCCGTAGCCTTATCTGTTGTCCACATTGGCGAAATTGTCATCTGACCGTTACGATATACACCGATGCCGGCTGGATTGACAGTCACCGCTGTCAAATCTCCTCCAATGGCACCCATTGCACCGCCCATCGATACGAATTTTGCCGTTCCAGTCGGAACTATGTTTGTGTAACGGACTGCATCATCCATATTCTGTGCCGACACAACCGTTGCAACACCAAACATTACTAAAGCTGGTATAATTGATTTTGTTTTCATCTCTCAATAGTATTTGTCAGACCAACAATAAATTATCTTCTTCCACGGCCGCCACCGCCACCACTACTGTGACCACCACCGCTGCTACGGCTGCCGCCACTGTGGCTGCCGCCGCTATAGCTGCTGTGCGATGAACCCGAACTTGACGAAGATGAACCAGAACGGTATGATGATCCACTACTACTACTGCTGCTGCTACTGCCGCTGCTGTGGCTACCTCCGCTATAGCTGCTGTGCGATGAACCCGAACTTGACGAAGAAGTACCGGAACGGTATGATCCACTGCTACTGCCGCTGCGGGTTGCCCCACTGCTACTGCTGCTGCTTGTTCCGCGAGTTGCAGTGCTCACCCTGCCAGTACGCACCGTGTTGCTTGGCTGCTGCTGCACACTGCGTCCACGGCTTTGAGTTGTTGATGCCGACCTTGTAGATGACGAAGCAGTACCTTGCCGAACATTACCACTATTACCATTCGATGCCTGACTGGCAGAACTCCTGCTGGCACCGCTTTGCGATACAGAGCCGTTGGTTGTTGAGGTGCGTCCACGAACTGCCGTGCTCGTCGAACCTGCTCCACCCGAATGTCCTACCACACTCGAAGAGTTGCCACTATTCCGAGCTTCACCGCTTCTGCCGCGGGTTACAGTCCGATCCTCACGCGATGACGGACTGCTGGTTGTCGCACTCCGTCTTGGGCCATAGCTGTGATTGTTGCTGCTGGCGTAGTTGTGATGATGGCGGTGACGATATGTATACAACGGATAATAATGGCGATAGTATGGATAATAATAATGATGATAGTACCACGGATCATAATATCCATAATAGTAATCCCAATAAGAGTACGGATAATGGTGGTACCCGTAATACCAATAATCATTGTACCAATGGTGACGATAACGCCATGAATAAGGATAGCCGAAAGTCAAGTCCCAGGCCAAATCCCAGGCAAGGTCATCCCAACCATAATTCCAACGGTCACAATAATAAACGTGCACATTGATTGGACGAACATTGACATCTGTTTCACCATCGGCAAAATACTTACCGTCATAGTCATCGCTGAAACGCATCAGGCGGCGCTCATATTCGCCCATTTCCCCTTCGTCAGCATCATCTCCTTCAACATTTTCGGCACTGTCATAATCACGGTTGACTTTTGCAGTCTGATATTCTTCCGATTCCGGTGCTGATGCCTGAGCATAACTAGGTTCCTGTTTAATGTCAGTTTTGGGATTGAAATAAACGTCGTCGTAATAATACCCCGACAATCCCGCTGTTGATCCGCATGAAGCAGCAAACCCTGTTGCCGCTGCTGCCACTAAAAATAAAATTAGATTTTTCATAGTTGTATGGTTTTAGGTTTATTAGTCAGTCGCAAAAATTATGCCACATTTAAATTTCAAATTTCGGTGATTTTTTAGAGCCCTCCTACGCTCTTTTAATTTACTTTGCACCCAAATTATTAAACGTTAAAATTAGCAAAAACAATATAAAATACAAAATAAAACGACGATGGGCAAATTTTTGACTTCGAGAAGCGAGAATTACTCGCAATGGTACAACGAGTTGGTTGTGAAAGCCGACTTGGCCGAGAACTCAGCCGTGCGTGGCTGTATGGTGATAAAACCTTATGGATATGCAATTTGGGAGAAGATGCACGATGCTTTGGACAAGATGTTCAAAGAGACGGGGCACGTGAACGCATATTTCCCGCTTTTCATCCCCAAATCGTTCCTTAGCCGCGAGGCCGACCACGTTGAGGGCTTTGCCAAGGAGTGCGCCGTGGTTACTCACTACCGTCTGAAAACCAATCCCGACGGCTCGGGCGTGATTGTTGACCCTGAGGCCAAACTCGAGGAGGAGCTGATTGTCCGCCCAACATCGGAGACTATCATCTGGAGCACATATAAAAACTGGATTCAGTCGTACCGCGACCTGCCGATTTTGTGCAACCAATGGGCCAACGTTGTCCGCTGGGAGATGCGCACGCGTCTGTTCCTTCGCACCGCCGAATTCCTTTGGCAGGAAGGCCACACAGCCCACGCCACCAAAGAGGAGGCCGAGGTTGAGGCCCGCAAGATGCTCGATGTTTATGCCAAGTTTGCCGAAGAGTTTATGGCTGTGCCTGTCATCAAGGGTGTGAAGACGGCAAACGAGCGTTTCGCAGGCGCTCTCGACACCTATTGCATTGAGGCTCTGATGCAGGATGGCAAGGCTCTGCAGGCTGGTACATCGCACTTCCTGGGGCAGAATTTCGCGAAAGCGTTCGATGTGAAATTCTTGAATAAAGAGGGCAAGCAGGAGTTGGTTTGGGCCACAAGCTGGGGCGTTTCAACCCGTCTGATGGGCGCGCTCATAATGTCGCATTCCGACGACAACGGCCTTGTTCTGCCGCCGAAACTTGCACCAATTCAGGTGGTTATCGTGCCAATCTTTAAAGGCGACGAGGAGAATGCCAAGATGCGCGAGTTGGGCAACAAACTCAAAGCCGACCTTGAGGCTAAAGGCCTGTCAGTCAAGTTCGACGACCGCGACACGCAAAAACCGGGCTGGAAGTTTGCTCAGTACGAGCTGCAGGGCGTTCCGGTGCGCATCGCCTTTGGCGCCCGCGACCTTGAGAACGGCACCGTTGAGATTGCCCGCCGCGACACGCTCGAGAAGGAGACATATCCGGTTGGTCAGGCTGTTGACATCTGCACTAAGCTGATGGACGAGATTCAGGCCAACATCTACAAGAAAGCTGTCGATTTCCGCGCCGCCAACATCACCAAAGTCGATACTTGGGAAGAGTTTGAGGCTGCGCTCGCGAAGGGCGGTTTTGTGTCGGCTCACTGGGACGGCACCACTGAAACCGAGGTTGCAATCAAAGAGAAGACGAAGGCCACCATCCGCTGCATTCCGTTGGGTAATCCGCTCGAGGAAGGCAAGTGCATCCTGACTGGCAAGCCGTCGAAGCAGCGAGTGCTGTTTGCGATTGCTTATTAAGGACTACAGACAACTGACGACGGTCTTTTGAACGAATATTAAAGCCTGGCAGGCATTTGCTTGTCGGGCTTTTTATGGTTTTGCTTTACTGCTTGTTGAAAATAAGAAGGCTTTTGGCAAACCTTTTATTACATTTGCGCACAAAATATCACCCGTATGATTGATTATAGCGAAGTAACACTGAATCAGATTGTTGTGCACAACATCGGCAGCCGCTCAGAAGAGCAGGGCGTGCAGATTTCAAAAGCACCGACGCAAATCTTCGACGAGACTGCCGAAGACATTCTGAAGACATATTTTCTGTCGCATTTCAAGACCGAATACTTCTACCAGTTTGTGGATAACGAAGATTTACAGCAAAATGCAGTTTACGACTGCGTAAGCAAGGTGTTCGACGACAACGCCCAGTTCTATCAGCAATCGACCAACATCGCCTGGCATCTGTATGAAAAATCGAACCACCCCAACATTAAGACAGGTGAGTTCTATATGGTGTATTTCAGCGGAATACAGATTGACGGTGTGGCCGTTGACGCCATCGGAATTTTTAAATCGGAAAACAAGGACACATATATAAAGGTGTGCCAGCAGGGCGACAGTTATGGTGTTGAATACGAAAACGGCATCAATATCAAGAAGTTGGACAAGGGATGCTTGATTCTAAACAACGAGCGCGAGACTGGCTACCAGGTGGCAATTGTCGACAGCACCAACCGCGGCGACGAGGCGATGTACTGGCGCGAAAGTTTCCTGAACGTGATGCCGCGCGAGAATGAATACTACCAAACCAACCAACTGTTCGACATCTGCAAGAATTTCAGCCACGATATGCTCACATCGCAAAACAAGGTTGACAAGGCCGACCAAGTGACGTTTATGAAACGCGCCGAGCAGTTCTTCAACACCAACGACTTTTTCGACAGCGAGCAGTTTAAGAACGATGTTATTGGCAACGAGCAGGTTAGCGCGGCGTTTGAAGACTACAAGCGCAAGTTTGAAAACCAGAAGATGCTCTCACCCATCGACCAGTTCGAGATTTCGGGCGAAGCAGTCAAACGCGGCAAGAAATACTTCCGCAGCGTGATTAAACTCGACAAGAATTTCCACATCTACGTGCACGCCAATCCCGATTACATCGAGAAAGGATTCGACGAACACAAAGGATTGAAATTCTACAAGCTATTCTTTAGTAATGAGGAATGATGATTAGGCATTAGGCACTAGGCATTAGGATTTAGAATTATGAATTACGAATTATGAATTACGAATTATGAATTACGAATTATGAATTACGAATTATGAATTACGAATTATGAATTACGAATTATGAATTACGAATTATGAATTACGAATTATGAATTACG
>JAFVGW010000062.1 GCA_017474765.1 Salinivirgaceae bacterium | reverse complement strand
TAATCTCGTTAATAACAAATAAAACAACAAAATCTAACGAATATGAAGAAACACATTTTTTCCGTGGCAGTCCTGACGCTTGCCGTCATGCTCACCACATTCAGCAGTTGCAGAAAACCCCAAGCTGAGGACAACACCCCAGCCAAGGAAGGCCTTTATCTCGGCATCGTCGGGTTCAACAGCGACCTTTACACCATGCCGCTTGGCCTCCTCAATCAAGACACGAAGCACAACTTTAATGACTTTGTCACAAATCTCACGATGCAAAACGGCACCATTCTTTATCACGCCGTCAACACGGGCATCAAGAGCCTTTCCAGTGCCAAGATTCCGGAAAACCTCATCAACGTATCCATCGTTACCTTCACCGATGGCCTCGACCAAGGCTCCTATGTGCTGTCGGAGAACAACTACAACTCAGGCGCGGAATACCTTGCTGCAGTCAACACCAAAATCAACAACGAACTCATTGGTGGCACCAACATTTCGGCCTATTCCATCGGCGTGCGCGGCTCGGACGTAAGCGATTTCGAAAGCTTCAGCAACAACCTCAAGAAGCTTTCGAGCGACCCCGTCCACAATGTCTTCGAAGTCAGCAACATGAGCGAAGCCTCTGAGAAGTTTGCCCAAATCGCGCAACAACTCTACAACCAAAGCACGTTCTATAACGTCACGCTCAAAATGCCTGCTCAAGAACCTAACACGAAAATTCGCTTCACTTTCGACAACGTAAGCGAAGCCAACGCCTCGCAATGCTACATCGAGGGCACTTACATCCGCAACAACGGCAAAGGCCAACTGACTAACATTCAGTATGTCGGCTTGGAGAGCATCACGGGCATAACCGTTACCGCTTCCTCTGAGGGCATCTTCGACGTGTTCTCCTTCCAGAACCTCACCGACTTGGAAGGCAACCAAATGATTACGGATTACGTGAAACAATGGAACTGGCTTGAAGCCTCGTCGCAATGGCAGTACAACAGCGAGTTCACGCCTTCGGGCAACACCGAAGTTGTCAATGAATACAAGAGCGCAATGATTATGCTTGTACTCGATTGCTCCAGCTCCCTCGGCAACGACTTCACCAACATGAAGACCGCCGCCAACTCATTCATCGAAACATTGAGCGGAAACTACAGTGGGAGATAAAGCTCGGATTTGCAACTAAAAAAACGGTGTCGAACTGAATCGACACCGTTTTTTTGTACTGATAACTGCTTCATTTTACGGGCATTAATTGAAGTCTAGTTTGTAACGTTTTGATGCGTTCCAGCAATGCCTCAAAGTCGAGCGATTGACCGTGTATGAAATTCTGACGCAAATCCAAGTAATCTTGCCGCCAAGCCGCCAAACAAGTATCTGGTGGAACAATTGAAACATACGGCGGATAGTCCTTGTCATAATCTGCATACGAAACATGGTAGAACTTCCTCCGGTGTTCGACCACTTTTTTATATAGCTCATAGTCCAACAACGCCTTCTCTCCAAACTGGGTGTCCATGAGCTTTTCCAAGTCGTACAAATGCCGAGACATCCTCAGGCTCCTCGGTTCCTGTTTTTGGAACTCCTCGCAAAGCAGAAATACCTTTTCCAAGAAAGTCCGTTCTGGCATCACAACGGGAATAATGCACACCGCATCGCCATCATCTTCCTTGAACCTATCCTTAATCATGGAACTGATGGTGCGCATCTCAAACGGCTCTTTCATTGACAAGCAACTGATTTCTATCTTCACCCTCGCTGGCATGTATTGTGTACGTCTTTCGACAATGCTTTCATAATCCACATGAAGCACCGCCGGGTCGGCATCAGTGGATATTACATTCCCTTCTTCATCTACTGTTTTTGATATTACTTGAAATCCTTGCAAACCCAATTTAGACAAAGCCTTTTCAAGTTGCTGAGCCAAGTTGCCGATGACATACTTGTGGCATTTTTTCCGCAATGTCTTCAGTTGGTTGTTGTTCTCCACACTATCTGTGAAAAACGTGTGGTCGATGGTCAAGTCAATATCCTCAGAAAACCTTTCGATAAGGTTCCATCCTTTGCTGAGACTTGTGCCGCCTTTAAACTCCAAAAAGTCCACACAATCTGTTTCAAACAAAGCCTTCAGCACCATCGTCACCCACCAGTCTTTTTCTATGGCATAGTCGGGCAGATGCATACTTTCGGCGACTTGCTGAAGCATTACTTTCCTATCGTTGATGTCATGTTGTTGCCAGTTCATGTTGCTTGATATTACGAATGATTTCTGAGAGTATTTTTCTGACCCAAATGGGAGCCGTTTTCAGGTCATCAACGTATGTGGCATCATCAAGATGTTCCTTCAATAATCCTACTATGGTACTCGTATGTTCTTCTGTCAAATTATCCTTGCCAATGGATTTCAATGCCTGAATTAAAGCCGCCATAAAGTCATTTTTGCACGCGAAGTTCCGAGGCACAGACCTTTTCAACGTAACGGTACGGCCTCGCAGATACAATTTTCTGGCTGATCCAGTGGTGAGATAAACAGAGTTCATAGGCACTTGAGTTGAAAGCCCTAACCGATTTTGCGCTGTCTCCCCTGTGGGCAATATCTGTGCATTATCGCGACGAGCAATGGCGTTGACTAACTCCTCAACCGAAGGAAAAAGCGGGCCAAACCTCGTTTCAATCGGCTTGCAATAAATGCCATTGGCTATGCGCAACAGCAATCCGTCATTGACACATTCCGACAATACACGACTGATAAACACATCATTACCATGTTCGGCAAAATCGGAAATGAAATACAACATACCCGCTTCATCGCTTCTGATCTGATTCCGTATTTTAGCTTCAATGCTCATCTTTGTTTGTTTTTTAGTAGAAAGTTTTTGCAAAATTTTCTACCAAATTCGGTTTCAACATAAAAAAACCGCTCTTTCAGCGGCTTTTATGGTACTCCCGCAGGGGGTCGAACCCTGGACACCCTGATTAAGAGTCAGGTGCTCTACCAACTGAGCTACGGAAGCATCGTTTTGTAGGTGCAAAAGTACAACCTTTTTTGTTTCCCACAATACTTTTTCTGCAAATTTTTCTCTTTTTCTATGTATTTATCAGCAAACCAATAACTTATTTTGTAAACCAAGTCTTAAACTCAGCCACACGAGCCTTACTGACGACAATCTTCTCTGGCGTTTCAACGATTAGATTGATGGCCAATTTGTTGCCAAACCATACCGAAACGTCTTTGATGGAGCTCCGCGCCACAACAAACTGGCGGTTGGCCCTGAAAAACTCATGCGGGTCAAGTTCGCTCATCACATCGTCCAAAGTATGGTTCATGTAGAACGTCTTACCATCTGTGGTGATGATTTTCAGCGTCTTGGC
>JAFVGW010000061.1 GCA_017474765.1 Salinivirgaceae bacterium | reverse complement strand
GCATTTGTACAGTTGTTTAACTCCGACATGTCCGTTTTTTACGGTGTCTTCGCTACCGCAATACACACATTTTTTTTGCCATACTAAACATTAATGTGTCGCAAAGCTACTGATGATGGGCCTTGCAAGGTTTTTTATCCTTAAAAATGTCCATTAGGCCTAAATGTGATACACAAAAACTAACCTGTTTCCGAGCCAATGATTGAACAGACCTCACTATTTATGTGTCTTTGGCCATAGTAATTTCATATAGATGAAGTTTGCAAGAGTTTCTGCAATTCTTCTTTTGGAGGTAGCACTTTCAGCAGTTCTGGCTCCATTTCGTCAGCAGTTTTGTAGGTAGCCACGCCCATAGGTTGCTTGAAGTCCTGCATCACATACTCAACGTACGATTTATCGGCATCTTTGCACAAAATGATGCCGATTGGTGCTTTTTCGTTCGCGCGGCGGTCATCGTCGTTGAGGATGCGGAGATAAGTGGATAGTTGTGCTAAATATGCCACTTTGAAAGCGCCCGCTTTCAATTCAAACACCACGGTACGCTCCAAATCGCGGTTGTAGAACAACAAATCCACCCAATGGTCGTGTCCCAGTTTGTCCAAATGTACTTGGTTGCCGATGAAGGCGAAACCTTTGCCAAACGTCATTATGAAATTTTTCACATTGTGGACAATGTTGTTCTCTATCACACGTTCGTCCACGTCCTCGTCGTGCATGCCCAGTTCCTCTACGTTGATGAAGTCGAGCAGATACTCGTCTTTGAACATTTGTATGGCGCGGAAGGCCTGCTTGTGGTTGGGCAAAGTGTCAACGAAGTTGTTTGGCATCGAGCCTTGATGGTGGAAGAGGTCATGCTTCAATTGATTACGGAGTGTGTATTTGTCCCACATCATAACCACTGCCTGATGTATGTAGAAAACACGTTCTTCCAGGGTTGAGGTCTTTGATAGAATCTCATAGTGTAGAGTAAAACCTAAACTTAGAAAATCGGTAAATTCAAAATCGTTCGCCAGCGGCGAACGATTTTGGCTTAAAACCGCAAAAGAGTTCGTATCGTTCTTGCTATCAATTGTTTGTAAATCGTTCGCCAGCGGCGCACGATTTTCTAACACTTGCCATTGTTCGTAAAAAAGCCGCATTTTCTTTATGTTGGCTTCAGAAAAACCTCGCAATCCAGGAAGTTCCATTTTTAGTCTTTCGCTGATTGCCTTAATCGCTCCGCTTCCCCATAATCCTTCTCGTGAATTGATTGAGACATATTTCCCGATGGCAAAATATAAAGACAACTGTTCTTGGTTCACCAAAGACACTGCCTTTGCCTGACTTTGCAGAATCGCATTCTTAATCAGGCTGACAGCGTTGTTTATAGTTAACTCTTTCTTCATTGCTAATCTTATTATTTGTGTGGCATATTCGGCTTTTGTTTTTATTTCAATTTGTCAGATAGTGTTTCAAAAATTGCAACCAAAAGTAATAAAATAGAAGAGATAATGGCGGCCCATTTCATTAAACCGAACTAGACGGAGTTTTGAAACCATTTCACAAAAAATCCCATTCAGGCCTTCCCCTTTACGTAAATTACGGAACATGCGGCAAATCAGCCAACTTGCTCCCCGTCGTTCTTTGCTGTGTGGCCGAATAAATCTAATTTTGCGCCGTTCAAACAACATATTATGTGTGGAATTGTAGGATATATTGGCAAGCGCGATGCCTACGAGGTTCTGATTAAGGGCCTTCATCGTCTTGAGTATCGCGGATACGACAGTGCGGGAATAGCGTTGATTAACGCTGGCGGACAGTTGAATATTTACAAATCGAAAGGCAAAGTTGCTGATTTGGAGCAGTTTGCCGCCGACAAGGATGTTTCGGGAACCATTGGCATAGCGCATACGCGATGGGCCACTCATGGCGAGCCCAATCAGGTGAACGCGCACCCGCATTACTCTCAGTCTGAGGAACTTGCCATAATCCACAATGGCATAATCGAGAACTACGCCGTTCTGAAACAAGGTTTGGCCAAACACGGCTACACCTTCCGTTCCGAGACCGATACCGAGGTGCTCGTGCAGTTGATTGAATACACCAAGCACACATCGGCTGTCGATTTGCGCACCGCTGTGCAACTTGCGCTCAATCAGGTTGTTGGCGCTTACGCGATAGCCGTCATCGACCGCAAGAACCCCACTCAGATAGTTGCCGCGCGCAAGGGCAGTCCGCTTGTGGTGGGCGTTGGCGATGGTGAGTATTTCCTTGCCTCCGATGCCACACCAATTGTCGAATACACCAATCGTGTCATCTATCTCGAAGATGAGGAGGTTGTGACGCTCGAGCGCGACCGCGAGCCGCAGATTTCCACCATCACCAATGTCAGCAAAACTCCTGAAATCAAGGAACTTGAGTTGACATTGAGCCAGTTGGAGAAAGGCGGCTATCCGCATTTCATGCTGAAGGAGATTTTCGAGCAGCCGCAAACGTTGCGCGACTCCATGCGTGGGCGCGTCAATGTGGAGCAGAACAACATAGCCATTTCAGGCTTCATCGACAACCGCGAGCGGTTCCTGAACGCTAAGCGAATCATCATCACGGCTTGCGGCACATCGTGGCACGCTGGCCTGATAGCCATGTACGCCATGGAGGAGTTTGCCCGTGTGCCTGTTGAGGTGGAGTACAGCAGCGAGTTCCGCTATCGCAAGCCCGTCATCGGCAAAGACGATGTGGTGATTGCCATCTCGCAGTCGGGCGAGACAGCCGACACCCTGGCAGCCATTCAACTCGCCAAAAACGCGGGAGCCTTCATTTTCTCGATATGCAATGTGGTAGGAGCCTCCATT
Source organism: Salinivirgaceae bacterium (assembly GCA_017474765.1). Taxonomy (GTDB): domain Bacteria; phylum Bacteroidota; class Bacteroidia; order Bacteroidales; family SZUA-534; genus RUG13583. Next base: position 1,883 of record JAFVGW010000061.1, on the reverse strand, counting down.
CCGCGTCTTTCCAATAGCGGTTGCTACACCCACGTCGGGCCCGAGATTGGCGTGGCATCCACCAAGGCGTTCACCGCGCAGGTCACCGCCCTCACCATGCTGGCGCTCTGCATCGGCAGGGCCAAAGGCACGCTCGATGAGCCGCGTTTCCTGCAAATACTCAATGAGTTGGGTAATATTCCCGACAAGATTTCGCAGATTCTGCATCAGAACGACCGCATTGCCGATTTTGCCAAGACCTTCACCTATGCGCAGAACTTCATCTATCTTGGTCGCGGCTATAACTACCCCGTGGCACTCGAAGGCGCTCTCAAACTGAAGGAAATCAGTTACATACATGCCGAGGGCTATCCTGCCGCCGAAATGAAGCACGGCCCGATAGCCTTGATTTCGCAAGAGATGCCCGTTGTGGTTGTGGCTCCCAAGTGCGGCACTTACGAGAAGATTATCAGCAACATACAGGAGATTAAAGCGCGCAAGGGCCGCATTATCTCCATTGTCACCGAGGGCGATTCGCAAGTCACGCAGTTGTCCGATTTCTGCATCACCATTCCATCAACCGAGGAGTGCCTGACGCCCATTCTGTCGGTCATTCCGCTGCAGTTGCTGGCCTATCACATTGCAGTTGTCAAGCAGTGCGATGTCGATCAGCCGCGCAACCTCGCCAAGTCGGTAACCGTGGAGTAGGTTTTGAATCTTGTCAGAAAACTTATATTTGCATCAAAAATCTGATGCGCTATGATTGCTGAAATACCATTTATAAAGAACACCGACAGCGGAAATTTCTTCCTTCTGGCTGGTCCGTGCGTTGTTGAGGGCGAGGAGATGCTCTATCAGACAGCCCAAACCATCAAGCAGATAACCGACAGGCTGCGAGTCCCGTTTGTGTTCAAGGCTTCGTACCGCAAGGCCAACCGCAGCCGCATCGACAGTTTCACAGGCATTGGCGACCGCCAGGCGCTGGAGTTGCTGGCCCGCGTCCGCACCGATTTGCAGGTGCCCGTTGTCACCGATATCCACTCAGCCGATGAGGCTGCAATGGCTGCCGAATATGTTGATGTTCTGCAAATTCCCGCATTCCTTTGCCGCCAGACCGATTTGCTCGAGGCCGCAGCCCGTACAGGCAAGGTGGTGAATATCAAGAAAGGGCAGTTTCTTTCGCCCGAGGCGATGCGTTTCGCCGCGCAGAAGGTTGTCGACAGCGGCAATCCGCGCGTAATGCTCACCGACCGCGGCACAATGTTCGGTTATGGCGATTTGATTATCGATTACCGCGGAATCCCCACCATGCAGGCATTCGGCTACCCCGTGGTGCTCGACATCACCCACTCTCTGCAGCAGCCCAATCAGGCATCTGGCGTTACTGGCGGCCGTCCCGACCTGATTCAGACCGTGGCCAAAGCAGGCGTCGCTGTTGGCGTCGATGGCATTTTCCTTGAGACGCACCCCAACCCAGCCGTGGCCAAATCGGATGGCGCCAATATGCTGAAACTCGATTATCTTGAAGATTTGCTTACCAAATTGGTGGCCATCCGCCAAACAGTGAACGGATTCAAGTAATAATCTCTCCCCTTTGCGGGATGTAAGGTTTTGTTTCCGATAGTTTTCTTTGCGAAAAAACACTTTCGTGCTGAATGCTTTCGTTTCCTTTCGTTTCCTTTCGGATTGTGCGCGAAAGTTTGCGATAACCCCGCGAGGGGCTTACTCGGGGCTTACTGGATGATGGCTTTAGGAAAGGTGCAGGATTTCCTTCGGGATAATCCTCATTCAATTCCAATATGAATCCTGTTTGCTCCATATCTTCTCCATGTCTTCTCCATATTTGCTTCCTATATGTTCCCTATATCTTTCTTTTATCTTTCTTTTATCTTTCTTTTATCTTT
>JAFVGW010000060.1 GCA_017474765.1 Salinivirgaceae bacterium | reverse complement strand
GTGTTCGGCTTCGCACACTCTTTTACCGTCTCGGCGGACTTTGTTGATGTCCAGCAGTTGCGCGACACCACCATCTGCGCCGGTGACACGCTCCTCTGGGACACCGCGCTCGACGGACCATACTCCTTCCTCTGGAGCGACAGATCAACCGAAGGCTCGCTCGAAATAACCTCGGCGGGCGACTATTATGTCACCATAACTGACACAGCGGGCTTCTCCTGGAAAAGCGACACAATAACTGTCAAAGTGGATAGTTTCCCTATAACAGCATCGTTGGCTGGCGATAAAATACAATCATGCATTGGCAATAACATCTACCTGCAAAACGGCTACAATGAAGCAGTAAACTACTGGTGGTCAGATGGTAGCCGTGGCGACCATTTGGAAGTGGCAACAAGCGGCATCTATTGGGTGAAGGTGACCGACAGACTAGGTTGCACTGCCTCTGATACGGCGAAAATCAATGTGCTGGGCATTGCCCCAACGCCCGATTTCTCGCACACCGCGCTCTGCGCCACTCGCGATATTGAGTTTAGCAGCCTCTCGCATTCAAACGACACATCGCAAATAAATGGCTACCTGTGGCTATTCGGCGACGGACAAACATCGGCTGAAGCCAACCCTGTGCACGCTTACAAACACGGCGGCACATACAGTATTCAGTTAACCGTTTCAACCACAAACGGATGCAACAACGTTCTAAAACAAACAATCGTTGTCGATTCGCTGCCAACGGCGGCTTTCGTGCCAACACAAGCCTGCAGTTTCACCCCCGTGCAGTTCGACGACAGAAGCACCACGCCCGTCAGTTATCTTACTGATTGGCAGTGGACTGTCAACGACAGCATCTTCACAGAGCGTAATCCGCGCACCACCTTCGGCTCTTGGGGCGACAAGCCCGTGCAGTTGGTTGTGGCCACCGCCCACGGCTGCACAGATACTCTGCGCACAACCATCAGCATCCTTCAAGGCCCGACAGTCGATTTTGACTTGAGCGAGCCTTGCCTGAACGCACCGTTGTATTGCACCAACCGAACCATTGCGGCACTAAACCTTGCTGCCAGCCACACATGGCAGATTGACGGCGAAGAGCAAAGCACCATGCGCAGCCCGAGTTTCAATTTCAGCGATACGGGCAGTTATCGAATAACACTTACTGTCAAACAGTTATCGAACGGATGCTCGGCATCGAAAAGTAAAACCATCAGCATCAAGCCTTTGCCCAAACCTGTAATCAGCGCGGGACTTATTTGCCAAAACCAGCCGACACAAGTGAAGGCCGAAAACCGCCAGCCAGGCAACGTTGTGGAACAATGGCAATGGATTGTTGACGGCAATCAAAATGCTGCTAAACAAACAAATACACTTACTTTCAAGTCAGCAGGCAAGCACCGTCTGACCATTGCGGCCACCGACACTGCTGGCTGCGTAAGCAAGGCCGACACCACAGTGGTTGTCCGCCCGACGCCCACGGCCGCCTTTGGCGTAACGCCCGAGCGCGGACCTGTGCCGTTTGAGCCGCACATCATCAACAACACCACCAATGCCGACAGTTACCTGTGGCTTTTGGACAATCTCACATCGACCGACGAAGAGCCGCAACGTACCTTTGCCGACAGCGGCCTACACACCATCCGCCTTGTGGCCACAAACCAATTCGGTTGCGCCGACACCACGCAACGCACCGTGATGGCTTTTGTGCCAAGCACCGATTTGCTCATAATGCAAGCCGAAGCCGAACCTGTTGACGGCTACATGCGCCTTTCGGCTGCAGTGGCCAACAACAGTCCCTACGACATTGCCAATGCCATTATAAACTACACCGACAATCTTGGCCACTCATTCCGCGAAACTATTGCTGACACCATAAAATCAGGTAAAATCGTCATATACACATTTGCGGCTGAAATTGAAATGTCTGCAGCCAATTCTCTGAAATACATCTGCGTAAACATTGAATCTGCCACTTATGATGATATAAATCCCGCCGACAACCAATTCTGCATAACAATGGCTCCCGATGAATTCAGCGTTGAGCCCGCAAAGCCGAATCCAGCCGACAATCAACTGAAAATCAGTTACATTCTACCACAAGAAGGCCATGTCAGAATCGAACTATTCAATCAGATTGGAATGTCAGCGGCAACACTTTTCGACGGCACAGCCGAATCGGGCTACAACGAGTTACTTATCGATGCAAGCACCTTGAAATCAGGAATGTACCATTATCGCATAACCTACGACGGCCGCAGCCGTGTGGGTGTGATAATGATAATGCACCGTTGAGTTTGATTTTCCTATAAATTTATCAAGCCCGAAAATATTTGTTGCCAAATGCTTATTTACAAGCACTTTTTCACCCGCTCCATTGCCTCAATACTGCTCTTGTGCGTGCCAAAGGCCGTGATGCGGATGTAGCCCTCGCCAGCTGCGCCAAAACCTGCTCCAGGTGTTGTAACCACTTGAGCCTCACGCAGAAGTCGGTCGAAGAACGACCACGAGTCGGTGCCGTTGGGCGTGCGAACCCAGATGTAGGGCGCATTTTCGCCGCCAAACACTTGAAGACCAAAACTTTGCAAACTCTGACGGATTATCCGCGCGTTAGCCATATAGTAGTCGATGGTGGCGCGAATTTGCTTCTGCCCCTCGGCACTGAAAACGGCCTCCGCGCCGCGCTGCGAGATGTACGAAGCGCCATTGAACTTTGAGCACTGACGGCGGTCCCAAATGCCGTTGAGTGCCACACGCTCGCCACTCAACGAGTTAACTTTCAACTCGTTGGGAATGATTGTGTAGCCGCAGCGCACGCCCGTGAATCCGGCCGTCTTTGAGAAACTGCGGAACTCGATGGCGCACTGCTTCGCCCCCTCAATCTCGTAGATGGAATGCGGAATGGCAGCGTCGCTGATAAATGCCTCGTAGGCAGCGTCATACAGAATCAGACAGTCGTTGCGCAATGCGTAATCAACCCAGCGCTGCAGCCCTTCGCGCGTGATGACAGCGCCCGTGGGATTGTTCGGAAAGCAGAGATAAACCACGTCAAGTTTTTCCGCCAGAATGTCGCCCGCAAAGTCATTCGCCTCATTACAAGGAATATAGCGAATGTCGCGGCCGCCCATTGTGTTGGTATCGACATAGACAGGGTAAACCGGGTCGGTGACGCCGATGACGTTGGCCGACGACAGAATGTCGCCAATGTTGCCCGTGTCGCTTTTGGCGCCGTCGCTGATGAAGACCTCGTCGGGCGTGAGATGAACGCCGCGCGGCTCAAAATCGTGCGCTATAATAGCCTCAATCAGAAAGTTATAGCCGTGTTCCGGTCCGTAGCCGCGGAATGTTTCGCCGTGAGCGCACTCGTCAACAGCGCGGTGCATTGCCTCAACCACCGCCGGCGCCAGCGGCTGCGTGACGTCGCCAATGCCCAGACGGATGATGTCGGCCTGCGGATTTTCGGCCTTGTAAGCCGCCACACGCTTCGCAATCTCTGCAAAAAGGTAGCGGTGCTGTAGTTTCAGGAAGTTTTCGTTGATGTAAGCCATATTATTCTGTTTAATCGTTTAATTGATGAATCGGTGAATCGAAGAACGCAAACCGAACTCATCAACATATCACTTGTTTCATTTTATAAATTATCGACCACAAAATTCTATATTTTATCAGTAGAAATTATACAAAAACATGAATTATGCTAATAATTACGAGTTTTTATTATAATTTAAAATTTACACCCCTTCAAATGCTGTAACATTCTTTTATAGGAGTTGCGCCATTTTCATTAAATTTTTGTATTCCGAACAACATTGGTATTTTTGATAAAAATTTTATGCCGATGATACCTGTCGAAGTCAGAATGTCGAAGCACTACAAGGTTAGTGCGCTGATACTATACGTTTTAGCCGTGGTTGCCATTACCGCCATGCTGCCAAAGCAGCGGCAGTTCAAATACGAGTTGCAGAAGGGGAAGGCCTGGCAGTATGAAGATTTGTATGCGCCGTTCGACTTTGTGGTGCTCAAAACCAATGCTGAAATCAAGGAAGAGCGCGAGAACATCTACAAAAACGCAAAACCCTATTTCACAGTCATCTCATCGGTTTATCCTGAACAGAAAATCAAGTTTGAGCAGGACTTCGACAGGCGGTTTGCGTCGACAATGGACATTGTGCGCAACAAGTACCCCGATTACCAAATCGATGCCGACACCATCAAGGCCCGACTTCATCAGTTTGCGCTGACAGAGTTGGAATTTGTTTATTCAAAGGGAATTACAAACTACACCGAAGTGCTCGAGAAAGAGAACGGGCAGGAAATGGTTGCGCTGGTCGAGAACAAGATGGCAAGGACGGTGCCGTCGGCTGAAGTGTTCACCGTACATTCGGCGCAACAGTATGTGGCAGAGCAGGTTTCGATGAAGTTCAGCAGCAACCCCGTGCTGCTCACCGCCATCGACTATCTGAACATCTACGACTTCATCAGACCGAACATCGAGTATGATAAAACGCTGACAACCAAAGCTCGGCAGACACTTGAAGAGCAACTGTCGGAATCGCGCGGAATGGTGCAGGCGGGAACGCTCATCATTGCGCACAACGAGCTGATGAACGACCAAAACCTGCGTGTTTTGCGGTCGCTGCGGCGCGAGTATCAGAGCACTGGCATATCGGCTTCGCTGATATCGTGGACGCTATTCGGTCAGACATTGCTGGTGGCCATTCTGATGGCGCTTCTGTTTGCTTTTGTGATGCTGAACTATCCGCGCATTCTCACACGTTTCCTTCACTTGTTTTTTGTGGTGGGGCTTGTGGTTGTGATGATTGGAATGATGTGCGTGTCGATGCGGTTGCAACTGGGCCACGCCTACTTGCTGCCGTTCGCCATTCTGCCGCTCATCCTGCGCACGTTCTACGACGGTCATCTGGCCATTATCGCGCACACGCTGACGGTGATTATGTGCGGTCTGCTCATCTCGAGTGGCTTTGAATTTATTATGCTTCAGACAGTTGCGGGAATGGTTGCCATCTTCTGCCTGTCGCGAATTGCCAAACGCCGCCAACTGTTTTCGGCTGTACTGCTGGTAACAGCTTCGTACATAATAACATACACAGCCATATCGCTTCTTCAGGAAGGACAGTTTTCCAACATCGGGTTGCGGCCGTATATGTGGTTCATTATCAACGGATTATTCCTGTTTGTAACCTATCCGCTGATATTCCTGTTCGAGCGTGTATTCGGACTCGTGTCAGATGTGACGCTGCTTGAGTTGGCCGATACCAACCATCCGCTGCTGCGCGAGTTGGCCGAGAAGGCGCCTGGCACGTTCCAACACGTGATGCAGGTTGCCAATCTGGCCGAAGACGCCATCCGCAATATTGGCGGCAACGCGCTGATGGCTCGTGTGGGAGCACTCTATCACGATGTGGGAAAAGCCAACGCACCGCAGTTTTTTATTGAAAATCAGGTTGGTGCCAATCCGCACAACGCACTCTCGAACGAAGAGAGCGCCGCAATCATCATCGGGCACGTGAAGAACGGCGAGACGTTGGCCAAAAGTTACAAACTGCCGCCGCGTATCATCGACTTCATCACCACTCACCACGGAACCGATGTGGTGCGCTATTTCTATAATAATGAAGTAAATGCCAATGGCGCTGACAATGTGGATGTGGCAAAATACACTTACCCTGGGCCGTCGCCATTCTCGAAAGAGACGGCTGTGGTAATGCTTGCCGACTCGGTTGAAGCGGCGTCGCGCACGCTGAAAGACTACTCGCCCGAAGTTGTGGGCCCGCTTGTTGACGAAGTTGTGGACGATAAGATTGCGCACGGCCAAATGAACCACGCCGACCTGACCTTCCGCGACATTGAAACCGTCAAGACAATTTTCAAGCGGAAACTGCAGAACATCTACCACACGCGGATTGAGTATCCGAAGGCAAAATGACGCTTACTGACTGATTTTCAATGCTTGTCGTCGTACACACGCTGCCCGAAGATTGACGAGCCTACACGCACCAGTGTTGAGCCGTGGGCGATAGCCAGTTGGTAGTCGCCCGACATTCCCATTGAGAGTTCCTTAAATTCGTCAGAACCAGCAAAATAGTCGGCTTTGAGAGTGTCGAAAATCTGCTTCAGATTGGCGAACTCGCGGTTGGTCTGCTCGGTGTTGTCGGTCAGGCTGCCGATGCCCATAACGCCGCAGATGCGCACGTTCTGCAATGCCCGAAACTCATCAGACTCAAGCAGTTGGCGGGCTTCGTCGAGCGTCAGACCGAATTTTGTCTCTTCGGTGGCAATGTGGAACTGCAGCAGGCAGCGCACCACCACGCCGTGTTTGGCGGCTTCCTTGTTGATTTCGACCAGCAGTTTCAGGCTGTCAACGCTGTGTATCAGGCTGATATAACTGATGATATATTTTATTTTGTTGGTCTGCAGGTGGCCGATGAAGTGCCACTCAATGTCCTTCGGCAGGTCTTCGTGTTTCTGCTTGAGTTCCTGCGCGTGGCTCTCGCCAAAGATGCGCTGCCCAGCGTTGTAGGCTTCCAGAATGTCTTCTTCAGGCTTCATTTTCGACACCGCCACAAGCCGCACCCCAGCAGGCAATGTCGATTTTATACGGTTCAGATTTTCAGATATGCTCATAGTTGTTTAATCGTTTAATTGGTGAATCGTTTATAGTTTAGCGCTTCGCTGTTGAGAAGGTTTAGCGCTTCGCTGTTTAGTTAAATTTTCTAAACTCTCTCAACTCTCTCAACCTTCTAAACTTATAACCTAAAACTTCTAAAACTTAAAACTCAAATCACTTTCTCACCTGCCCTTCGCCTGTCACGAGCCATTTGTATGAGTTGAGTTCGCGCAGAGCCATTGGGCCGCGGGCGTGAAGTTTCTGTGTCGAGATACCGATTTCGGCACCCAGGCCAAATTGTGCGCCGTCGGTGAAAGCCGTCGGGGCGTTCACGTAAACCACGGCGGCGTCAACTGCCTTGCGGAACAGGTCGGCATTTGCCTGATTGTCAGTCACAATGCACTCGCTGTGACGCGAACTGTAGCGAGCAATGTGCGCCAGCGCTTCGTTTATGTCGGCAACGGTTTTGATGGCCATTTTATAGTCCATAAACTCGGTGCCAAACGACTGTGCGTCAGCGTGTTCGAGCAGATTGGCGGGGTATTTTCCGTCGAGCGCGGCATAGGCCTGCTCGTCGGCATAGACAATGACGTTTTTGGTGGCGCAATCGGCAACCAAAGCAGGCAGGTCGGCCAGGCGTTTCTGATTGATAATCACGCAGTCCAAGGCATTGCAGACGCTCACGCGGCGCGTTTTGGCGTTGAAGATTATTCGTTTTCCCCACTCAAGGTTGCCGAACTCGTCGAAATAGGTGTGGCAGATGCCAGCGCCTGTCTCAATGACGGGCACAATGGAATTTTGGCGCACAAAATCGATGAGCCGCTTGCTGCCGCGCGGAATTATCAAATCAACATAGTCGGTGGCCTTCAGCAGCTGCTCGGTTTCGGCGTGACCAGCGGGCAAGAGCGCGATGCAGTTCTCGTCAACATTGTGTTTGCGCAACACTTCTTTTATTATGCCAACACCCACAACGTTCGAGTCGTAGGCGTCGGAACCGCCCTTCAAGATGCAGGCGTTGCCCGATTTCAGGCAGAGCGAGAAGACGTCGTAGGTGACGTTCGGGCGCGCTTCGTAAATCATTCCAATGACGCCGATTGGTACGGTTACCTTTTTGAGTTTCAGTCCGTTGGGTAGTTCGCGTTCTTCGAGCGTGCGGCCAACAGGATAAGGCAACGACGCCACGTTGCGCATATCGCCTGCAATGTCGGCAATGCGCTGCTCGGTGAGTTGCAGACGGTCGTAAACGGGGTTGGCCTTGTCCATTCGGGCCAAATCCTTGTTGTTGGCGGCCAGAATCTCGCCAGTGTGCGCCACAATGGTGTCGGCCACGTCGCGCAAAATATCGTTAATCTTCTCTTCGGTCAGGAAAACCATACCGCGACTCGCCTGCCGAACTTTCTCAAATAACTCTGTGCAATCCATAATTCTAACTCAATCTGAAAACGCAAACATAAACTAAAACTAAACACAAGTGGAGTATTTTTTTTGCGCTGCGGCCAAACATTATTAATCAGTCGAATGGTCCGCCCCACTCCCAGACCATACACAAAAAAAGGTGCAGCCAGAAACCCGACTGCACCCCCAACCAAATTTTATAACTATGAAAAAATTCTAATTCTGATTCTCGTACAGGAAGCGTTTGATGCTCTGTTTCGGTGTTTTCTCAAACTCTTTCTCCTGCAGTTGGATGCGCGACACCTGCATAAATTTCGGCAGAGTGTCGTTCAACTCGCGGCGGTTGTTCTCCATAATCTCCTCAAGGTCAGCCATCTGAAGGCCTTTGTTCTTCATCAAATCAACATCGGGGTAAACCAAAGCCACAAGTTTGTTCTGTTCCGAAATCACCAACTGCTCCTGCACGTAAGGCAGGGCGTTCAGTTTGGCCTCAATCTCCTCGGGGTAGATGTTCTCGCCCGACGGGCCAAGAATCATACTCTTGCTGCGGCCTTTCAGGTGGATGAAACCATCTTTGTCGAGTACGCCAAGGTCACCCGTGTGCAGCCAGCCGTCTTTGTCGATGGTCTTTTCGGTCGCGGCCGGATTCTTGTAGTATCCGAGCATTGTGCCCTCGCCGCGAACCATAATCTCGCCGGCCTGTTTCTCCGGATCTGGTGAGTCGATGGTCATTTCAAGAGCGTCAACCAATTTTCCGCAAGAGCCCATACGAGCGCTGCGCCAGCCTGCGTAACTTACCAGCGGGCCGCATTCGGTCATACCATAGCCAACCGAATAGTGGAATTTTATTTTGTGCAGGAACGCCTCAACTTCAGGATTAAGGGCTGCGCCGCCAATCACAACCTCGCGGAAACTGTCGCCGAACGATGCGGCTAGCGATTCGCGTATCTTCTTGCAGATGATGCCGCTGAGTATTGGTGTGTGCAGGGCGATTTTCATACCCGTGGTGCTGATTTTCGGCAGCACTTGTTTCTTGTAAATCTTCTCGATGAGCAGCGGAACCAGCAGCAGAAGGTGCGGTTTCACAACCTTGAATGCCTCGAGCAGCACCGACGGACCAGCCGAGCGGCCCAGGAAGGTGATGTGGGTGCCCACGCAGAGCGGCCACAAAAGTTCGAAAGCGCATCCGTAGGCGTGTGCCAGCGGCAGGATGCTCAACATACGGTCGCCCGCGTCGAGTTGCATATTGCGGATGGCATACTCAATGTTGGCCATCAGGCTGCGGTGCGGCAGCATAACGCCCTTCGAGAAGCCCGTTGTTCCCGATGTGTAACTGATTACGGCCAGCGCCTCGCCATCAACAGCAGGATAGTTCACATCGTTGGCGGTGAAGCCGTTGGGGTATTTCTTTGCAAAAAGTTCGTCGATGTTGTCCATCACGGCTTTCACGTTGTACTCGTCGCGCTCAAAGGCCACTGTGAAGTTGGTCATATTGATGATGGCACGCAGCAACGGCATTTTTTCGGCAGAGAGAGTCGGCAGAACCATATCGCCGCAGAAAAGCATCACCGCATCAGAGTGAGTGATAAGGTTTTGCACGTCGTTCGGATGGAAATCGACCAGAATGGGCACGATTGTGCAACCGTAAGTTATGGTTGCCACGTACGATACTGCCCAATGCGGGTGGCTCTTGCCGATAAGAGCGATTTTGTCGCCAGGCTTCACACCGCACTGCCCGAACATAATGTGGATTTTCTCAATCAGCACGGCCATATCGCCGTAGGTAAGGGTTTCGCCTTTGTAAATTGACAGGGCGGCCAAATCCCAGTGTTTCTTGAAGGTCGACTCGAAAGCCTTGACCAAATTACCTTGTACAACCATAGACAATCTGTTTTAATAAGTAGTACGATGCGAAAAGCAAAAAATATGCCAATCGCCGCTGTATTAGGATTTTATCGACGAACAGACACGTTGGGAACCTGACGGTTTGAAGCGTTTTGTCCGCAAGCTGACGGCGTTTTTGGGGTATCGCTTTGCGAGAGTTTTTTTAGAAAATTCGACTTGAAAACTCACAAAACGCCATAAGGCGAGGGCATAAAAAAGGTAGGGACGAAAGATTTTCGCCCCTACCCTATAATCCATTATTTTGAACAAAACATCAATTCACCATAACCCGTTTGGCCACACTGCCAACCTTTACAAGGTAAATGCCGGCGGTGTTGATGCGTATTTCTGTACGGACGCGATTAATCGCGTCCCTACCAATCATACTGCCCATTGCATCATAAACGCGGATTTCTTCGGTGGCGTTCTCAACAATGATGGTGTTGCCGTGGGCGTAGATGCTGACGGCGTTGGCAGCCGTTTCGGCGATGGCCACATCTATTTCTGCCCAATTAACCGTGCTGCTTGGCGAATTCCATTCGTTGTCCCAGCCTTCGGGTTTTGAACTAACCTCGCAAGTGATTGTCAAATTATCGCAATCACCAAATGCGTATTTATCAATGGTGGTCACGCTTTTAGGAATGGTGATGGAAGACAAACCGTAGCAATTCGAGAACGCACCCTCGCCTATTGCCACAACACCATCGGGAATGTTAACCGATTTCAGGTTGTCGCAACCAAAGAATGCAAGTTTGCCAATGCTGACAACCGAATTAGGTATTGTTACCGATTCGAGGTTTTCCATATTTGCAAATGCGGTGTAGTATATGTATTTGCAGCCATCTTTTATCTCATACGATGTGATTACACTATCTATAGAATAGTCACCTACGTGCCACAATATCAAATACGGATTCTCCTCGTTGCCCCAATAGTAAGCACCATCGATTTTTTTAGCCCACACATTGGTAAAGGCATTCTCTCCAATGGTTATGACGGACTCTGGAATGTTGATTGTTGTTTCCATACTGTCGCGGCTGGTGATATACGCCGTCAGGTGAGTTTTCTCGGCATCGGCAAATATGCAATTTCCATCGATGTATCCGTTCACAGTCAGGGCTTCCCACGGACTGCCAGTGGCATTGCCTTTGTAAACAATGTTTTTAATCGACCAGAACGCTCCCTCGCCAATCTCTGTTACTGAATTTGGGATGGTCAGCGATGTCAGATAAAGATTTGAGAAGGCTCCGGAGCCGATGCTTGTGACAGTGTTGGGAATGATTATGGTTTCGATGTTGCTGTTATTTTTGCTGAAAGCATTGTCGCCGATACGTGTAACAGTATATTCGACGCCATTGTCGATGACTGTGCTAGGAATTATAACATCACCGCCAGTACCTTTGTAGCTGCTTATTTCAATAGTGTTGTCGCTGAGGATTTTATAGTTGAAACCAAACTCGAAATCGCCTTCTCGACTGAATTCAACTTTAACAACGATGTTACTTCTTACGTTTTCAATCCAGAATTGATGACTATTTGAATTTATTGTATAGCAATCATAGCCATATTCGCCTTCGAAATAAACATCGGCAATGCTGTATCCCTCATCGGGTATGGGCGTTACGGTGACCGTTCCGCCTTCAGGAACAATATAGCTTTCAACCTCAACCGTTCCGTTCTTTATTTCGTCATCGATGGTGACAGTATAGCCGCCGACAATATTCGAGAACATTCCGAAAATTATATCCTTCTTGTAGTAATCGACTCTGCCTGCGGGCACATACACAGTGCAGGTCTCATAATTCGAGAAGCAGTATTCGTTGGCCTGATAAACAGAATTGGCTGCCACAACCATCTTCTTCAAATTCGGGCAGTTGGCAAACGACATGCTACCGTAGCTGTTGCAAGTTGACGAAATATTTACCTCTTCAAGATTGTTGCAATAGCAGAATGCATAGCTTCCCAAATTGGTAATACCTTCGCCTATGACCACTTTTTCTATTTGGTCGGCAATATCCTGCCACGGTCTGTCGACTTCGGTGCTGAACAAATCCACGGTTTTGTATTTGTCAATTGAACCTGTGCCGCTAATGGTTAGGGTTTTCGACGCCACACTGAAACTCCAGCGGGCATCGTCACCGCAGGTCCCCGCGTAAACTTTCTCGGCAAACTCCGCCGTAAGCGTTGTGTCGGATGTTAAAGTTATGGAAATGGTGTCGGTTGTCAGGCCGTTGCTCCACTTCACAAATTTGTAACCGGGGAATGGTGAGGCATAAGCCGTGAATATTGAGCCATCGAGGTTTGAACCACTGATTTTATCAACTCTGCCATGCTCAATGTTAGCAGAAAGAGTGACAGTCCAATATTTGTCTTCGGCAAATTCAGCCACAAGTGTTGTGTCGGAAGTTACGGTTATGGTTGCCGTGTCGGTTGTCAGGCCATTGCTCCACTTTACAAAGTGGTAGCCAGATTTTGGTGTGGCAGTGATGGTTACTGTTGTGCCATCGGCTACGTTGCAGCCACCTTCTACTGTGCCATACGCGCTGTTGTTGGCTGACAGATTTATATTCCACGTTATATCTTTCTCAAATTCAGCCACAATAGTTGTGTCGGAGGTTACGGTTATAGTGGCCGTGGCGTTTGTCAGCCCGTTGTTCCATTTCACAAAATGGTGGCCAGATTCTGGCGTAGCGGTGATTGTAACGGTTTTGCCATCTTCAACAGTGCCGCTGCCATCAACAAAACCATAATAATCGTTGTTAGACGAAATGGTAACTTTTCTATAGATAATATATTCAAACTCTGCCACAATGGTTGTGTCCGAAGTTACGGTTATGGTTTCGGAGGTGTTTGTCAATCCATTGTTCCATTTTACAAAGCGACAACTGTTGGCAGGTGTGGCGGTAATTGTAACTTTTGAGCCGTCGGTAACAGTTCCGCCACCATTCACATTGCCGTAGGCATTGTTATTTGTCGATACGGCCACATTCCATTTAATTAACTCAAATTCAGCCACAAGGGTAGTATCGGAAGTAACCGTTATGGTTTCAGTGGCGTTTGTCAGACCGTTGCTCCATTTCACAAAACGGCAGCCTTCAGCTGGGGTGGCAACAATATTCATCATTGAACTACCGACAGATACACCACCGCCTTCCACGCTTCCATACCCATAGTTGTTGGCTGACAGAGCCACATAGAATATCTTATTTATGTTCGAGCCCCATACAACAGGACAATTGTCAGAATTCCAACCTTCAACCCAACCTTCTGGTTTAGATTCCGCTTCGCAATAAATTGTTACGTTTGGGCAATCAACGAAAATATTCCAATTCATCTTTTCAACGGATTTTGGTATAGTAATAAAAGTTAGATCATTACAATCACTAAATGCTCTCCAGTCAATGTATGTGACTGAATTAGGAATAGAAATATTTGTCAAACCGCTTCCGTAGAACGCCGACTCACCAATGCATGTGACTGAATTGGGAATGTTAATTGTAGTTAAGTTGTTGCAGCAGGAGAACGCATTTTTACCAATGCTTGTCACAGAATTCGGAATGGTTATCGAAGATAACCTGCTGCAATATGAGAACATTTGATTACTGATGCTGGTAAGCGAATTAGGAATTTCTACCGAAGTCAGGTTGTAACAATTATAGAACGCAGAGTTGCCGATGCTTGTTACAGAATTGGGAATTATGGCCGAAGCCAGGTTGTAACAATACTCAAATGCTCCGCTGCCGATGGTTGTTACAGAATTTGGAATTTCTACCGAAGTAAGGCCATGACATTTAGAGAATGCTTTATTACCAATGCTTGTGACTGTGTTTGGTATGGTTAGAGATTTCATATCCTTGTATGAATTGAAAGCATTGTCGCCGATGCGAATAACGGTGTATTCAACACCATTTTTAGTAAATGTGCTTGGAATTGCGATTACAGTATCAGAACCTGTATAGTCGATAATTTCCGCACTTGTTCCATCGATGATTTTATATGCAAAACCAGCCGCATCCACGTTGTTGGAATCGACAACATCTACTGTGCCCCATACAATGTTGTAGGAATACAGCTCCCAGCCTCTTGGTGCCGATTTCAAGTCACAATAAATAGTCAGACTGTCGCTACAACTATTGAAAGCGCTACCGTCTATATGCGTTACAGATGTTGGAATGGTTATCGAAGTCAGATTACTGCAATCGTCAAAGGCTCCATATTGAATATAGTCACAGTCTGTTAAAGTTACCGATTTCAATGATGATGGTATATAATATGTGCTACCCATAGAACTGGTGTTATCGTAATATCTGTACCATTGCGAAGTTGCGACACCACCTTCATAACTTTCGTAACCGAAAATATAACCGAAAGGATATTGGTGGGAATCGGTGTAGGAGTGTCTTCGGTCGCCCACAAATGGTAACGTCATTGATTGCAGAGAGGAGCAACCAGAAAAGGCTCCGCAGCCGATATTTTGAACTGAATTGGGCACAGTGATTGATGTCAGTTCGCTGCAACCAGAGAATGCCCCGGTAGCAATTACTTTGCATTTGTCGGTTATCTCGCAGGAGGTAATGTTGGTTGATTTTGCTTTAATCAGTACAAGATACGGATTCTCTGTGTTTCCCAAATACAAACCATTATCATACTCGTTGTATTTTAACTTATCACAACCTTCAAAAGCAGTATTGTCAACATCTGTAATTGTGTTAGGCAGGCTGATTGTGGTTAAGTTTTCACAACTTCTGAATCCGTAGAATGGAATTTCAGTAATAGAATTTGGAATAGTTATCGATGTCAGACTTATACACGTTTGAAATACACAGCTCCCCAATGTCGTTACACTTTCGGGAATGGATATTGATGCAAGATTTGAACATCCTTCAAATGCGCCATATTCAATGCGCTCAACAGAATTAGGAATGACAACTGAAGTCAATTGTTCGCATAGGTAAAACGCCAGATCCCCAATGGTTGTAACTGATTCAGGAACGGTGTATGCACCGACTTTATTATACGGATAACGCACTAATGTTGTTTTATCGCAGTTAAACAGAATAGCATCTTCCGATGAGTATTTTGTGTTTCCGCTTTCAACATTTATATCTGTCAGTTTGTCACAACCATAGAATGCATTTTCACCAATGTACGTAACCGTATTTGGAATGGCAACTGATATTAGATTTCTACAATTCTGGAAAGCATAATCACGGATGCTAGTAACCGAATAAACCTTGCCGTCAATAATGGTCGTGTTTGGTATTACAATAGATGTGAAATACCAATAGTCATTTGAAAATACCACTTTAACTGTACTGTCGCTTGTGATTTCGTAATGCAATTCGCTTGCAACTAAGGGTTTGTTTTCTGCAAATTCTGCCACAATTGTTGTGTCAGAAGTAACTGTTATGGTCGCAGTTGCGGTTGTCAGTTCGTTGCTCCACATCAAAAAAACGTAGCCTTCGGCGGGGGTTGCAGTAATGGTTGTTGTTGAGCCATTGGCTACAGTGCCGCCGCCCGATACGGTGCCGTATGCGTTATTGTTGGATGAAAGGGTTACAGTCCACGTTTGTGGATTGGCGTTGTAGCCCCAAACAATAGGCCTACCTTTGTCCCAGTTGTTTCCCCAGCCTGCAGGTTCTGATTCTTCCTCCACCTCGCAATAAAAGCTGATGTTACTACAGCGATAAAAAGCGTTGCTGGAAATGGTTGTGACTGAAATGGGTATTATTAAGTTTGTCAGCCCTGTACAATTGTCGAATGCGAGATTACATATTTCAGTTAAATGGTCGGGGAGCGTGACTGATGCAAGCTTTTCACACTGTTCAAACGCTCTTTCTCCAATGATGGTAACACTATTAGGAATGTCAACTGATTCGAGGCTGTGGCATTTTTGAAATGCAAATTCACCAATGCTTGTAAATGTATTGGGAATTGCAACTGTTTTCAGATAGTTACAATTCTGAAATGCAAATTCACTAAAACCAGTAACCGTATAGGTTATGCCTCCATTCGTTACTTCCGACAGAATAACAAGGTCTGCTGGTAGTTCTTCGCCAGTAGTGCCAATCGTGACATTGGTTGTGCCTTCGATAATGGTGTATTCCAGATTGTTGACGGTGAAAGTAGTCTGTGCCCAAGCCTGCCCAGCAAGCATCGCGGCAAACAATAGTGTGAAAATGCGTTTCATTATAATAAGATTTAATTGTTTTTGGATAATTTATTGATTGTCTTTTCTTTACAAAGTATCTAACGGCAATCGTTTTAAACTAATTGAATGTCTTTTAGTCCCGAAAGATACGTAAGTTTCGGAAACGTGCACTTAGCCAATAATCAATTCTTTGCAACTTTTATTATTTTTACACCCCAAATGAAACAAAAAATTTTTCAAACTTTAAACTACCTACAAAGTGAAAACATTATCAAAAATCATGCTTGCCGCCATTATTTTGCTTGGCGCACAAGCAGTTAAAGCACAAACAATGGAAACAACAACGGCTAACGAAATTCAGAAAGTGCTGAAAGATTGCGGTGCATTCTTTTTAGCCACCACCGACGGCGACCAGCCTCGTGTGCGCCCGTTTGGGGCATTGGCGGTTTACAACGACAAACTCTACTTGATTACCGCCAAATCGAAAAACGTTTACAAGCAGATTGCGGCCAACGGCAAGTTCGAACTTTGCGGCTGGAACGCTTCAAAGGGCGAATGGATTCGCGTAAGCGGCCGACTCGTTACTGATGACACCACCGAAGCGCAGGAGGCTGTTCTCGACCAGAATCCCGACCTGAAAGGAATGTACAAAGTGGGCGACAGCAACACTGCCGTGATGTATATCGAGGAGGGAGTGGCAACCTTCAACACCTTCTCTGGCGCGCCTCGCACGGTGAACTTTTAAATTCATAAAATGGCTCGAGAAGGATTCGGTTCGCGGTTTGGTGCGATAATGGCGCTGGCAGGTTCGGCAGTGGGGCTGGGCAACATCTGGAAATTTCCCTACGAGGCTGGCAGCAACGGCGGCGGCGCCTTTATGCTGGTCTATCTGTTTTTCGTCTTTGTCATCGGCATACCGGTAATGCTGTCGGAATTTGTGATTGGACGTCGCGGACAACGCAACCCGTTCGGGTCGTTCAAGACGCTGGCGCCTGGCACCCGCTGGTTCTGGTTTGGCGGTCTGTCGATTTTTGCCGCGGCCATCATTCTGTCGTACTACGGCACGGTGGCTGGCTGGACGCTCGAGTATGTGGCCTACGCCATTGGCGACACGTTCCACGGCCGCTCGTCGGAAGATATCGGGCTGCTTTTCAGCGATTTTGTGAGCAACTCATACAAACCGCTGCTCTGGCAGGTGGGCTTTATGGTGCTGTGCGGAATAATCATTATGTCGGGTGTGAAAAACGGCATTGAGAGGTGCGTGAAGACGATGATGCCCGCTCTGTTTGTGCTGATTCTGCTTCTCGACATCCGCGCCTGCACGCTCGACGGCGCCGCCGAAGGATTGAAATTCCTGTTCGTGCCCGATTTCAGCAAACTCACCTTCAACAGCGTGCTAAACGCGCTCGGGCAGTCGTTCTTCTCGCTCTCGCTCGGAATGGGCGCACTGATGACGTACGCTTCGTATATATCACGGAATGAGAATCTTACTGGCATTTCGGTGCGCGTGGTTGTGGCCGACACGTTTGTCTCAATTCTTGCGGGAATGGCCATTCTGCCTGCCGTGTTTGCCTTCGGTGTTGACCCGTCAGCGGGCCCGAACCTTGTCTATATCACGCTTCCGCAAGTGTTCGACGCAATGCCGCTGGGCTACGTCTGGGGCATCGTCTTTTTTGTGTTGCTCACCTTTGCCGCACTCACATCGGCCATTTCGCTGCTCGAGGTTTGTGTAGCTTATCTAACTGAAGAACTGAAATTTAAACGTCTTTCGGCAACGGCATTGTCCACTGGCGTGATAGCCGCGTTGGGCGTTCTCTGCACGCTCTCGTTCGGCCCGATGCGCGACTTCACCATTTTCGGTCGCACCTTCTTCGACGCCTTCGACGCCTTGAGTTCGAACATTGTTCTGCCCGTGGGCGGCATTTTCATCTGCCTGTTTGTGGGCTGGAAGATGAAGACGATGAGTGTCTATTCCGAACTGTCGAGCGGCGGCCGCTACCCAATGGGAATGTTCCGCATTTTTATGTTCATTGTGAAATACGTGGCGCCTGCAGCCATTCTGATGATTCTGCTGGGGTCGATTGGAATTGTTTAGTTAGGAATTGAGTGTATGACGATATTGATAGGTAACTAAACACAAGTATATGAAACCAACAAAAAAGCAAAAAATATTGTATTTTATTTGTTTCCTTTCTGTTTGCGCCTTGGTGTTTACGTTTTCTATTCTATGTGGGAACTTCTATCGCGAGGAAACTCGACAAATTGAAGTCAATGGTATAAATGGAGAATGTATGGTTACTGATGTAAAATTTTCAAAACGACGCTATGGTGGAAAAGAAATGACTGTCCGTTATGAATATGAAGTAAACGGCGAGGTTTATAAACGTGTGGAAACTTTTAGTATTAGTGGTATTTTTCGTGATTTTAATGGCACATTTGTCTATTTAGGAGGTATATATGCTGGTATGAAATATGAAATTAAATACCTTGAAGATAACCCCCAAAAAAGCCGCATTTATTTAGATAAACTCATAGGAGTAGAATATTAAATGAACCGCACCATCCTGACAATATTATTTCTTCTGCTGTCGCTGCCGATGATGGCGCAGATTGACACACATCACTTTCTGCGTCAGGGTTACGACGACCTGAACAAAGGGAACTTCAAAAGCGCCATCAATGCCTTCAACACCGTCATCCAGGTGAAGCCCGACATGCTTGAACCCTACTATTTCCGCGGATTCTGCAAGTTCCGCCTCGACGATTATCAGGGGGCTTACGCCGATTTTCAGCGCGTTGTTGAACTGAATCCGTACTTTGCCGACGGCTACCGTCTGCGCGGTGTCATCAAGTCGCTGCAGCAGGACTATCAGGACGCGTTGGAGGATTTCGCAAAAGTGATTGAAATAGACCCCACAAACATCAATTTATACTCAAGCCGTGGCTACACTTACATTCTGATGAAGAATTACGAACTGGCTATTGCCGATTTCGACCGCGCTCTGATAATTGACAAGGAGTTTGTGCCAGCCTATTTCGACCGTGGTTATGCCAAAATGAGCCTCGAAGATTACGATGGCGCCATTGAGGATTTTACCCAAGGCATCAAACTGAACTCATATAAACCTGGCGGATACGCGCAGCGGGCCATGGCCTACTGCGAGAAGGGCGATTACAGTCTGGCCATCGCCGATATGGACCACGCCATCGAACTCGACCCGCAAGCCACTGAATATTACTTCAATCGCGCCATAATCCGTTATAAATCAAATAATTTGAATGGAGCGATGGACGATTACAACAAGGTTCTGGAACTGAACCCCGACAATGCGCTTACCTACTACAACCGCGCCATTCTGAACACTGAGATTGGCAAGACGGCTGAGGCTGTGGCCGACTACTCGAAGGTCATTGAGTTGAATCCGCACAATATTCTGCCATTATTCAACCGAGGCGTTGTGAAGTTTGAGGCGGGCGACTACAAGGGTGCCATCGGCGATTGGAGTCAGGCCATCGAGATTTTCCCCGATTTCGCGAAAGCGTACCAGGCACGCAGTTCGGCGCGCTACCAGATTGGCGACTATGCGGGCGCCAAAGCCGACGAGCGCACGGCCAAGCAGAAGATTGACGAGTATATGCAGCGCACGGCGGGCGACTCGCTGATGGCTGATTTTGCCGACACATCGTACAATTTCCGAAAGGTGATTGAGTTCGACAGCGACTTCTACCGCGCCAATATGGACGACGGCGAGGTGCAGAACCGCCGCGTGGTCATCGACCTGAAACCAATTATTCTGCTCACCGCCAAAATGCCCGACGACGACCATCAGATAGCAGTCTATCTGCCAAGTCTTGAGCTACTTAACAGCAAAAGCCCCACTGGTTTCGGGCTTGCCTTCGCCGACCATCAGGCCGACCTTTCGGTGGACACCGTCCGCAGCCTGCTCAACCTGACGGAACAGGCCAAACTGCAATCAACTTTCGACCGCAGTCTCTATTTCCATCAGGGAATGCTCAACAGCGTGGTGCACAACTACAACCAGTCAATCAAGTCGTACACGTCGGCCATCAGCATCGACCCGAAGTTTGAACTGGCCTACCTGAACCGCGCCGCCACGCGCTTTCTGATGATTGAATATATGAACTCGCTCGACGACATTGCACCCGTGGTCAGTCTGAACGGCGACAATTCGAACTCTCTCCGCACCGAAGTGAAGCGCGAGGTGCAGACCGATTACTCGGAAGTGATTGAAGACCTGAATGTTGCCATCGAACTTAATCCGCAATTGGGCATCGCCTACTACGACCGCGGCAACGTGAAATGTATGTCGCGCGACTTTGCAGGTGCCATCGACGACTACACACGCTCACTCGAGGCGGGTCCTGAACTGCCGCAAGCCTACTACAATCGCGGCCTAACGCTCATCTATCTGAAAGACAAAGAAAAAGGATGCTACGACATCAGCAAGGCTGGCGAGATGGGCATTGAGGACGCCTACGCGGTGTTGAGGAAATATTGCAAGTGAGGAAGTGACAAGTTACAAGGTAAAAGTGACAAGTAGGGACGTGGCGTGCCGCGCCCGATGAAGGCAAATAGATTTTGGTGTTAGGTGTTAGGTGTTTGTAGGGACGCGATTCATCGCGTCCGCAAAGGCATAAGACATAAGTAGGGACGTCACATTGTGGCGTCCGAACAAATTCGATTCACCGATTAACCAGTTAAACGATTAAACAAAATACAAATGAGAACAGTCATTCAAAGAGTTAAACGTTCGAGTGTGACCATCGACGGAGAGGTTGTGGGCTCGATTGGCGCGGGGCTGATGATTCTGCTTGGCATTGAGCCAGCCGATACCAGCGCCGATGTCGATTATCTGACGGGAAAGATTTCAAAGTTGCGCATCTTCGACGATGAGAACGGCGTGATGAACCGCTCGGTTATGGATGTTGGCGGCGAACTTCTGGTGGTGTCGCAGTTTACGCTCTTTGCGCAGACGAGCCACGGCAACCGCCCGTCGTACATCCGTGCTGCAAGGCCCGAGCAAGCAATTCCGCTTTATGAGGAGTTTGTGGCGAAACTCGCGGCAGCATCAGGTATCCAACCGCAAACAGGCCGCTTTGGCGCAATGATGGACGTGGAACTGATTAACGACGGACCTGTAACCATCATCATCGACAGTCGGGAGAAAGAATTCTAATTGAAGGACTGAACTGAAGGACTGACGGATTGATTAACTGAAAGACAGAATAAGTCAACCATCTCAACTTTTTTTGTGTTTTATTCGGATGAAATCGGTTAAAGATAATCGATAATACGAGATTAATCTGTGATTGAAAATCAATAAAAAAGGTGGAATTGCACAAGCAACCCCACCTCACGGTTATTACAAATGTGGTGATATTATTCGAAACTAATCCAATCGACAGCAACATTCTCACCTTCAACCAGTTCCACAAACACATTGTGAACGCCTTTCGGATTCTTTGTCTTTGTGCCAGTAATCTTTAACGAGCCGCTTGTCTCGATTCCGACAGGGAATTTCACAGTCGAGAATTCGCCCACAACAGGACCTGTTTGGCTATCGACGTGCACGCGGACGATGGTTTTCTTTGCGGTATTGAATTTGGCTTTTATGGCAAAACTTGCAAGATTGTCGTTCTGCCCGAAATCAACGTCGTCATACTCAACCCAGTCGCCTTTCTTGCTGAAAATGGCTTCCCAGCCTTCGAAGCGTTTGGTGGTGTCGGGGTCGTTGGCATACACAAAATCCACTTTCACGCCGTCGCTGATTTTGCTGTAGCGGTCAATCTGAATCTTGTCGGTTGCCTTGGTGATGCCCACGCCGCGCACCGTCATTGTAACGGGCTTAATGGTGCCGTCGGGGTTGAATTCCAGTTTGTCGATGCAGGCCGAACGGTTCTTGTCGAAGTTGGGCGACAGGTAGTTGTAGTGATAGAACAAGTACCATTGGCCCTTGAAGTTGATGATTGAGTGGTGGTTGGTCCAGCAGTCGGGGCGCTCTTCCATAATCAGGCCTTTGTACTCGTAGGGGCCCATTGGGTTCTTGCTCATTGCGTAGCCGAGTGCTTCGCGGTCTTTCACCACGTACGGGTAGGTCAGATAGTAGTTGCCGTTGTACTCAAACGCGAACGGGCCTTCCGCTTGGCGCGATGGCAGACCTTTCAAGCAGTTCACGCCTGTCATAACAAATGAGCGCGGTCCCCATTTCACAGTGTCTTTCGGATTGTCGTCGGCCAACTCTATCATATTGTCTTTCAACTTGGCGCAGTTGCCAGCACCCCAGAACAGATAGTTGTTGCCGTCGCTTGCCTGAAGCACGCACGGGTCAATTCCGTTGACGCCTTCAATGGGCTTTTCAAACGGTTTGTATGGTCCTTCGGGTTTGTCGGCCACAGCCACGCCAATGCCGAATCCGCGGCCCTGTTTCGATGCGTTGGGGTAGTAGAAGTAGTACTTGCCGTCCTTTCCCTGAACGCAGTCGGGCGCCCACATACTATAAGCCGTCGGGTTGCCCCAAGGCACGTTTTTTTGGTCGAGAATCACGCCGTGGTCGGTCCAGTCGGTCAGGTTTTCCGACGAGAAGACGTGATAGTCGTTCATACAGAACCAGTCTTTGCGCGGGTAGTCGTAGGCCGAAAGCGGCGAGATGTCGTGCGACGGGAAAAGATAAACCTTTCCGTTGAAGACGCGTGCCGTCGGGTCGGCCGAGAACTGGTCGCGGATAATCGGGTTTTGGGCCGAGACGCCTTGTACAAGCAACGCTGCGAGCCCCATTGTCAAGATGTGTTTCATATTTCCTAATTAGATTAAATTACGAATCGCAATGCAAACGCATTATGCCGCAATATTTGAAAAAATGCCGTAGTTCAATTCAAAAAAACGATGAATTGGCAATTGTTATAGATACTGGCTTATTTTGTTGGTGCCTGTATATCCATATCTGTGATGATTTTCACTAATATTATATCTTTGGCCGCGAAATTCTGACGTATGGAATACGACATAATCATCATCGGCAGCGGACTGGGCGGGCTTGAGTGCGGCGCCATCCTGAGCAAGGAAGGCTTCAACGTGTGCGTGCTCGAGAAGAACAGCAACTTCGGCGGCTGCTTCCAGACATATCAGCGCGGCAACCACCTGCTCGACACAGGCATCCACTATGTGGGCAGCCTCGACGACGGCCAGATTATGAATCAGTATTTCAAGTATTTGGGCATAATGGACAAACTGAGGCTTCGCAAACTCGACACCGAAGCCTTCGACCAGATTCACTATCACGGCAAGGTTTACAATTATGCAATGGGCCACGAGCAGTTTGTTGACACGCTGGCGCGACAGTTTCCCGCCGAGCGCGAAAACCTGAAGCGCTATGTGAACCAACTCAAGGAAGTGGGCAACCTCATCAGCGTTGAGAATCTGCGCCAGGGCGTGATTGCCACCGAGGGAATGCGATATTTCTGCACATCGGCGGCGCGGCTCATCGAGGAGACCATCGGCAATCGCGACCTGCAGGAAGTGCTGGCAGGCTCGGCGCTGCTATATGGCGGAATCCGCAATATGTCAACATTTTACGGTCACGCAATGATTAACAACTCATACATCGAGAGTGCCTACCGATTTGTCGACGGAACCATTCAGGTGAGCCACGAGTTGATTAAGGTGATTCGCGCCAACGGCGGCACGGTGCTCAACAACGCCGAAGTAACGCGCATTGTGGCCGACGACACGGGCGCCAAAGCAGTGATTGTGAACGGCACAGAGCAATTTGACGCCAAGCGGATAATCTCGAACGTGCACCCGCAGCGTACGCTGGAACTGCTCGACAAGAGCCGCGCCATCAAAAATGCCTACATCACGCGAATCAATTCATTACCAAACACTTACGGCATCTTCTCAATCTATCTGGTTGTAAAGCCGAAAACACTGAAATACAACAACTTCAACGTCTATCTGCACGGCAACAACAGCGTCTGGTACGACCGTCAGAACTACCCTGGCCACACCACCAACTGCATGATTTCGATGCAGGCGCACACCGCTGACAGCGAGTGGGCCGACGTGGTGACCATTCTGACGCCAATGTATTTTGAAGAAGTTGCCGAATGGGCCGACACCAAGCCCGAGCACCGTGGCGAGCGCTACCGCCTGTTCAAGGAAGCCAAAACGCGGCAGGTGCTCGACTTCATCCGTCAGCACGGCATTGATTTTGAGCCATATATCGAATCGGTTTACACCACATCGCCGCTGAGTTACCGCGACTACACGGCCACGCCCGAAGGCTCGGCCTACGGCATCATCAAAGACTACAAGTGCCCGCAGGTGGGCTTTGTCTCAACACGCACCAAACTGGGCAATCTCTACCTTACTGGACAGAACCTGAACGTGCACGGCGCATTGGGCGTAACTCTCACGGCCATAATCACTTGCTCCGAATTTTTGGGTCAGGAGTATTTGGCGAAAAAAGTAGGGAACGCATAGTTGATGGATTGAATAACTGAAGGATTGAAGGACTGAAGGACTGAAGGATTGAAGGGTTGAATAACCGAATGGTTGAAGAATTGAATTTATTTGGAAATGAGCAAAATACTGAAACGGATTGGCAAGATTGGCCTTATCATCGGCTGCCTGATTCTGGCGGTTGCGCTCATTCCGTTCATCGCATTCGTCTATCTCTACCTGACGGCCGACTTCAAAAAACCCGTTGGTTTTGAGCCTGTTGACAGGCAAATTGAAAAAATCGGCGACAGTCTCCGCACTTATGGCGCTGACACTCTGCGACTTGGCCGCAGCGGACTTTGGGAGATGAAAATCGGCGGAAGCCCGTTTGAACGCGGCGAGGCTTACGGCAAACTGGCGCAAGACCTTCTGTATGAGCAGGAACAGATTTTTGTTGACCAGATTCGGTCATTTGTACCATCGGAATCGTACCTGAAATTTCTGCGCCATCTGACGCTAATGTTCAACCACTCGCTGGGCAAATACATCGGCGAGGAGTTCCGCGAGGAAATTTACGGCCTATCGCTCTCATGTTCAGACGATTTCAACTTTGTTTGCGAGCCGTATGAGCGGCAGATGAACTACCATTCGGCGCACGACATCGGCCACGCCATGCAGGATTACATGCTCGTTGGGTGCAGTTCGTTTGCCGCGTGGGACACGTGCAGCGCCAACGGCAACCTGATTGTCGGCCGCAATTTCGATTTCTACATTGGCGATGATTTTGCCCGCAACCGCGTGGTTGTGTTCTGCTCTCCCGACAACGGATATCGCTTTGCGTCAATCAGTTGGCCAGGAATGATTGGAGTGATGTCGGGCATGAACGAAACTGGGCTCACTGTCACCATCAACGCCGCCAAATCGGCCATGCCAACCTCGTCGGCAACGCCAATCTCCATTCTCACCCGCGAGATTCTGCAATACGCCTCAACCATCGACGAGGCCATTGCCATCGCCAACCGCCACAAAACATTTGTTTCGGAGTCGATACTGATTGGCTCGGCTTCCGACGGCCGCGCCGCTGTGATTGAAAAGTCGCCCGAAATAACCGCGCTTTTCACCACCGACTCATCGTTCATCATCAGCACAAATCATTATCAGTCAGATGCTTTTGCCGACGACCCGCGCAACATTGAGAATATTTCCACTTCGGACAGCCCCTACCGTCTGAAACGCATCAGCCAACTTCTGCACCGCAAATTTCCGATTGACGCTGCCGATGCTGTTTCAATCTTACGCGACCATAAAGGACTGAACGACAGCATTATCGGATGGACAAACGAGGCTGCTCTGAACCAGTTCATAGGCCATCATTCGGTGGTTTTCGATGCTAACCGACTGATAATGTGGGTTTCAACATCGCCGTGGCAGGCTGGGCAATATGTGGCGTACGATTTGGCCAAAATCTTCAGCGTCAAGGCTAGTTTCAGCAGCGAAATCACTGATTCACAACTATCTATCCCCGCCGACACAACCGTGCCGATTGACGACATTTTCCGCATCAAACGGCTCACTCATGAGTTCCGCGCAGCCATCGCGCAAGCGCAAACCATTGACAATGCCAAACTCAATGAATTTGAGCAACTTAATCCTGGATTATTCGCCACTTACGAAATTCTGGGCGATTACTACTACTCGCAATCCGACGCAGCCACTGCCCGACAATATTGGGAAACGGCTTTGCGAAAATCGATTCCAAAGCAATCGGAGCGCGAACGGATTAGAAAGAAAATCAGCGAGTTAGATTAAAGTTAGTGTTGGGCACTAGAAAATTGCGAGTCATTAATTCGGTTTTCGCATACGCGAGTAATTTTAAGAAAATTTGATTTAAAAATTAAACAAAATTTATAATTAATTGATTTTGAATAATTTTATTAAAATTTCTGCCCGTTAGGGCATGGAACACATAAAAAACGAAGGGGCGGAAATTTCCGCCTCTAAACGTTTTATCTCTAACCGATTTTATCCGATTTAATCAGAACAATATTAATCGTTTACCGTTAATCATTACACAATTCTTGCGCTGCCCCACCCGACTTGCCGCTGCCACCATTGCAAGCCATCAGCGCAATGCAAGGCTGCAAGAATAATATCCGTTTCTTCATATCGATTGTGCATTTTGTACCAAAGATAATCGGATTCGCAGATTGGCCAAATCATCTTTTCATCAACTTTTCAAGTCTTCTATCAGCCGTGCTACAGCCTTGTCAACTGTTGGCTCGGCCTCGAGTGCCTTGACGAAGGCGCTACCCACAATGGCGCCGCTCGAGTATTGGCAGGCCGCGTCGAAAGTGGCTTTGTTGGATACGCCGAAGCCCACCAAAGTGCGGTTTTTCAGGCCCATAGCGGCTATGCGTTTGAAGTAGGCCTGCTTCTCGTCGTTGAAACTTTTTTGGGCGCCTGTTGTCGAAGCCGACGACACAAGATAGACGAAGCCCGTGCTAATGTCGTCGATACGGCGGACGCGCTCCTCGTCGGTTTCGGGGGTTACGAGCAGCACGAATTTCAGGCCGTAGCGCTCGGCAATGGGCTTGTAGTGCGACTCGTACTCCTCAAGCGGAATGTCGGGGATAATGAATCCGTCAACGCCAACCTCGGCGGCCTTGCGGCAGTAGTTTTCGAACCCGAACTGCATTGCGGTGTTTAGGTAACCCATCATAATCAGCGGAATATCAGTCACTTTGCGAATGTCTTTCAACTGCTCGAAAAGCAGCGTCTGCGTCATTCCGTTGTTGAGCGCGCACTGGCTGCTGTGCTGAATCACAGGGCCGTCGGCCATCGGGTCAGAGAATGGCACGCCAATCTCAATCATATCAACACCCGCGGCGGTCAGGCTGCGAATGACTTCGGCGGTGCTGTCCTTTGTGGGGAATCCCGCAGTGAAGTAAACCGATAAAATGTTGTTTTTCTTCTCCGAAAATAATTTTGCTATTCTGTCCATATTGTTAAATGTTTAGTGTTTAGAGTTTAGTTTTTTGACTTCGGACATCAGACTACAGACTACGGACGAATTTGAGTCGAAATTTGTTGTCAATTGTCTTATGTCATAAATCTGTGTCATCTGTGTTATCTGTGCGATTATTAAGTGTTTTCCGTGGTTAAATCAGCAATGAACCTCCGCAGTTTTTCAACGTCTTTCAGCGCTGGTGCGGTCTCGAATCGGCTGTTCAGGTCGATACCTGCCAACTGCGGGTGGCTGATTGAGCGAATGTCGGCGGCATCGTCGGCAGAGATTCCGCCGCTCAGCAGAAATGGCGTATCTTGCTTGTATTCAGCCAAAATGTTCCAATCGAACTTGACTCCCGCGCCACCATAGCCCGCCGTGCGCGTATCGAACAAAAATAGGTCGCAACAGTCTGAATATGAAGCGCATTGCGCAAAATCGGCAGCCGACGTAATGCCAAACGCCTTGATAACCTTCAACCCCGCTTGACGCAAGGCGGCGCACTCGGCGGGGCTCTCGTTGCCGTGAAGTTGCACGGCGTTCAAGCGGAACCGCGCGGCAATGTCGGCAACGACCGCAACAGTCTCATTTACAAACACTCCCACCTTGAGCGCGGGTGCGAAACTGGCGGTCAGGTGCGGCAGCGGCTCAGTGCCCACAAACCTCGGCGAACGGGCGTAGAAAATCAGCCCAATCATATCGGGGCTCAGGCGGCGAACTGAGTCGATATTCGCCGAATCGCGCATTCCGCAGACTTTTATCAACATATTGCTTATCAACGAATTAAATTTATCACCGAATTAAACAGACTTAACTAATTCTTGCTTACGAATGTCCGCAGGCGGACAAGTGAATTGAACGGATAAATCTGCGTAAATCATTTTAAATCAGTGTTATCTGTGTTCAAAATTCTTCACTTCGCGAATGAAATTCTCAAGCGCTTGCGGCGGATTGGCGGTTTTCATAAAATTCTCGCCCATCAGGAATCCGCGGAAACCCTCGCGGCGCAGCGCCACAACGGTTTCGGGGCGCGAAAGTCCGCTCTCCGACACCTTCACAAACTCGTCGGGAATGCTGTGGCAGAGCCTGATAGAAGCCTCAATATCAACCTCGAAGGTTTTCAGGTTGCGGTTGTTGATTCCCACCATATCAATGTCGGCACCAATGCGGTCGGTTTCGTCGGGCGAGTGCAGTTCGAGCAGTGTCTCAAGGCCCAAACGGTGAGCCTCGCGCGCAAGGCGGCGGCACGCGTCGGGCGGCAGAACGGCGGCAATGAGCAGCACAGCGTCGGCACCGCAGCCTTTGGCCATCAAAAGTTGGTACTCGTCAATCACGAACTCCTTGTATAACAGCGGAATAGCGGTGAGCGGACGGGCGGCAATCATATCCTGCGAGCCGCCGCCAAAGAACTTTGCGTCTTGCAGAATCGACACTCCGCTGGCCCCCGCCTTTGCGTAGCCTGGCACAACCACATCGGGCACCGCCGTGGCGTTAATGTCACCCTTCGACGGTGAGCGGCGCTTGAACTCCGCAATAATGCCTGTGGGCGATTGCAAAAGGCTGTTTTTCAGCGAAGTGCACTTACGTACGAACCCTTCGGCCGACTCCCAAACACTGGTTGCAACCGTCTGTTTCAGGCCTTCAACTTCAATGCGCTTGTTGGCGACGATTGTATCGAGAATATTCATTTTCACCATTATAATTTATTTCTAACCAAACTTATCCAAACTAACCCCAATTCATTTTTTGGTTTTATTTGGGTTCGTTTGGTTAGAGATAATTAGTTTATTTTTCAAGAATTTAACTCGACAAATTTCTTCAGCGTAGCAAGTGCGCGGCCGCTCTCAATCGACTCGCGAGCCTCGGCCATACAATCCTCAACGCTCTTCTGCTGGTTGATAATGTGAATGGCGAATCCTGCGTTGGCAATCACCACATTCTTCTGTGCCTCAGTGGCTTTGTCCATCAGCACGTTGTCGAAAATGGCCTTTGCCTCCTCGGCGGTCTGGCCACCGAAAATTTCGTTCATCTGCACGCGCTTGAAGTTGTAACTCTCTGGTGTATAGATTTTTTCGGTTGAGTTGGTGGCCACCTTGAAATCGCCCGTGAGCGAAATCTCATCGTAGCCGTCAAGGCTGTTCACCACGCCGTAGTTAATATCAAGTGTCTGATATACATTGGTATAGAGACGCATTTGAGTCAAGTCGGCGGTGCCGAGAAGTTGGTTTTGCGGGCGGCACGGATTGACGAGCGGTCCCAAAAGGTTGAATATCGTCTTGAATTGCAGACTTTTACGTACTGGTCCGACGGCCATCATTGCTGGCGTGAAGAAGGGCGCGTGCATATAGGCCATTCCGCACTCCTCAATTGAGCGCGTGAGTTGCGAGTGGTCGGAAGTGAACTTAACTCCGTGAAGTTCAATCACATTGCTGGCTCCGCTGACCGACGTTGCGCCGTAGTTGCCGTGTTTGGCCACCTTGTAGCCCGCACCCGCAACCACAAAGCACGAGCAGGTTGAAATGTTGAACGTGTTTTTGCCGTCGCCGCCCGTTCCCACAATGTCGATAGGCTTGAACGCGCTGAAATCCAACGGGTTCTGGCTCTGCATCAGTGCCTCGCGGTAGCCCACAATCTCGTCGACGGTAATGTCGCGCATTCGGTAAACGGTGAGCAGGGCGGCAATCTGGCTGTCCTTGTATTTTTCTTGTGATATGTTGATTAACAACTCTTTAGCCTCGCCACGGGTCAGCACCTCGTGATTGAACAATTTCTCTAATATCGCTTTCATTTTCGGTTGATTTTTAATGGTTTATAAAGTTTTCGATAATTCTCCGCCCGCCTGGTGTGAGCACCGACTCGGGGTGGAACTGGATTCCGTGAACGTCGAACTCCTTGTGGCGCACGGCCATAATGTTGCCTTCCTTGCTCTTGGCGGTAATCACAAGGTCGGGCGCAAAGCCCTCACTATCAATCACCCACGAATGATAACGCCCAACAATGAGTTGCTTTGGCAGGCCGCTGAAAAGGTAGTCGTCGGCAACAATATCGACGGGCGACTGAACGCCGTGGAAAACATTGCTCAGGTTGCGCAACTGGCAGCCGAACACCTCGCCAATTGCCTGGTGGCCAAGGCAAACGCCCAAAATCGGCTTTTTGTCGGCGTAGGTTCTGATAACTTCGGTGAGCAGCCCCGCCTCCGACGGAATGCCTGGTCCTGGCGACAGCACAATCTTGTCAGCATCAGCAAGTTGGCTCATTTCAAACTGGTCGTTTCGCACAACCGTAACATCGGCACCCGCCTCCTCAATCATCTGGCAAAGGTTGTAGGTGAACGAATCGTAATTGTCTATAATTGTAACTTTCATATTTTCTGTTGTTTAATTGGTGAATCGGTGAATCGTTTAAAAGGTGAGTCGCTTCGCTGTTGAGAAGGTGAGTCGCTTCGCTGTTTAGATAACTAACCATTCTCAACTTCTTAACTTCTAAACTTTCTCTTTTCAATCCTAATTTCTAAATCCTAATTCCTAACTATCACTTATAACTTACAGTTTCTCCGCCATCTCAATGGCTTTTTTCAGTGCGCCCAACTTGTTGTTGACTTCCTGCAGTTCGCCTTCTTCCGACGATTGGGCCACAATGCCGCCGCCCGCTTGGAACCACAGTTCGTTGTTGCGGCTCACAAAGGTGCGGATTGTGATTGCCTGATTGAGCGAGCCGTCGAGACCGATTGTGCCAATGCAGCCGCCGTAAGCGCCGCGGTTGTGCGGCTCTATCTCGCTGATTAACTGCATCGCACGCACTTTCGGCGCGCCGCTCAGCGTTCCTGCGGGGAAGGTGTCGATAAACGTGCGGACGGGGTCGGCGGCGGGTTTCAGCGTTCCGCTCACGCGGCTCACAAGGTGGATAACGTGGCTGTAGTACTGCGTCTCCTTGTAGAAATCGACCTTCACGCCCGAGCAGTTGCGGCTCAGGTCGTTGCGGGCCAGGTCGACAAGCATCACGTGCTCGGCGTTCTCCTTGGGGTTGGCCAGCAGCGCCGACGCCAGTTCCTCATCCTCCTTCGGATTGCCCGTGCGGCGGGTGGTTCCCGCAATGGGGTCAATGTAGGCGCGGCCGTCGCTTATGCGGCAGTGAGTCTCGGGCGACGAGCCCAGAATGCGGTACCCGCCGAAATCGAAATAGAACAGGTAGGGCGACGGGTTAATACTGCGCAGGGCGCGATAGAGTTTGAAATCGTCGCCTTTGAACTTCTGCACAAAGCGTCGCGAAAGCACAATCTGAAACACATCGCCGCGAAGGCAGTGCGCGATACCCTTGCGGATATTGGCCTTGTGCTCGTCGTCGGTGAGCGTGCTTGTGGTGTCGCCCACGCGGCTGAAATCGTACTCGGCAATGTGCCCGCCGCTGATTTTCGACTCAATGCGGTCGAGTTGGCTCTCCTCGCCGTCGGCCAGAAGTTCAATGAGCAGCATCTCGTGGCGGAAGTCGTTGAACACGATAACGTACTTATACAGAATATAATACATATCGGGCGCGTCGTTGCGGTCGGCGGTGCTGTCCTTCACGGCAATGCCCTCAAAATAGCGCACGGCGTTGAACGTGGTGTAGCCGTAGAGTCCGCAGTATTGGCGGTAGTCGCCCTCAATTTTGAATTGGCTAAGGAACTCATTTATAGCCGAATCCACACGATACTGACCGCCGATTTCGTGCTCCGTGCGCTTTTGGTCGGGGAAGGTCATAATGGCCTTGCCGTGGCTCACCTGCACGCTTGCCATCGGTCCAATGGCAATGAATGAGCGGTTGTTCTCACTTCCGTGATAATCAGAACTTTCCATCAGCGCGCTCTGCGAGTACAGGTCGCGAAGTTTCATATAGGTGCTCACAGGCGTGTGAAGGTCACCCAGCATTGTACGATAGTTGATTTTGTAGTTGTACATAATTGTAAATATTTGATTTTTAGATTTTTCCTTCGAAATAAGTCGAGAATGTGTTCATATCCTTGTCGCCGCGTCCCGACACGGTGAGCACCACCACATCAGTCGGTTTGAACTTGATTTGCTGCAAGGCGGCCAGTGCGTGCGCGCTCTCAATGGCGGGGATAATTCCCTCAAGGCGAGTGAGTTGCAGAGCGGCGTCCATTGCCTGTTGGTCGGTGACGGCCAGCACCTGCGAGCGTCCGCAGCGTGCCAGGTGGGCGTGCATCGGGCCAATGCCAGGATAGTCGAGACCAGCCGAAATTGAGTATGGCTCAATGATTTGGCCGTCGTCGGTCTGCATCACCAGCGATTTGCTGCCGTGCAGCACACCCACGCGCCCCAGGTGAATGGTGGCGGCGCTCTTGTCGGTGTCGACGCCCAGACCAGCGGCCTCGGCGGCAATGAGTTTCACGCTGTCGGTGTCGAGATAGTGGTAGAACGTTCCAGCCGCATTGCTTCCGCCGCCCACGCAGGCAACCAGATAATCGGGGTTCTCGCGGCCTTCTTGCTCCTTCAGTTGGCGTTTAATCTCCTCACTGATAACCGATTGAAAGCGGGCAACCATATCGGGGTATGGGTCGGGGCCCACCACCGAGCCGATAATGTAGAAGGTGTCGCGCGGATTGCAGCACCAGTCGCGAATGGCCTCGTTGGTGGCGTCTTTCAGCGTGCGGTTGCCCGACATCACGGGAACAACCTTCGCGCCTAACATCTTCATTCGCTGCACGTTGAGAAACTGCCGCTTGACGTCGGTCTCGCCCATATAAACCACGCACTCCATATTCATCAGCGCGCAGACGGTGGCCGTTGCCACTCCGTGCTGACCAGCGCCCGTCTCGGCCACAATGCGCGTCTTGCCCATCCGCCGCGCCAGCAGAATCTGCCCCAGAGCGTTGTTGAGTTTGTGCGCTCCCGTGTGGCACAGGTCCTCGCGCTTCAGATAGACCTTGGCGCCCACCGCCTCCGACAGCCGCTTGGCCTGATAGAGCGGCGTGGGACGGCCCACATAGTCGTGCAGCAGTTGGTTGAGTTCCTTCTGAAAATCGGGCTCGCCCATAATCTTCAGATAGTTGGCCTTCAAATCTTTAACGTTGCGGTAGAGAATCTCGGGCACGTAAGCGCCGACAAACTCACCGTAGTAACCGTTTTCATCGACATTGTACTTCATATTGTTTTCTTATTAAAAATTGACATAAAAAAAGCCCGTCGTGAGTACGACGGGCTGTATTCGTTAATTTTTGGACAACAGGGTGCGTTACTCACAAATCTGAATCTGTAAGCGCCACCACCAATTACCGTTTCCAAAAAATGTGTTCATCACTTTTAATTTTGCGGCGCAAATGTGAGGAAATATTTTTAATGTGCAAGAGATTTTTTCGGCAAAGGCGATTTTTTGTGTGGTGATACGTGATTTTGGTATGGCTCATTCCATCAAACTTGCCTGTGTGTCAACTAGTTTATAGACACGGTCGCCGCGGCGGACAATGTCGGTTACGGCAATCGAAAGCGCCTGCCCTTTGACGGCTTCGTCCACGGGTTTCAAATCCACACGCATCTCGCTGATTGTGTGCTCGTAAACGCCTGTTGTCTCGCCCATTATGAGCAGTTGGTCGCCGGTGTGCAGAGCACCGCTCTCGAGCGTGATTTCGGCAACGTTCAGCTTTGTGAAGAAATTGGTGCAGCGGCCCACGTATTCCTTGCGTTTGGTGGCCTTTGAGCCGTACACGCCCGACCACTCGCCCAAGCGCCGGCCTAAATAATAACCGTCCCAAAATCCGCGGTTGAACACGGTTTTGAGTCGGTTAACTTGCTCGTCGATAATCTGTTGACTGAACGTTTCATCGCAAATCGCATCAATGGCACGGCGGTAGCTCTCGACCACCGTTTTCACATATTCCGCCCCGCGGGCACGGCCTTCAATCTTCAGCACTCGCACGCCGGCACGCAGCACGCGGTCCAGGAACGGCAGGGTGCACAGGTCTTTGGGCGACATAATGTATTTGTCGTCGATGAGCAGCTGCTGACCGGTTTCGCAGTCGGTGACTTCGTAGCCGCGGCGGCACGGTTGGAAGCATTGTCCGCGATTGGCTGAACGCCCGTATTGGTGCAGACTCAAATAGCATTTTCCAGAAATGGCCATACAAAGCGCACCGTGTGCAAACACTTCAATCTGAACAAGTTCGCCCTTCGGCCCACGAATGTTCTGCTCGCTGATGGCGCGGGCAATGGCGGCCACTTGGTCAAGGTTCAGCTCGCGGGCGGTGACCACCACATCGCAATACTGCGCGAAAAACCGCACAGCTTCTATATTAGTGATATTCAGTTGTGTAGATGCGTGCACTTCAACGCCTTTCGAGCGTGCGTACTGCAGCACCGACAGGTCGCAGGCAATGATGGCTGTCAGTCCGGCTTCGGCCGCCGCGTCAACAATGCTGCGCATCAGGTCGAGTTCCGAGTCGTAGATGATGGTGTTCACCGTCAGGTACGATTTCAGGCCGTGTTCCTTGCAGATGCCCACAATGCGGTGCAGATCGCCGATGGTGAAATTGTTTGCCGAGTGCGACCGCATATTCAGGTTCTCGACGCCGAAATAGATTGAGTTGGCACCCGCCTGAATGGCCGCCGCAAGCGACTCGTACGAGCCCACCGGCGCCATAATCTCAATGTCGTCGCGACTGAATTCTGTTCCAAAAACCGTCTGCATAATTGATTAACTGAAAGATTGATTTACTGAATTATAATTGATGGATTAGGGCTTGTAGCGTGACGCGTTGAGAACTATCTGGTAATCGTTTTCGCGCATCAGCTCTTGAATCGTAACTTTCGGATTATGTTTCAGATACGACTTCACAATCCGATAACCTATCCACTGCCCCACTCCGCCAGGCGATTTCTGCGAGAACGATGCCGTGAACGGAGCCGGCGCCACCATTCGGTTTATTTCCTTTATTGATGTGCTGAAAAGCGCGTCTTTCTCAACCATCGAGAGCCACATCGGCTGCTCGTTGCGGCGGCACCAGTCGAGTTGCTGCTGCGTGTAGCCCCACCTCAGAGTGTCGGGTGCGTTGGGAAGCAGAGCATCGAGCAAAACATGAATCTTGCCGTAGTAGAGCATCTGCGAAATAAGATTGTCATCTTTCGGCGCATACTCAAATTCTGTCAGACACAAAGCAAGCACTACATCAGTGGCAATTTTCTGCGGGTGCATGTTGCGTTGCAGATAGACTGGCGTACGCAGCATCTGGTAATATTTGTTATTGACACCCAGATATTTATCAAGACTGATACTGATTACACCCGAATCGGCCACAATATTCTGATTGAAACCCGATATGTGAGTATAAACCTTTGGTAATTCAATATTTGGAAACAGCACTTTCATTCGCGCCCACGCCTCCGACAAATCGCGCTCAAAGGTCAGTCTACCTGTGCCGAAGACACGACACACCACGCGGTACGAACCTCGGATGTCGGGGTCGGTCAGGAACGATGCAAGCTTGCGGTCGTAATCAAGTTGGTTGATGCCGCCGATGCAGATAACTCGTTGATTATAAAGTTCAAAGAATCGGCCGTATTTCGCTTCCATCTGCGGAACACACTGCCACACGCTATCAGGTGAAATGGCAAACAAATCCTGTTCAAACCGCTGAATCTCAATGTCTTTATAAGTGCCACTAATATCGATGCCCTTGTTGCCGCAACTGGCAGCCAGCATAACCATGGCAATTTGAACCAACAGAGTTTTTATCTTCATTTCCAGCAATATACAGAGTCGGATTATCTGATAAGTTCCATTTTAGACACAAGCGTTTCAACAAATTCGGTCAGCGGCTTTTTCACCATCACCGACATCAGAGCGTTGACTTCGGCATCAAGCGTAACCTTGACAGCCGTTTCGGTATCGTGATACTCCTTGAGTTGAATCCACAATTTGAATTGTAAAGGCGACTCCATGCTTTCAATTTTCAACAAATTGTATGGTTCGCGCTCAACAATTCGCATTCCAAACCGACCCGCTTTGTCGATGGTGAAAGTACAAGAGTCGGCCGTTGCCTCAACATCTTTAATCTTATCGTTCTGTGGCAACATGGTTGTGTTGATGCGACTAAAGTCTGATATTAAGGAAAATACACGCTCAGTGGTTGCGTAAACGTGTCCAATTCGGCTCTCAATTCTCATATCTGTTTTTTTCGCCAAAGGTAAGAAAATAGAATTGTTGCCCGCCTAAAAAAATAGGCGGCCATTCCGGACCGCCCGTGCAACTAAATGAAAAAACGTTTGATGTTTAACATCGACTAATAGACGGTAATAACATGACAAAGGTTGCGTGCATATCTGGCCAATATTACGCTATTTTATGTCTGAAACGCCATCACAGATGGTTTCAGCACGTCTGTTTAACCAACTTCAACCACATTTTTGTGCGATTCAGCCTACAAAAGCAGCCTTTTTATCATGTTTTTAGGCGGTTTTGCCACAATAAAAAAAATTCATGGCAAAAAACATTGACGTAAATCATTATTTACCATAAAAATTATATCTTTGCCCTATATATGATCGTTTAAAATCTCATTTTATTAGGTATGAAACGTTTATTTAATACCCTTTTAGCATTGGCAATGAGCT
Source organism: Salinivirgaceae bacterium (assembly GCA_017474765.1). Lineage (GTDB taxonomy): Bacteria > Bacteroidota > Bacteroidia > Bacteroidales > SZUA-534 > RUG13583. Next base: position 33,945 of record JAFVGW010000060.1, on the reverse strand, counting down.
CCATTCTTTTGGTTGCTTGCAGCAATGACGGGAATAAAAAAACAAAAGATGCTGCATCAGAGATAGATGATGTGTCAATTTCTCAGATAATCGAGGATTTTGAAAACATTCCAACACCGACTTCGATTGACCTGATGAAAATGGTTAACAATTTGGGTGTCAGCTATGTGTTTGAGGCAACAAACAGTTTGGCCAATCAAGAAAGCTACCTGAGCACCAAACAGAAAGCTCTGAACCTTGGCGTTTACTCTGCCGACCTGAGCTACGAGGTGGCTTACCAGCGCAAGGCCGAAACTGAGGAGTACCTGAAGTGCATCCTGGGCTTGGCAAGCGACCTGAACATCAGCATCGACGCAAGCAAAATTTCTGACAAATTCCAGAACAACATCAACAATGTTGAAGAGCTGACATCGGTTGTCAAAGATTTGTTCAAAGATTCGCAGTACATTCTGAATCAGACAAGCCAGACCGAAACTGCCCTGCTGTTCCTCATCGGCAGCTGGGTTGAAAGCGCCTACATCTGTGTCACAGCTTCTGATTTGGCTTCAAACAACATGGAATTCATCAAGGTTGCCGTCAGCCATTTCGAGTACTCTTCTACAATACTCAAGTATCTTGAGAGCAGGAAGGACAGCTCTGATTTTTCTGAATTCTACGAAAACCTCAACAATCTTCAAGAACCCATTGAGGCTTTGAAGGCCGATATGAACAATCTGGAGAAATTCGAGGCTGTGTCTGGCATTGTCAAGAAAATGCGCAACGCTATTGTCTGATCTGATTTTACACAATTAATATAAAAGCGGCATTTCAGCCGCTTTTTTTTGCTGCAGACTGCGGCAAAAACTGACACAATTTGCATAAATAGTGTAATTTTGTCAGTCTTTAATGGAAACGATATGGACTTACAGCAAGTCAAACAACGATTCGGGATAATCGGTAACGCCGAAGGGCTGAACCGCGCCATTGAGCGCGCCATCCAGGTGGCACCTACCGACCTGGCCGTGCTGGTAACTGGCGAGAGCGGCACAGGCAAAGAGACATTCCCGAAGATTATCCACCAATACAGCTCGCGCAAGCACGGCGAGTATATAGCCGTCAACTGTGGCGCCATTCCCGAAGGCACCATCGACTCGGAACTTTTCGGTCATGAGAAGGGCGCGTTCACGGGTGCGCACGAAGCGCGGAAAGGCTATTTTGAAGTGGCCGACAACGGAACCATCTTCCTTGACGAAGTGGCCGAGATGCCGCTGTCGACACAAGCGCGTTTGTTGCGCGTGCTCGAGAGTGGCGAGTTTATCCGTGTCGGCTCGTCGAAGGTGCAGAAGACCAACGTGCGGGTGGTGGCGGCAACCAACGTGAATGTGCTTCAGGCGGTTGAGACTGGCAAGTTCCGCGAAGACCTGTACTACCGTCTCAACACCGTGCCAATCAAGATTCCGCCCCTGCGCGAGCGCGTTGACGACATTCATCTGCTTTTCCGCAAATTCACAGCCGATTTTGCCGACAAATTTCATATGCCGCCCCTGACGCTCACACCCGACGCCCGCGCAATGCTCGAACGGTTCCGCTGGCCCGGCAATGTGCGCCAGCTGAAAAACATCACCGAGCAGCTTTCGATTCTTGAAGAGAACCGCACCATAACGGCCGAAACACTGCAGCGCTATCTGCCTGAAAGTGAAGGCGCACACCTGCCAGCCATTGTCGGGCACGCCGATGAGCAGTCGTTCGCTTCAGAGCGCGAGATATTATATAAGGTGCTCTTCGACATGAAAAACGATGTGAACGACCTGAAACGGCTGGTTCACGATCTGATGGAACAAAAGGGCGACCATGCCCAGTTCTCAAAAGACCACGCACGCATCATCCAGAGCATCTATTCGGACCAAAAATCCAACTATGCCGACACCGATGAAGCACCAATGATTATCACGCATCACGCCGACACGCAAAACACTCATATTCAGGATACTGAAGAGTTTGTGGAAGAGTCGCTCTCACTCGAAGACAAAGAAGTGGAAATGATTCGCAAGGCGCTGATGCGGCACAACGGCAAGCGCAAGTATGCAGCCGAAGATTTAGGCATCTCTGAGCGCACACTCTATCGGAAAATAAAAGAGTATAACATTGAGTAGGGATTTTTGATTTAGGATTTAGGAATTAGAAGTTAGGAGTTAGAATTTAGGATTTAGGAATTATAATTACCAATGCTGAAACTCATTAAACATTACACTTTACTCATTGAACATTACTCATTAAAATTACACTTTACTCAAGCAAGAAAATGCGCAAACTGATAATACTCATATCAATCATCGTCATAGCGACAGGGTGCTCAATAAGCTACTCGTTCACGGGCGCGTCAATTCCGCCCGACGCAAAAACCGTCTTTGTTGCAGACTTCCGCAACGTGGCACCGCTGGTGAACCCATCTCTCGCCAACGAGCTGACCGAAGCAATGAAGGACAAATTTGTTGGGCAGACATCGCTGAAACTGGGCGACGAGAACGCCGACCTTTATTTCGAAGGCTCGATAACAGCCTACGGCACGCAGCCTGTGGCAATCAAAACGGGCGATGTGGCGGCGCAGAACCGCCTGACAATCACCGTAAAAGTGAAGTTTGTGAACAACAAGGACAAAAGCGCCAACTTCGACGCGTCGTTCTCGCGCTACGAAGACTACGACAGCCAGTACAACCTGACCGATGTTGAAGACCAACTTGTCAAGACAATTGTCGAAAGCCTTGTGGATGACATATTTACAAAAGCAGTAGTCAACTGGTAATTTGAGCGGAAATGGACAAGAGCAAACTGATGATGTATATGCAGAATCCCGAACTTCTGGGCGACCGCAATCTGCCCGAAGTCAAGGAACTGGTCGATGAATATCCGTGTTTTCAGTCGGCCAGAATGCTGTACGTCAAGAATTTGCGCAATCAGGGCTACTCAAACTACGGCAAGGCGCTGCGCGAGACAGCCGTATACGTCACCAACCGCACCAAGCTGTTCTTCCTGCTCGACGAGCGAGTAATAATAAAGCACGATGCCGCGCCCGACCAGATTGAAGCCGAATCCGAAGTGTTCGACTTTACAAAGATGACCGAGCTGGCAGGATTCACAACAAAACCGTCGGAATCTGAAAAGGCAAAAACAGCGCTCGACAACCTGATTGAAAACGCGACAACCGTGCAGCCGTATTTCGCCAATCTGAGCGATACCTTCGACCTGAACGATTTCCGCCAGACCTTCGGAAAAAAAGACAAACCGACACCAAAAACCAAAGCAGAGCATCACGCCGAGCTGCTCGACAATTTCAAAGGATTTAATATTCAACCCGAAGAAAGTGGTGAAAATCAAAAAGCTGAGCCCGACCTTTCAATTAAAAGCTCTACTGAAAGCACCGACCTGATGTCGGATACTCTGGCGCAGATATATTTCAAAACAGGGGCATACGAAAAGGCTCTGCTCATGTATGAAAAATTGTGTTTGAAATATCCGGAAAAAAACGCTTACTTTGCGGCTCGAATTAAAGAAATAAAGGAAATTATTAACAATAAATAACTTAAAGAAATGTTTACAATTATCACAGTTCTTGTATTTTTTGTCTGCATCTTAATGATACTCATTGTGTTAGTCCAAAACTCAAAGGGCGGCGGTCTGGCATCGAATTTCAGCAGCGCCAATCAGGTTATGGGTGTCCGCAAGACTACCGATTTCCTTGAGAAAGGCACATGGACACTGGCAGGCGCTCTGCTTGTTTTGTGCATTCTGGCATCGGCATTCATTCCGCGCGGCGGGGCTGAAGTTGAAGGCAGCATGCTTCAAGAGAAGATTGAAGAGACACCCGAGTCGTTTATGGGTAACTTCCCGACAGCAGCACCAGCAGCCGAAGAGACGACTGCCGAGTAAGATTCGGATACAAAAAATCACACAAAAGCCAACCTGCAGGTTGGCTTTTTTTGTGCTGCCTGCCTAAACTTCTTTCATGGCCATCATGTGGTTGCCAACCTGCAGAAATTGATATTTTTGCCTTGAAAACTATTAGGAAAATGGCCGGCATATACATTCACGTTCCGTTCTGCAAGCGCCGATGCGGTTATTGCAACTTCTATTCCACCACGCGGCTGGAATTGAAAAACAGCTATTTGCAAGCCTTGAAGAAAGAGCTGGACGGGCGGCGCCATTATCTGAACGGCGAGCCGGTGCAGACCATCTACTTTGGCGGCGGCACACCGTCGCTGCTCGAACCCGCTGATATTCAGTCGGTTATCGGCACAATAAAGCAGCTGCACAGCGTATCGCCCGATGCAGAAATCACCGTTGAAGCCAACCCTGATGATTTGACACCGACTTACATCGGCCAACTTGCGCAGACTGACGCCAACCGCCTGAGCATCGGCATTCAGTCGTTCGACGATGCGATGCTCGAGCTGATGAACCGCCGACACACCGCGCAACAAGCCATCGATGCCGTGCTCAACTGCCAACAAGCGGGCTTCGGCAACATCAGCGTTGATTTGATTTACGGCCTGCCCCGAATGACGGCCGACGACTGGCGGCAGCAGCTCGACACGGTTGCAGGGCTCGGCGTGCAGCACCTGTCGGCTTACCACCTGTCGTATGAAGAAGGCACGGCTTTCAGTCTGAAACTCAAGCGCGGGCAGCTGGCCGAAGTGTCGGAAGATGAGAGTCTTGAGCAGTTTGAGATTCTGACTGCCTGGGCCAAAACGGCCTATTTTGAACATTACGAGATTTCAAACTTCGCCCGCCCTGGATTCCGCTCGCGGCACAATTCAAGTTATTGGGACCGAACCATTTATCTTGGCATCGGACCTGCAGCACATTCCTACAACCGCACCACTCGAAGCTGGAACACCGCCAACACGGCCGAGTACATTAAAGGCATTGAAGCCGGCAGTTGCGTGAGCGAAACGGAAACGCTGTCGCCAACCGACATTTTCAACGATTATGTGATTACCGCCCTGCGCACATCGGCGGGAATTGATATGGATTACTTGCAGCTTGAGCAACCGCGCCAAATGGTTGACTATCTGCGCCGTCAGGCTGAGAGCTTTGTCCGCGACGGCCGTCTCGAATATGCGGCTAACCACCTGAAACTCACCCACAGCGGAATTTTTGTCTCGGACGAGATTATGGAAGAGTTGATTGTTTCGGACAATTGATAATTGACAGTGGACAATTTGCGTTTCGTGGCGCGAGAAATTATAAGAAAATTGATTATAAAAATTTGATTATAAAGCTCTTGTAAAATTCTGTTCCTAATATTCCCAATTCTGTTGTTTTTGGCGCAAGTGCTGAAAATTCCGCCATTGTTTCCGCAACCATTTCACCTTCCGCAACGTCTTTACAATCAGTAAAAAGTTTCTTAACTTTGACCTATGACAACAACGCGAACACATACCTCCCACGGCGCCTTCCGCCTGTGGCACACCTTCAGCAGTGAGAACCTTTACACCGCGCAGCAGGGCACCACTCGCAACCTTATGGACTACAACGGCACCAACTCAGAACTCTACAAATACCAGTGGGACTATATCCACAATCCGCAGGAAGGTATTGTTAGGTGGTTGGTGGATGATGAGGAGGGGGATAGTTTCTTGGATGGAGATTTCTTTGTAAATCGTTCAATTATTGAGTCTTTGCGATTTTCTTATGCCTTTGGAAGAGATTTCTTATGCGAACCAAGGAAAAGCGGAATATCTAAGAATATTGTACTTGGTAATGGTATCAAATACGATTATCTTGTTACAAGTATTCAATCCAAACACCAACAAAATTTGAATCTTAAGACTTGTGAGATGTCGAAGCCATTTATTGCACTTGACGACACCAAACTGCGCAGTGGTTTTGGATTGTTAGACCACGGGCAGACGCGCCAAGTCTATGCAGTTGAATATGAAACAACTAAAGAACAACACGAATCTATCCGAAAGTACATTTTATGCCCTGATGCAGCCAATTGGGGTGAAGGCATTGATTTCATGATAAAGAATCGTTATTGGTCAAATCTCTCTGCTCTACCCGATGATGCTTTTGGTGTGATTACTAATAATCAACGAATCAATATACTATCAGGAGTGTGTGCTTCGAATATTAATGCGGATTGTGCCCGTCTAATTTTGTTGGTTGCAAAAAATGTCAACACTGAAAATGTTGCAACGTTCTTTGATGCTTTAGAAAAAACAGATATTCTATTCAAATTAAAAAACAAATTGAAAAGTTCGGAATATGAGGATTTTATAAAATATCTGACACTTGCATATTTCAGTCAAAGCGACATCAAGGAAAGAGTTGCAAATATGCAGCATGTTTACACTTGGCATAGAGGTATAGATTTTACAGGGGCGGGAGATGAAATCACATTTGTATTGTCACAGAGAGAAAATCGTTTACACATTAAGAGTACGGTAAAAAAATGGACTTTACAGGGGCAAGCACCAATTTATCAAGGAGAAGTAACTCTTGTGAACGAAGACATATCAATGACGGAATTGATAGGTGTGTATATGAGCGAAGGAAATTTATGTAATCTTAAAGCAGATAATCAAATATACCCTATGCCTGCGTTCTTTTTCGATTATTTGATTTCTAAACAGAACAAAGACGATTTGTTGGAAGCTATTGATGCTCTAACTACTATTGCTTCTTTTGTTATAGGGGTGGGAGAACTCAAAACAGCTACTCAAGTAGGTGCTAAATTTATACTCACATCGATTAGTACATTAAGATTATTAACCGAACCAACAATAACTTATATTAATAATCAGAAAGGTAGAGATGACAAGAATTGGGAACGATTTTATTTAATGTGGGAGACACTTTGGACTGTACTTGACATAACCAACTTACGACAAGCAGACATACTAAAACACAAAGACCAAATTACTGCGTTATGCGCTGCTTGGGAAACGTATAGTACCGCCAATCTATTATCTGAAGAAGATAAAAAAATAGATGATTTTATAAAGTCATTAAATGAAATAGCCAATGAAAAATAGTTACAATAGAGTGGGAATACTCTTCTATGTTGTAGGCGTAATAGGCTTTGTTTGGCTTATAGTATATTTACTATGCGATATGTCAATGTCGCTAAATGATTATTTAAAAATACGGCATTACAAATTAGTATCGGGCACAATAAAAAAAATCCACTATACAGACGGTGGCACTTACATAAAGCTCAAAGGTGATTATACAGAATATATACTAAATGACAGAAGTGCTATTACGGAATTAGATACGGGGAAACATGCTGAAATCCTATACGACTATTATGGGAGTGGTAAATTTAGACGTTCGGCAAGTCATCATTTTATAAAACAATTATCTATAAATCGAAAAATAGTTTGGACAGACACCCCAACCTATGTAATGGATATTTTATTTATTCTATTTTCATTAGTACTGCTTATATATTTTATTTCGGAAATATGGAAGGACATACATAACCAAGGTGGGGATGTTGATAAAACAAGTAGTAGTTGATTCCGAATAATCATAAAATATGGCATCATCTGCGTTCAAAAAACTGTGTTCCCCGATAGTAATTGGGATTGTGCGAAAATAAGACGTGGTTGGCGGTCTTGCAGGGTTAAAATCGGGTGCACCAAACGTAGAGACGCGGCGCGCCACGTATCTGCAGGCGGCGAGGAGCGGACATTGTTGCGGGACATTACATAAATAATGCCAAATAAACGCGCTGTTAATCAGTGATATAGATAATGAATACATAAAATTTCCAACCAAAACGGCGGTTTTTGACAAGATTTGGTTGAGACTTTTGCGTTTTTCGCGTCCGAGAGCGGTCAGTCAGTGAAAAGGTCATCCATCGTGAGTTGGTTTTGGATGCCATTCGACCATTGGTTTTTAATCAGGCCATACGATGTTATCATTGTCACCGAAACGCCCTTCCGCGTACCGGTTTTGCTTTGGAATACACTCGCTTTGTGCCTTATGTTGCGTTCATAGTCGGATGTCAGTTCAAACTCGTCTTGCGAGAATTTTATCTCGCACACGTTTATCACATTGTCGTCGCGGTCAATCAGCATATCAATCTGTACACCGGTTTCATCGCTATCCTTTGGCCGATACGACCACGAGCACACATTGCTTATGATTCCCGAAATGCCTAATGCCTTCTTTATCTGTCTGATATGTTGCAGGCAGACACGCTCGTATGCAAGGCCGCTCCACGCACTATAAACAGGTTTGCGCACTGTTTGCAGCCAATAGTCGGTGCCGCCAGTGTTGCCGGCCATAAATTTGAAGTAGAACAGCGTGAAGTTATCAATAAGTTGGTAGATGGTTTCCTTTTTTACCTTTCCAATCGATGTGAACGAGCGGATAAAGTCGCACTCTTCCAAATCTTTAAGTGTGCGTGTTAAGGTACCGCCGTGGTCTTCGCCCAACGCGTTGATTATCTCAGAGCGTGTCATTCCGGCCTTTCGGGTGCCCATCGCCGTAACCACTCTGAGGTAAGGTTGCGGGTTGCGAAACAGCGAAGAGTAGAGGGCGTCGAACTCGCGGCGCATTTCGCCGTTTTTTCGGAAGAAAAGATGGTCGATGTTTTGTGCCCACGACAGGTCTTTGCGCAGAAAGTCCCAATAGAATGGTATGCCACCCAGCACCATATAGGTTTCAAGAATGTTGCGCCGACTCATTCCAAGGTTGCGTTGTTCGGCGTATAGTTCGCATTCGTGCAGAGTGAACGGTTCAATGTAGATTTGGCGTGTCAGGCGGTTGTGCAATCCGCCATAATTCATCACTATCTTATTGATAATCCACGATGTGGCGCTTCCACAGACAATCAGAACAATATCCTTGCGATTTGTCGCTTTCGAGCAACGATTGCAAAAGTTTTTTTTCTTCGTCTCGTCCGGTTATCATAGCACCAACAATTTTTTAAACAAAAATATATTTTCTATCAAAAGTTCCAACCAAATCTATTGTTTTTGATGAGATTTGGTTGAGACTAACATTAAATCTGCGTTCAAAAAAGGCCACAAACCCAATGTGGCTTGAAATAACAATACTTTTCCTGTAACATTTACTTGAAATATCGGTACTTTTTGCGATATTTTAGCTTGAAATATTGGTACTTTTGTTTATATTTGCATTGTAAATGTTTAGAATCGAATCTGATATGTTCAAGAGAAAGGCATACAACGAACTTTTAGAGTGGAAAAACAATTATGCGGGACGATACGCGTGTCTGCTTGAGGGCGCAAGGCGTGTTGGCAAGACAACCATTGCTGAGCATTTTGCCCAAAACGAGTACAAATCGTATATCAAAATCGATTTTTCAGAAGCCACAACGGCGATGCTTGAGATAATGAGAGACATCACGAATTTGGATTTGTTTTTTTTGAAACTTCAGGCAGAGACCAATGTCACCCTTCACGAGAGAAAATCCGTAATAATCTTCGACGAGATTCAGCTGTATCCCCGTGCGCGTCAGGCAATTAAGCATCTTGTGAAAGATGGCAGATACGATTACATTGAGACGGGGTCGCTCATCTCGATAAAGAAAAATGTGAAAGACATACTTATCCCGTCGGAAGAGCACAAAATCAATGTTTTCCCGATGGATTACGAAGAGTTTCTGTGGGCGACACAGGGTAATGCCGACAATCTGAGGCAACTGTACGAAACGGGCTTGCCTGTGGGGAACGCCGTCAATCGCACGCTGATGCGCAATTTCCGCATCTATATGGCTGTCGGCGGTATGCCCCAGGCCGTTGACGCGTATGTGCGGAAAAAGAATTTCGAGGAAATCGACAAAATCAAACGCGAGATTATAGGTTTGTATATCGATGATTTGAAGAAAATCGACCCATCGGGCAGATTGTCAGACATTTTCAATTCGGTTCCAAGTCAGCTTGCGCTGAAACGGAAACGTTTTGTGGTGTCGGCGGCAACGGGCAAGCAAAAAACCGTGAAAGACGAAGAACGGTTGTTCGATTTGATTGATTCAAAGACGGTTATGCCGTGCTATCATATCACGCAGCCGTCGGTCGGCCTGAGTCAGACGCGCGATGTGGATAAATTCAAATTGTATCTGTCTGACACAGGGCTTTTTGTGACAATGCTTTTCAACAATTCGGACACGCCCCAGTCGGACATCTACAAAAAGTTGATTTCCGACAAGTTGGACGCTGATTTGGGATATTTGTTCGAGAATGCAGCCGCTCAAGTCATCGCATCCAGCGGCCGAAAACTATATTATCACACTAGGCAGAAGGACGGCAGCACACACTATTATGAAATCGATTTTCTGCTGACATCCAAAAACAAGGTTGTCCCGATTGAAATTAAGTCTTCGTCAATCCGAAACCACGAGTCAATCACGCAGTTTGCCTTGAAATACTCGCAATTTGTTGGCAGGCAATACTTGATTTCGCCGAAAGATGTTTCCTGCGAAGGTGCCTTAGTCAACAAACCCATTTATTTGTTGCCATCGGTAGTCAGGGATTTGTGATGAGCGCGTTTAAAATTCTGCATCCCGTTGGCTATCGGGGTTGCGTTCAAAAAATACCGCGTTGTCGGCCTTGCGGGGTTTTGTTGGGTGCATGATACCGTAGATACGTATTCTTGGCAGAATCATTCAATTCGACAAAATGCCAAAATGTCAGCCATTTTCTAATTATTGACAATTGCTTATTTATCAATCAAATACACAGCTATCCGACAATTTGTGTGACACAGTGCCAAGCGGCAGGTGGCAGATTGGCACGAAAAAGCTGCCCTTTCGGCTTTGGCACAGATTGTGATAAATGGCGCAGCGGCTTTAGTGGCCGAAAATTGAAAACATTACTAATTTAAATATCATTTAAAATGGCAAAAGAATTAAAAGGTAGGGTGATTCCTGGCAAAGCGCTGGTGTTGCCCGCAGAGGCTGAGACCAAGACAGCAGGCGGTATCTACATTCCCGACACCGCAAAAGACAAACCCACACAGGGCAAGATTGTTCTGCTGGGCGCGCCGCTCAAAGACGAAACCCCAATCGACGTTAAGGTTGGCGACAATGTGATGTACGGCAAATATTCGGGCACCGAGGTCGAAATCGATGGCACCAAATATGTGCTTATCAACACAAAAGACATTATTTTCATTTTCTAACCGATTAAAAATCAACAATTATGGCTAAAGAGATAAAATTCAATATTGAGGCTCGCGACCTTCTGAAGAAGGGTGTCGACGAGTTGGCTGACGCAGTGAAGGTAACACTCGGCCCAAAAGGTCGCAATGTGGTGATTGATAAGAAGTTTGGTGCACCGCAGGTTACAAAGGACGGCGTTACGGTTGCCAAAGAGATTGAGTTGAGCGACGCTTACGCAAACCTTGGCGCACAGATGGTTAAGGAAGTGGCTTCGAAAACCGCCGACAAGGCTGGCGACGGCACCACCACCGCAACCGTTCTGGCACAATCGATTATCAACGTTGGTTTGAAAAACGTTACCGCAGGCGCCAACCCGATGGACCTGAAACGCGGTATCGACAAGGCTGTGGCAGCCGTTGTCAGCAACCTGAAATCGATGTCGCAGGATATCGACGTTAAGTCGGAGAAACTGGAGCAGGTTGCGACCATCTCGGCCAACAACGACAAGGAGATTGGCGAACTGATTGCCGACGCTATGAAGAAAGTCGGCAAAGAGGGCGTTATCACCGTCGAGGAGTCGAAAACCGCTGAGACTCACGTTGATGTGGTTGAGGGTATGCAGTTCGACCGCGGCTACATTTCGCCATACTTTGTGACCAACACCGACAAGATGGAGGCCGAATTCGAGAGTCCGTTCATTCTGATTTACGACAAGAAGATTTCTTCGATGAAGGAACTTCTGCCAATTCTTGAACCTGCAGCACAAAGCGGCCGCCCGCTTTTGATTATTGCGGAAGACGTTGACGGCGAGGCTTTGGCAACGTTGATTGTGAACCGCCTGCGCGCTTCGCTCAAGATTGCAGCCGTAAAGGCACCTGGATTCGGCGACCGCCGCAAAGAGATGCTCGAGGACATTGCCACTCTGACTGGCGGTATCGTCATTTCGGAGGAGAAGGGTATGAAACTCGAAGACGCCACAATGGATATGCTCGGCCGCTGCGACAAAGTCACTATCAACAAGGAGAACACAACAATTGTGAACGGCTTGGGCTCGAAAGAGCTGATTGCCGCACGTGTTGACCAAATACGCGCACAAATCGAGAAGACAACTTCTGACTACGACCGCGAGAAACTGCACGAGCGTCTGGCCAAACTGGCAGGCGGTGTGGCTGTTCTCTACGTGGGCGCCGCTTCGGAGGTTGAGATGAAAGAGAAGAAAGACCGCGTTGACGACGCTTTGAGCGCAACCCGCGCAGCCGTTGAGGAAGGTATTGTTCCTGGTGGCGGTGTGGCTTATATCCGCAGCATTGCCGCTCTCGACAAACTGAAAGGCGAGAACGAGGACCAAACGCTGGGTATCAACATTATCAAACGCGCCATTGAGGAGCCGTTGCGTCAGATTGTGAAGAACGCTGGCGGTGAGGACTCGGTGGTTGTGAACAAGGTGAAGGAAGGCAAGGCCGACTTCGGCTACAACGCCCGCACCGACAAGTACGAGAAGATGGTTGCCGGCGGCGTCATCGACCCGACAAAGGTTGCCCGTGTTGCTCTGGAGAACGCCGCGTCGATTGCCGGAATGTTCCTGACAACCGAGTGCGTGCTTGTTGAGGAGAAAACCGAAACCCCCGCAGCCAACCCAATGGCCGGCGGCGGTATGGGCGGAATGATGTAAAAAATTTGTCTTAATTTTTTCATAATTATTAAAGGAAAGAGCGCTCCGCAAGGGGCGCTCTTTTTGTTGTCGGCATAGCTGCAGCATCAGGTAATAATGATTGGATGATAGATATTTGCATTTTCTTTTTACATTTGTTGAAAAATGAACACAATGAAAAAAACTCTACTCTCATTTATAGTCGCAGCCGTATTGCTACTGCTGCCGTCATTTAATTATGCCCAAGGCACTGAAAGCGAACAAGTTGTCAGTCGAAACCAGCATGAGAATGATAGTTTGCTGAACATCATAAAACCCGACTCGCCAAACAGTCTGAAGGCTGAGATTTACTCAAACATATCATACCGCACATACGATTTAGACACAAGTATAAAATACGCCAATCTTGCGCTCAAATGCTGCGATGAAGATTATCCGAAGCGCGACTCTCTGCTGGCCTACAACTACAATAACCTGGCTTTCGCGTATTACATGAAAGACGAGTCGCGCAAGGCATTGCAATACCGCCTAAAATCTGCCAGCATCTACAAAAAACATTCCGACAAAAGAAGAGAAGCTGGCACGTTTATTCACGTCGGCAACTGCTATCTCGATTTGAATATAAAAGACAGCGTTTTTTACTATTACAACAAAGCACTGGTATTACTGACCGAATTGCAGGACACGATTTTTCTTATAGAATCATACAACAATTTAGGGCAGATATATCAATCTATGGAGCTGTATGATAACGCCGTGAAAAACTACCAAAAAGCTCTGGATTATGCCATCGCAAAAAAAAGCAAAACAAATATGGCATGTTGTTACTGCTATTTGGGAACCGTTATCAGTCTCCAGTCAGACACGCTGATTGACCTTGCAATCGAAAATCTGACCAAATCCGTACGCATGTTTGAATCAAACGAGTCAGTAAAGCATTATGATGTGGAAGACAAACACTATGCCTACTATAGTCTTGCCGATGCCTATATCAAAGCCGCAGAACTGAAAGACAAAAAAACTTACGCCGACAGCTGCTATAAGTATATTCAAAAGGCCAGCACCTATTATCTGACAGTTGGCTCAATTGCTAATTATGTTTCTTGCCGATATTGCTATGTCAAATATCTTTTCTTTTACAAAAAATACCGCGATGCTCTTGCCGAACTGCTGCGGCTGGATAAATACCAGACCGATGACCGCTCGACTTCATCACTTGCAACTCACAATAGATACCTGTATGAAGTCTATTCGAACCTTGGCGACTACAAAAACGCATTGAAATTCCATGAGAAATACATGGAATACCAGATGGCGTATGTCAACGAAAATACACTCAACTCAATAAAAGACGCCGAGGTGGAGCGCACGCATCTGCTCGATTCCGTCAACCACCACTACGAGACACTTCAAATCAAGGCTGAACACCAGAACGAGCTGCGCCAGAAGCAACTCCAAACACGACTTCTAATGTGTATCGCGGTCATTATCATAATGTTCGGCGTGGTGTTCTTCTTCTTCTACAAGACGACTCGCGAAAACATTGAAATGAGTCTGCGCCAGCGTATGCTTGAAACCGAGCGGTCGCTGCTGCGCACACAGATGAACCCGCACTTCATCTTCAACGCCCTCAACTCCGTCCAGAGTTTCATCACAAGCAACAACCAGCTCGACGCGGTCCGATTCCTGTCGAAATTCGCCAAACTGATGCGCATGATTCTCGACCACTCAATGCAGCAGTTTGTGCCGCTGAGCAACGAACTGACATCGCTCAGCCTGTATATCGACCTTGAGAAAGCACGGTTCAACAACCGCTTCAACTACCGCATCGATGTTGACGGCAACGTTGACGAAGAGCTTTTGAACGTGCCGCCCATGCTGATCCAGCCGTTTGTGGAAAATGCCATTCTGCACGGGCTCATGCACAAACCCGAAGGCGGGCTCATTGTCATCAGCATCACCGACAACGGCGACAAAACCCTCACCTGCCAAATTACTGACAACGGTGTGGGACGCAAGGCTGCCGCCGAAATTGAGAAAGGAGAGAAAGCTCACAAATCGGTGGGTATGCAGCTGACGCGCGAGCGTCTGCAAGACTTGAACCAAAAGACCAAATCGGAGCTGTCGTACACCATAACCGACCTTGAGGATGCCGACGGCAAAGCATTGGGAACCCAGGTGACCATTGTAATGCCTGTTCAAGTTTGATTGATTGGAGCAATTTGTGATTTATGACAACTTTTCCTATTTTTGAACATTAAAATAAAAACATGATGAAAGTTGCAATTATCGACGACGAAGACAGCGGACGCAATATAATTCATCAATACTTGTCGCTATACTGCGATGACATTGAAGTTATAGGCGAAGCCAATTCTGTGAAAAGCGGCTTGGAGCTGCTCGGCAAAGAATGCCCTGATGTTGTTTTTCTCGACATTCAAATGCAGGATGGTACGGGGTTCAATCTGCTCGAAGCGCTTCCTGAACGCACTTTCAAAGTCATTTTTGTAACATCGTTCGACCAGTTCGCACTCAAAGCAATCAAGTTCTGCGCAGCCGACTATATTCTCAAACCAGTGGACCCCGACGAGTTTGTCAATGCAGTGGAGCGGGTTCAAGCCGAACTTGAGCAAAAAAATCTGTCGCGCGACAACCGAATCGACGAACTTCTGACAAACATGAACAACTTCACAAAAATCGGACTCCCCTCTGGCAGCGGCGTTCAGTTTGTCACGGTCGACGACATTGTGCGTTGCCAGGCCGACGGCGACAATACTCAAGTCTTTATGAAGAACGGCGACAAGATTACAGCGTCGAATGGCATCAAAGATTATGAGGAGCTGTTTGCCGATAAAAAGTTTTTGCGCGTCCACAAACTGCACCTGATAAACACCAATCACATCTCCAAGTATATCAGCGACGAAGATGGCGGCAACGTAATCATGACCGATGGTTCAAGCGTCGTGGTGTCGCCACTCAGAAAGGATGACTTGCTGAAAATTCTGAAGTAACGGCTCCGACAGCGACCTTGAAACCTCGTTTTCAGGCATTACGATCAAACACTATCTTCTTGCGCATAAAGAAATTAAAGAAGAAGACAGTGACTTGTGCAATGGTGTTGCTTATTAAATAGTAAACGCCGCAACGGTTTGTCAACAAAGTTGTTATGCCTATATTTATTGCTAATCCGGCAGCACCGATGAGGGTGAAAACTGCAAATTTCAAAAGTCCGCGCCCGGCACTCTCCCTCTTCTTGTGAAATACCCAAATCGAGCAAAGCGCATAATTGACAAGCCCCGACAGCAGAGAAGCCACAAAAGTTGACACAGCAAGCCACTTCGGACCAAGCAGATACTCGTTCAGATACCAGAGAATCCCAATATTGGTCAGATAGCGCACAATCTCAACACAGACATTACGCGCCATCTGGATGCCAGTGCTGTCAGTCTTGCCGAAAATTTTCGTCGAAAAACTCATTACTTAGTGCCGCCACGTTTGGTGTAAACCACAATTGCGCCATTACCCCCACGCGCACCGTAAATGTTGGCGTCTTTCAGAATATCAACATGGTCGACAGTGTGGACATTGATTCCGAACAACGACTCAACAATCAACCCGTCGACAACATACAATGGCTCTGTCGGACCGCTGATTGACACCGAATTGCGGATATTGGCCGTTGCGCCCTCTCCAAAATTGCCCTGGGAAATTCTAAGGCTTGGAACCAATCCCTGCAAAGCCTCGACAAGGTCGTAGCGGTTGGTGCGCACCAGTTCTTCGCCCGTGATGGTTGTGCTGGCGTTGAATCGCTCACGCGTACTCACATAGTCGTAGCCGATGCTCACCAGCTCATCGTCGTTCTCTGCAACATACTGAGTTTGAGCCAGACGGATTCGGATGCCCTTGCGGTTGTCAACAGGAATGGCATACTGCACGCCGTTCCAATTGACGTGCAGCGTGTCGGTTGGCTGAACATTGGTCAAGCCGAAGCGCCCCTTGCGGTCAGTAAGCGCGTAGCGGTTGGGGGTGGTAACATAAATGCGAGCCCGCTTGACAGGCGCACCATTTATATCCACAATCATACCATTGAACGGCTCACCCTGGCCACCGTTTTGAGCCATGGTGGCCATCGGCAGCATTGCTAATGCGACAATTAACTTTTTCATATTCAAAAATTTTGCACTAAGGTACGGCTTTTCTGCTGTTATTATTCAGTTTATCGATGATTGGCTGAATTTGGCGGCTGAATCGACTATTCTCCCGTTAGCCGATTCGCTAAATTTTTCTTAAACTTGCGGCACTTTTAAAAACACATTTTCAAATTATGGACAATCTTTTTCTGCTGATATTCATTGCGTTTATTATTGGTGTGCTGATGTTTGACCTTCTGTGCGTGGGACGCGGGCACCACGTGGTAAGCATCAAAGAGGCTTCGGTGTGGACGGTGGTGTGGGTGACGCTAGCGCTCGGGTTCTTCCTGTTTCTCAGGTTCGACGGCCATCTGGTCCACGGCATCGACTCGTTCGACGAACTGCTGCACGTGACGCAGAAATACGGCCTGAGTTTCAAGTACGACGGGCTGCCGCTCGAGCAGGCTATGGCCAACGGACTCACCATCGAGTCGGCCATCAGTCAGTATCAGCACAGTATGTCAATCGATTTCCTTTCGGGATACCTGATTGAGGAGACGCTCTCCATCGACAACCTTTTTGTGATGCTGATGCTGCTCACGGGCTTCGGAGTGCGCAAGAAAGATTACAAATCTGTGCTTTTCTGGGGCATTATGGGCGCCATCGTTCTGCGGTTCACATTCATCTTCCTGGGCTCAACGCTCATTCAGAAGTTCAACTGGATTCTGCTCGTTTTCGGCGTCTATCTGGCTTACATGGGTGTGAAAATGTTCTTCAAGAAAGAAGAGGACAATACCAATGCCGACCCGCGTGACCATAAGTTGGTGAAGTTCCTGTCGAAGCATTTCAGCGTCTATCCGCGCTATGTAAATGGCCGCTTCTTCATCCGCGACCATCGGCACAAACTCTTCATCACGCCGCTGCTCATTGTGGTAATAACCATTGAGTTCACCGACCTGATTTTCGCCTTCGACAGCATACCCGCCATATTCTCAGTCACTTGCGACCCCTATGTGGTGTTCTTCTCGAACATCTTCGCAATCATCGGACTGCGGTCGCTGTTCTTTATGCTCTCGGGCGCGGTTGACAAGTTCTGCTATCTGAAACAGGGCGTTGCCGTGCTGCTGCTCTTTGTGGGCGCCAAGCTGCTTTTCCATCATTGGCTCGACGAGATTGGCTTCAGCTCGGTGCACTCGCTCTATGTCATTCTGGGGATCATCACGCTGAGCATTGTGCTCTCGCTGCTTTTCCCGAAGAAGGAAGCGGAAGTTAGGAGTTAGGATGTAGGTATTAGGAGTTGGAAGTTAGATATTTGTAAATGGTATTGGAGGTTGGATTTTAGGCATTAGGCACTGGGCATTAGGCACTAGGAATGTGCTGAGTCCACAGTCTGTTGTCTGAAGTCCGTTGTCAAACAATCGATTCACCGATTAAACAGTTCACCAATTAAACAATAAAGTATGAAGAACCTGTTTTTTGCATCAACAATTTTTGCCGCAGCCATTATGTTGCTGACAAAGGAAGCTAACGCACAGTTTGTGGTTAGCGGAACCGCTGGCATTGTATCGGAAAATAGCGCTAACAATGGCGACAAGGAATCGTCATCATTCAGTTTTGAAGTTGTGCCGTCAGTTGGATACGTGATGGGAAGCTGGGAAGTTGGTGTGGGGTTCGGCTACAGCCGCAGCAAAACATCGGTTTGGACAGACGGCCACAAAAGCACAGAGTCGGAATCGGCCTATGCCATAGAGCCTTATCTGCATTATGATATTCTTCAGGCTGGCAGATTAATCTTTGGTGCCGAAGCCATCTCGGTGTTCGGATTTGCCGACAGCGAGCGAAGCGTCAAGCTTGAGTTGCTGCCCGTGCTTACAGTCGAAATAAACGACCGTTGGGATTTCGACATTTTTGCAAATGTGCTGGGAGTTAATTATTCACACACCAAAAACAAGGACACGGACCACACCACATCCAGCTTCGAGCTTATGGCAAACAACGGCCATCTGCTGAATATGGGGTTCACGTTTAAGTTTTAGCTTTAGGTTGTTTTACTCCTTGTAAGTCTTCACCTTCTCAAGCGCCTCGTAAACCGAGCGGGCCCAATAGTTGCGCAAGCCAAAGCCGCCTGGTTGGCCGCTTAACTTCCAATGGCTGATAACTTTACGCGTGTCAATATCGAACAGAACAAACGCAAAAGTACCTAGTTCGGCGGGCTTGTTGAGAGTTTCCATTATCATCACCAGGCCCATTCCGTGCTCATAACTTACAATACTCAAATCTTTGACACTCTGCGCAATAACCGTGTCGCTCAAGGTGTGTCCCTTCACCACGGTCTTGATGGAATCGAGCGGAATGGTGTCGTTCATATTGGTGACGGCGTCGATGCGGATGTCGTTCATCGGCTTGCCGACAAACTTGGCTACATCGTATTTCTCTGGTTCCATAATGAACAGCATATTGATGTCACCGAACGCTTTGCGCAACTTTTCAGGCTCATCAGCCGCGCCATAAACACGGCCTTTCGAGAAATCGATGCCATAGAAAATCATACCGCCCAAACCAGCCAGCGGACTTGTTTTTTTCTGTGCGGCAGCCGAAAGAACCAATGCGGCCACCATTGCCAATGATAATACAATTCGTTTCATATCTTTTTTTGACTTCAGACAACGGACGTCAGACTACAGACATCTTCCATCCAAAAACTTATAACTTTTATAACTTACTACTTATAACTCACCTTAAATCGTAGAATTTCACCGGTTTGCGGCTCATTTCGGGGTAGAGCAGTTTGTTGATGTACTCTGGCGACTCGAAACTGATGGACGGCGCCACACGCACCTTCGAACGGAAAATGTCCTTGATTTCCTTTGCATAGGCTTCGTCGGAACGAGTTGAGCCGATGCGCACCTTGATGTCGTCGGTGCCCAGCTCGTTGGTGAACACCTCAACCACGTAGTTCTTCACATCGTGGATTCCGTCCAGAATGTCGAACAGTGCGGGCGGATAAAGTGTTGTGCCTTTGTATTTTATCATCTGACCCTTGCGGCCGATTACCGAACTGAGGCGCATTGTGTTGCGGCCGCAGCGGCAAGGCTCGTTGTAGTGGTAGCACACGTCGCCCGTCTTGAATCGCAGCAGCGGCATACCTTCAACGCCGAGCGATGTGATGGTGACTTCGCCTGGCTCGTTGTCAGCCACGGGCTGGTTGTTCTCGTCAAGGAACTCAACAATGATGAGTTCGGGCTGCAAGTGTCCGCCGTTGTACTGGTCGCAATCGGTGAACGACGACTGCATCTCGGTGCTGGCGTAGGTGGTGTGCAGTTTCAGCTCGGGCCACTTCTCGTTGATGCGCTGGCCGAGTGTGGTGTAGGTTCCGTCGGGTTTGTAGAGCGCTTCGCCAATGCAGATGCACTTTTTCAGGCTCGATTTATGATGGTCGATGCCGTTCTTCTCGGCAAAATCGGCCAACTTGATAAGAAACGACGGCACGCACATACAGCACGTTGGGTGGATGCGGTTGATAGTGTCCCATTGCAGTTCGGGGATTCCGTTGCCCACCCGCGAGACGCCCATTCCCACTTCGCGGCAGCCGAGGAAGTAGGCCAGACCAGCCATAAAACGGCGGTCGATGGTGACCATTTCCTGCATAATGTCGTTGCGGGTGAGCCCAGCCGTGGTGAACGACAGATACTCGTTGTAGGCCAAACGGTCGAGGTCGTTATTTGTCAGGGCGAACGTGACGGGATTGCCCATTGTGCCCGATGTGGTTACGTAGTCGATGACATCAGCCTTGTCGACACACAGGAACTCATCGTTGTGCATCTGAAGGTCGGTTTTAGTAGTGACGGGAATCTGCCGCAGGTCTTCAATGGTGCGTATCTTGCTGATGTCGATATGGTTATCGGCAAACATCCGCTGGTAAAATTTTGAGTGTGCCTGCAGGTAGGCCAACGCTTCGGCCAGCCGCGCTTCCTGAAAAGCCTTGATTTCGGCTGGCGTTTTAAACTGAATTTTAGAATCTTTTACAATCATTATTTCATTGTATTTCTGACAAGTTGATTGCCATTGCGCCTTAGCAAGGCAGCCAACATACGTGTTACAAAAGTAATTATTATTGCTGAATTGAAAGGTTTAGAGTTTAGAAGGTAAGAAGTTTAGTTTTTTGGACTACGGACAACGGACTTCAGACAACAGACAGACTCGCCGCTACTAAATCCTAATGCCTAGTGCCTGCTGCCTATTGCCTAAAATAATTACCTTTGCCCGCTATGAATCAGAACGGAACCGATACCAATTGGCGCGCGGCGCTCGACAGACTCAATATTGTGGTTGTGATACCGACGTACAACAACTGCAAGACCATAGGGCAGGTGGTGGCCGATGTGAAGCAGTATGCCAACCACGTTATCGTTGTCAACGACGGCTCGACTGACGATACAGCGCAGATTCTGAGTAAGATAGATGGTATCGAGATTCTGACTCACGAGCGCAACCGCGGTAAGGGAACGGCTCTGAAAAACGGTTTGTGCAAGGCCAAAGCCGACGGTTTCCGCTACGCCATCACCATCGACAGCGACGGGCAACACTTTGCATCGGACATTCCGACGTTTGTAGGCGAGATTGAGCAGACGCCTGACAATCTTTTGGTTGGCTCGCGCAACATTCAGGCCGACAATATGCCTGGCAAAAACACCTTCGCCAACAAATTCTCGAATTTCTGGTTCAAGGTTGAAACGGGCGTCAACCTGCCCGACACGCAATCGGGCTACAGGCTCTACCCGCTGACGCAAATGAATGTGCAAAAATGGTACTACACAGCCAAATACGAGTTTGAGTTGGAAGCGCTGGTGTTTGCATCGTGGGGCGGTGTTGCGGTCAGAAACATTCCTGTTCACGTCTATTATCCGCCTGAAGGTGAGCGCGTTTCGCACTTCCGCCCTGGCCGCGACTTCACTCGCATCAGCATTCTGAACACAGTACTGGTGCTGATTGCGCTACTCTGGATTTATCCGCGCAACTTCTGCCGCAAATTCACACGCGAGAACATCAAACGGTTCATCAGCAACAACATAACCCACTCGCCCGACTCGAATCTGCGCATCACCGCCGCAGTGATGCTGGGCATTTTTATGGGCATTGTGCCAATTTGGGGCTACCAGATGATTATCGCATTTGCCATTGCTCATTTACTGAAACTCAACAAGATACTAACGCTTGTGGCATCGAACATCAGCATTCCGCCAATGCTGCCATTCCTGATTTACGGCAGTTATTTCACTGGCTGCAAGATTCTGCAAGTGCCTTTAGAGTTGACTTTGAGCAACATCACTCTCGAGAGCGTCAAGCACTCGCTGCTGCCGTACATTGTCGGAAGTTTCATTTTTGCGGCCCTGTGCAGCGCGGCCGTTGGCGCAGTCACTCTGGGGCTATTGACGGTGTTCAGAAGGAAGAAGATGGCGAAGTAATCTGGTGCTGTTTCGCTTAAAGCGCTATAATTGAAAAAATTGCTATCTTGCAGACTGAATTTAAACTTAATGTGTTACTACTATGGGAATAACAGTTGACAGCATTTGGAGTCAGGCACAGCGTCTGTCGGCAAGCGAGCGGCTCGCATTATCGCGCCGTTTGAGCGAGAGCGTCAACGAGACCGAAACTGACCGCCGCCTGCGGGTGGCGTCAGAAATTGACCGCTTTTTCGGCGGTTGGAGCAGTGACCCCCGTTCAACGGATGAAATAATGGAACAGATTCGTGCCAAACGCACAGAAAACACCTATCCAAAATTCTGATTGATGGCTACGTTCAAGTATCTTTTGGAAACTTCCACTTGTATTGAATTGCTACGCGGCAATCAGCGCGTCCGCCAACAATGCATCGAGAAAAACCAATTGTGCTGCATATCGGTCATCACTGCCATTGAATTGCTATATGGCGCATATAACTCACCTGACAACTATCGCGAACAGGAAATTGCAAAAGCAAAAATGCTGACCGACTATTTTACCGTGGTCGGCATTGATGAGATTCCCGAAGCCTTCAGCCGCGAGAAAATACGGCTGGAAAATAACGGTTTGGTTATTGAAGATTTTGATTTGATGATTGGCATAACAGCGCGCGAAGCCGATATGATTGTTGTGACCCACAACTTAAAACATTTCAACCGCATCGACGGTCTTAAGGTCGAAGATTGGGCAGTTTGAATACCACTGTTTTTTCAAATCCCAAAAAACTTTCACCTTTCCACCCTACAAACAATTCGCTTATCATACCTAATTGGTTACATTTGCCAAAAATTCTTTTGAAGATTTTCCCAAACGGGGCACACAAGCAATGAGCAAAATATTCATAGGTCTCTATCACTTTTTCGAGCGCCGCAAAGTGCTGTTCTACAGTTTTTTGGTGGTCAGCATTGCGCTGATGGCCGTGGCTGTGTCGCGAATCAGTTTCAGGCAGAACGTAACCGATTTCTTTCCTGCGGCAGGCGACAACGACAAGACCGCCGAAGTATTTCAGAATCTGAACGTTAAGGATAAGATTGTGGTACTATTCTCGCCGCGTGCGGGTGAGCCTGCCGACAGTCTGATTCAAGCAGCCGAAGAACTTGAGCAAATCCTGCAGACCGAAGCCGCCGACTACCTGAACGGAATTCTGCTGCGCATCGACAACCAGATGATTGGCGGGGTGAGCGATTTCGTCTATGCGCATCTACCCATCTTCCTGACCGACAGCGACTATGTGCGGCTCGACACCATCATCACCCGCGACGGCATTGCCAGTCGGATGCGCGAGAACTACCAGAACCTGGTGTCGCCCATCGGCGTGGGCTCGCGGCAGTTCATCTTGCGCGACCCGATGGGAATGGGCCTGCAAACACTTGAGAATCTGCAAGATTTCGAGATAGAATCGGACAACGTGGTGGTTGATAGTTACCTGTTCACCGCCGACACATCGACCTTGATGATGGTGCTGACGCCAAAATACAATATGGGGCGCATCGGTGAGAACGAAGGACTTGTAACCATCATCGAAGATAACATCAACAAAATGAACAAGATGCACACGGGCGTCAAAACCGAGTATTTCGGCGGGGCGTCGGTGAGCGTCTACAACGCGCGGCAAATCAAGAACGATACGGCGCTGACTTCAATCGTGGCGCTGATTGTGATTGTGGTGTTCATCTCGCTCATTTTCAAACGCAAACGCACCGTTCCACTGATAATCGTCCCCGCACTTTTCGGCTGTCTTTTCGCACTGGCGCTCATTACCCTGCTGAAAGGCGAAATCTCATCAATAGCCATCGGGGCGGGCGCGGCGGTCATCGGCATTGCGTTGAGTTACTCAATCCATATGCTGGCGCACCAGAACCACGTACGCACTGTCGAGCAACTCATCGACGAACTGGCCTACCCGCTCACGGTGGGCAGTTTCACCACTATCGGTGCCTTTTTTGCGCTGGTTTTCACATCGTCGGCGCTGCTGCGCGATTTCGGGCTTTTCGCTTCACTCACGCTCATCGGCACCACGCTTTTCTGCCTAATTTTTCTTCCGCATTTCCTTAAAGGTCAGGCTGATGTGAAACGCGGACGGATGCTGCGGCTCATCGAAAAAATCAACGCCTACCACTACGAGCGGAACCGCTGGCTGGTGGGCGCGCTGCTGGTTGTGATTGTGGTGAGTTGCTTCACCGCGGGCCACGTGCGCTTCAACAGCAGCCTGATGGATATGTACTACGAGCCCGAGCACCTGAAGGCGGCCCGTGAGAAGTTGGAATCGTACTACGACGGCGACGAGAAGACGGTGATGTTTGTGAGCGTGGCCCCCACCGACGATTCGGTGCTGACCGTCTACAACCGCATCAACGCCCGACTCGACAGCCTGCGGCAGGCAGGGCTGATTCGCGACTACGCATCGGCCAGCCGATTTGTGGTGAGCCCCAGCGAGCAACGGCGGCGCATTGCGCTGTGGCGCGATTTCTGGACAACGGAACGCCGCCAGATTCTGAACGAATCGCTGCAGAGCGAAGCCGAGCGTTATCACTTCAAAGCCAGCGCCTTCAGCAGTTTCCACCGATGGTTCGACGGCGATTTCGAGCCCGTCGACCTGAGCCGAACCAACGGCCCGTTCGGAACGCTGATGCAGGAATGGCAGGTGCCGTCAGACAACTCAAAGATGCTCATCACGCAAGTGCGTTTGGCCGACACGTGCAAACAGCAGGTTTACAGCCTGATGAGCGACAGCCGCGATATGGTGATTTTCGACCGCGCCTTCTTCACTGGCCAATGGATTGACGCTGTGAACGACGACTTCAATTGGATTCTGTTCACGTCTTCGTTCCTGATTTTCTTTGCGTTACTCATCTCGTTCGGTCGGCTCGAACTCACGCTGATGAGTTTTCTGCCGATGCTCATCAGTTGGTTCATCATTTTGGGAATGATGGGGTTGTTCGGCATCGAGTTCAACATCATCAACATCATTCTTTCGACCTTCATATTCGGCATTGGCGACGATTTCAGCATATTCATAATGGACGGCCTTCAGAGCAAGTATCGCACTGGCCGTCAGACACTTGACTCGCACAAAACAGCCATTTTCTGCTCTGCATTCACCATTGTGGTGGGAATGGGCGCGCTGGTGTTCGCGCAACATCCTGCGCTTCAGTCCATTTCGCTGCTTTCGATGTTCGGAATGCTGGCCGTGGTGCTTGTGGCCTTCACCATTCAGCCCATCATCTTCAACTTCTTCATTGCCAACCCCGCCGCAAAGGGCAATATGCCGTACACCGTGGCCGACGTGCTGCTGACCTTCATCGGCTTCGGCGCCTTTGTGCTGAGTTGCATTGTGCTGCGGCTGCTCACTTTCGTGATGTATTTGGTGCCCGTCAGGCGGATATGGAAGCGGCGGCTCATCTGCCGACTGATGAACCTAGCGTGCCGATTTGTTTTTGCTGTGTCGCGACAGGTGCGGTACAGCAAACGGCTCGTTGACAGTCAGGTTTTCGACCACCCCGCTGTGGTCATCGCCAACCATCAGTCGTTTATGGACATACTGTCGATGCTGGCCCTGTCGCCGCGCGTGGTGATGGTGACCAACAAATGGGTATGGAGGTCGCCTGTGTTTGGCGGACTCATCCGCTATGCGGGATTCATCTTCACGGGCGACGGCGTTGAACTGAATCAGGAAACTGTGCGGCAGCGCATCAGCGAAGGCTTTTCGGTGGTCATCTTCCCCGAAGGCACACGCTCGGCCGACGGACGCATCGGACGCTTCCACAAAGGCGCGTTTATGCTTGCCGACACGCTCGGGCTCGACATTGTGCCCGTGCTGCTCTACGGCACTGGCGATGTGATACCGAAAAACCAGCCGTTTATGGTTCGGCGCGGAAGGATTGTGGTGAGCGTCCTGCCGCGCATCAGCCACACCGACCGCTCGTGGGGCGACACCTACCAGGAACGAACCAAACGCATATCGGCCTGGTTCAAAGCCGAATACCAAAAACTCTACGACGAACTTACAACCACGTCGAGCACGGCCATCCACAGCCGCATAATGCACAATTTCATCTTCAAAGGGCCTGTCGAAGAGTGGTATCTGCGCGTGAAAATCCGTATGGAAGGCAACTACGAGTTGTTCGACAAACTGATACCGCGCCGCGCCCGCATCACCGACATTGGCTGCGGTTTCGGTCCGCTGTGCTATATGCTTGCGCAGACATCGGCCGACCGCGACATTCTGGGCATCGACTACGACGACGACAAGATTGCCGTGGCGCAGCACGGATGGCTTCGCCAGCACTGCCATCTGCGGTTCGAGCAGGCCAACGCGCTCGAATATCCGCTGCCGCAGAGCGATGTGTTCATAATGAACGATATGCTGCACTATATGAGCGCCGACCATCAGCAGCAACTGATTGAGAAGTGTGTGGCAGCCCTTGCCGACGGCGGCCAGATTATCATCCGCGACGGCAACACCGAAGAGCAGCAGCGCCACCGCCTGACACGCTTTACCGAACTAATGTCGACGCGCATCATCAAGTTCAACAAGACCGAAGAGCGGCTCTGCTTTCTGTCGGAAACGCGTATGCGCCAGATTGCCGCCGCACTCGGAATGACCGTTGAGACCATTCAGAACGACCGCTACACATCGAATACGATTTATATTCTGCGGAAGAAGAATTAAACCAGT
The DNA here is from genome assembly GCA_017474765.1 of Salinivirgaceae bacterium. Taxonomy (GTDB): domain Bacteria; phylum Bacteroidota; class Bacteroidia; order Bacteroidales; family SZUA-534; genus RUG13583. Next base: position 6,868 of record JAFVGW010000060.1, on the reverse strand, counting down.
TTGCAAAGTTTGGCACAAAAGTTGTTGCTCAAAGCAAGGTTTTTTGACAAATTGATTTCAGAATGGGAATTGTGGAATTGGAGGAAATGGAGTTTTACGCCTTTCACGGCTGCTACAAAGAGGAGCAGACAGTGGGCAACAAATTCATAGTCAACCTCACAATGACAGCCGATTGCAGCCTTGCCGCCGCAACCGACGATGTTTCCAACGCCGCCAACTACCTTGCCGCCTATGAGGTTGTCAAGGAGCAAATGGCAGTGAAATCGCACTTGCTCGAGAACGTTGCCGAACGCATTCTGGAGGCGCTGCCCGCCAAAGTGCCGACAGCAACATCTGCAAGAGTCAAAATATCGAAAGTAAACCCGCCGCTGGGTGGAAAAGTGGGTCGCGCAAGCGTAACAATGGAGCGCGTATTCAGCTGACAACCAGGTGGTTTTGATTTATTTAAAGGTAATGTTTGGAACTAAAATATTTTTATAAATTTGCAGCGCAAAAAAATGGTACCGTGACCGAGAGGCTTAGGTGCAGGTCTGCAAAACCTGTTACAGCGGTTCGAATCCGCTCGGTACCTCAACGAAAGGGGATTCCTTTCCAAGTTTATCTAATTTATTTTTTAACTAAAATTTGAAATTATGTCTGACGTTGCAGCAAGAGTAAAAGCTATTATTGTTGACAAATTAGGTGTTGACGAAAACGAGGTTACCCCCGAAGCAAGTTTCACTAACGATTTGGGTGCCGATTCACTTGACACAGTTGAGTTGATTATGGAATTCGAAAAAGAATTCAATGTTGCCATTCCTGATGACCTGGCTGACAAAATCACCACTGTAGGTGACGCTATCGCTCACATCGAGAAGAACATGAAGTAATATTCCTTTCATAGAATTGGGTTTTAAATTATGGAGTTGAAGAGAGTTGTAGTAACAGGCATTGGCACAATCAATCCATTGGGCCATAATCTTAAGGAAACTTGGGAAAATGCTATAAATGGAGTTAGTGGAAGTGACTTGATTACACACTTCGACGCATCCAAATTTAAAACCCAATTTGCCTGTGAGGTCAAAAATTACGATGCCAATAACTATTTTGACCGCAAAGAGGCACGCAAGATGGACTTGTTTGCGCAGTTCGCAGTGATTGCCGCAAAGGAGGCCATTGAAAATTCAAACATCGTCGACAATGTCGACAAAGACGAGGTGGGCGTTATCTGGGGCTCTGGCATCGGCGGACTCACCACTCTCTACGACGAGGTTATGGGCTACGCCGAGGGCGGACAGATTCCGCGCTTCAACCCGTTCTTCGTTCCAAAAATGATTGGTGACATGGCTGCCGGTCTCATCTCAATGAGATACGGTTTCCGCGGTCCGAATTTCGGAACAGTTTCGGCCTGTGCATCATCAACCAACGCCTTGATTGAGGCTTTCAACTATGTTCGTTTCGGAAAGGCAATTGCCGTTGTAACTGGCGGTTCAGAGGCCACTATCGACCAACCTGGCATTGGCGGTTTCAACTCAATGCAGGCTCTCTCAACCAACAACGCTGAGTACAAATCAGCTTCACGCCCGTTCTGCAAAACCCGCGACGGCTTTGTAATGGGCGAAGGCGGCGCTTCAATTGTCCTTGAAGAGTATGAGCATGCCGTGAAACGCGGCGCAACCATCTACGCCGAGATGGTCGGCGGCGGCGCTTCGGCCGATGCCTACCACATCACTGCCACTCACCCCGAGGGCGAAGGCGCAATGCTCTGCATGAACCGTGCTCTGCGTGACGCACAAATGAAACCCGAGGACATCGACTACATCAATGTTCACGGCACATCAACCCCTGTGGGCGATATTCCTGAACTGAAAGCCATTGGCAAAGTATTTGGCGAGCACGCCTACAACCTGAACATCAGTTCAACAAAATCGATGACTGGCCACATGCTGGGAGCTGCCGGTGCAATGGAGGCAACCTTCTGCATCATGGCTCTGCGTGACGGCATCATTCCGCCAACCATCAACCACCGCGAGTGGGATCCGCAGATTGACGAGAAACTGAACCTGACACTGCACAAGGCACAAAAACGCGAAATCAAAGCGGCTTTGAGCAACACCTTCGGATTCGGCGGCCACAACGCTTCGGTCATCTTCAAGAAAATTTCCTGAATGCTTTGAGAATCAGGCTCCTATCGTTTTACGTAAAGCGATTGTTCTGCACCGACAGGCGGTTCATTAGTGAATTGCACCGCATAACAAAACTTTATCCGCAAAACGAGGACTTGTACAAGCTGGCGTTTGTGCACAAGTCGGCGTCGCTCAAGCTGCCCGACGGAACGTATATCAACAATGAACGGCTTGAGTTTCTGGGCGATGCGATTCTCGGCTCAACCGTGGCCGAATATCTCTACCGCAATTTCCCCGACAAATCGGAAGGATTTCTGAGCCAAACGCGCTCGAAAATTGTGAACGGCGAATCGCTGGCGCAGCTGACACAGTCGCTCGGGCTCGACAAGTTCATTGTGTCGCACGCCTTCCATTTCGACACCAACAAGAACATTCTTGGCGACGCCTTCGAGGCATTCATCGGGGCTCTCTATCTCGACCAGGGCTACCGCGCGGTGCGGAAGTTTGTCGAGAAACGCCTGATTGCCAAATACATCGACATTGAGAAAGTTCTGGAAACCGACACCAACCACAAGAGCCGTCTGCTCGAATGGTCGCAGCAGAAAAAGGTTGAGGTTGCGTTCAGCACAAACGCCGTAGCCGACGATTCGCGCACGCCGCACTTTGTTTCCGAAGTATCGATTGACGGACAAAAAGTAGCTGAAGGTCACGGACTTACAAAAAAAGACGCCGAGCAGGACGCAGCGCATGCCGCACTGTCGGTTCTATTGTAAATTTCAGTATTTTAGCAAAAAAATCGATGAAAAAACTGACGATTGATACGGTTGATGGTGCTGCGGAGCAGATAACTGTTCTGTCGGTCACGTCGTATGAGCCAATCTACCGTCTGGCATGGCTTTTCAATCAGCAGTTCGGGTGGAATCTTGCCGAGTCGGATGCGCTTATCGCCATGAACCAAAACAATGACATGCTGTCTTTTCCCGTCTATGCGTGGAGCGATGCCGAAAGCGGTGCCAGCTATTATCTGGTTCAGCACGGCGAGGAGCAGGATACTCTGATGCGCATTGTAAACTACTGGCTGCGTCTTGAGAGTGTTGGAAATGCAGCCGATATTGCCCGAAAAATCAAAGAGATGGCAGAAATAATGTATGTGCAGGAAATGAAACCGACCCCCCAGAACAATGAAACCGTCATCTTCAGAAACCCATTATATCAGAACAACTTATAAATGGCCAGCAATGGTAAAACTTTCTGATTTCGACACAATAATCTTCGATTTCGGCGGGGTCATTCTCGACATCGACCCCGACCTTTCGCGGCGGCGTTTTGTCGAGATGCTGGGCATGGAAAAAGCCCGCCTGCTTGAGACTGAGCAGCTGCCACAACTCTACGAGAAAGGCAACATCAGCCGCACCGAATTTGTGGAGAGAATCAACCAGATTGCCAAAACAAATATTTCTGAAACTGAAATCATTGCCGCCTGGAACGCAATGCTGCTCAACTACAAACCTGCGCGCATTGAGTGGATAAAGCGTCTGCACCAGAATCATAAACTGCTGATGCTCAGCAACACCAACGATGCTCATTTCGAGTATTTCCACAATAAACTCATTGCCGAATACGGTGTCACTTTCTACCAGTTTTTCGACCACGTTTATCTCTCACATGAGATGGGAATGCTGAAGCCGTCGCGCGAGATTTACGAGACGGTGATTCGCGAGCAGCAGCTCAATCTGCAGCGCACGCTCTTTATTGAAGACACCGAACGAAACGTTGCGGGTGCGCAGGAAGTGGGTTTGCAGACACTGCTCATTCCGCGAAACGGCGAGTTTTACGAGTTTTTTGAATAAGCATAGTTGTTGTTGGATTCGCACGTTTTTATTCACACAACGCCAAAACTCGCATTTTGGGCTCAAAAAATCCCCTAAAAAAGCCCTTTTTTACCCCGATTTTGGTCATTTTCAAAAACCGTTCGTTAAGTCAAACCCGCCATTCGTTAAGTCAAACCCGCCGTTCGTTAAGTCAAACCCGCCGTTCATTTTTTGGCTATTGCATGGTTGGAATCGCATTGCGACATTTGGACTGTCAGTTAAACGAACAAAAAACAAAACACTATGATTCTGGCTGCAATTATGATTTTGGCAATGAGATACAACGGAATTATCCGCAATATATCACGCAACCTAAACCGTCTTTTAACCATCTAATATTATGAAAACAACACGAACTTTTATTAGTCTGTTTATTGGCGCACTACTGACCCTTACGGCACTATGCTGCGCATTGTCGATGCTAATTTAATGATTGAAACGAACAATTAAATAATAATGCCCAACCGGTTATCAATAATATAAACTCCCAATTACAGAAAAATTCTGTTTGCCGCGCTCTCCTGCCAGCAATCGTTATTCCTTACCAACCATCTTTTACACACTCGCAGCCGGTAAGGAGGACGCGGCCCAAAGCCCGCTCACACAGGCGGGCAGACGACAGGGACGGAAAGCATTTTCCGCCCTGTTTTTTTTCGACAAAACTCATGAAAACCTATTTTTGCACAAACAACTTTTCACAATGGATTTTATTGACACCCACTCGCACCTTTACGCCGAAGAGTTTGACAACGACCGAGCCGAGGCCATCGGCCGATGCTTTGAATCGGGAGTTAACAGACTGATTATGCCTGACATCGACTCCACATCGCGGCAAGCAATGCTCGACATGGCGGCAACTGACCCGCAACACTTTTTCCCTTGCGCCGGACTACACCCAACATCGGTTGACGGCGACTACAAAGCGGGGCTGAAGCAGGTTGAGGCAATGCTGGCAAGCGGCCGGCGGTTCTACGCGGTGGGCGAGATTGGCATCGACCTCTATTGGGACCAGACTTTCGAGCGCGAGCAATTCGACGCTTTCGCGACACAAGTTAGATGGGCGAAAGAGCTGGGGCTGCCCATCATTGTGCATATTCGCAACGCCATTGAAAAGACCATTGCCGCCCTTGAGCCGCTTGCCGACAACCGTCTTCGCGGTGTGTTCCACTGCTTCTCGGGCACGCTGGAGCAGGCTCAGCAGGCCATTGGCATGGGGTTCATGCTTGGAATTGGCGGGGTGCTAACTTTCAAAAAATCGGACCTTCCGCAGGTAATTGAACAGATTGACATTCAACATCTTCTACTGGAAACCGACTGTCCATATCTGGCTCCTGTCCCACATCGCGGAAAGCGAAACGAAAGCAGTTTTCTGCCGTTTGTGGCGCAAAAACTTGCTGAAATAAAGCAAATCAGCGTTGAAGAGGTGGCCGAACGGACAACCTCCAACGCCGAAAAAATGTTTGGCTTGTAATTGCTTCATAATTCAGTTCTTTCAGTTATCTTTCCCACATGATTGAACCGAAATTCGATACCACCTTCTTTGAACGCTACGCGATGATAGCGCTGCACACCATGCTTGGTGACAAATATGCGCATCTGATGAATTCCGACAGACCTGACCTTCAGGATATTAACCAAAGCCTGGGAATTGAGGTGACGCGCTCGATGAAGGAGAACAAAACGGAGGCGGAGCTGCTTGTGAACGAGCTGGCGGGCGACAACATTTTTTGTATTGATGAGGCCGACATGCAGAAAATCAAACTCTACGGCTACGCATATGGTCTTAATTACGGGCAATATATGGGCGAACTTGAGAAACGCTACTGGTCGCTGGCACTGCCACTGAAACGAATCATCAAAAGCAAGGTGCACAAGGTGGCCGACGGCTTCTATGGCAATTTCGACCAGTTTGAGCTTTTCATATTCACTAAAGACGACATGACGCGCCACGACATTCAGCTCACTGTCTATTATATGACTGAACTTCAGAACAGTAACGCCATCCGCTACGCGAAACTACATATTGCGCAAACTGACAAGCTGTACGTCTGCGACCTGAAAACGCAGATTGTTGAGGAATACCCCATCAGCAAGGAACTCTGCCGCGAGTTCTACAGCAGCGCGGTTGGGGCGGGGTTTTGAATGAATCTAAAAAATGGATTCTTTTATCTTTTCAACTATTTCTGAGAAATATGGTTGTTTGACTTGATCAATTTTGCGATAAACTCCGCTTTCTATATCGGATACAATTATCTGGCACTTCACATAGCTCTGCTTGTCAAACTTGTTTGTGGTCATTTCGTCAGTCAGTTTGTAAAAGTATTTGTCGTTGTAGTCTTTCGAACTAATCATGCACAAATAGATGAAGCCCTCGTCTTCTTGCAATTCGTCGTTCGACACAATAATGGCTGGATGTATTTTGAAATCGCCTGTCGGCAAAAGAAAATTTATCTCGACAATATCGCGCTGGTGATATTTCATTTAAAGATATTTGGCAAAAGCACGGCTTGCGTTGATTTTTGATGTGTACAAGAATGCGGCACGCTCCTCGTCGTTTGTCAGTTCGCGTTTGATTTCCACGCCTTCGCGCTTAGATTCACGACTGGCTTTCGCGTTCTTGGCTGAAACCGCCATACTCACTGGGCGTTTTTTTGTTTTCCGACCTGAAATCAATGTTTCCATAACCATCGTTTTTAATCTCTTACAAAGATAAGAGAAAAAATTTGATAATCTAAACGTTGAGACGATGTGCTGATGTGAACCCCTTTTATTGGACAAAATTAAATAATAAATTTCTGTATTTGACCGGACTAGTTTTCAGGCGTAGTTTAATTCTATCATTGTTGTAGTAATATATGTAGTCATTCAAGGCGCTTGCGAACTCGTATTTGT
>JAFVGW010000059.1 GCA_017474765.1 Salinivirgaceae bacterium | reverse complement strand
CCGTGGGCGAGCTCGTGGGCAATGGTGCGGTTCATCTGCCCCGCGCCGCTGTTGGCCTGCGCAAACACAAATCCGAAGTTGCTGTTCACGGGCATAAAGCCGCCAAGCGCCGGGTTGTCGCTCTTGGCAACAAGCATAATGTAGTAGGTGTCGTCGGTGTAGTCGGGCAACTTCTTAACCTTCCTAATCAGCTTCTTCATATCGGAATTGTACGCCGAAAGCGCACCGCTCTCCTTAGCCGAGAGCGTGCCGTTGAACTTGTCAACCTCAATAGAGGTCTTGGTCAGGTTCACTCCGAATACCGCCTGGCCAAACACGTCGTTCAGGTAGTTCGATAGCTCGTTAGATGTACGGGGGTAGCTTGCTCCGTTCACTTCAACAAGGCATACGTTGATATTCTGCTGCGGATACGACACCACGTTGAGCTGGCCTGCCATCACCTCCAAATCGGCGCCGTGCGTGTCCTGCGTGGTATAGTAGGCGTCGTACTGGCCGTCGGCTGTCAGCGGCAGATAGAGCGCGTCGGCATCGGCGGCGCTGGTTGCCGCAATCGTCTGCCCGCCATTGCGGAACTGCAAGGCTGCGCGGTCGCCGCCGCTCACTGTCACCCTGGCTATGGGTATGGCGGTCTGGCTCTTGGCTATCCATGTGGCGTAGGCGTCGTTGGAGTGAAGCTGATACTGGCTGTACTGCGACGCAAACGGTTTCTTCGCATCGCTGTAGGCGTCAACTCCCGCATGACGGCCCAAATTGTCGTCGTAGCCGAATGTGGCGGTAATAAGCTGGTCATACGACAGTGTGCGGTTCCCGTCTTTGTCGAGGTTCGACGGCTTGGGATAGACTTTGCCGTCCTCCACCGCATAGTAGTTGCCGTCGGCCGACCGGACAAACACGTTGTCGGTGGCGGCCACCTTTACCGGATTCTGGCCGGCAACGTATATCAGTGTCTCGCCGTCAACTATCCGTACCGAGTCGACGGTCTCCGTCATGGCCATTATCTTGTCGGCCTTGTACGATGACGGCACCTGTGTGCCTGCCGGCATGTATGCGGCGCTTTGCAGACGGGTGAAGGCTTTCGCCTGAGCCTTGTCGTGGCAGGCAACTATCTTGCCTCTTAAAAGCTCTCCCAACGCATTTACTTCGATATCGATAAAATCGCACAGTATATTTACATTCCATATTTCGATATTCCATAAGCACTGGCCGGAGAACACACTTCCACTGGCTTTCGATATCGACTCAACCACAAAGGCGTGACCGTTGGCGGTTATCAAATCGCCCTCATTGAGATATGGGTATGGAACTTGGTTGGTGGGCTTTGAGGCCTCCACCAAGTCACCGCAGTTGTATTTCTTGTTTCCCGCCGCGTATGTCTTGAACTCCACGGGGTCGGTGTATGCGCTACGGATGCCGTTCGTGCGCTGGCCGCATACGGCTGCCACTCGGCACTCGTAACGGCTGTCGGACGAGAGCTGCTTTATCTCGTAGTTGTACTGGCGCTTGTCGATTTTCCATGTGAACCAGTCGCTGCTCTTGCCGTCGGACAGCTCCCTCACCTCCACATCGTATCCGCTGTGCGACTGGTCGCTCACCCAGTTCACTGTGGCTCCCTTTTTCGTAATATCGGTAATGGTAACCTGCGTCGGAGGATCGCACTCCTCTCCGTATTTGAACACCAGTGTGGAGCTGTAGCCGTCGTTCTTGAAGCTGACTAAGCCGTCTCCGTCCTCCACCTTAACACGGCACGCATAGACCTTCCCGAGCTCGAGCAAAGGCTTGTCGGGTCCGTACACAAGCGTCTGCTGTGTCAGCTCCTCTCTGTAGATGGGGGTGGACGTCTTCACCACCACGTCGGCGCTCATGCTTGCCGGCTTCTCATAAATGGAGAACTCGTACTTAATGTTTCGCAACATCGATGTGTTGCCGGTCATCATCCACCCGAAAAGCATGAACTGCGGGCTTATGGCGTCTATCTTGGCGTTGTTCTGTGGCATCGTCCACACCGGCGCCTCGGGCTGCATTATCCACATCGTCGAATATGACGGCGCCGACACGTTGGCCCTGCGGTAGTACTCCACCACCTCCACCTTTATCTCGTAATACCCCTCGGGCAGCTTCCCGCTTTTCTGAAACTCGCCCGCAAGACGCCCCTCCGCCTGCATGTCGTCAACCCTCAGATACTGCGCCAGCTCCGAGCCCTCCACTCGGTACATCTTCCCGCTGTGGATGGTTATCGGCTGCACATTGCCCGTAAGCTTGCTGGTGAGCTTCAGGTTGTTGCTCTTTATGCTGAACCGGAGCACCACGTCGAGATGTCCCTGCGACATGTCGTTCAGCAGAATGTTAACAAACATGCGCTGCTGGCCGTCGGCATAGTAGTCGCTGTAGGTCTGGCTGTACGGCGCCACCACATAGACGTTAGACTGAACAGGATAGGACTGCGAGTGCGCTGTCGTCGCCGGCAGCATGGCCCACAGCAACAGTATGATGTGTAATATTGACCGTTTCATGACCCGCGTCTTATCTTATTATGACTAACTTCTTCGTTACTATCTCGTCACCGGCTATCACCGTTATCGTGTTTATGCCCGCATTTAGATCTGCGTTGCTGAAATTGAGCACATACCGCCGGTCACCTTTCATGTGTCTCTTCTTCTGAAGCGTGCCCGACATGTGCACTATCTCTATTGTCACGTCATGCTCCTCGCTCAGCTCTATCTCGAGATTGAACGGCCCCGCCGCCGGGTTCGGATACACCTTGACCTCTTTGATGATTTTTTGCGCCATGAGCTTGCGCGGTGCCGGTTTCTGGGCTACAGGGTTAACCACTATGCTCTTGAATGTCTGCTCCGTGCAGATGTCGTTATAGGTGGTGAGCCCAACATCGTAAACACCCTCCTTTGTCGCCACCATCTCTATCTCGTCGCCCGAGTCGCTGATCACGGTCATGCCCTCGGGACACGACCACTCTATGCTCTCGGGTATCGGCCACGATATCTCTATCATCACTATGGTGTCACCCACATAGGCGTCTGACTGCAGCAGGAAGTTCGAGTTGATCTCCTTCTCTGATACATTCACATAGGTGGAGTCTCTACCTATGCACCCGTCTGGCGTGGTGACTGTAACCACATATGTGCCTTTCTTGCTGACGCTGATGTTCTGCGCTACAGACTCGAAACCGTTTGCCGAACTCCAGTAGTGGAAGCTGCCTTCGTGCCCGGCGTCAATGTCCGCGGTCTGGTTTGAGCAAATGCTTATCACTTCGGGTATGTCCACCACAACAGGCTGGGGATTGCTAAGGGTGAAGTATCTCTTCGCCTTGCATCCGTTCTTGTCGGTCACATTCACATAATGCGTGCCGGCGGCCAGTCCGGTCGCCTTGGCTGTGCTCTGCCTGTCCCCCCATTGGTAAGTGTAAGGAGCGGTTCCTCCCATAACTCCCGCAACAATCTGGCCGTTGGAGTATCCGTAGCACACCGGATCGGTGCTGCCGCTCTCGTATATCTCCAACACATAGGGCTCCTCTATTGCGAAATCAAGTGTGTCGGAGCACCCGAAGCCGTCAAATACGTACACCTTGTGACTCCCTACTCCGAGCCCGTTTTTCGCTGACATGGTGGTGCGGTCACCGCTGTCCCAACTGTATGAGAACGGCGTCCGCCCGCCTTCCACTCCAACTGATACCTTGCCATTGCTTTCACCATGACACTTGACATCATCCCGGGTGTTTATCACTAACACTGGCGGTACATTCGCTCCGACATGTACGGTCGTGTCAATCGAGCACTGGTTATCGTCAACAACCGTCAGCTTGTGGTTGCCCGACAGCAGACCTTCAATTTTATTGGCCGCTGCCACAGCTCCCATGTTCACCCCATACTTCAAAACTCCTGTTCCGCCGGTAGCCGTGACTGTTACGCTGCCGTTGGGTTGGTCACACTTGGTGTCGGCAATCGCCAGTTTCTTAATGGTTATCTTTGCCGGATAGACAAGTGTGGCGCTCTTTTTAGCCACGCAGCCGTTGGCGTTTGTGACGCTCACTCCATATGTGCCGGCATACAAACCCCGGTTTTCGCTCCCGGCAACTCCGTTGTCCCATTTATAACTCAAACCCATCTTGTAATTTGAGACAGTGGCTGTCAGTTCGCCTGAATTGTCGTTGAAACAGAGTGGGTTCGCAACAGCTATCTCTATCTTCATCGAGTCGGGCTGGGGCATTGTGAACTGAGCAGTATCGGCGCAGCCTATTTCGTCAACGGCAACCACACTCTGCTGTCCGGCCTTAAGCTTGCCGGAATACGGGACGCCGGTCGTTTCCGTCTCCCAATGGTATGCTATCGCCCCCGTGCCCAGACTTACGTTCAGCTCGGCAACGCCGTCGGCACTGCCGTAGCATTTTGTCGAATCAATGCTCTTTATTGAGATAACCGGGGCCGGAATGTCCTTAATATCGTATGTCTCTGTGGCCAGGCATCGGTTCTCGTCATATACGGATACCATATAACTGCCCGCAGGCAAACCGCTTGCCATCTCTCCCGTCTGGTAATCGGACCACCGTATGTCGTAACCGCCAGTTCCGCCCTCCACATCAACACTTATAGTGCCGTCGCTGTGACCGCAGTACTCGTCTTTCAGTTTGCTGCCCGTGATTACAAGCTGCTCGGGTTCTGTCAACAGATAAGATGCGGTGTCGTGGCAGTTGTTGTTGTCCTTCACCACAAACTTATAATCGGCGGTTGTCAGCCCGTCGAACACCGGCGACAATCTGAACTCAGTCTGCTCCAACACCTTGTATGAATAGGGTGCAGTGCCGCCTTCCGCTTCAACCTCAACGCTGCCCGTCTCCGCCGCGCATTTTATTGGCATAATGGTTTTAACCGACGAGCTTAACGGATCAGGCTGGCTGACTGTAACATTCAATGGCTGAGTCTGACAATTCTTCTCATCAACAGCATAGAACGTATAGGCGCCCGCATATAATGAGTTCGCCGTGTTCGACGGTATCGCCGCTTCGTCTTGGAAATATGTCACCGCTCCCTGGTTGCCGGATACGCTCAGCCCCACAACTGCATCATTATTACCATGACACTTCACATCATTGTGAGCGCTCTCGGCCAACACAAACGCCTCTGCCGGCTCCGTGATGTCAAACTCAAGCGCCTGGCTGCTCGACTGGCAGTTCTTGGCGTCGGAAATATATGCCGTGTATTTTCCTTTTATCAGATTTTCAATCGTTTGGCTATGGCTGATTTCATCATCGCTCTGATTTTTCCAAACCACGCTCACTGGTACCACTCCGCCCGTAAAGCTCACTGATGCCATACCTGTATTGTCGCCATGGCAATCAATATTACGCTGGCTTGTGGCGTACTTCAAACTGTCGGGGGCTTTCACCTCGGCATAAATATATGTCACCTGCGTGTCGTTGAACAGCTTGGCCTTATAAATGCCCTTCGGCAGGCCTGTGATTGTCTTGGTGCCGGATTGCGGCAACAGCTCCTCGGTGCGGGCGTTGTACCATTCCACCTTTGTGCATTTAACCGTATCGCCAAAGCGTATTGATCCTTCTGTGCCCTCCGGACATATCGCGTCAACAACTTCAGGCGTCGGGTTGTTATCGTTGATATAATATGTGCCGGTTTTGACACAGCCCAAACTATCAGTGACGATGATCGTGTAAATTCCGAAACCGATGTTATCCAATTCCTGACTTGTGACGGTTGTGTCTTTCCATTGGTACGAATATGGCATTACACCGCCTTGCGGCGTTACGGTTATCTTGCCGTTGGCTTTATGGGTGCTGCCGTTATAATTATGCCTTACATCTTCTTTCAAGACCAATGATTCCGGCTCGGTGACAGTAATCTCTTTATCTGTTGCCAGGCACTCATTACCGTCTTTCATTCTCAATATGTAACTGCCGCTTACAACATTGGCAAAAGTGGTGCCGGTCTGCCAGGTGTTTCCTCCATCGATTGAATACGAATAATTGCATCCAGTGCCTCCCGACGCCGAAGTGATGGTCACATCGGTTGCTCCGCCTTTGCAGATTATTGTGCCGATTTTATTTTCAAACGACAAAGCTTCAGGCTTCTTCAACGTAATGTCATTGGTGGAAACTTCACAGCCCCCGGCATCTTTAACCTTTGCCGTATATGTCCCTTCATCCAAGCCTTCTATCTTATTACTTCCGTAAGAAACACCATTCAGAGTGTATTCATATCCGCCCCAGCCGCCACTGACATTGATGGTGATTTCCCCATCCTTGTTATAGCTGCATGTCGGATTGGCGTATACTGGCTCCAGCATTGTTAATGCCGAAGCAGGCTCGTCAATGGTGGTCTGCGCCTTCACTCCATTTTCATCTACTTCCGATTGGCAGTTATTGGCATCAGTAACCATAACCGAATACTCCCCGGCCGGCAGATTCTGTATGCTTTGCCCTGTCATGCCTTTATTCCATGAGTACGAATATGGAGATGTACCTCCTTTTGCTGTTGCTGACACCTCACCTGTTTCGGTTCCTTTACAAACAACATCTTTCAGCGTGCTTACCGAAACAGTTAACGGATCAGGCTGCCCGATTGTAAAAGGGTTGCTTATCACACAGCTGTTGGCATCGGTGACTTTGAACGTATATTCACCTGCCGCGAAGCTGCTATAATTATAATTGTCGGCATCTGTTGTCAGTTTGTTGATTTCCGCGCCGTTTGAGTTTGTGACATTGTACGTGTAGCTCCTGACTCCGCCAATTACCTTCGCCGTCATTGTGCCGTTTGTTCCGTTATGGCATTTGGCATCCGTATAATCAATATATGTTAGCATCAGATTATCAGGCTGCCTCATCTCAAAATCAAACGTTTCGGAACAATCATTGCCATCAACAACTTTATAACTATAATTTCCTTTCTTCAAGCCAACGAATTGCACGTCCTTGCCTGTCAGTGTTCGGTCGCCCAATGTTGTTGTGTAATTTCCCACACCGCCCGATATCTCGATTCGGGCATCATCGGCATCACCAAAGCATCTGATATTATTACCGTTGTAATCATTCAAAATGGTTTTGGCGGTAATCGGATCTGGTTGCTCTATCTCCTGACTTATCGCATCGGCCTTGCACCCATGCGCATCTGACACCACTATGGAATGTTTGTTTTTGTTCGGCAATGACGGCAAACCGCTAATTGCCATATCGTTGCTGAATGCCACCTTATCCTTGCCATTCAAAGAATAACCATATGGCGCAATTCCACCGTTTACTGCGAAGGTTATGATTCCCAACTTATCGCCATTGCACAAGTTGTTTTTCACATTGCTGACAGATGCCTCCAGTTTCGCGGGCTGGCCTAAATCAATATCTTTTTCAACAAAACATTCATTAGCATCTGTCACGACAACATGATAGTTGTCTTTTGCAGCAAGGCCGGTAAATGTATGCTGCGCTTTCTCGGAAGCACTGTTTCCGTCCAGCGAGAAATTGTAAGCATCATTCTGATCAGGAACACCTCCTTTTGCATAAATTGTCATTTCTCCATCACTGTCTCCATTGCAAAGCGGCTGTGTTAAGTCAATCTTTGTTATAATAATAGGTTCCGGTTTAGTTAATTCAACTTCTTCTGGTTTAGGAACACACCCATGACCGTCTTTTACCGTAATCTTGTGTTTCCCACCTTCCACACCGCTGAATGTGTGTTTCGCGTCTTTCCCATATTGGGCGGTGAACGGTCCGCCATCGATCGAGAATTGGTAACCGGCTGTTCCGCCCTTTGCCGATACAACTATTTCGCCCGTTTCGTCAGCACATGGAATGTTGAATCCATTGTGTAATTCACCGACCGCATCTGCCGAAAGTACCAGGGCTGTTGGCTCATCAACCTTGGATGTTAACGTATCTGTTGTACATCCATTGGCATCTGTAATTGTATATTTGTAACTATCTACAATTAAACCACCAACTACAATTACTCCATTATCATCAGGGTATGTTTTTCCATCTTTATCGCCAACAAATAATAAAGTATATCCGCGAGTGCCGTGAGTGCCACCTGTAACTGTTACTGTAATTTTGCCATCATTTCCACCATTACATTGAACATTGTCAGTCTTACTACTTGCTGACAATGCTGCATCCGGCTGCTCGATTGTGATAGTTGTATCATGTGTAACACCCATTTTGTCTTCCACTGTTACTTTATATGTGTCTGACGGCAGATTCGGGAAAGTAATTGTTTCCCCTCCTTTTGTTTTGTCGTACAATACTTTATTAGTACGAATATTTTTAAGCGTATATTTATATTTATAATTATTGTTATTTGGCCATCCTCCATCGGCGCTAACTGTTATTTCTCCCGTGGATGCTCCATGACATTTTATTTTTGGAGCCGAAACCGAAAGACTTAAATCTTTCTCAGGTCTTGCAATTGTATATTTATTGTTGTCATTAAAAACACAACCTTTTTCATCAGTTACAGTTACAGTATATTCGCCAGGTTGCAGACCTGTATTATTTGAGATAGTAGCACCATTATTATCCTTCACAACTATAGTATAACCGCCCCAACCTCCACTTGAGGTTACATCTATCCGTGCGTCACTTGATGTGGTTGTTGTAAAATTGACCGGCGTTACTGTATATTTCAGTTCTTTTTCAGGTTGTCTAACTCCTATACCTGAATGTGGTTCTATACAATCATTTGCGTCTTTCACCTTAATGGTATAAGTCCCTTTAGCCACTGAGAAAAAATTACCATCCTGTGTGGACGTTTGTCCTAAACTGTTTTCAATAATATATTTATAACCACCTACACCTCCGCTCACATTCTTCACTTCAATACTGCCCATTGTGCCAAAACATATAACGTCTTTTGGCGATGTAGTAAAGGTTATTTTGTCTGGTTCGGTAAGAGTTATACTTGTTTCTTTACTACAACCCTTTATATCTGAAATCTTAATACTATGCGTTCCCTTTGGCAAGGGAACAACCTTGTTATTAGATACATTATTAATTTTTTTATCTTCATATTCCAACGTATAGTCATTTCCATTCTCATTCCCGTTTCCTCCACCAATAACTAATTTTAGGTTATTGGTTCCTCCATTACATTTTATATAGTAACCGTTTTGGGGGTCTTCAGGAATAACATCGAGAGTCAGCTTATTATTTAATTTAATTTCTTTTTTCACACTTGCCTGGCAGCCGTTCTTATCCGTAACAGTGATGGTTTTGTCCCCCGCCGTTTGGTATTTGAAAACATTACCATTCTGAATGCCATTCCCAGTAGTTGAATATGTATATGGCTCACTTCCGTTCTGTGCCGAAAATGTTATTGAACCTGCTGTGGCCGCATTATTCAAACAACCAGTAATGTGTTTGACACCATCTGTACCAACAGATATTGAAATGGAAGTGAATGCTATATTTTGGGTTTTTGATACCTTACAACCATAGTTATCAGTTACTGTTATCGTTTTACCACCTGCCGTTTTGTATTTAAAAACATTGCCATTCTGAACGCCATTCCCCGTAGTTGAATATGTATATGGAGAGAATCCTCCTGTTGCATTAACTGTTATTGTCGCCGCCGTTTTGTCGTTGTTCTCACAGCCTATTATGTTTTTATCTAACGTGGTATTTACAGAATAATTTGTCCCGTATTTATCTGCTATTGTTATAGTTTTTACTAATTCTTTCTTTACATTACCGGAACCCACACTATATGACCTAACTAGTTTAAGCGTTGTATTTGGTTGTAAATTATTGAATTTTATCGTTCTCTCAAGTGTATAATCCTTTGCTGTTTCATTGTTTTTTTGAATTGTGAATCTATACCCGGAATATGGATAATCCCAATCGGATTCGTTATTTTTAATTGTAACATCGGCGGTATTAGTACATACGCCATTATTGTTACTTACTTTATATAAAATAGGCTCATTATTATCATTAAAATTTAAAGCCTTTAACCGCGTTATACTATATGTTTTTTCAACCTTTCCTGCTGCAGGTGTACTACCAACAGATCCCGACAAACCCGATTCCAAACAAATTGTTAACTTATTCAAGTTAGAGATATCTATTCCCACTTCCGCATTAGATGCCAAACTGTTTGATATAACAGTATAACTACCATTATCTTTGCGACTAACCCTTATTGGACAACCGGTTGTGTTTTGAATTTTTATACCGGTTGCATCATTTAGAACAAATAATGTTGAAGAATATTCTGTCGCATTAACAAAACTACAGCTTGGCTTTAGATAAACTTTTGGGGTAAACAGCTTATAATTGCTGCTATAATATTTATATGTTCGACTTTCTCCATCATAATTAACCGCCGTACTATTAACATATGAAAATACATATATCTCATCAGTTAATGGCATTTCAAAAGAATATACATCATACTCTCCTTCAGAATCTTTTCCCTCATATCTGGTTGTTAATGTACTAAAATAATAACCATTTTTCACAAAAACAGCAATATCTACACCCTCGCCATTTTTATCAGCGCTGAAATACACCCTATCGCCCGCAGTAACCGGCGCACTCTTACTAATTATACTGCTAAGCGAACCGCTATTTTTATTGTAACTTTTATATAAAAATTTATATTTTTCGGATGATCCCATCAATGGAAGAACAACAACTTGTTGATAGGGCTCGCCTTTTATCTGAAAAGAATTATTAAATCCTAAATGTAAATTCCCATATTTTGTTATATAATCACCAATTATAACTTCTCCATTAGACTTATACGAAACTTGATTTATTATTATATTGGGAATGTCTGTATCATAACACATATACATATCTAAATCTTGAGGTGTATGGTCTTGCATTCCATTCAAATTATCCACAACCCTCTGTGTGCCATTATATGATTCAAACGTAAACGCAAAAGTATAAGTATAAAAGCTATCACCATATTTTTTTATTCCATGCGATTCTATCGCAATAACACGATGGTTTTGTGAAGAAACTTCCTCAATTAGTATTGGTGTGTTAGGCGAATACACATACGTATTTTGAGTGCCAACCATGGCCTTTAGCATTCCAGGTAACTTCGAAGGAATACCGCCATAAGTCACGATACACATCAGCAACGAACCAGCCAACAGGAGTTGTTTTCTTACAGAATTCTTAATCTTATTCATAATGAGTAATGGTTTTTGTTAGTTGATACTATTTCCCGTTTATTGAGTGTTAACAGTTTTAGTTATGGCTGTTTTGCCATTTTCAAGTTTTACTTTTACTCTATAGCTATAAGGCCTGTTTATTTCAACATCCCTATCAACAAAAGTGGTTTCTTCGCCACTAATTGTCTTAAACAAATATAGCTTCCCTCCGTTTGCAGCTTTGTATATATATGCGCTTGTTTGCTTTTCGTCGTCATTATCCCAGCTAAGCACCATGGCGTTCTCACCAGCGTCAAACTTCACCTTGAGTGTAACATTATAAGGTTTGTGCTTGCCTGTGGCTGCTATGGTGTTCGACAACGATTTATTTCCGGCACTGTCAATCGACACAATTGTGTACTCATATCTCTTATCGGATTTTGCGCCGGAATCACAAAACTGTGTGTGTTCGTCTTTAAAGCTTAACAGAGTGTCGGCGTTTGCTCCGTCGGTCCGTACAAGGCGAGTAGCCATTAGATCGGAGCTCGAGCTGTTCACCCACTCCATGCAAATGGCCGAATCGGTGCTTTCATAGCTGCGGAACACTGCCGGTGTGGGTGGTATGGTGTCGAACACTTTCACTGCTATGGTGTCGGAGAAATCGCTAAAGTTATAGAATGCGTCTTCGGCAAGCACGGTAACATATATATTCCTGTTAAGCCAGTTCAATGGAAATTTATATTCGAAATGGTTTTCGGTAATAGGCCTGTTTGTAAGATTGGTATAGTCCATATATTTATCGGTAGTGTAAAACACACGATACCCGGCAATGTCGGGCTCGGTGTTGGCCGTCCAATCCAATGAAACCACACCTTCGCTGTTCATGCTGCCTTTTAATCCCACAGGTGCTTTGGGCGGAATGCTGTCAATCGGCTGGATGAATTTCGGCATCGACAAATACTCAATACCACTCTTGTCGTATGCGGCAACAATAACATAATTCGACGGGCCAACCGAGGGCACCACACACTGGCGTGTTTCCGATGGTAACAAATCGTTGAGCATAGGCATATAGTTGTCGGCAACATAATCCGACACCAAGATTTGGAATCCGCTCAGTTGTTGCTGCTCATCAACAGGGAATTCCCATGTTACTCGAATATTTCCCCCGCCTGCATCTTCAAGTTCAGTAATATATGGAGTTTCAGTAATAGGCTTATATGTTAATACGACGGCAACTGGCGAATATTTGCTATACTCGCCAAAGAAGTTCACACCTTGGATTCTGTAATAATACCTGGCGTCCGTTTTATTGTTAACTGTATCGCTGAATGTGTAATTCTGCTCATTTGCCATGCTTTCAAAAGGTACAAATAGAGACTTGTTAATCCTTCTATAATTTACAGAATCGGAAGATCTCTCAATATGGTAACCCACATAATAATCTTCGTTGGTAGCTCTTGGCCAACCCAACTCTACACGGCCATTTACATACACAGCATTCAAATTGAGTATATCGGGCAATTGCGACATATCATTACTAGTGACAATGCAACTACCGGTATCACATTTCACAATTGAATCGGGGGCGTTTATAAAAACCTTGTACATATATTTTTTGCCCGTTTCAATTTTATGCAATGTGCCTACACCCATTTTACAAGCAAGGTCGAAATCTTGCGCCGCCATAAGCATTGCAAACGAAAAACGCATGTCCTGCTCTTTTGCAACATTCGTCATTTGAAACGAAGATGTGTCTTCATTGGCTATTTCAAAATTTTCACCAAACATTGCTTCAGAAACTATTGCCGCCCTATCATTTGTATCGGCAATTATTCGCCATTCGCTTATTGATAATGGTCTATAAACATCCGAACGTTCCAGAGTCATATTCTTCTTATTATCAAATATGTATCGTTCCAATGTATAACCGTATTTGTTGGCTGCTTGCCACAAATCATAGTTTATCGGACTCCAGCGTAAACGCACATTCGCACTATCAACCGACGACATTATGACAATATTTTTGTTTTCTGCTTTTATCGATACCGATAACAAGACAAAAACAAACGTAAATACATAGTTGATTATATTGCACTTATAGTTATGCGACATCATTTCTGCTATTACTTTAATTCATAGTTTCGTTAATCAATTTACTATTTCACATGATTTACCAATATCAAATTGGAAATCACATTGTCCCTTAACCAGTCCACCAAGTACTTTATAGTATCCTCCAACTTCACCTGACATATACAAAGGATTAGGCAATTGTGCCTGAAGTATTGTCGCAGCACCTATATCAAGTATACTCAAACTTCGTTTCTTCCCCAATACTTTACAATGGATACCTATATCACCTTGAACATAGGCGTAAGTTTGTCCTGTGGCATACCAGCCGTTTATACCTAGCACACCGCTGCCGTCTTTGCAATGAGCGTTTCTTCCGTAGTTGACAAGCATTAGATCAAACCCAACACCCGCATCAAAACTACCATAGAAGCATAAGAATTCGCGATTTGGAATGTCTACATTCAAACTTGCACCAAAAGCAAAACCGCCGGCATTGCTTAGTTTAGTTGTATTGCGGCACTCGCTGTATTTCATACTTCCCAAAATACTCGACACATTCGACGGCGGAGTAGGAACACCCGGTATATCAAAGTTGCCCGTTACAAAATACGACTTGGCCTCAGCAATACCTACGAATTTAACACCTATCGGACTATCTGGAGTACCCATAAATATTTTCCATTTTCCATCGCCAAAGTAAATCTCACCATGTCCGGCATAATTTCCCGATTGTGAACCAGTTAAAATACCGGCAATATTCAAGTATGTATCAAGACTTCCGAAAAACGATTTGTTGGTATTATCGTATTCCGTAAACATTTTCGCATACATTCTAGTCTCACTTGGTTTAACTGTTGGAGAATATTGAGTTAGCAACAATGCTTCACCTGTGAACGAGACTTTATTTAATCCTCCACTGGCTAAGAAACTGATTTCAAAACCTGCCTTGACATTAAGCACCGATTCCGAACCAACAACCAGTAAAACCGAGGCATTCAGTCCAATACCCACATTTTTGTCGGGCACATATTTATCGCCAGATAAGAATTGCCCTGGTTCAGTTGTCTTTCCTGCATTTGCCAACACCTTGGCACCAAATTCAACAGAGCTATCGTGTACATGATTCATGTGATAAAAAGCTCCTCCTCCGAATCCGTTCATTGTTACCGCCGTGAACACAGGTATTCCCGGTGTAAAACTGGCAAAAGCATCTGCATACCAATATTTGAATCCATTAACATTGCCAAATTGCGCTGTTGCTTCCACTCCAATCTTCTCAATTATCTTCATCTTAATATTACCCTTCATGCCATCGCCATAAACAGCATCTGAATTGTACACCACAAGTGAGCCTTGCATTTCAAAGGCTGTGTATTTAATATCAAGTTTGAAGGAGTTAAACTCTGTTTTGTCATATTTCCAAGACGATATTCCTTTTTCAGGATTCTCTTTACCGTATATTGTAAAATCTCCTGTCGCGCCAAAGCCTTTATCTTCCTTATTCATTAAAGAAACTGTAACTCCAAGCGCCAAACCATGTCTATCGTTTTTCTTATTATAACCAAGTCTGCTGATTTGAATCGGGAACCCTTTCATATCACCGACCTTGGCCTCAAATGCCCCTATATCAAATTTTGGGGCAACATTTTGTATTGATAAGCTCTTAAACTCCACATTGGCTATCTCAATTTTGCTGTCTTTCGCCCCAATTGTCATTTTCCCATTCAGATCGGCACAAATAAGATATTCGTTTCCTTTCTTCGATACTTTAACCGATGAAGTCTTATAAAGAGCTATCTCCGCCGCCCAAATATCAAATTTTGTTTTGTCGGGAGGGGTGACACTGAAAACATAATCCCCGTTTTTTTCTATATATGCACTATATGACATAGGAGAAGGGGTCTCAGAGACAGGCAAAACCAGATTGCCACCAAAATCGAATTTATCAAAATTGCCAGCAGTAAATGTTAAAGATAAAGTGTTAATCGAGAATTTCCATCCGCCTAAATCTCCTTTGTCTTGTGGCAGAATATTTTTCCCAGCCACTGTGCCAGTAATACCATTATCATCGATAAGCATATCGTTTGCCGAAAGGCTTGTACTGCTGCCGCCTTTGCAGAATTGTTTAGGCAGTTTCATTTCAAAACTGCTTATATACACCCCTCTCCACAAATCGATTTCTTCTTTGAACTCCTTATTTACATAATTATTCGTAATTGTTCCAAAGCTGGGATTTCGTTCATCGCTGAAATCCAGAGTAATATTGCTGGTATAAAAACCAAACCCTGTTAACCCCGATATTTGAAAAGGATCTAATGTTGCAGAAATCAAAATGTCATTAAGATTTGTAAATGTGCCCGTAAATGTTGCAGTAACAGGTTCTGCCGCAATTTCCCTTGTTGTCTTATCTTCTTTTTTAAATACTTTTTCTGGCAGTGTTATAAGGGCTGTGAGCGATGTTTCTCTATAGCCATTGCAATCAAAATCGACATAGGTATTGCGAGAGTCAAGTCGCATTGTCATTTCTCCCACCTTGAACGGTTTTGTCGATACCAATTGCATCCTGGCATTAACAAAACCTCCTGAAGTGAATTTAATATTTGATCCTTTGAACATTATCTTTTTTTCGCTCCCCAAAAATTCTATAGCCATATAAGCCTGCATTTCTGTGCTTGACTCTGTGCAGACCGCGCTGTCCAGAATGACAGTCATATCTATTCCGCCAATAGTTTTTTTTATGCCAACAGGTAAAATCTGGGGAGTATCCTCGTCGAAAGCATCAATATATGCATTTTGATCCTTTACAGTTTGCACCAATCCTGCAATTCTGCTTTCCCACTCTTCAATAGACTCTAATTCTGTCGCACCCGCATATGGCAAACATGCCATAAGCATTATGGGTAATAATATTTTACTTGAAAACCTCACTGTATTTAACATTAAAGTTATACTTATATCCTATAGTAAACGTCAGATCATTGACCCTTCCCTGATCTTTTGCTTGCCTGTTTTGTTCTGAAAACGACATGTCAAATTGATGATGTTCCTTTAATTTATAAGAACAATTAGCTCTGAATATCCATACTTCCGAACTGTTTTTGGTTATCAGTTCATCGTTATATGACATGGAAACTGTTAACTTCAATTTATCATCACACCAATTTTTGTTGCCTCCTATTGTAGGGCCAATAGTGAAGGCGTCATCCGAATCCGGAATCTCGTTGTAGTTAGCATTCAAAGAACAGAACATTCCCAACTTCAAATTTTGCATGTTCACATTGTAAGAAACATTCCCGTTGTAAAATCTTGTTCCGGGTGTATGCAATTTGTTTTGTTGCATGGTCTGATTCTGAAAGGTCGCGTTAACATTTATTGTTTGTTGTAGATCTTTATTCTCCACATCTCCCAACCGGTGCGATATATTGGTGGATACAGACTGATTTATCTGTGTAAATCTCAGTGTGTCAGCATTTTGGTAAGGATCGGTTGCATTAATGTCATCAAATTCACTCTTGATGAATGTATAGCCTGTAAAATTCGAGTAACTCAGCGACAAACATGTTTTTTGATTCATGATATACTGCATATTCAGGCTTCCAACAATCTTATTTGTGTTCGAAGAATTTGTTCCATCAAGATCATCGCGTTGCAATCCTATTCTGCCGTTTATGCTCAATGTCTCTTTCAGCAAAGTTGTTGATGCATCAAACGTAACATTCTCAAAATCATTTGTAAAATAGTACGCTCCCAATGTTTCATATCCGGGATTTACTCTTTCGTACGACACACCAAGACCATATCTGTTACCTGTATATTTTAAAGATCCCTTATAAGCACAATAATACACGGTCGATATGGTGTTTTTTTGCAGAAATTCTGTGGCCTTAAATATATGTTCCCCTTCCCTTTTTTCCTTGTTTCTCGTATCTGTATTTAAGGCAGATGTGGAAAATTCGCCATCAAAAACAAACCTCTCTCCTAAAGGTTCCGAGACACTTAGGCTAAATGCCAAATTACTCTTGGGACTAAGCGAAGTTT
Organism: Salinivirgaceae bacterium; assembly: GCA_017474765.1. Classification (GTDB taxonomy): domain Bacteria; phylum Bacteroidota; class Bacteroidia; order Bacteroidales; family SZUA-534; genus RUG13583. The sequence continues at coordinate 55,550 of JAFVGW010000059.1, read as the reverse complement.
TAACCGGCTGAACCGACAATGAACTTTCTTTATCCCATGCCCTGAACAAAACGAATTTCACACTACCACGGCCAAAATACTCAACACTTGTTGCATAACCATACCTCGCATAAGCAGGAATATTGTACGCGTCCGTAGTGTCCTCCTCAACGGGTTTCAACAAACGCCCATACATGGCTGAATATTTCCACGAAATATCAGGAGACACTTCTACTCCGAACCCCAAAAACTGATGGCCACTTAATGTATAGTCTGAAAAAGTCATAGAATTGTACCCAATATAAGTTTTTATCCATTTATATGATGGAGTCATTCCAAATTGATTGAAATTGAATGGTTGCGACCAATTTGCCTTATAATTTGAATATGTAAAACTTATCGGGCAATTTATAACATTATATATGTTTAGATTAGCATTTCCTGTTATCACAAAAGAGAAAGGCTCCCGCTTGGACAATGTATCTTTGCTATGATAGAACACGCTATTAACATTAATGCCGCCATTTATTGTAAATGGTTCATTCTCAGAAATCCCTGATAATTCTTGTGAATACGACATAAACATCAATAACAATAACTGAAAAACAAGTAATATTTTAAGGTACATTTTAGTAACCTGCATCAATAATTTTATAATTAGGATTAGCCACTATCCACGAACGCATCTTTTTAATATCCGATTTTGATAAATCATCGTCCTTTTCTCCTTCGTCATCTCTGGTTATCGGGAATCCGTCAATATAGTCGGCCATTTCATACATAATATAATATGCACATGGTATTTGTCTCTCGCTTATAGGACTACGACTCACACATTTACATTCGTCTGACATGGACTTACTAATAATCCAATCGTATATCGGACGCTGCCGCGTATATAACAAGTCTGGCAAAACTCCGTCAATGAAATCCAAGGATAATTCCACTTTCGAAACCTTGGACAATACCGTCTGTATGGACTCAGAATCGTTCAACCGACACAAGGCTAATTCAATTGGCCATTGCAGTTCTTTGTTTTCATAGAGCTTGTTCTTCAGTATGGATGCCATATTTTCAGAATCAATATAACCTCCTATCATGAAGAACTTTTCAGGAAAAAACTGATTATTGGCCACAATTTGTTCAAGCATTCGTTTCGAATTGTCACTAAAATACTTTCTGTCATACTTTCTCAATTCCTGCCATGCATTTTGAACAACAATACTGGCTGAATCGTTACATGACCGCAGCAAATCCTCAACGACCATAGTCTTGATAGAGTCGCTCTCGCATTGCAATGCAGCTATCGAAGCATATCGGTAAGCTTGACATCTAATCTCTGGCAGACTATCTGAATAATAGCCTCCTGCCGATACAATTGTTGACATAGCGTTTTCCAAAGCACTGAAATAATCATATTCATACACTATAACTTCGTTATTTCGTATTCGAAGCATCAACTCATCGAATCGGCGCGACACATCTTCCGCGTTTGCCGTCACGCACAAAAACACGGAAAAAACTATCAAACCTATCTTATTTTTCATCTCATAAACTGATTGATTTTATATAGAAACCTGTCTAATTATTGCAAATATAACAGATTGTTTCAACACACATGTGTTCTAATATCATTTTTATGTTATCCGCAAAAAAACACTTACTTTGCGCTATGGACAAACTCAATTTACCCGATTATTCGTCGCTTTTGCGCGTCAGTCTGGCCAAAAAGCAGATTCTCGACCCCGTGCGTCGCAAGTATGTGGCGCTCACGCCCGAGGAGTGGGTGCGGCAGAATCTGGTGCAGCATCTGCTGGCGCTGGGCTACCCTTTGGGACTGATTGCCGTGGAGCAGCCCATCACCCTCAACGGGCTGCACAAACGCTGTGACATAGTTGTTTACAACCGTCAGGCGGCGCCGTGTATGATTGTTGAGTGCAAAGCTCCCCAAGTGGCGGTCACGCAAAAGGTTTTCGACCAAATTGCCGTCTACAACATCAAACTTAATGTTGAGTATCTTATAGTTAGCAACGGACTCCAACATTTCTGTTGCAAGGTCGGCCAAGTGTCGCACAGTGTTGAGTTTCTAACCGATTTTCCGTCGCCCGAGTCGGTAATAGGTTGATTATCGGCCATATCGCGCCGGCGCAAATGCCAACGTTGCATCATTTTCAAAAATAAATTGGCGGAAGTGCGTTTTGGGGCGCACCTATTATATATTTGTATCGGAAAAACAATCTGCCGATGGCTGCCTATATAATATTGGTGTTGGTTCTGCTTTTGTTCGCATTCTTTTTTGCGGCGATGGAGGTGGCGTTTGTGTCGGCCAACAAGTTGCGCATTGAGCTCGACAAAAAGCAAGACCGCGTTTTTTCGCAGATAATTGATGTGTTCATCGAGAAACCGGCGCAGTACTACGCCACAATGGCCATCGGTAATCTGACAGTGGTGGTGACACTGGCAATGGTGCTCACCGGCGACGGTCCTTGGCGGCAGTTGACTGTCAGCGTGGCGGCGATATTGGCTGTTCAGGCGTGCGCCGCGTTCCTGCTTTACCTTCTGGCGGGCGAGATTCTGCCCAAGCTGCTGGCCTTTCAAGAGTCGGGCAGTTTGCTGAAAATCATATCGTTACCAGCAGCGGTGTTCTACTATATGTTCTATTTGGTTTCGAAGATTGTCTATCATACATCACGCTTTTTCGCTAACCGGTTCACCAAAACAAAAGTTAAGGAGAACGATGCCGTCTATTGGGGGGCTGTCGATTGGGATTCGCTTGCAGATGAGCAGATTAGCGAGACTGATGACGATGACGAGTCGAACGATATGAAGCTCTTTCGCAACGCGCTCGATTTCTCGGCCGTCAAGTTGCGCGAGTGTATGGTTCCGCGCCCCGAGATTGTGGGCATCAGTATCGACGACAGCATCGACGAGCTCAAAAAACTGTTTGTGAGCAGCGGTCTCTCAAAAATAATGGTTTACAAAGGCTCCATCGACAATGTGGTGGGCTTTGCTCCGTCAATATCAATGTTTCAGCACCCGACAAACATAGCGTCCATCACGCATAACCTGCCAATTGTGCCCGAGACTATGCCGGCCAACAAACTGCTCACGCTCTTCATTCAGAATCACCGCAGCATCGCCCTTGTGGTTGATGAGTTTGGAGGAACGTCGGGCATTGTTACAATGGAGGACATTCTGGAGGAGATTGTGGGCGACATCCAGGACGAGCACGACAAGAAGCGTTACCGCGAACACCGTTTCAACAACAGCCATTTCCAGTTCTCGGCCCGCCTCGAAATCGACTATGTCAACGATAAGTATGACCTCGACCTGCCAGTGTCGGAGGAGTACGAGACTTTGGCAGGACTGATTCTGTCGCACTATGGCGCGATTCCCAAAGTGCAGGACGTGGTGTCGTTCGGCAAGTTCCGATTTACCATTCTGCGGGCATCAGCCACCAAAATTGAGTTGGTCGACCTTATCGTCAGTTAAATGCAAAAGATTCCACGCGTTGCGCTCCTTATTATATTAAACGGTGAAACGAAGGCAAAAAATACAAAATTCGAAACCGCTGCATACCAATAAATTAGACGGCAAATCACAAAAAATCCTTTTTTCTATGTGGAAAACAAAAATTACTATCTTCGTAGCCTAAATTTTTGAACAAAATATTAATAAATAAACAATGGCAACATTACAGAAAATACGTGACCACGCAGGTACACTGGTAACAATCATCGTAGCATTGGCCTTATTGGCATTCATTGTCGGCGACCTTTTCAAAGCCGACGGAACCTTCGGAAGTTCAAGAAACAACGTCGGCACAATAGCCGGAACTGATATTCCAATCCAGTACTATCAGGCTAAAGTTGATGAGAACACTGAAATCTACAAGCAGAACACTCAGCAAAATTCTTTGGAATCAGCCGTTTACGATCAGATTCAGGACCAGACTTGGGAGCAGCTTGTACGCCAGTATGTTATTGATGAAGAATATGCTAAAGCTGGCATCAATGTAACTGCCGATGAGCTTTACGATATGGTTCAGGGCAATTTCATTGACCCGCAGGTGGCACAAATTCCAATTTTCCGCGACAGCGAGACTGGCCAGTTCGACCGCAATTTGGTGATTCAATTCTTGAAAAACAAAGATTTGGATCCGTCAGGTCAGGCAGCCGCATCGTGGGCTTCGTTCGAGAAGAGCCTGGTTCAGAACAAGAAAGACCAGAAATTTCTGTCGCTTGTGGGCATGGGAATGTACGCCACAAAACTTCAGACAGAGAAAGAGTCGGCCGACAAGAACACCAAATATGATTTCGACTATGTTCAGCTGCGCTACAGCTCAGTGGCCGATTCGCTTGTTAAAGTTACCGAAAGCGATTTGAAGAAATATTACAGTGCTCACCAGTCTGATTTTGAGCAGGAAGAGTCGCGTGATTTGTATTATGTGACTTTCCCGATTGTGGCTTCTGACGAAGACCGCCAAAGCACAATTGAGAGTGTAGAGAAAATTAAAGGTGAGTTTGCAAGCAAGGAGAAAGACGCCATTGAGCAGTTTGTAAACCTTGAGTCGGAGCAGCCTTTCAACGGCAAGTATCTGGCTAAAGAGGACCTTTCGGCTCCGATTGCCGAGTTGTTCGATGCTGCCGACAACACAGTTGTTGGTCCGTATGAGGAAGGCAACTATGTGAAGATTGCCCGCAAACTTGGCAGCGCAAGAGTTGCCGATTCTGTTGAGGCTCGCCACATTCTCATTCGCCCGTCGGCATCACTGTCTGACGAGGATGCAAAGGCAAAAGCCGACAGCATTCTGAACGCCATCAAGAAGGGCGCTTCGTTCGCCGAGATGGCTGAGAAATTCTCGGCTGACGGTTCGGCACAAGATGGTGGAAACCTTGGTTGGTTCACCGAGGGCCAGATGGTGAAAGAGTTCAACGATGCCTGCTTCTTCGGCAAGAAGGGTGACTTGGTACTTGTGCAGACACAGTTCGGTTACCATGTTGTTGAGATTCAAAATCAAACAGCGCCTTTGCAGAAGGTTCAGATTGCAGTCATTGCCCGCGAGATTTCGGCAAGCAACAAGACTGTTGACGCCATCTACGGCAACGCAAGCCGTTTCGGCAGCAGTTACCGTAATCTGGAGGCATTCCGCAGCAATGCTGATAAAGAAGGAGTTACTCTCCGCACCGCAAATGTAAAACGCAACGACCGCCGTCTGGCTAATTTCGAAAGCCCACGCCAAGTCATTCGTTGGGCTTACAAAGCAAGTTTTGGTGAGATTTCTGAAATATTCGAACTCGACAATCAATTTGTGATTGCCATTGTTTCAGGCATTCACAAGAAAGGTGTGGCATCGTTTGACGAGGTTCGCAACGACATTGCCCGCCGCGTTCTAATCGAGAAAAAAGCAGAATACCTGATTTCGAAATTCAACGATGCAAGCGCAGGCGCATCTACTCTTCAGGCTGTTGCCGACAAACTTGGCGAGCAGGTGAAGGAGGCCAAGAGCGTAACATTCTCTTCGTATTCGGTTCCGACAGTTGGTGTTGAGCCGAGTCTGCAAGCCGCAATGGTTACTTTGTACGAGCAGAAAATCAGCAGCCCGATTAAGGGTAACAACGGCGTTTACTTGATTCAGGTTAAGCAGGTTGTGAAGCCAGAGAACGTTGATTTGGCCCGCGAGCGTGAGTTGCTGCAGCGCACCAATATGTCGAAGGCTGGTTATCAGGTTCTTTCGGCTATCGAGGCTGCCGCCGACATTGAGGACAACCGTTCGAACTTCTATTAGCAGATGATTAAAATCGCCATAAAAGGTTGGGCATTGTCCAACCTTTTTTGTTTCTTTATAATTTCGTTCCCGAGCGTCGCATAGAGGCTTTTGGATTTTTTCAGATAACGATTAAAAAGTATGATTATGAGCAAAAAAGTAGCATTAATCACAGGCATAACAGGTCAGGACGGTTCGTTCTTGGCAGAGTTTCTTTTGGAAAAAGACTATGAGGTTCACGGCATTATGCGCCGTTCGTCGTCGTTCAACACGGGGCGCATTGAGCACCTTTACCTTGACGAGTGGGTGCGCGATATGAAGCAGAAACGCCTTATCAATCTGCACTATGGCGATATGACCGACTCGAGTTCGCTTATCCGCATTATCCAACTTGTGCAGCCCGACGAAATCTACAATCTGGCCGCGCAGAGCCACGTGAAGGTGTCGTTCGACGTGCCTGAATACACCGCCGAGGCCGATGCTGTCGGAACGCTGCGCCTGCTTGAGGCTGTCAGAATTTTAGGTCTTGAGAAGAAATGCAAAATCTATCAGGCTTCAACGTCGGAACTGTTCGGTTTGGTGCAGGAAGTGCCGCAGAAAGAGACAACGCCGTTCTATCCGCGCAGCCCGTACGGCGTGGCCAAGCAGTACGGTTTCTGGATTACGAAAAACTACCGCGAGTCGTACGGAATGTACGCCTGCAACGGCATTCTGTTCAACCACGAGAGTGAGCGCCGTGGCGAGACGTTCGTCACCCGCAAGATAACGCTGGCCGCCGCACGCATTGTGCAGGGCTATCAGGACAAACTCTATCTGGGCAACCTGAACTCACTGCGCGACTGGGGCTACGCCAAGGATTACGTTGAGTGTATGTGGCTGATTCTGCAGCAGGAAAAGCCCGACGATTTTGTGATTGCCACTGGCGAGTATCACACCGTCCGTGACTTCTGCACGCTGGCGTTCAAGACTTTAGGCGTCAATCTGCGCTGGGAAGGCGAGGGCGTGAACGAAAAAGGCATTGACACCGCCACAGGCAAGGTTTTGGTCGAGGTGGACCCGAAATATTTCCGTCCCGCCGAGGTTGACCAACTGCTCGGCGACCCCACCAAAGCTAAAACAAAACTCGGCTGGAACCCGCGCAAGACAAGTTTCGAGGACCTGGTGAAGATTATGGTTGAGCACGATATGAAGTTTGTGAAGAAGATTCATTTGAAGGCGAATATGGAATTATAAAATCTAACCGATTCAATCCGATTTTATCCGATATGGAATTGTTGGAAGAATATACCAATAGTAAAAAAGATACCCTGGCATATAAAGTGATAGGGTGCGCTATGAAAGTGCATTCTAAATTAGGACCTGGGCTTTTGGAATCGGTATATAAAAAGGCTTTATTGATTGAATTGAAAAAGCAAAACATAAAGGCTGAAAGTGAAGTTCCAATAAATGTCACATACTGTGGCGAAGATTTAGGCTTGGGTTTTCGTATAGATGTTTTGGTAGAAGACATTTTAATCCTTGAATTAAAATCGATTACCACCTTTGAAACTACCCATTACAAGCAATTGAGCAATTATCTTCATTTGGCAAATAAACCATTAGGCTATCTGATTAATTTTAATGTTGACGAACTTGTTATAGGAATAGGATTTGAAAAAGTACGGAATTTTCAATATAAAGGTGATGCTCCTAAATGGTTGTACTAGAATTATTTCGGATTAAATCGGGTAAAATCGGTTAGAAACAAAAACAAAAAAAATATGGAAAAAGAATCAAAAATCTACGTAGCAGGCCACCGCGGAATGGTAGGCTCTGCCATTGTGCGCGAGTTGCAGCGGCAGGGCTACACCAATATAATCACCCGCACTCATAAGGAACTCGACCTTTGCCGTCAGGCGGATGTTGAGGCGTTTTTTGCGGCCGAGAAACCCGAATATGTTTTTCTGGCGGCGGCGAAAGTAGGCGGCATTGTGGCCAACCAAAGCGCACTGGCCGACTTTATGTATCAGAATATGATACTGGAAATGAACGTAATACACGCTGCCTGGCAGAACGGTTGCAAGAAACTTGAGTTCCTTGGCTCGTCGTGCATTTACCCGCGAATGGCGCCGCAGCCGATGAAGGAATCGTGCCTGCTGACGTCGGAACTTGAGAAAACCAACGAGGCCTACGCTTTGGCGAAGATTTCGGGCTTGAAATACTGCGAGTTCCTGAACCGACAATACGGCACCGACTATATCAGCGTGATGCCGACCAACCTTTACGGCCCCAACGACAACTACCACCCCGAGCACAGCCACGTGCTGCCCGCGCTGATTCGGCGCTTCCACGAGGCAAAAGTGTCGGGTGCGGCGTCGGTAACCTGCTGGGGCGACGGCAGTCCGCTGCGCGAGTTCCTTTACGTTGACGACCTTGCCAACCTGTGCGTCTTCCTGATGAACAATTACAGCGGCAACGAAACCGTCAATGCGGGAACGGGCAAAGAGTTGACAATCAAAGCACTGACCGAACTTGTGGCAAAAGTTGTGGGCTACACTGGCGAGATAAAATGGGACACCACGCGCCCCAACGGCACGCCGCGCAAACTGCTCGATGTGTCGAAAGCCGAAAAACTTGGCTGGCGCTACAAAACCGAACTTGAAGACGGTATTCGTTTGTCATACGACGATTTTCTGAATAACCCGATGAGGGCAGAGAGGTGAAAGGTTGAGATGGTTGAGAAAGTTGAGATGGTTGAGAAAGTGAGGAAACTCAACAGTGAAACACTGAACTTTCTCAACAGCGAAGCACTAAACTTTCGTAACGAAAATAACTGATACAAAACAAATTAAACATACAAATATGAACATTGCGATTGTAGGAACGGGATACGTCGGGCTGGTGTCGGGCGTTTGCTTTGCCGAGATGGGTATCGATGTAACCTGCGTCGATATTGATAGTGTAAAAATAGAAAAGTTGATAAAAGGCGAGATTCCAATCTACGAGCCTGGTCTCGACGAGATGCTGCTGCGCAACGTGGCGGCTGGCCGTCTGCATTTCACAACCGACCTTCGCACCTGTCTCGACAATGTTGAGGTGGTGTTTTCTGCCGTGGGCACACCGCCCGACGAGGACGGCAGCGCCGACCTGCAATATGTTCTGGCAGTGGCTCGCACCTTCGGGCAGAATATCAGCAAATACACCATTCTGGTGACCAAATCGACAGTGCCTGTGGGCACGGCGCAGAAGGTGAAAGCGGCCATTCAGCAGGAACTGGACAAGCGCGGTGTTCAGGTCGATTTCGATGTGGCTTCGAACCCCGAATTTCTGAAAGAGGGCGCCGCAATCAAGGATTTTATGGGTCCCGACCGCGTGGTGGTGGGCACCGACAGCCCGCGCGCGCAGAAGATTATGGCGCGACTCTACAAGCCGTTTATGCTCAACAGCGAGCGAATGATTTTCACCGACATTCCGTCGGCCGAGATGATAAAATACGCCGCCAACTCGATGCTGGCCACCCGCATATCGTTTATGAACGACATTGCCAACCTGTGCGAACTTGTTGGCGCCGACGTGAATATGGTGCGCAAGGGCATTGGTAGCGACACCCGCATTGGCCGCAAATTCCTTTACCCTGGCTGCGGCTACGGCGGCAGCTGCTTCCCGAAGGATGTCAAGGCATTGATAAAGACCGCCGAACAGAACGGCTACCAAATGCGCGTGCTCAAGGCCGTTGAGGAAGTGAACGAGCGGCAGAAAGCCATTCTTTTCGATAAACTCAACAAGCGATTCGATGGAAATCTGAAAGGTAAAACCGTGGCACTGTGGGGATTAGCCTTCAAACCCGAAACCGACGATATGCGCGAAGCACCCGCCCTGGTGCTTATCAGCAAACTGGTTGAGGCGGGCTGCACCGTCAAGGTTTTCGACCCTGTGGCGATGGACGAGTGCCGCCGCCGCGTTGGCGACAAGGTGCGCTACGGCAAGGATATGTACGACGCCACCGTCGATGCCGACGCGCTCATTCTGGTGACCGAGTGGAAGACGTTCCGAATGCCGAGTTGGGAAGTGTTGGCGCGCTCAATGCGCAACAAACTGGTGATTGACGGCCGCAACATTTACGATGCCGCCGAACTTGCCGAGTCGGGATTTGAATATTGCAAGATAGGCTGATGAACGTACTCGTAACAGGCGCCGCTGGATTTATCGGGTTTCACCTTGCCCGCCGCTTGCTCGAGGCTGGGCACGCAGTTACGGGTATCGACAATCTGAACAGTTATTACACTGTCAATCTGAAAAATGCGCGTTTGGCCGAGTTGGGTATCGATGTCAGCAAAATCGATGGCGTACAGCCTGTTAAAAGCGCTGTATATCAACAATTTGAATTTATAAAACTGAATATTGAAGACCGCGAGCGGCTGCCGCAAGTTTTTGAGCGTGGGCGGTTCGATGTGGTTGTCAATCTGGCCGCGCAGGCTGGAATGCGATTCTCAATCGACGAGCCTTTCTCGTTCATTGACAGCAATATAGTTGGCTTTACCAACGTTTTGGAATGTTGCCGCCACAGCCAAATCAAGCATTTGATTTACGCGTCGTCGAGCAGCGTTTACGGCAGCAACACCAAGGTGCCGTTTGCCGAAACCGACCGCACCGACAACCCCGTCAACCTGTACGCCGCCACCAAGCGCGCCAACGAGTTGATGGCGAGTTGCTACTCGTCGCTCTACGGCATACCCGCCACAGGGCTGCGTTTTTTCACGGTCTACGGCCCGTGGGGCCGCGCCGATATGGCCCCGATGCTCTTTGCCCGCGCAATCAGCAGCGGTGAGCCAATCCGCGTTTTCAACGGCGGCGACCTGTTGCGTGACTTCACTTATATCGATGACATTATCGACAGCCTGATGCTCGTGCTTGCCAAACTGCCTGAACCACAAGCCGATGGCCGCCGACACAAGGTTTACAACGTTGGCTGCTCGTCGCCCGTGCGGCTGTCCGATTTCATTGCGTTGCTCGAGGACGCGCTTGGGCGCAAGGCCGAAAAGCAGATGCTGCCGATGCAGCCTGGCGACCTTTATCAGACTTTCGCCGATTCGTCGGCCTTTGAGCGCGACTTTGGATTCCGCCCGAAAACGTCTGTGGCAGAAGGTGTTAAGCGCTTTGCCGAGTGGTTCAAATGGTACAACAGCCAAACGGTTTAACTTCGGAACTATGGCACTGACGGTTTACTTTTTCGGGTCGCTGCCGAATGGTGTTGAGCCCTACTACGGCGGCGGCGAGGTGGGCAACAAACGCACCGTCGATATGCTGCGCCAATTTGGCTTTAAAGTGCGGATTGTCAGAAAGTTGCGGTGCAAACTCACGGCTTCGCAATTTGTAAAACTGATAACCTATCCGTTCCGTGCCGCAATCGGGGTTGGCGCGTTTCTTGGCTTGCTTTTGTTCGGTTCGCGCAAAGCGATAGTGCACATTTCGGGTTTTTACGGCCCGACAATCTTTTTTGAATATATTTTGGTTGAAGCCGCCAACTTGCTGGGTTACAAGATTATATACGAAATGCGCGGCGGCGGAGCAGAAGCGTATCACAAAAGTGGCTCGGCCATTTATCGGTTATGCTTTGCGCGAATTGTCCGCAAGGCGAGGGTGATTTTCTCGCAAGGTGTTGAGAATGAGTCGCTTTTGAAGTCGATTTCCGACACGCCAATCTTCTATTACCCGAATTACGTTGAGGCAAGCTATCTGCCGTCAGCATTGCCGCAAAAACCTGAAAATGTGGTTAATCTGATATATTTCGGCCGCATTGAGCCGCAGAAGAACGTGAAACTGATTGTCGAGGCCGCAGCCATTTTGCAGAAAAAAACGGATATCTCGCTGACAATCATTGGAAAAGGACAGCACGGCTACGTGAGCGAGGTGATTCGCCAAATGGAACAGACGCTCAAGCCTGGCACCTACACGTTCATTTCGGGCTACGCTCGCATAGGCATTCGTAACATTCTGCTCGACAAGCATTTCCTGTTTTATCCGTCGACACTTGCGCGCGAGGGGCAGTCAAATTCCATTACCGAATCAATGAGTTGCGGTGTGGTGCCCATTTCGAGTCCGCAAGGATTCAGCCGCACCGTTATCGGCAACGACCGTCTGATTGTCAATGAATTATCGGCGCAAGCCTATGCCGACCGCGTGCTTGAAATCCTGTCCGACGGCAGTTTCAATGAGTTGAGCCAATTTGTTTACGAGCGCATAAAATCGAACTACACGCAAGCGGTGATTGAGCCGAAGTTGCGCGAGCAGTATGAGCGGCTTGCTGGGGAGTGATTTTTTTTGACAAACTGACATCTTTCATTTCCTATTGTCAATCTTTTCATTATCAAGGTGGCTGGCAAATATTATATTTGCGGTTGGTTTGGCAATTTTGTGGCGGAACCGTTATAAAGTTTGAAAATGAAGATTTTAGTAACAGGCGGAGCGGGATTCATAGGCTCGAATTTGTGCGAGGCGCTGCTTGAGCGTGGCCACGTGGTTGTCTGTCTCGACAACTTCTCGACGGGCCACATCGAGAACATCAACCCGCTGCTCGACCGCTATCCCGACCGTTTCAGCCTGATTGTTGGCGACATACGCAATCCCGAAGACTGCAAAACCGCCGTCAGCGGTGCCGACTATGTGCTGCACGAGGCCGCCTTGGGTTCTGTGCCGCGCTCGATTAAGGACCCCGCCACAACCAACGCGGTGAATATCAGCGGATTCCTGAATATGCTCATTGCTGCCCGCGACGCCAAGGTTAAACGCTTTATTTTTGCCGCAAGTTCGTCAACTTACGGCGATTCGACTACTCTGCCAAAGGTTGAGGATGTGATTGGCCGACCGCTATCACCATACGCTATCACAAAGTATGTCAACGAGTTATATGCCGATGTTTTTGCAAGGACTTATGGCATTGAGTACATCGGTCTGCGCTACTTCAACGTTTTTGGCCGCCGTCAGGACCCGAATGGTGCCTACGCTGCGGTTATTCCGCTGTTTGTGAAGAAGTTGATTGCTCACGAGCAGCCTACCATCAACGGTACAGGCGACTACAGCCGCGATTTCACCTACATTGACAATGTGGTGGAAATGAATCTGTTGGCAATGCAAACCAACAATCCGCAGGCTGTGAATCAGATTTACAACACTGCTTGTGGCGAGCAAACAACATTGAACACCCTATTCGGGTACTTGAAAAAATATTTGTCGGAATATGACAGCAAAATATCTGACATTCAGCCTGTTTACGGGCCAAATCGTCAGGGTGACATTCCACATTCGTTAGCGTCGATTGAAAAAGCGAAAAAATTATTGGGTTACAACCCGAAATTCAATGTGGAAAAAGGTCTTCGCGAGGCAACGAAGTATTATTGGGAAAATTTGAAATGAAAAAAATATGAGTGAAACAAAAATCTGTGTAATCGGTTTGGGCTATGTCGGACTTCCGCTTGCCCGCTTATTTTCAACAAAATATCCGACTGTCGGTTTCGATATGAACCAAGCGCGCGTTGATGCGCTGATGCAAGGCCACGACGCTACGCTCGAGGTGAGCGACGAACTGTTGCAAGCGGCCTTGAAAAACGGATTCCGCTGTACATCGGACATTGAGCAGATTCGCGACTGCAATTTCTACGTTGTGGCCGTGCCCACGCCTGTCGACAAGGACAACAACCCCGACCTGACACCGCTTTACGGCGCTAGCACAACCATCGGAAGAGTAATCAAGAAAGGCGATATAGTTGTTTATGAATCAACTGTTTATCCTGGTGTGACTGAAGATGAGTGCATTCCCGTAATCGAAGAAGTTTCGGGATTGAAATTCAACGTTGACTTCTTTGCAGGGTACTCGCCCGAGCGCATCAACCCTGGCGACAAACTGCACACCGTTGAGAAAATCAAGAAGGTGACATCTGGCTCAACGCCTGAAATCGGGCGGAAAATCAACGATATTTACTCGTCGGTCATCAGCGCGGGAACGCATCTGGCCCCGACCATCAAGGTGGCTGAGGCGGCAAAGGTGATTGAGAACTCGCAGCGCGACATCAACATCGCCTTCGTCAACGAGTTGTCGAAGATTTTTACGCGGATGGGCATCGACACCAACGATGTGCTCGAGGCCGCATCCACCAAATGGAACTTCCTGCCGTTCAAGCCTGGACTGGTGGGCGGTCACTGCATCGGCGTAGACCCGTACTATCTGGCGCAGTGCGCTCAACGCTACGGCTACAATCCCGAGATTATTCTGGCTGGCCGCCGAATGAATGATGGCATGGGCGATTATGTTGCAAATCAGGTGATTAAACTGATGCTAAAGAAAGGCATTCAGGTTCTGGGCTCAAACATTCTGATTCTGGGTTTCACCTTCAAGGAAAACTGCCCCGATGTGCGCAACACCAAGGTTTTCGACATTGTGCAGTCGCTGCGTGAGTACAATCTGAACATCACAATTTACGACCCTTGGGCAAATGCTGCCGCCGCAAAACGCGAGTATGGCATAGATATTGCTAGTAAAATTGACAGTCAACAGTTTGACGCCGCCGTTCTGGCCGTGGCCCACGACGAGTTCAAAACGCTCGACATCGAAAAGTTCCTGAAAAAGAACCATATTATTTTTGATGTGAAAAGTGTGCTGCCGAAAGAAATGGTGGATGGCCGACTTTAGTTGACAAACAAGTTGCCAATATCGTGGAAATGAGTAATTTTGATGCGTTAAAAAATGTGTAGCGCTGTGTTTTGGAAAGTAGCCATATCGTTTGTAACAGCCTTTGTATCAACGTGGTTCATCTACGGTTGGGTGCTGAACTTCGCCATCAAGTATGGCATTGTCGACAACCCCGACGCCCGCAAACTGCAGCGCGTACCCGTGCCTGTGCTTGGCGGCATAACTGTTTTTGTTGGTATTCTGATTGTTACAATCCTTGGCGTTTTCTTCCTTGACACCAAAATGCTTACAATCACAGTTATTGCCATGACGGTGATGCTGATTATCGGCACCATCGACGATGCCAAAGGCTTGTCACCCGCAGTGAGATTCATCTTCGAGATAGGTGTTGTGCTGTATGTCATCTATTTGGGCGACATCAAGTTAGGTGATTTTTACCGGCTCTGGGGCGTTCGCAGTGTTCCCGATTATTTTTGCGTTCCGCTTACGGTGTTCGCATCGGTGGGCATCATGAACGCCATCAACCTTATCGACGGAGTCGACGGCTACTCGTCGGGCTTTGGCGCAATGGCCTGCTCGGTATTCGCCATCATGTTCTATGCTCTTGGAAATCAGACAATGATGATAATCGCCGTGGGTGCCGCTGGCGCTCTCATACCATTCTTCCTGCATAATGTGTTCGGCCGCAAGTCGAAAATGTTCATCGGCGATGGCGGCACACTGCTTATGGGTACCATCATGGCGCTGTTTGTGATGACGATTCTGACAACCAACCCTGCTAGCACCGCTCTGATGCTGAAAGGTGTGGGTCTGATTCCGTTCACACTGGCTGTTCTGGCTGTGCCTGTGTTCGACACGTTAAGGGTGATGCTTGCCCGCATAATCAACGGCTTGCCGCCTTTCCGCCCCGACAAACTGCACCTTCACCATCTGTTCATTGAGATGGGATTCTCGCATGTTGGCACCACCGTCTGCCTTATTCTCACCGACTTTGCGGTGGTGGTTGTCTGGTTCCTGTCGTACAAGTTGGGCGCGTCAATCAATCTTCAACTCTATATTGTTCTGCTGCTGGCTATGCTCGTTACCTTCGGGTTCTATCAGTTTGTCAGAGTCCAACAGCGCCGCAATTCGGCCATTTACAATTGGCTGCTGCGCATTGGCGAGGCATCGCACGTTGAACGCAAAGGCTTCTGGGACCTGATGCGCCGCCTGATGGACCGCAAGATGGAACGGTGATGGGTGGTGTGAGAGAGTAAGGGGGAAAGAGTAAAGTGTAAGGTGGGGAGAGTAAAGGGGAAAGTGTAAGGTTGAGAGAGTAAAGTACATGGCAGCCGTGCCCATCGGCAAAACAATAAATCTTTTATATCCATTCCGCTTTTTTTCTACATTTGTTTGATGAGCCATTGTCGTGCGAAACCCGCACCCGACAGTGGCGAAGCCGTGGGGAAAAGTCATCTATAAGCAAGCACATAACCAAACAATATGAAAAAAGATTCTGCGGATAACACTTCAAGGGTTGTGAGAATTCACGATGTGTCTATTGATAAAGATTACGTGCAGTGGCTCAATGAGATAAAAAGCCGTTATCGTAATGCGCAGATTAAGGCTGCGGTGAAAGTTAATTCCGAACAGTTACTTTTTAACTGGCAATTGGGGCGCGATCTGGTACAAAAAAAGGTTGAGGAACGATGGGGTGCCGGAGTCGTGGAACAAGTCAGTATTGACCTTCAATCGGCGTTTCCCGAATCGAAAGGATTCAGCCCTTCAAACCTATGGCGCATGAAGCAGTGGTATCTGTTTTATTCGGAATCAGCAGAAAAACTCGCCCAACTTGGGCGGGAAACGTTGCGCGCTGACAATCAGGATGATACAAAACTCGCTCAACTTGGGCGAGAAATACAAACCGAAAACAAGAAAGACACTAATGGTGTGCCGTTTCCTGATTATTTTGCCTTCGTACCTTGGAAGCACCATGTTGCCATTGTAACAAAAAGCAAAACTGTTGAGGAAGCGCTTTTTTATGTTACGCATACTGTTTCTGAGAGCTGGAGTCGCAATACTCTAATGAATTGCATTCAGTCCGACTATTATCATACATTAGGAAAAGCCATAACAAATTTTTCAGAGCGGTTGCCTTCGCCACAAAACGAATTGGCTCAAGCCATTACTAAAGACACGTACGATTTTGGTTTTGTGTCATTAGTACCTGGATATCAAGAGGAAGCCTTAGAAACAGAATTGGAAAAACATCTGACGGGTTTTCTGCTGGAACTCGGGACGGGATTTGCATATCTTGGACGGCAAAAGCAGATTATTGTTGCTGGCAAAACAAGAAAGTTGGATATGCTTTTCTTTCATATTCCACTTAACTGTTATGTTGTTGTGGAGTTGAAAACTGTGCCATTTCAGCCAGAGTTTGCAGGAAAGTTGAATTTCTATGTGAATGCAGTTGATGATTTGATACGGACGCCAGCGCAAAACCCGACTATAGGATTGCTGATATGCAGTAATAAAGATGAAACTGAAGTGCAATATGCTTTTAGAGGAATTGATACACCCATTGGTGTGGCATCGTATGATAATGTACGGATTAAAAAGATACAGGAACAATTGCCGTCAGTTGAAGAACTTACAAAACGTATAAGATTGTTAGAAGCAGAACTGTCTAACCGTGACACGGAAAATGGAAAATCATAGCATAACATTCAACATTCAAACATTTATAATTTTTCCTATTCTTTAAGCATTAACCAACTTTAAAGTTGTATTTCTGCAATAAACTAAATATTTTTGCAACTCAGAAGTGAATTATGATAGCCATTTGTGTCTCTTTTCATATAGCCGAACAGCCTTTGTCATATCCGTTTAAAATGGAGGAATAGTTATGAAAAGCCCGTTTACAGGTAAAGACATGCAACGTGTATTCGAGAAACGCATATGGAATTTTCGTGGCGAGCAGTATGAGTACGAACATTCATCTTGGTTGTGCGGTGACTCGGGCGAGAGTTTTACCGATGATTTGGGCGATACGGCGGGATTTGTGCAGGTAACCAACCAATACAGAGATAAATATGGCATTCCATATACCGATGAAATAATATCGATAAGGAACAAATACGATATCAGTGCGGCAAAAATGTCGCTGATACTTGGCATAGGCATCAATCAGTATCGTAAATACGAGCAAGGAGAAGTGCCCAGTGTTTCGAACGGAAGAATGATACGCTCAATAAGCAACCCCAAGGTGATGTTGGAGATGGTTGAAAGTTCGAAGAATGAGATGTCGCAGTCTGATTACGAAAAAATCAGCAGCAAGGTGAAATCCATTATTGCCGACAGCGACTCATACAAATTGGAACAATATGAAATCAAACGGATTTTTTCCACATCGCGAAGCAGGGAAAACGGTTATGCGCAACTATCGTTGGACAGGTTGAAGAACGTGATGTTATACATATTAGAGAGATGTGATGACGTGTGGTGCACCAAAATGAACAAGTTGTTGTTTTATATTGATTTTCTCTCGTACCGCGACAGTGGTATGGCCATCACGGGGCTTTCCTATCGGGCTATAGAATTCGGGCCAGTGCCTGACAGATGGGAGAAGGTGTACAGCGAGTTCCAGGAAGTGAATCAGGTGTTCCGACAGGCGGGCGATTTTGAAGGTAGTGTTTTGACGGCGACCCAAAAAGCAGATGTTTCGTTGTTTACCGATTTCGAACTTCAAGTAATGGATAAAGTTTGTTCACTATTTGGTAAGAAATCGTCACGCGAACTCTCTCGCATAAGCCACGAAGAGAAGGCGTGGAAAGAGCATTGTAACAATCATGAGAAAATACCTTTTAATGAGGCTTTTTCTATACGTGTTGCCAATCCATTGTAAGGGTTAATTAATGCAAAACTCACATTTGCTATTTACCGCACAAAATTGGCAGTGCTTTTCCTTGCACGGCATAAATAAACTGATGAGATTTGCGCCAGTTTAATTGCAGAATAATCGAATACAAATACTTTTATATGACTAAAGAGCAATACATATCAAATTTGCATGATGGCTTATGAGTTAAATATACTTGAAAGGATGTTTTGGTTAGCAACTGATAACGGACTTATGAATACGCTAATGTTGTATACAATAATATTGGTTATTGTGATAAACACAACCCCAATATTTTGTTGATATGTAAGTATAATAGTATTGTAAAAAAGCACGTTAGGGTAATATATGGGGGTTAATACAAATTTTTCTATCGATATACTGAGGTTAGTTGAGAAGTTGTGGCCTAAGATATGGGGGATTCTTTTGCTATGTGTAGTAGAAATAGCTTTTGGAGTATGGGGGTATCGATTAATAAATATTGATGTTTCAATAATAATACTTACATGTGTAGGAGTTGTCATAATGCTTGCCACATTACTTTTATGGGCAATACACACAAAGCGTTGGTTTCAACGTACAAGTTACAAAGTATTGCTAATCTATTTCATAATTGTGAGTTTAGGCACGTTAATATACATTTATGTTTATCCCTATTTTATTGCGGAAACGAAATATGATATTTTACACATTCGTTATTGGTTGACATTAACAGTAATTGTTGTTTCGTTTTCGGGATATGTATATTATACCATAACAAAAAAACGAGATGATCTTTGCGTCGTTTTTATGGTGTCAAATCAATCTAGGTATGAGCAAGATATCATGCAGGCTTTGATAGAAGCACGCAATAGAGTGGAGCAAGTGGATAATAAAATAAAAATAGTAATACCACCATTTGGAATTGTAAATACTTCAAAAGAATCCAGAAAATACATTAATGGATTATTTAACCAAGCTGATGCGATTATTTTTTCTTCTCTCATGAATAGCCCTGAAGGTAGTGAATTCGGGTATTCTTTCACGCGATTTTCTTCTTTAATGAGTGACCGATATATAAAAAAAGAAACTCGTGATGACGATGAAGTGGCAATTCTGATGGACGAATCTTATCGTTGCCATGAATGGAATACTCTTAATATTAACACAGACCAAATATCGAGGCAGTTAAAGATAGCGGGCAATCTTACTCATCTTTTCCTAATGTATGTAAGTTGTATTTACCTTCAAAAACATAAATACACAGATGCCATAGATGTTGCAGACTCGCTATATACATTTACATCAACAGGCAATCAGCGCTACGATAATTTAGTCCAAAATTTGATGGCTCATTCTTATTTAACAGCTCAGTATATAGAAGAATATGACAATCAAGACTATCAGAAAGCACACAGTATTCTTGAAGAATGTGTTCGGAAACTTCCGCATATGAAGAAGACTTTGGCATATAATCTTTCAATGGCTAGAATCTATTTTTATGAGGGCAATTTAAAAGGATCTAAACAAATGACCAAACAAGCAAAGGGGTTCTCTGGGAATTCAGAATGGTATGTTGCAATCAATATGGCATTTTATGCTATATACGAAAAGAAATGCAAAGAGATAGTATCATACTATAAGAAGATGCTGAAAATGCAGAAACAAGATAAGAAAGAAGTAGAATATGCCATTCGATTTTTAAAAATAGAGCTTGACAAAACAAACGACATAACATATAAGATGCGTCTTTGCCATGGATTAGCATTTCTTTATAACTATCTTGATGAAAATAAAATAAAAATGTATTTAAGGAAAGCAAATAGTTATGCCTGCATAGATGGGTACCGAGACTTGGAGACAATGCGTGAATTAATCTGTACAAGTAGAGGAAAATTAAGAATAAAGAAATAATTATAGTTTTATCTGCAATGTCTTTTTATGGCAAAAGTAACAGTCCGAAAAGGTTTATGATATAGGAGCTAGCAAAGTATGAAAGTCTCACCTGAAAATATAGCAACTATTAAGAGCCGATTAGAAAGGCTATATGATGAATTCAACATTAACCCGCTTGATGAAGATGAAGTCAAGATAGGGGATGAAGATATCTTTATTAGTTATCCTGATGATGATTTAGAAGAACCTATATCTGTCGATGACTTTATGCTTTATACAAGCGATTTGGATGGTATCAATAAAGAAGATGACTCTACTGTGCGAATGGGCGGCATACGTCAGACAATATTAAGAGTTGATCGTTACTATTTGTACTATCTTGTTCCAGATGTGAGTTATAGTGACGACTTGATAAACATGGGAATTATTGAAAATCCGGTATTGGTTGGATTGGTGGCATCAAAAGAAGGCATCTATAACGAAGAATTTGGAGTTTACCCTTGCTCGATGTATACAGCTTTAGAACTACGTTATAAGACAGAACAACGATATACCAAAGATGAAGAAGATAAAATTATAGAGAGATTTCTTTACCATATCGCTGCCAAATACGATATATCTATTGAGGTTGGTACGTTTGATTCTTGGGAAGATATTACGGGCGAGGAACCGTCTGAACCGTATCAATTGCAAAAAGATTCCCTTATTCCATATTCTGAAGCCATGAGGTATTATGCTAATGCCCTACGGATTAATGATCCAGATATTCAATTTCATCATTTATATAAAATTATAGAACATTTTTCGCCAAGAGTATCCAAGAAGATGGCTTATGAAATGTTAAATCAACGGTTGGACGCTCTTTCAATAGTGAATAGGGATTGTCAATATCTTGATTCCTTGCTTGAATTAGCAAAGCATTATCAAACGTCTTTGAAGGATAAAGAGTTATGCAAAACAGTCTTGCAAGAATGCGTGGATATTATTCCAATTTTTGATTTGTTGCCAGAAGATGTACAAAGCAAAATTAGTCTTAAATGCTCTTTTAAAATTGACGAAATAGGAAATTGTGCCGATTCAATTATTGCTAAGATTAAAGATGAATTGGGAGATGTGATTTATGAAACTCGTAATCGAATTGTACATGCAAAATCTAATTGGGGAGGTTCGGATAAAGCATGTTCTGGTGATGACATGGAAGAGATGAATGATTTTATGAAGGCTTTAGCACAATGTCTTATTATATGGAATGGAAGGCAACCTAAAGAGTTTAGAATATAAATAATCACAATGAAAAAAATAATGCTCGTTTTTGGAACACGACCAGAGGCGATAAAGATGTGCCCATTGGTGAAAGAGTTCCAGAAGCACCCCAAAGAATTTGAAACTATAGTATGCGTGACAGGCCAGCACCGCGAGATGTTAGACCAGGTACTGCGTATTTTTGATGTTGTGCCCGATTACGACCTTAACATAATGAAGCAAGGGCAGGACTTGTACGATGTTACAGCGCGTGTGCTCACGGGAATGCGCGATGTGCTTACAAAAGACCAACCCGATGTGGTGCTTGTGCATGGCGACACCACAACAAGCACAGCCGCGGCCTTAGCGGCCTTCTACCAGCAGATTCCTGTAGGGCACGTTGAGGCAGGTTTGCGGACACGGAACATTTACAGCCCATGGCCCGAAGAGATGAACCGACAGATTACAGGGCGCATAGCCACTTACAACTTCGCGCCCACACCGCTTTCAAAAAGAAATCTTGAAGAAGAAAAAGCGCAAGGCAAAATCTATGTAACAGGCAACACGGTTATTGACGCCTTACACATGGTGGTGAACAAACTGAAAAGCGATAAGGCTCTTGCCGACGAACAAGTAAAGGTGCTTGCCAATGCAGGTTACGATGTAACACGACTTGCCAATGGCCGAAAACTAGTATTGATAACAGGACACCGCAGAGAAAATTTCGGCGATGGGTTCATTAGCATGGTAACCGCCATGAAAGATTTTAGTGAAAAATACCCCGATGTCGATTTTGTATATCCAATGCACTTGAATCCCAATGTCAGAAAACCCATTCACGAAGTGTTTGGCGATGATTTGACCATATACCATAACTTCTTCTTCATTGAGCCGCTGCAGTATCTTGAATTTGTATATCTGATGGAGAAAAGCACCGTAGTGCTTACCGACAGCGGCGGCATACAAGAGGAAGCCCCAGGTTTGGGCAAGCCTGTGCTTGTGATGCGCGACACCACCGAGCGCCCCGAAGCGCTCGATGCAGGCACCGTCAAACTTGTGGGCACCAACCATGACCTAATAGTGAGCGAAGTAAGCCTGTTGTTAGAAGATACCGCTTATTACAATAAAATGAGCCAAGCAGTGAATCCTTACGGCGACGGTATGGCGTGTGAGAGAATTGTTGAAGCATTGAAATAATAGAATACTAAAATATGATAAACGTAATTGGATTGGGCTATATAGGGTTGCCCACAGCATTGATGATGGCTTCGCATGGAGTCGATGTTATCGGAACAGACTACAATAAAGAGTTGGTAGCGACACTGAATGCAGGCAAGACCACATTCAAAGAAGATGGATTGGACGGACTTTTTCAAGCGGCCATTGCCAAAGGCATTAAATTCACCACCGAATACCAGAAGACCGATATGTACATTGTGTCGGTGCCCACGCCATATGACAAATTCAGCAAAAAGGTTGATGCTTGCTATGTGGTGGCAGCTGTGAAAGAAATAATGAAGGTATGCCCCAAGGGTGCAACCGTAGTAATTGAATCAACAGTTAGCCCAGGCACTATCGACAGATTTGTGCGCCCAGTTGTTGAAGCCGATGGACTCAAAATAGGTGAAGATATTAATCTAGTGCATGCGCCCGAACGCATTATTCCAGGCAATATGGTTTACGAGTTGTTGCATAACAATCGCACCATAGGAGCCGATAACAAGGAGATTGGCGAGAAAGTCAAGAGTTATTACGCAACGTTCTGTCAGGGCGAAATTGTTGTAACCGATATTCGTACGGCGGAAATGACCAAAGTGGTGGAGAATACATTTCGTGCCGTGAACATTGCATTTGCCAACGAGTTGGCCAGAATATGCCGACATGACAACATGGATGTATACGAGATTATCAAAATCTGCAATATGCACCCGCGCGTGAACATTCTTCAGCCAGGCCCAGGAGTAGGCGGCCACTGCATTTCAGTTGACCCATGGTTCTTGGTCGGCGACTACCCCCAGTTGGCGAAAGTTATCGATGAGAGTATGAAGACCAACGATAGCCAACCAACATTTGTTTTGGAGCGCATTTATGAGATAATGAAAGAGCGCAACATAACTGATAATCGACGAGTGGGGTTGTATGGCTTAACCTACAAAGAGAATGTTGACGATGTGCGCGAGAGTCCTACTCTTCAAATGCTCGACATTCAAGAGCGCCATTTGGCCCGCCCGCTTAAATGCTTCGACCCCTTCTTTACCAACAAAGCAATTGTCCAAAATCAGATTTTGGACTTCGACCAATTCCTGAATGAAGTTGATATGGTTGTCATTATGGTGAAGCACGACCATATCAAGCAGAATTGGGACAAGTTGAAGGGAAAGGTTATATTGGATTGCCACAATATTTGCCCGATAAAAGAAAACGTTTACCATATCTAAATAGGATAAACGAACAGTTCAATTCTGATTTTATAGTTAAGCCATTTCTTCTAAAGGTAGAAGATGCCGTCTGTCAAGAAAAATTTTATTTGGAGTACAATCCTGACGGTAGCAGGATATTTGTTCCCGCTAATAACATTCCCATACGTAACACGCGTTTTGGGGGTTGAAGGTTTGGGAAACTACCAGTTTGCCTATAGTACTATAGAGTATTTCAGCATTTTCGCCATGCTGGGTATGGGCGTTATTGGTATTAGGGAAGTGGCCAAAGAAAAGGGTGACCGTGCCAAACTGTCG
The DNA here is from genome assembly GCA_017474765.1 of Salinivirgaceae bacterium. GTDB lineage: Bacteria > Bacteroidota > Bacteroidia > Bacteroidales > SZUA-534 > RUG13583. The sequence goes on along the minus strand of JAFVGW010000059.1, from coordinate 31,410 downwards.
CAAACATTCAGCAGCCTTGTCGTAATCAACCTTATAACAGCATTTTTGGCCATTTGTGTTCTATTGGCCTTGACATTTATCATTCCTTCATTTATTGCTCATAGTAAGATGCTGTATATCGGCATGGCTCGTATTTTATGTAATGTGCTACTGATAGAATGGTTTTTTAAAGGTCTGGAAGATTTCCGTTTTATAACGGTCAGGGCTATTTTGGTAAGATGTGTATATGTAGCGTCCGTTTTTCTATTCGTAAAAGATGAAAATGACTACGTAATTTATTTCCTTCTTTCAACTTTAGCCGTTGTGGTAAACTCGTTTATCAATTTGATTTATTCCAAACAATTTGTCGATTTTTCTTTTCGGAATCTTAATTTACAGCAATATGTCAAGCCTTTTATAATTCTTGGCGCTTATCGAATATTAACGGCAATGTACACGTCATTTAATGTCATTTATTTGGGCTCGCAATGTGGAGACATTGAAGTTGGATACTATGGAACAGCCACAAGACTCTATACTTTAATCATGTCTGTTTTTACAGCCTTCACAGGAGTGATGATGCCACGAATGAGTTCTCTTTTGGCTGAGGGCAAAACAGACGATTTTAAAAACATGACAGTTAAATCAATAGATTGTCTATTGTTGTTTTGTTTGCCGCTTATAGTTTTATTTGAGGTATACACACCACAAATAATTAGAATAATTGCTGGTGCTGGTTATGATGGAGCAGTTTTGCCAATGCGTATAGTTGTTCCATTGATGTTGGTTATAGGCTACGAACAGATTATTATTATCCAAATGCTCATGCCACTGAAGAAAGATAATGCCATTCTTATTAATTCATGTGTTGGCGCAGGCGTTGGTTTGTTGTTGAATATCATATTGGTTCCTATTTTGGCAAGTGTAGGTTCTACGATTGTTTGGTGCGCTTCTGAAGTTACAGTATTAGTTATTGCACAGCGTTTTGTAACAAAATTCACGGGTTATAAGATGCCGATTAAAAAAATTCTTTTTTCAATAGTCGCATATTTGCCCGCAATAGTTATTTGCTTTTTGTTCAATAGTTTATTCTCTAATTGGATTATATCACTATTTGTGGGATGCGTTTTTGTTGGCGTATATTGTTTCATTGTAGAATACTTTATATTGAAGAATATAGTGTTGCGGGCAAATATTGTGTCTATTACTGATTTGTTTCGGAAACGATTGTTTTGCGAATAACGAGCAAAATTGTTTATGGAAGGAAGGCAAATACTAATAATTAATATTGTAGCATACGCTCTTCTATTGTTCCATTTGATAAGGAAAAGAAATCCAGTCTTTCAATTTTTGTATCAGCGATATGGTGTGCATCGGCGGTTTTTTCCTTGGTTTTTTATAGTCTTAATGGTAATAATTGGGAATTTAGAACATATACGAACCTAACATTACCACCATTTATTTTCATTTTTGTATGCATTCTTCTTTATATCATTCCATTAACACGTATTGAAGATAGGTCTGCCATTTTAGTAGATGCTGATTATAGTTTATTAACTATTTTTTCATGGATTATTGTTACTATTTCAATAGCCCCATTTTTTGCAAATTTGATTTATGCAATAAATCACATAGGCGAGTCGCTTTCATCTTTTGCTGAAAACTATGGAACTGAAGTTGAAATATTTGATGGTAGCATAGCGATATTGAATAAATATGCCAAGTATGCTCGAACATTTTCGCCAATATTATTGTTTTACTTTCTTCAAAGGCCCAACCCCAACAAGCTTCTTTTGATAGGGTTATTTTGTGCGTTTATTAACCCTTCATTAGGTAATTTAAATTCTGGCTCAAGATTCCTTTTTGCTGCGGATTTTCTTTACCTTATTGCTATTTACTTGATTTTTTCTAATTCAATAGATGACAAGGTTAGAAGCAGAATACGAATCATTGGATCCTTATTATTGTCTTTTTTTATCGTTGTTTTTTTGTCGATTTCCATTTTCCGATTTACCACAACAAACTCTTCTTCTGCTAATATCGAAGCAACAACTTCCTTCGGCTTATACGCAGGAGAAGGAATGTTAAATTTTAGTAGTAATATGTGGAATATCTCTAAGAGAACAGATGGCTCAAATACACTGACTGTTGTTGATTATATGATTGGAGACAATCCATCTTCTGTGCGCGATGCGGATAAAGTCTCGGCAAAGGCAGGTATTCCATTGAATATTTTTTATACGGTAGTTGGAGACTTTTATATTGATTTTGGTCCTAATGTCACATTGGCAATTTTCTTTGGCATATTTTTATTACTGAGTTTCTTGTTGCGAAAGCAGAAAACACAATATTCATTTTATGAATTGGTGTGGATATGTTTGTTTATTAGAATAATTGTGATCGGATTCACATATTTTCCATATATGAATCTTTCAATGGAATTAGTGTATGTGCCTATTCTCAATATAGTTCTATCATTTTTAGACAGCGCAAAAAACAGCCAATAGCATTCACTTAATGAAATATAAAAATGGACCTTTCTATTATCATAGTAAATTATAATACTCTTAATTTAACCAAGGCTTGCATAGATAGTGTTCGTAGTAATACAAACGGCATTGATTATGAAATTATAGTGGTCGATAATGACTCATCCGATGGGAGTCAGGATTTTTTTGAGACTTGCAAGGAAATAATATTTATTGAGAGTGGGGATAATTTGGGTTTTGGTCGTGCCAACAACCTAGGGTTTAAGCAATCTAAAGGCCGATATATCTTGATGCTTAATAGCGATACCATTGTGGAAAACGACATTCTGACACGCATGGTCAATCATTTTGATTCAATGCCAGATGATGTGGCGTGCATTGGTTCTCTTTTGGTACATGGTAATCGTCAGCCGTGTTTCTCTCATGGTTTCTTCACAAAATGGCAATGGGAGTTTGGCTTTCGTGCGGAGGAAGGAGATTCAACGTCTATCAAGGGGGCGCAGCAAGATGTCGAATATGTTTCTGGTGCAGATATGTTTGTTCGTCGTTGGGTTGCAGAAAAATATGGTTTGTTCGATCCTGATTTCTTTATGTATTACGAGGATATGGAAATCTGTTATCGCTACAAGCAACATGGGCTACGTTCCGTTTTATTTTCGGAGCACGGAATTATTCATCTTGACGGTGCCAGTTCAAAAAGCAGTTATAGAAAGGTTTGCATGACTTCTCAGAGTTATATCATATATTTGAGGAAGACGCTACCCCGATTCAAGTTTTTCTTTGTCAAATCTCTTATTGTTTTACGCCGTTTGTTTACGGTTTGGCATTATCGGTGGTCTTTAAAGAATAGTTTTGATTATATACGCATTCTAGCAATATCTTAATTATGAATATACTTTTCTGTTATGACAAACCTATAGGTAGGAATTTTGGTGGGGTTGCTTCTGTATCATACACCATTATGGAAGGGCTTCTGAGTAGAGGCCATTTATGTTATGTCATAAGCGCCACTCGTGCTACCGATGGTTTTTGCAAAAATCAATACTTTTTGCCCATTGAAAGTAAGGATGATGGCAATGAAGAAAATAAGCAATGGTTTGTTGATTTTGTAAAAAAACAGCAAATAGATGTGATTATTAATCAAAACGCACTAGAACGTAAATCAGAATGGCCTATTTTATGGAGTAAAGGATTAAAAGTTAAAAGGATATCTGTATATCACAATAGCCTTTTCTCTATGTATTCATGCAACAATGAGCGCATATCAGGAAATATAGTCTCAAGAAAACTTCATTTAAAGCCTATGCTAGATAAAATATGGCGGAGGTTGTTTAGAATTAAATATGGCAGGAAATTTAAGCGTAGCATAGAGTACAGTGACTATGTGGTGTTATTGTCACCACAGTATTTCAAAGAATTGTCTTGGTTTAGTGGAGTGAAATCCGATTCACGTTTTGTTAGCATTCCCAATCCCGCATTGAAAAAGTTTGATTTGGATATAGATAAATTGGAGAAAAAAAATGATGTGGTGTTTGTGGGACGGCTCTGCCCACAAAAAAATCTTGAAGCGTTATTGGATATTTGGGGAATAGTTGGACCAGCACATCTATCGTGGAACCTTTATATAGTTGGAGATGGCGAATTAAGACAATCTCTGGAGCATGCGGTTGCTAAAAAAGGGTTGTCCAATGTATCGTTTGAAGGTTTTAAAGACCCACTTGAGTACTATAAGAACGCGTGTATATTTTGTTTAACATCTAAGTTTGAGGGATTTGGCACTGTACTTGTTGAAGCTATGAATTGCGGGTGTGTTCCAATGGTTTTTAATAGCTATGCATGCGCACCAGATATAATTGACAATGATGTGAATGGTTTTTTAATAGAGCCATTTGATATTGACCAGTATTCGAGAAAACTAGGCCTTTTAATGGATAATTTGGAACTGATGAGAAAAATGTCTCTCGCTTGCAAAGAAAAGGCTAAAAAATTCTCACTCGAAGTTGTTCTTAATAAATGGGAAGATTTGTTTTATGGAAAAGCATAAATTTAGTCCGAATTATTGATAAAAAATAGTATATGAAAAAGCCGAAAGTACTTCTCATTCAAGAATCATTGATGAATTATAGAGACCCTATATATTCATTGATTAATGAACAAGTTGATTTAACGGTCGGATATACCACAGCAACAAATTATACGGATGCTTCTTATCCTATCATACAGTTGCCATATAGAATGATTGGAAAGTTAATATGGCATAAGCATTTGAGAAGAATAATCAACCAATACGATGTTGTGGTTTTTGTTCCACATTTTCGAATGATTCGAGTAGCCACCTTATCATTCTTTCCGCACAAGCCAAAATTAGTTACATGGTCATTAGGTGTACATGCTTCTCGTACTCGTTTATATAATCTATCAAAAAAACCAGATATTGAAGACAAAATATTTGAAACCATACAAGACCACGCCGATGCTTGCGTATTTTACATGTCTGACCCCATTGAGTATTGGAAGAAGTATCGTAAAATTGATGACAAAAAGTATTTCGTGGCGCATAATACTGTGGCAGTGGCACCATTTGACGAATCAGAATCCAAAGACAAGAATATTATTCTTTTTGTTGGCACACTATATAAGCAGAAAGGGGTAGGCGAATTGATTGATTGCTATGCCAAAGCAAAAAAGAAGGTTGGAAAACTGCCAGCATTAAAGATTATTGGGAAGGGGCCAGAAAAAGACAGCATAGAGCAACATATTAAGACTTTAGGTATTGAAGAAGATGTAGAATTAACGGGTGCCATATATGATGAAAATATCTTGAAAAATTATTTTGTTAAATCTATAGTTTGTGTATCCCCCAAACAGGCAGGGCTTTCTGTTTTGAAGAGTTTAGGGTATGGCGTGCCTTTTGTTTCCCGAACTGATGCTATAACAGGAGGGGAAAAGGCGAATATTGTTAATGGCCAAACGGGATTATTTTATGAATCAGAAAATGAATTGGTAGACATTCTCGTAAAGACAACAACCGAACCAGAAATGTTTGCCGCCATGTCGAAAGCCGCAAGAAGTTACTATTTGAAAGAAGCGTCGCCAGAAGGTATGGCGCAAGGAGTCATTGATGCGATATATTATGCTTATTCTAAGTAATAATGATTGCATGAAAAGGGCGCGTTTGAAACGTCACATATATATTCAATGATTGAATCGACAATCTAATAAGAATGATTAAAAAATAGGAGAGAGACTAATGCAAAAGAAAAACATCTCGCTGGATGAATTAAAATCTATTCAATTAGATATTCTTTCCGTAATTGATAGATTCTGTCGGGAAAACAATATCAAGTATTCTCTGGGGTATGGATCTATGCTTGGTGCCGCCCGACATCAAGGATACATTCCATGGGATGACGATGTTGATATTATTCTTTTACGCAGTGAATATGAGAAGTTGTTGTCTAGTTTCCCGAAAGAATTAGACAATGTTAAGATAGCATCGTTACAAACTGACATAAAATGGGACCGAGCATTTGCAAAGGCGTATGATTGCCGTACAGAGTTGCAGGATGCAGGAAATAAGTATAGAATCGGAGTGGGAATAGACATCTATCCTATTGATAGCGTTCCCGATGATGAAACACAATGGAAACAATACGAGAGGAAAAGGCGTTTGTGTCAGAACTTATATGAGTGGAAAATATCTATGATATTTCGCAAGGGGCGTTCTATTTGGAAGTATGCCTTTTTACCATTTGTAAAACTCATTCTTCTGCCTTTTAGTGTCCGCAATATGTCTTTAAATATTGAGCAGTACGCATTGAAATACAGCCATGTAAAGTCATCTTACGTGTCAGAATGTAGTCAGGGGTTATATAAGTACAAGCGATTTAGGCGTTCTGTTTTTGACACATATGTTGAAGTCCCATTTGAAAGTCATTTATTTTATGCGATAAAGAATTGGGACGAATACCTGTCAACCATTTATGGAGATTGGCGAAAATTGCCACCTTTAGATAAGCAGAAACCCCATCATAATTTTGAAGCATGGTGGAAATGAATTCTATCCCACATATACTTTTTATTGTTCCCCTTCCACCGCCAGTTCACGGCTTGGCCATGGTGAGCCAGCAGATTAGGGATGGCCAGATAAGCAACCAAACAACACCTTTTCAGCAAAAATGATTGTAAATTATTCAGCCACCAAAACGCATTTTGCTATCTTCGTGGCTGATTAATTTTGATGATATGAAAGAACTGATTATTGCTCGGGAAAAAGAGAAGGCGCGCCACAAATTTAGACGACTTGTTTAGAGAGTGAATCAAATCCAAGCAATATGCCAGATAAATCAAAAATACTTTTCATTGTTCCCCTTCCACCGCCAGTATATGGTTCAACCATGGTGTGTCAACAGATAAAAGATAGCGCCCTAATCAATAGTACATTCCATTGCGATTATGTGAATCTTTCAACATCTCGCCAGATGGACGAGATTGGTAAGCGTAGCGCAGTTAAGTTGTGGCGAATGATATCGGCGTTTATAAAGACATTCTGGTTACTCTTAATTCATAGATATGACATCTGCTATATAGCCATTGCTTGTCGTGGCTCAGGTTTTTTGAAAGACGCACCATTTGTGTTGCTTTGCAAATTATTCCGCAGGAAAATGGTTATTCATCATCATAATAAGGGTATGGCTAACGATGTAGACCGTATGCCATTTAAGTGGTTGATGCCCATGGTTTACAAGAATGCAAAAGTGATTTTGCTCTCATGGTATTTATATTTTGATATTGAGAAGATTGTCCCGAAAGAGAATGTGATGATATGTCCTAATGGAATCATTGCTGATAATTTGGAACATATCGACGTAGTGAAAAGCGAAAATAGGGTTCCGCATCTGTTGTTTTTGAGCAATTTAATGAAAAGCAAGGGTGTGTATGTATTGCTCGATGCTTGCAAAATCTTGAAAGATAAAGGTGTTGGGTTTGTTTGCGATTTTGTGGGCGGAGAGACCGCGGAAATTGATAGTGATATGTTCAACACAGAGGTTAACCATCGTGGTTTGGGCACACATGTCATTTACAATGGTCGCAAGTATGGTGCAGAAAAAGCACGTTTTTTCACTGATTCTGATATTTTCATACATCCGACTTATAACGACTGTTTCCCATTGGTTCTGCTCGAAGCCATGCAATATCAGTTGCCAATAGTAACCACCAATGAGGGCGGCATCCCCGATGTGGTGCAAGATGGTGTGAACGGCATAATCTGCGAGCGCCAGAATGCCGAGTCGTTAGCCGCAGCCATTGAGAAGCTGTTGCTTAACCCAGCTCTGCGCCGCCAGATGGGGGAAGCGGGATATGAGATTTTCAGACAGAATTTCACATTGGAGAAGTTTGAGCACAGAATGTGCGAGTGCTTGGGGGCTTGTGTTTAACAACGGAGTTTTATAACCATGGAATCCCGATAGCTATCGGGAACTAAACCACGGAAAATTGATTGCCGCAGGCGGCAATTTGAAATGCAGAGTCGCTTCGCGAGAAATTGAAAGAAAATTTTGATAAAAAATTAAACAGGTTTTTATCGCTATCCAAACGAATCCAAATTTATCCAAAATATTGATTTTTAGTCTTTAGGTTTAGTTCGGATAAGTTTGGTTAGGAATTATGTGTTATCGCCTGCAAGAAAAACTCGGGTTGGAATCGGATACAATCGGTTAGATACAAAACTTTTTACCCCCCAAAAACAGATTCTTGTTGCACGAGAAAAATAAAGTCGTACTTTAGAATTCTCGAAAATCATTGAAGGGCAGATGTCAGAAACAGCATTAAATACTATCGGATTTGTGGCAATGATTGTAGCCCTATTCGCTAAAAAGCACAAATTTAGCGAGCCAGTGGCATATCATTATCTCTCTCAATATGGCGGAACCGAATTGTTGGTGAATCACTATGGTTATCTTCACACACAGGACTATGACCAAGTGGTGGATGATGTTGCCGATTATTGTCAGCGAAATGGAGGAAGCCTTCAATGATACTTTATCATGGAAGTAATGTCGAGATAGACAAGATTGACTTGTCGAAGTCGAGACCATTTAAAGATTTCGGCAAAGCGTTTTATTTGTCGGACAACGAACAGCAAGCGTGGGAGCGCGCCTATGCCGCAATAACAATGTGGGGCGGCACCCCAAGCGTAACCGCATTTGATTTTGATATTTCAGCGATGTCGTCAGATGAACTTAAAGTGCTTTCTTTCGACTCTTATTCCGAGCCGTGGGCCGATTTCATTTTTGCCAACCGCGATAGACACAAGCCGCCATTTCAACACGAATACGACATAGTGTATGGTCCGATAGCCAACGACAAAGTTGGAGAGCAAGTAACTCTTTTCAAAGGTGGATACATAACCAAAGACCGCTTCATAGAGAAATTGAAACACATGCGGGGCATTACTTTTCAATATGCGTTTTGTACCGAATTGGCAATCAGCAAACTTAAAAAGATATGACAGCACAAAAACGTATGGAGTTTCTGAAACTGAAGTTGACAGAAGAACTTGTCGCCATTTTGGTTGAAGAGACAGGTTGCGCAATCAGTGCCGCCTTCGATGCACTATATACGTCGCAGACATACGCAAAACTGTCCGACCCTAACACGAAACTCTATATTCAAAGTGCGGGCTATGTGTATTCCATTCTTGAAGAAGAATTACAACACATGAAACACTGTGACTTGTTTCGCGAGAAATGAAAAGAAAATTAAACAAGGTTTTGTCGCTAACCAAACGAACCCAAATTTATCCAAAATATTGATTTTTAGTCTTTAGGTTTAGTTCGGATAAGTTTGGTTAGGAATTAAGTGTTGTCGTCTGCGAGAAAAACTCGGGTAGGAATCGGATACAATCGGTTAGAGACAAAAAATGGTTCCGAAGAATCACGATAACGGAAGGCGAGAAACTCGATAAATATTTTGTATTATTGTCAGAAAAACAGAATCTATGTGTACCTATAGTGTAAAAATCGATGATGCCGTGCTGGAGCGGGCAAAACCGCATTTCAAAGGCTCAAATGCCATGCAAGCCTGGATAGAACAGCAGTTGGAGAAAGCGCTTGTTGAGTATACCAATAGGCTGGAGCAACAGCATTTAAAAAAGACCGATAGCACACACCTAATGGATGAATTGAAAAGGGTAGAAGGAGATTCGGACGCATTTTTCAAACTTGGCGGTATTTTAGGGAGTCCCGCTAATAATTTTTCGTGGGAACAGTTACGAGAAGATGCTATTGGTGAGAAGTACGGTATATGAATATTTTTCTTGATACAAACGTCATACTCGAGAATTTTGTCGTACGCGAGGATTATGAAACCGCGCACCAACTCTTTCTGACACTTCGGCGGCAGAACCATTGTCTTTTCATGTCGGTTGGTGGTTTCTACACCATGATATTCCTTATCGATAAGTATTTGCGAAAGGAAAGCGGCCTAACAAGCGATGAACGAATTATGGCGTTGCGTCAGATTATGTCAGCCATTTTGCAAACCATACAAGTGGCCGAACACAACAACGACAGTCTGCTGCGAGGAATCAATAATGTGCGATTTAGGGATTTTGAAGACAGTTGTCAATACGAACTTGCGGGAAAGGCAGGTTGTGAGATACTTATCACATTCAACGTATCCGATTTTCCAATCACAGTTGATGCGTCAGTTCAAGTTTTATCGCCACAGCAGTATCTTGATTTATTCGGAACAAAATAAGTTTGGTTAGGAATTCTACGTTATCGCATCGCGAGAAAGTGAAAGAAAATTTGATAAAAAATTAAACAGGGTTTTATCGCTAGCCAAACGAACCCAAACAGAACAGAACTTTGGAATAAGTTCGGATAAGTATGGTTAGGAATTATGTGTTATCGTTTCGCGAGAAATTAGAACATAAATTTTCCAACAAATTCCGCCCGACAGGGCGCCCTAAACCAATTCTCGCTTGCGAGAAAAACTCGGGTTGAAATCGGGTTCAATCGGTTAGAGAAAAAATTATCCATTAAGAAGTTAAACAAATTGAATTGTTAAAAATTAGAATAGTTATTGTAAAAACTAAAGCGTACATACTTAGTTAACAAGCATAATCTAAATAAATAGTGAAAACATATTTTAACATAAACTACGAATTAGATAAGCAAGAGATACACCGCGCCATTGCTGACGCGCAGAAGGGTTACATCTGCGTGGCCGACGGAGTGGTGTTGAACACAGCCAATCGAGACCCCGAATATTTGAAAGTGGTGAATGGCAGTTTGTTCAGCATTTGTGACAGCAATTGGGTGCCTGTATATTTGAAATCTATCTATGGTATTAAATACGAGCAATATTGCGGGTCGGATATTTTTAGGGATATAGTCTCATCGCGCAAGTATCGGATGATATTTTTAGGAACGAATCAGGAAACGCTTGACGGACTTAGAAATGAATTGAAAAAGATGAATCCTGATGTTGAGAATATGCAGTTTGTGGAGTTGCCGTTCCGTAACGTTGAAGCTTTTGATTACACTGAAATAGCGAAGATGATTGAATCCGATGGCGCAAAAATCATCTGGGTGGCGTTGGGTGCACCCAAGCAAGAGAAGTTTATGAATCTTATGCTGCCATATCTGACTAAAGGCGTGATGATTGGAGTGGGAGCCGTTTTCAAATTCTTTAGCGGAGCCGATGAGCCGCGTTGCCCTGTATGGGTGCAGAAGTGCCATTTGGAGTTTGTGTACAGAATTATGCGCGACCCCAAAAAGCAGTTGAAGCGTTGTTTTTGGATTGTTTGGACGTTGCCTAGATTGTATTTCGGCGAAAGAAGGCGTGCACGTGCAGCACGGAAATGAGGAATCAGTTATTGTATATTGACCAACAAAAAAATCCTCGAAAACCATGGCTGTTTTCGAGGATTTTTCATTTGTGTGATCTCATAGGGAGTCGAACCCTAATCGTCAGAACCGGAATCTGAAATTCTATCCATTGAACTATGAGACCCTGTCGGGCGCAAATTTAATCAAAGTTTGGACAGATGCGCAATAATTACCCATCGGCAGTGATATTTCATTGGTGAACGTGGCATAATCGAAGAAATAAGCCGTTTTACCTGCCTGAATCTAACATCTTGCATGCCAGCGAATTATCAGAATGGGTGGTTTCCGAAAAATCATAAACTTTTTCTATTTGTCCATACCTAACAAAGATTTATTACTTTTGGCGCATAATTTTAAAACATAAAAAATGAAAACGTTTGCTTTCAAATTTGGAATACTGGCAGTGTCGCTTATGATGGCGGCAGGTCAGACTGATGCACAACAGAAAAAGTATCTGGGCGACCCGAAATACGGACCCGACAGTGCGGCCCGTGAGGAGTGCGCAATGCGTATGTCGCTCTACAACGAGTTCTACAAACAGAAAAACTACAAAGATGCCGTCAACGACTGGCGCAAGGTTTACCAGAACTGCCCCGCAGCCAGCAAGAACACATTCATCCGTGGCGCCACCATCTACAAAAACCTTATCAAGGCCGAGAATGACGCGGCCAAGAAGGAGGCTCTCATCGACACCTTGATGCAGATTTACGACCAGCGTATTGTTTACTTCAAGCAGGAGGGCGCCGTGCTGGCCTCAAAAGGCGTTGATTTGTACTCTTATCGCGGCAAAGATGCTGCGGCCGAAGTTTACGAGATGCTGAAGAAATCGTGCGAACTTGAGAAAGGCGAGACTGGTGCAGGCGTTACAACCGTGATGATGCAGAGTGCAGTTGACCAATACCGTGCCGAGGAGGTTGATGGTGCCGAGGTGATTTCGGCTTACGAGTTGGCCATGGCAACTATTGATTTGGCCATTGCAAGCAACAAGAATATTGTTGCCAGTGGCGATGCCAAGAAAGTGCCAGGAGCACAAAAAGAACTCGAGAATCTTGATGTTGACGTGAAAAACGTTGAGAACCTCTTCTCTGAGAGCGGCGCCGCAACTTGCGATGCACTGATTGCGATTTTCGATGCAAAATACGATGCCAACAAAGACGATGTTGAATGGCTGAAGAAGGTTACCAAACTGCTCGACAAGGCTGAATGCAACTCGTCGGCACTGTTCGCCAAATCGTCGGAGGCACTCTACGCTTTGGAGCCATCGGCAACCGCTGCCCGTAACCTTGCAAAATTGTTCCTGAGCAAGCAGGAAACAGCGAAAGGTTTGGAATACTATTCGAAAGCCTGCGATTTGCAGGACGACCCAACTCTTAAATCGCAGTATTATGTTGAGTGGGCATACATCGTGCTTGGCCAGAAGAATTACACCAAGGTTCGTGAGTTAGCCAACAATGCATTGAAGGCCAATCCGTCAATGGGCAAGGCTTACATAGTCATTGGTCTGGCTTATGCTTCCGACGCGCAAAACATTGGCAGTGAGAAGGTTGAGCATGACGCAGCATACTGGGCTGCCGTTGATAAGTTTACTAAGGCCAAACAAGTTGACTCGTCGTGCGAGGAGGAGGCCAACCGTCACATCAGCACCTACAAAAAGTACTTCCCCAACAAGGAGGAGGCCTTTATGTACGGTATTCAGGAAGGTGCATCGGTAACAGTTGGCGGCTGGATCAACGAGAAGACAACCGCACGTTTCTAATCCATCTTTCTTGATGTTGAAGAAAACACATACGATATTGATTAAGGCTCTTTTTGCGGGAGCCTTAATTTTTATTTTGACTGACTGTCAGAACGATATGCGGCAGGTTAACGCCATGGGTGGGCTCACCGATTCGGCTCAGATAAGCGGCATCGATGTTGAGATAACGCGGTCCATTAAAGGAAAGATGGCAGTCCGCATGAAGGGCAAGGTGGTGCGGCAGTTGTCGGTCACCAACAACACGTTTGAGTTCCCGAACGGCATTGAGATGTTCTCCTACGACACTTCGGGCGCAGTGACATCGCACATGTCGGCCGATTACTCTATCTATAACGACAAGGAAGGCACCTGGGAGGCCAAAAACAACGTTGTAGTTAACAACGAGAAGGGCGACTGCCTGAATACCGAATACCTTGTCTGGAGCCGCGACAAAGGCACAATCGAGACAAACCAGTTTGTCAAAATCACCACTGCCGATGGTGTGATATATGGCGACGGCATGGTATCGGACCAGAATTTCAATAATTGGGAAGTGAAAAACGGCCGCGGTATTTTTGATATTGAAAATGAATAAGATAACACAAGCATCGAGAGCAATTGTCGAGAGCCTTTGGTTCGCCGCCGCTCTTATGTGTGTGTTTATCGCAGTCAGGGAGTGCTGGCGGCACAACTATTCCGACGCGCTGATGTTTGCGGGGCTGGCGGTTCTGGCCACGCTATTTTTCCTACTGAGGCGCAATCAGAGGAAAAATGCTGATAAATAGACGTTTACAGTAAGGCAACGAAGTCTGTTTGTGAATGATGATTTTTCACTAAAAACATAATTGGCGATTTTGCAGAACTCACCTATATTTGTCAACCAATAAATATTGAAAATGAGCAAAAAAGAATCACATGTCACATCGCGTCAGTTGAGGAGTTCCTATCTGACCACCATCATCAGTATATCATTGGTTTTGTTTGTGATAGGCTTGGTTGGGCTGTTGATTCTGAATGCGCACAAAATCTCGCGTCATGTCAAGGAGAACATCGGGTTCACCGTTTTTCTGAACAACGATGTGAAAGAAGTTGACATGATTAAGCTCCAGAAAAGCCTCGACGCCTCGTCGTTTGTGCGCTCCACCGAGTTCATCTCAAAGGAGCAGGCTGCCATGGAACTGAAGGACGAGTTGGGTGAGGATTTTGTCAACTTTTTGGGATACAACCCGTTGCTGTCGTCGATAGATGTCAAACTCAAAGCCGAATACGCCAACGCCGACAGCATTGCAAAGATTGAGAAGCGGCTGGTCAAATACTCGCAAGTGAAGGAAATATCGTATCAGAAATCGTTGATTGAGACAGTCAATCAGAACATTAAGAAGATTAGCATTGTGCTGCTCATTTTCTGCGGACTGCTGTTCATCATCTCGTTGTCGCTGATTAACAACACAATACGCCTTTCGGTTTATGCGCGTCGGTTCCTGATTAAGACAATGGAACTTGTCGGGGCCACTCGGGCGTTTGTGCGCGCGCCGTTTGTGATAAAAAGTTTGTGGCATTCGCTCATCAGCATTCTGATAACGTTTGTGTTGCTTGGTGGTGTCATCTATATGATTGACAAGCATATACCTGAACTTTCGATATTGTACGAACTTGACACAATAGCAGTTCTTTACGCCTGCATCATGGTGATTGGCTTTGCAATCGTCTGGTGCTCGACCACGCTTGCCGTGAACCGTTATCTGCGGATGAAAGGCAACGATTTGTACGCTTGAAAAATTTGAAATAAACAGATAATCAATCAGGGGATTCGCAATATCCCCACAAATGAAAGATTTATGAGTAACGAGACAGAAAAGACAGGATTTGCCTTGCCATCAGACAATTACAAGTTTGTCTGGATAGGAATTGCCGTTATAGTCTTCGGCTTCATTCTCATGGCTGGCGGCCGTTCTGATGACCCGCAAGTGTTCAACGAGGCCATGTTCAGTGTGCGTCGGATTGTGATTGCGCCAATAATTGTTCTGGCAGGGTTCATCTTTGAGATTTACGCCATAATGCGCAAACCAAAAAGCGAAGAATAATTGTGTGCTCGGGTACGGAAAACAAAATGCGGGTGGCGGCTCTTTCGCAAAACCTGACTCAGCAGGATTTTGAGGAGGGACGGATTCTCCTTATAAACAAGCCGTTGCGCTGGACATCGTTCGACGTTGTCAATAAGGTGCGCTATCTGCTTAGGAATCAGTTTCATCTGAAGAAGATAAAAGTGGGCCATGCAGGCACGCTCGATCCTTTGGCAACAGGCCTTCTGGTGATTTGCACAGGAAGGATGACCAAGCAGATTGAGGCTTTGCAGGCGAGCAGCAAGGAGTATGTGGCCACATTCATGCTGGGCGCCACCACTCCCTCATTCGACCGCGAGACTGAAATTGACCGCACCTACAGCACCGAAGGCATCACCCGCGAGAAAGTGGAGGAGGTTCTGAAGACATTCATCGGCGAGCAAGATCAGGTTCCGCCATTGTTCTCGGCCAAGCAGATTGACGGCCAGCGGGCATACGTGGCGGCTCGCAAAGGCCACGATATTGAACTGAAGCCGTCGCGCATCACCATCGATGAACTTGAACTTGTTAATTGCAGTCTGCCGCAAGTTGTTGTCAGAATAAAATGCAGCAAGGGCACCTATATCAGGGCTTTGGCCCGCGATTTCGGCCAGCGGCTCGGCTCGGGGGCTTATCTTCACGATTTGTGCCGTACGGCGAGCGGCGATTTCAGGATAGAAAATGCAATTGACATTCTGGAATTTGAAAAAAACATCAGAAATATGAAACCTGCTGAGGAAAACATCGTAAAATAATTTTTTATAAAGCACTTTTTAATGAAACTTTCACAATTTAACTACGATCTGCCTGAAGACCGTATTGCACTTTATCCGACAGAGAATCGGGACGAGGCGCGTCTGTTGGTTGTCAATCGCAAGACAGGACAGTTCGAACACAAGATTTTCAAGGAGATAATCAACTACTTCGACGACAAGGATGTTTTTGTGTTCAACAACACGAAGGTTTTTCCTGCGCGACTTTATGGAAACAAGGAGAAAACGGGAGCGAAAATCGAGGTGTTCCTGCTCCGCGAGTTGAACCACGACCAGCGTTTGTGGGACGTGCTGGTTGACCCTGCGCGCAAAATCCGTATCGGCAACAAACTCTATTTCGGTGAGGACGACTCGCTTGTGGCCGAGGTTATCGACAACACCACATCGCGCGGCCGCACGCTCCGTTTCCTGTTCGACGGCCCGTATGAAGAGTTCAAAAAAACGCTTTACTCGCTTGGCGAGACACCGATTCCGCGTTCGATTAAGCGCCCGGTGGAGCCAGAGGACGCCGAGCGTTACCAGACTATCTTCGCCAAATATGAAGGCGCCGTGGCCGCTCCCACAGCAGGTCTGCACTTCAGCCGCGAACTGCTCAAGCGCTGCGAGATTAAGGGCATCAACTTCGCAGAAATCACACTGCATGTCGGACTTGGCAATTTCCGCTCGGTTGATGTTGAGGACCTGACAAAGCACAAGATGGACTCGGAGCAGATTCTTATTTCTGAGGAGGCCGCTAACACCGTCAACAAGGCCAAAGAGGGGCGCCATCAGGTTTGCGCAATCGGCACAACAGTGATGCGTACGCTCGAAAGTTCGGTATCAACTTACGGCTTCCTGAAACCGTTCGACGGCTGGACCAACAAGTTCATCTTCCCGCCCTATGAGTTCAGCGTGGCAAGTTCGATGGTTTCGAATTTCCAACTGCCGCAATCCACTCTGATGATGATGGTTGCCGCTTTTGCGGGTTACGACCTGCTGATGGAGTCGTACAATGTGGCCATGAAGGAGGGCTACCGTTTCGGTCCTTACGGCGATGCGATGCTGATTCTTTGATAATCAATCAAATCGATTATACACAAAAAAGAAGCCCCATTCGGGGCTTTTTTTATATGATATTCAGTTGCTGTCAGCAGCGTTTTGCGCTTCGGGCTTCTTCAAATAAACCCGTGTAAAGTCGAAATAGTTCTGCGAGTTGATATACAATCCGTTTACATCGGCAGTGAGCAGGTTGAACCGTTTGTCGTTGTTCTGGTTAATTGTGCTTGTCATGATGTAGGCGGGAGGGTTTGATTCAAACTTCTCGATGTTCGATTCGAGAAACGGTGTGATTTGGGTTGCCGCCACATCGAACACCACATTGGCTTTGCCGATTTCAAACAGATAAATCTCTTTTTTGGGCGAGGTGATGAAAGAGAACACCACGGAGTCGAGATAGGGTAGAGTCACGTCATCTTCTGATTCCCAATAATCGTTGGTGCGGGTCAGGACAATCTGCTGCCCGATGATATTCGGATATTTCATGCGGAATGGACCTGAGCCAGCCGTGCCGTTCACGCCGTAGGCATTGAAGGCCTCACGGGCGAAGACAAGCGCGTTGGTGCCAGCCAGAAAGTGAAGGAAAAGGTCGTCGGGATTTTTCAGTTTAATCACAAGCACGCTGTCGCTGGGTGCCGCTATGCCGCTGATATTCAACGAATCGTTTGTTTTGGCAGTAGGCAGGAAGTTGTCGGCTCCCTCAATGTTTTTCACCTGTTGGGGAACACCGCGGTCGTGAGCCAGACGGTTGCGGCAAATCTGCTCAATCGAGTATTTGAAGTCGGCGGCGGTTATGTGGCGGCCTTTTCCCTGCGGAAAGCAGCGGTCGTCTTGGAACTTGGCGCGGCTGTCGAGCACAAAAGTATAGGTCAGTCCGTCGGCTGAGATGTTGTATGATTTTGCAACCGACGGAATGATTTCAAGCGTGCGAGGATTGTATTTCACAAGTCCCGAATAGACTTGGTTCACAATTATTTGCTCGCTGCGTTTCTCAATCTGTCCAGGGAAAACCACATGCGGAATGTCGCTGATATTGACATGTAGCGTGCCGCCTAGTTTTTCGCTTTTTGGTGTGTTGGCGGGCTGGCAGGCCACCAGGAAGAGTGCCGCAAAGGCAACTGCCGAAACAAATGCTTTCATTACAATTCAATTTTTAATCAGCAATTTGAGAAAAAAAACTGAAAAAGCAAAAAACTGAGGGATTTTAACTTATCAAAAAAGAAGAAGGTTCAGCCCTCGGCGCCAAACCTTCTCAATTATCCGAACATTTAACGGCATTGCGTTTTTTAATCGGACGCGATGAATCGCGTCCCTACATTTTAACCCGTTAAACCTGTTCAACCCGTTAAACTTTAAACTTCAAAAACTTAGAACTTTAAATCCACGTAATCACATCTCCGAATACCTCTTATACCTCTCCTCGGCATCGTGGCTGCCTTGCTCGAAGAGTTTGTCGGCGTTGTCGGGGAAGCTGCGGGTGAGCGAGTTGTAGCGCACCTCGCCGGCCAGGAACTCCTTGTAAGGCATTGTGGGCGCTTTCGAGTCGAGTTGGAACGGGTGCTCGCGGCGCGGGTCGTAGCGGTAGAGCAGCCAGTAGCCGCTCTCAACGGCACGTTTCATCTCCTCCTGAACGCGGTGCATACCAATGCAGATTCCGTGCGACGCGCAAGGCGTGTAGGCAATCACAATCGATGGTCCGTCGTACTCTTCGGCCTCTTTCACAGCCTTAATCAGTTGGTTCGGGTCGGCACCCATTGCCACCTGCGCCACATACACGTTGCCGTAGGTCATCATTATGGCGCCCAAATCCTTTTTGCGGCTCTTCTTTCCCGAAGCGGCGAATTTCGCCACAGCGCCCATAGGCGTTGCTTTGCTACTTTGTCCGCCTGTATTCGAGTAAATCTCTGTGTCAATGATAAATACGTTGATATTCTCGCCGCCGGCAATCACGTGGTCAAGACCGCCGAAGCCAATGTCGTAGGCCCAGCCGTCGCCGCCAAACATCCAGAAGGTCTTCTTCGACAGAATGTCTTTCTGAGCCAGAATGTCGGCTGTCTTTGCGTCGGTGTTCTTTTGCAGATTATCTATCAGTGTATCAGTTGCTTCGCGCGATTTGTCAATGTCGTCGAATGTTGCCAGCCATTGGCCGCAAGCCTCTTTCAGGTCGCCTTGTGCTGTGGCGGCCATAGCCTCAATCTTCTCTTTGAGCAGTGCACGGCGTTGCTTTACAGACAGATACATTCCCATGCAGAGTTCGGCATTGTTCTCGAACAGACTGTTGGTCCAGGCCGGGCCGAAGCCGCGGTGGTTCACCGTGTAAGGAATTCCGGGCATTGCCGAGCCCCACGCCTGCGAGCAACCGGTGGCGTTGGCCCAGAACACGCGGTCGCCGAAGAGTTGGGTGAGCAGTTTTGCGTATGGCGTCTCGCCGCAACCAGCGCAGGCTGCCGAGAATTCGAGCAGCGGCTGACGGAATTGGCTTCCCTTTATCGAGTATGGCTCAAAAATATCGCCTTTCTGACTGATTGTCAATCCGTAATCGAAGCAATTCTTGTCTTGTTCGCTGAACACTGCCGGCTGCATTTCAAGCGCATTGGCCGGGCAACTCTGCACGCAACTGCCGCAACTTGTGCAGTCGAGCGCCGATATGCTCAGTGCGAAATGAAGCCCCATAGCCTTCGCCTTTCCGTTGGCCACAACCGTTTTGAACCCTTCGGGCGCGGCGGCTTTTTCGGCCTCGTTCAGCAGATACGGACGTATGACGGCGTGCGGGCAGACGAGCGAGCAGCGGTTGCACTGAATGCACTTGTCGGTGTTCCAGACGGGCACCTTCACGGCAATGCCGCGCTTCTCGTAGGCGGTCAGGCCCATTTCCAGAGTGCCGTCGATATTATCGGCGAAAGCGCTCACAGGCAGGTCGTCGCCCTTTTGTGCATTGATAGGCTCGAGCAGGTTGCGCACCACGGCCGGACGGTTGTCCACCGCATTGGTTTCCACCTCTTTAGCCGATGCCCATGCAGCCAGAACCTTAATCTCGCGAACGCCGGCGGCACCTTTGTCGATGGCGGCCACGTTCTTGTTCACAACTTCCTCGCCTTTAGCAAAATAGGTCTTGCGGGCGGCGGCTTTCATAGCCTCGAGCGCCACGTCGGCCTTGATGATGCCCGTGCAGGCGAAGAAGGCGGCCTGAAGCACCGTGTTGGTGTGGCTGCCCAGGCCAATATTCATTGCAATGTCGGTGGCGTCAATCACGCAGAAGCGTATCTTGTTGAGTGCCAGCGTCCGTTTCACGTCGGCCGGAAGCCACGCTTCAAGTTCGGCGTCGGTTTTGGTGCAGTTCAGAAGGAACGTGCCGCCTGGCTTCACTTCCGACACAATATCGTATTTGCCAATGTAACTCTGATTGTGGCAGGCCACAAAATCGGCGCTCTTCACGTAGTACGAACTCTCGATGGGGTTTTTGCCGAAGCGCAGGTGCGATTTGGTCACGCCGAACGACTTTTTGGCGTCGTATTCAAAGTAAGCCTGACCGTAAAGTCCGGCGCACTCGCTCACAATGTGGACGGTGTTTTTGTTGGCGCCCACGGTTCCGTCGCCGCCCAGGCCCCAGAACTTGCAACTGAAGGTGTCGCCGCCCGGATTGTCGAACGGCAGTGTTGGCAACGACAAGTGCGTAACGTCGTCGGTTATGCCGATGGTGAAGCCGTTTTTCGGCTCATTTTCAGATAGATTGGCAAACACGGCCAGAATCTGTCCCGGGTCGGTGTCTTTCGACGATAGTCCGTATCGGCCGCCCACAACCTTGATTTTTCTATCGCTGTTCAGGATGACCGAGCAGACGTCCTCAAACAGCGGCTCGCCGGCGCTTCCGGGCTCTTTGCAGCGGTCGAGCACGGCAATGCTCTTGACGCTCTTCGGCAGAGCCTTGAGCAGATGCTCGGCGCTGAACGGACGGTAAAGGTGAACCTGCACAAAGCCAGTCTTCTCGCCTTTGGCGTTCAGGCTGTCAACGGCCTCTTTCACCGCGCCCGAAACACTGCCCATTGCAACAATGACGCGGTCGGCGTCGGCTGCGCCATAGTAGTCGAACAGGTGATAGTGGCGGCCTGTCAGAGCGCCTATCTTTTCGAAATAATCCTCAACAATCTGCGGAAGCGCGTCGTAGTAAGGGTTGCAGGCCTCGCGCACTTGGAAGAAGACGTCGGGGTTCTGCACCGTTCCGCGCATAAGCGGGTGCTCCGGATTGAGCGCGTGCGAGCGGAAGGTTTGCAGAGCGTCGCGGTCGAGCATATCGGCAAGAGCCTTTGTGTCAATCATTTCCACGGTGTTAATCTCGTGCGACGTGCGGAATCCGTCGAAGAAGTGCATAAACGGCGTCTGCCCCTTGACGGCGGCCAGGTGAGCCACTCCGGCAAGGTCGATAACCTCCTGAACGCTGCCCGTGCAGAGCATTGCGAAACCGGTGTTGCGGCAGCCCATAACGTCGGAATGGTCGCCGAAGATGCTCATTGCGTGCGTTCCCACCGTGCGTGCGGCCACGTGCAGAACCACCGG
Source organism: Salinivirgaceae bacterium (assembly GCA_017474765.1). Lineage (GTDB taxonomy): Bacteria > Bacteroidota > Bacteroidia > Bacteroidales > SZUA-534 > RUG13583. The sequence continues at coordinate 9,846 of JAFVGW010000059.1, read as the reverse complement.
CAGACGCTCGCCCGCAATGCGGTGCAGCACCGGAATCATAAGCATAAGGCCTTGGCTCGATGTGAAACTTGTGGCCAGCGAGCCCGTCTGCGCCGCTCCGTGAACGGCACCAATGGCACCCGCCTCCGACTGCATTTCAATCAGCGTAACCTGCTGACCGAAAATATTTTTGCGTCCTTTTGCCGACCACGCGTCGGTGTGCTCCGCCATAGGTGACGACGGTGTGATGGGGTAGATTGCGGCAATCTCTGTGAACTCGTACGCAATGTGCGCCGCAGCCTCGTTGCCGTCAACTGTTACAAAATTCTTCGACATAACTACTGAAAGTTGAAAGTTAAGCGGTTAGAAGTTTAGATATTCAAAAACAAATAACCAACTGACACTCTGTTGTTTATATAAATTATTAATTCTTTGTTTCCGTGTCCTAAAATTTTGCGCGAAAATACGTTCTTTTTGGGAATGCAGCAAAGGTGAAATTGAGTGATTTAGACAAAAATAAAAGGGGCAATGATTATCAGCCCCTTTGTTTTTATGTTTGGCTCCTCTCTTTTCAATAAGTCATCCTGTTATGGGCGTAACTATTTGTTTGCCAGTTTGTTTTCCAAATCTTTAACCTTCGCTTCGCTCTTACGCAACTGCTGTTCCATCTCGCGCACCGAAGTAAGGTCGAACGAGACGCCCAGAATGTTGGGGTTGTGCGTTATGTTGTTGATAAACGGCACTTTAATGGTTTGCAGAACGCGGCGCGTACCATCTGGAAGCGATATGGTTTCTCGGGCAGTTTTATCATCTGCCTTTGCTCAAGCACTTTGGTATCACTTTCGTGGATGGCGTTCAACTCATCAATATCGTTTACAAGTTCGTCGTCGGAGTGGCCGAGCAGACTGTCCACCGGCATATTGTACAGCTTGCCTTCTTCCTGATTGGCAACAATATACTGGCGGTGGATATTCTTAACGAAAATCGGGTAGGGAACAAGGTCGATAATGCGGCGCATTAGGTTCTCGCTTTCTTCGAGTTCGTGTTGCTTGCTTTCCATCTCTTCCTGTTGGGCTTGCATCTCCTCAATGCTTTGGCGCAGCTCTTCTTCCTGACTTTTAAGCTGTTGCGCCTGCTGTTGTGCCTTCTCGAGCAGTTTTACGGTTGTGTTGTTCAGGTGCGATGCCGACAAGGTCGACGCAAAACTTTCTGCAATCTTCTCAATGAATTTTTGTTTGTGCTCATCGAGAACGTTGAACGAGGCCAACTCAATAACACCCAGCACTTTATCATCGCTGATGAGCGGCACAAGGAACAGGCAGCGCGGCGACGCTTCGCCCAAACCGGAGCGTATTGCCAGATACTCGTCGGGGATGTCGGTCATAAAAATGGGCGCCTTTTCGTAGTAAGCGGCGGCAATCAGCCCGTCTTCAAGGCTGCACTTTTTGTCGGGGAACTTCTGGCGGTCGTAGGCGTACGAGGCAATCATTGTAAGAAACTCATCGTCAGTGTTTTCGCGCACAAAAATGCCGCCTTGGTTGCAGTCGGTGTATTTGATTAGCTGGTGCAGCAGTTCCATTGCAATCTCATTCAGCGAGCGGTTCGACTGCCGCATAATGTCGGAGAACTTGGCCACGCCTTGGTTCATCCAGTTGCGCTTCTGTTCCTGCTCTTTCCAGTCGTTCTCTTCGCTCACAAGTTTGTCGAGGTGTTGATTCAACTTGCTGATTGACTGATAGAACTCGTCGCCCGCGGCGTTTGCCGATTCGTATTTCCGCCCCGAGGCAATGCACTCGGCGTAGCGCTGCAGTTCGGCATAGTGTCTTGCCACACCGCCAATGCGCTTGAACATTTGGTGGCGTTTAATCTGTTTTGCTGATATTTCCACGACTTCGCCCGTGGCAAGTTGTTTCAGGCAGCCGTCAATTTGCTTCAGTATCTTTTGATTGACAAATTTGTCGATTAGCAGGTTTGCCAAAATAAGGATTGCGGCCAGCGCTGCCGCAGCCAATACAATCAGTCTGTTGGAATGGAAAACTGCCAACGTGGCCAACGCTGCCATTGAGGCGATTGTCAAAACTGTTTGCAATCGCTTTATATTATTATAGGTTCAACTTCTACTTTTAAACATATTGCTTGTTATTAGTTTTAAATCGTGGCAAAATTAGATTGTTTGATTTAAATTCAAAACTAAATAATCTAAATCGGTAACAATTACGCGATATTACCAATTTTTTGACTGATTTTGCACCCGCTTTCGTTCATTTGTGTGTTTTCGGATTTATTCCCCCTTCAAAATCACATATCACACCCAAAAATTCAAATTTCTCGCGCCCATACCCCTTAAAAATCGTCTAAAATCTCTCAAAAGTTCAAAATTCGCCGTTACGTCCGAAATAACTCCAATTTCAAATCGTCAGTGAAAACGTTTTAAAATCGCGCCGTTTTTAATAAATTTTGTAAAAATCAGCCCATCGAATTATAAATCGTAACTTAAATAAGTATATCACTAACGATATAAAAATATTTATCGAAATTTAGTTGCGAATTAAAATTCGGCTATATATTTGCCGTGTCAGAAAATGATAAAACAAAGTGTTTAACTAACAATTTAAAAGTTACGGTTATGAAAAGGAGTTTTAGCAACCGGTTCTATTCGAAACAGAGTTTCAATCAGGGTTCCAACCGGAACTCGAAACAAAATAATAAGAACCGCCGTGCGCGCCCAACCAGCCGGGCCGTTGGCAGATGAATCAAGTGAGAAAAATCAAGGCTGGCTTCGGTGAAACCAGCCTTTTTTGATGGTTGCGCGGCAACGCAGCCACCGCAGTTTAAAAATTTATAAACATTCAAAGAAAATGAAAACTATTAAGAAAACAATGATTGCCATAGCATTGATGGCAATGACAGGAACAAGTTACGCCGAAGGTGAAGGCGGCGTTGAGGCTTCAGTTGGAGCCGATGTGGTAAGTTCGTATATCTGGCGTGGCGGCAAGCTCGACGGAGCGGCCATTCAACCTTCACTTTCAGTCGATTACAAAGGTTTGTCGCTCGGAGCGTGGGGCTCGGCAAGCATTGTCGGGAGCGGCTACAAGGAGATTGACTTCACGCTGTCGTACGCCGTGGGCGGCCTGACTGCAATGGTAACCGACTACTGGTGTGCCGACGACGACACCAAATACTTCGAGTATTCGGCCGACTCAACCGTCCACACCTACGAGGCAGGTCTGACATACGATTTCGGATTCCTGTCAATCGGGTGGTACACAAACTTTTACGGCGCAATGGGCACCAAAGCAAACGGCGACGACGCCTACTCGTCGTACTTTGAGGTTGCCGCACCGTTCAAACTCGGCGGACTCGACTGGCAAGCAGCCGCGGGCGTAACACCTTGGGAGAATGACTTTTATGGTGCCGAAGGTTTCGCACTTATCAACCTTAGCCTTTCGGCGACAAAAGAGATTGAGTTCGAGAAATTTACGCTGCCCGTGTTCGCGCAAATCACCGCAAACCCGACCGCAAACCGAATGTATTTCTTGGTGGGGTTATCCTTTTAAAGTGTAGAGGGGAGTGGGGAGAGTTTAGCGGAAGGGTTATCGAAAAACTAAACTCTAAACTCTCACCACTTACCAATTAAATAGTTAATAATTAAATTTTTAAGACAATGAAAAAGATTGAAGCGATTATTCGCAAGACGAAGTTCGACGAAGTGAAAGAGGCTCTCTTTCAGGCCGATATCAACTGGTTCTCGTACGCTGAAGTGAAGGCCATTGGGCAGGACCGCGAGGACCGCATTTACCGCGGCGTGATGTACAGCACCGACATTATCTCGCGCATTGAGATTACCATTATCTGCCGCGACCAATTTGTGCAGCCCGCTATCGACGCCATTATGAGCGTGGCGCGCACGGGCGAAATCGGCGACGGTCGAATCTTTGTCAGCCCTGTCGACGACACCTGGTCAATCCGCACAGGCGAGCACGGTGACACGGTTTTGGCGGATAAAAAATAATGGTGAATCGGTGAACTGGTGAATCGGTGAACTGAAAGTCATTCAATTAAATAGGAAACTGGTGAATCGGGAAACGGACAAAGCGTCGATTAAACGATTCACCGATTAAACAATTAAACGGTAAAAAAATGGAAACAATAATTTCTGATACAATTTCGATGGCGGCTGAGGCTGTGGCCCCTGCTGCCGAGGCGGTTGTCGAGAGTGGCATTAGCCCTGTCGATACAATTTGGGTGTTGCTTGCGGCAATGCTTGTGTTCTTTATGCAGCCTGGTTTTGCGCTGGTTGAGGCGGGCCTGACGCGCACCAAAAACACGGCCAACATTCTGATGAAGAACTTTATGGATTTCTCGGCAGGCTCGGTTCTGTACTGGATTCTGGGTTTCTCGGTGATGTTCGGCGCTGGCTCGTTCCTGGGCTGGGGCGGATTCGGTATTGGCGGCGTTGAGAACCCGTGCGGCAATCTGCCAAAAGAGTGCTACTTCATTTTCCAGACGGTGTTCTGCGCCACGGCGGCCACAATCGTTTCGGGCGCAATGGCTGAGCGCACCAAATTCTCGATGTATCTGGTTTACAGTCTGGTCATTTCGGCGCTGATTTACCCCATTCAGGGCCACTGGTCGTGGGGCGGCGGCTGGCTGAGCGAACTCGGTTTCCACGATTTCGCGGGCTCGGCTGTGGTTCACTCGTGCGGCGGTTTCATTGCCTTGGCGGGCGCCATTGTGCTTGGTCCGCGTTTGGGCAAATACACAAAGAATGCCGATGGCTCGATTCGCACTCACGCCATTCCTGGCCACAACCTTGCGCTGGCGGCTCTGGGCGTGTGGATTCTGTGGATGGGCTGGTTCGGATTCAACCCTGGTTCAACCGTTGCCGCTTCGGGCATTGTTGATGCCGACTGCTACGGCGGCGGAATCCTTGACAATATGTCGGCAATGTCGCACATTTTCGTAACCACCAACATTGCCGCAGCCGTGGGCGGAATCATAGCCCTGATTTACACTTGGCTGGCCTACGGAAAACCTTCGCTCTCAATGGTTTGCAACGGCATTCTGGCAGGCTTGGTTGGCATTACCGCAGGTTGTGACTGCGTTCCAATCTGGGCTGCCGCGCTGATTGGCGCCATTGCTTCGGCAGTTATGTGCTTCTTTGTCAAGTTCTTCGACACCCGTCTGCATATCGATGACCCCGTTGGCGCCGTTTCGGTTCACGGAATGGCTGGCTTTGTGGGCACAATCCTGACTGGAGTTTTCGCCTACAGCGAGTGCGGCTATTCAGTTCTGACACAGTTGATTGGCGAGGTTACCATAGCGGGCTGGTCGTTCGGCTGCGGACTGATTATGTTCCTGCTGATTAAGAAGATACACGGTCTGCGCGTCGACTCGCGGATTGAAGAGGAAGGACTCGACGTTTACGAGCACGGCGAATCGGCGTACAACTGATTGACAGTTAGTATTTAGCAGTTAGTATTTAGGATTTAAAATTTGTGATTTGTAAAGACAAGGGAGCGAGAGTTCCCTTGTTTTTTTTGTGCGCGATTTTTCATACATTTGTGTCTGACAAAAAGCATTTGCGCTATGGACACACCGACAATGACACGGATGATTGCCGAATACTTCAAGACGCAGCCTGTGCTGAAAGCCTGGCTGTTCGGCTCGTTTGCCCGCGGTGAGGAAACGCCCGACAGCGATGTGGACATATTGTTTGAACCCGATTATTCGGGCAAACCGTTCACACTCTTCACTATGGGCGGAATTTATATGGACTTGAAAGAACTTTTAGGCCGCGAAGTTGACCTTGTCGCCAATGGCTCACTTCGTCCGTACGCCGAAAAAACCGCCAACCGCGATAAAATCCTGATTTATGAGAGAAAAAGCGCGTGATAAAGGACGGCTTGAGGACATTGTGGAGTACTCTAACAATGTTTCCAAACTTATCGAAGGTGTTTCGTATGAGCAATTCACCAGCGATATACGCACATATTATGCGGTTATGAAGAATGTTGAAATTGTGGGCGAAGCCGCCTATATGCTGTCAAAAGAGTTCAAGGATTCACACAGCGAGACGCAATGGAACGTGGTTCAGGGAATGAGGCACGTCTTGGTTCACGATTATGCAAATGTTGTTCCACGCATTCTTTGGGGAACCGCCACAACGGGCATTCCCGAACTTCGCCAGCAGATTGAGCGCTATCTTGCCGAAACCGATTGGCAGCAATGGGAAAACGATAATTGAGACTGACAATAGCAAAAGCAAGGGGGCGAGAGTTCCCTTGTTTTTTTATGGAAATAAGTGATGGATTGGTTTTATAATTAAAGCGTTACAAAAGGCCAACAACCTGTTGGCCTAATTGCTGATAAAAAAGGTCACCAGGTTGGTGGCCTAATTTTCGATGATAAAAAAGGCCAACGACTCATTGGCCAATTTGGCAATAATGATAAAGGTCAACAAGTCGTTGACCTAATTTCTGACGAATAACTATGGCCACCGAAAAAACGGCGGCCATATTTTTTTTCCTTCATTCGCCACTTTCATTTAAATTTGTCATAATTCGCATTTAAACGCCATTGTTATGCTGTTTCAAAAGAACATTGTCAAGAAATATGCCGATGCCGCGCCGCAGGAGACTGTGGCACAGGCGTGGCAGCAATTCAAGCAGTACTTTCTCAACCCTGATATTCAGGAAAATATCCGCCAAAGCAAGGAGGAGCAGTTTCAGGAGGGTTTCCTGCGCGAACTGTTTGTGAAGGTGCTGGGCTACACGCTCAACCCGTCGCCCGACTACAATCTGATTACCGAGCAGAAGAACGAGACCAACTCGAAAAAAGCCGACGGCGCCATTCTGGTGGATGGCAAGGTGGTGGGCGTTATTGAACTTAAAGACCACAAAACCACCGACTTATCGAAAATTGAGCAGCAGGCTTTCGGCTACAAAAACCAAAATCAGAACGCCACGTATGTGGTGATTTCCAACTTTGAGAAACTGCGCTTCTACATTGACAATGCCGTGGAGTGCGTTGAGTTTGATTTGTTTCATTTGACTGAAAATGAGTTCGGTACACTTTGGCTCTGCCTGGCCTGGCCCAACATTGCCGCCAATCTGCCAAAGCGCATAAAGGCCGAAAGCGTGAGCAGCGAGGACGCCATTACCAACGCGCTCTACCGTGACTACACCACCTTCAAACAGGTTCTGTATCAGGATATTCTGAAAAATAATTGCGGCGACGCTGGTAGAGACGCGGCGAATTGCACGGACGCGATGAATCGCGTCCCTACAGCGGTGGAACTATACAAAAAGACGCAGAAACTGCTCGACCGCCTGTTGTTTATCTTCTTTGCCGAAGATGGCGGGCTGCTGCCGCCAAACACAATGGTGAAGATTATTGCCGACTGGGAGAAACTGGCCGAACTCGATGAATATCAGCCGCTTTACAACCGCATTAAGAAATATTTCGGCTACCTTGACACTGGCTACCGCGGTAAGGATTATGAGATTTTCGCCTACAACGGCGGCCTGTTCAAGCCCGACGATGTGCTCGACAGTCTGGTAATCAGCGACGATGTGCTGGCCGCCCACACGCGCCGACTCTCGGAATACGACTACAAGAGCGAGGTTGACGTGAACATTCTGGGCCACATTTTCGAAAATTCGCTCAACGAGATTGAAAACGTTGAAAATCAATCGGTAACCGAATCGGCGCCCACAACAACCACCAAACGCAAGCGCGACGGCGTTTTCTACACACCGCAATACATTACAAAATACATTGTTGAGAACACCGTGGGGCGGCTCTGCACCGACAAGAAAGCCGAGTTGCAGATAAACGAGCAGGAGTATTTTGCCGACAAGCAGCGCAAAAGCAGCACCAAGAAAGCGCTTCTTGAGAAACTCGACGCCTACCGCCAAGGCTCTTGCAGATAACCATTTGCGACCCCGCGTGCGGCTCGGGCGCTTTCCTGAACGCCGCGCTCAACTTCCTGATTGCCGAACACCGCCTGGTTGACGAGATGGAGGCCAAAGTGCTGGAGCAGCCGATGGTTATCCCAAACATTGAGAACTCGATATTGGAGAACAACCTTTTCGGCGTTGACATTAACGAGGAGAGCGTTGAGATTGCCAAACTCTCGCTCTGGCTGCGCACCGCTCGGCCGCACCGCAAACTCAACTCGCTCAACCGCAATATAAAGTGCGGAAACTCACTCATTGCCGACCCCGCCGTGGCTGGCAGCAAGGCCTTCGACTGGCAGGCGGAGTTCCCGCAGGTTTTTGAGCGTGGCGGCTTCGATGTGGTGATTGGCAATCCGCCGTATGTGCACCTTGAAACCATTGCAGAAACTTCCGCTCAATTGGAGCAAGTTGGATATGCAACCTATAACAAAAGAGGGGATTTGTATTGTGTTTTTGTGGAAAAGGGCTTTCAAATTGCAAAACCCGAAGCGTACGTGTCATATATTATGCCAAATAAATGGTTACAAGCGGGTTATGGGAAAGAATTGAGAGCATATTTCTTAAGCAAGCGATTGGAAAAATTGATTGATTTTGGAGATATTCAGATTTTCAAAGGCGCAACAACATATCCGTGTATTTTTATTGGCAAAAATGCTTCGCCGACCACAAACTTGTCGGTTTCAGTATTGAATGCCGCTAATTCTCAAGACTTTAATCAAAATGTATTGAACACGGAAGAAATATTTGATATTTCACAATTTAATAGTGATACGTGGATTATTTCTTCTCAAAAAGAAAAAACACTAATAGAACGATTGACAAATGAATTTCCTGCACTAAAGAATTTCATTAATGGAGAAGCATATTACGGTATTAAGACTGGGCTCACAAATGCATTTCTTATAGATTCTGATACATACAAGATAATTGTCAATCAAGATGAAAAAGCAAAAGAGCACATTTTCCCCTTTTTACAAGGGCGAAATATTATGCCATATGGTAAGGCAGAAGCAGTTAATTACTTAATACTATTTGAAAAAGGCTGGACGCAACAAAAGCAAATATTTGAAAAAGAAGAAGATGCGTGGAATTATTTGAAATCAGAATATCCGTCAATAGCGGATTGGCTTGAACCGTTTGCTGAAAAAGGCAGAAACCGAACTGATAAAGGTGATTTTTGGTGGGAACTACGTGCTTGCGATTATTATGCACAATTTGCAAAACCCAAAATTATGTATCAAGCATTTCAAGTAAAACCTTGTTTTTTATATGATGAACAAGGCTTCTATTCAAATAATTCTATGTGGTTTATCCCAACTGAATCTAAAGCATTGTTGGCCGTTCTTAATTCGAAAATGGGTTGGTGGCTGATTACTAAATTTTGTTCGCAAATTCAGAATGGTTATCAATTGATTTGGAAGTATTTCGGTCAAATTCCAATACCAATGGAAGTCGGTAAATCGGAGGCATTATCTACCCTTGCCAACAAGATGCTTGCGTTGAACGCGTCGTTGCAGGAGAAAATCGGCTGTTTTCTGCGCCGTGTGCAGCAGAACCTTGCAGTTCAGAAGGTTACGGCGGCGTTGGAGAACTTCTACACGCTGGATTTTGCAGCCTTCACTGCCGAACTGCGCAAGCAGAAAGTCTGCCTTTCGCTCGCCCAACAAGACGAGTGGGAGCCATACTTCAACCAATACCGCGCCGATTGCGCCGCCCTGCGTTCCGAAATCGCCACCACCGACCGCGAAATCGACCGCCTTGTTTACACGCTCTACGGCCTAACGGATGAGGAAGTGAAAGTGGTGGAAGGGGAATGATTGAATAATCAGATTAAAAATCAACACCCCGTTGCCGTTTCCCTTCCGTCATACGCCCCGCGCCAATTGGCACAAATACAATGGTGCGG